>CASQXY010000005.1 GCA_949432885.1 uncultured bacterium | reverse complement strand
CGTCGTGAGACAGTTCGGTCCCTATCCATCGTGGGCGTAGGATATTTGAGAGGCTCTGCTCCTAGTACGAGAGGACCGGAGTGGACGCACCTATGGTGCATCTGTTGTCACGCCAGTGGCATAGCAGGGTAGCGATGTGCGGATTGGATAAACGCTGAAAGCATCTAAGCGTGAAACCAGCCTCAAGATAAGATATCCCTTTGTTTATCAAGTAAGACCCCTTGTAGACCACAAGGTTGATAGGTCGGGTGTGTAAGCGTAGAAATACGTTGAGCTGACCGATACTAATAGGTCGAGGGCTTCAATCAACAAATACAATTTGCCTAATCCTAAATTTAATCAGCAAAAATTCTCTTTCCCGAATGTTATGCAGTTGTGAATGTACGAT
The DNA here is from genome assembly GCA_949432885.1 of uncultured bacterium. GTDB lineage: Bacteria > Bacillota > Clostridia > Christensenellales > CAG-917 > CAG-475. Next base: position 105,634 of record CASQXY010000005.1, on the reverse strand, counting down.
GCGCAGAGTGCGCACGACCTTCAACAATACCGGTGTCTATGGCGCTGAGGTCCCACCTGTTCCCATACCGAACACAGAAGTTAAGCTCAGCTGCGCAGAAAGTACTTGGCTGGACACGGCCCGGGAGGATATGTCGATGCCGGTTTCCAAAAGAAACAGCACACTCGTATGAGTGTGCTGTTTCTTTATATAAGCTGAAATCGATGTACTGGCAAAGCAGCCGTGTCCAGCCAAGATAACAGCGAAAAAAATATCATAGCGGAACAATGATAGAAATATATAAATAATCAATATTGATAGCTAATGATATTTTTAGAGCAAGAGGAGCAATCGACAGAAAGCGCGGCTTTGCGAGAAGCAGAGCGAACGTAAAGCAAGCAAAAAGTGCGAGTTGCGACGAGGACACGGCCCGGGAGGATATGTCGATGCCGGTTTCCAAAAGAAACAGCACACTCGTTTGAGTGTGCTGTTTCTCTTTATAAACAGAAAACGGAATGTAAAGAAATTATAAATTAACATAGTTATGATAAGGTTTGAGTACGACGAGTCGCTATTCAAGATAGAGTTTGCGCACTCAACACGCTTGTGCTTGGCTTGGGAGCGTGCGTAGCGGCGTGCACTCTTTCAAGAGACTGCACTGCGACGCGCAGGGCGCGGAGGAAGGCGACGGCTTGGTTTTAGTTAACGTGCGCGGAATAACTGATAAAGAGTAGCTAATGTTATAACTAGCGCTTCATGTGCTATGTCTATTGTAAAATTCGCATAGCAGCATTTTCTTATAGCTTCTATATGGAATGCTCAGTCAAATGACGCTTCTGCCGATTATATAGTCGGCGCTGACGTTGAAATAGTTGCACAGTTTGATGATTTGCTCGATATTGGGCTCAAACCGCTCGGTCTCCCAGAAGCTCACCGTACGAAAATCGACTTGCAATATTTCCGCAAGCTGTTTTTGGGTCAGATTGTTTTCTTTGCGAAGGTCTTTGATGCGAATGCCGTACATACTATTATTCTAATTAAAATAGAAAAGTTTTATTACAATTCTAAGATTGTTAGAAAATATGATTGACATTTTAATAATTATTATCTACCATAATTTTATCAGTCGGTGGGAGGATAAAGCATCTGTCTGACAGCAAGGAAGTCGCAGGCATTTATGGTTGCGGCTTTTATTGTTTTAATTTTACGGTTTGGCTATCAATACGAGTTTCGGACACTGTGTTTGAGAATTGAACGACAGAGTGTATTGCAACTAAGCAAATTTTAATAAATTATTAATATTTCCCGCCCAAACATTGACTTCATAGTCTGCAATGAATATAATATATACATTAAAACTTAATTGGAGGAGATAAAATGAAAAAGAAGATTATTGCACTTGTTGCAATCGTCGCACTGGTTGCGGTTCTCGGCATCTGCCTAGTGGCATGTAATCAGGCAGATTATCAGAAGCGTCTGGAAAAAGCGGGTTACAAGGTAGCATCGCAGAGCGCGGAAGCCCTCGGAGTAGAGGAAGGCAAAATCGAGTGGGCAATTCTCGCAGCAAAAGGTGGAGATTCTTTAATTTCAAGACCTGATACCGTTATGGTAGTTAAGTTTAAGAATACCGACGATGCAAAGAGTTTTGAGTCCAAAATGAATGAAATTGCATCTACGGTTGATGGAACAACCGTTAAGAGAAGCGGAAATATCGTTATCGCCGGTACGGAGCAGGGCGTTAAAGACGCACAATAATTGTAACTGAAATTGGAAAAACTCACGCAAAAGCGTGAGTTTTTTTATAAACAAAAATGAAACAATCAGCGGCATAATTTTTATAATTTTATTGATTTTTCATAAGCTGATTATATATTCGACTTTAATCTTGGAAATCCTTTTGAGAGCTAATCTTTTTGTTCCTCCGCGTCATTTTGGATGTATTCGCTTGTATCACAGGGCGTTGACAATTCGATAATCGCATTATCATTTTTTGCGGGCGATGGTTTTTCAAAATATTTTACGCCGCGCAGGAATTTTGTGCCGAACCAGAAGCCGAGCGCGATAGCGGTGCCGACCGCCCAGCCTATCACCCACGCCCAGCATACTCCCGAAAATCCCCATCCGACATCGATGAGAACGTAAACGAGCACTACGCGCATAATTAAATCAGTAAATGTGCTGATAGCGAAGCCAAGATTACCGCCGCATCCTCTGACCGCTCCGTCCGCTACGATTTTGACGCAGACCAAAGGCAAAAATGCGCCTACTATCGTCAGGAACTGCATCGAGTGACCCATAGCGGACTCAGTGAGCTTATCCTTCTGAATAAATACGGAGGTGAGCTGTTCGGGTATCGAGACCATAAATACCGTAAAAAAGACGGAAACGACGAGCGAATAGAGCAGAACGCATACGAAGCCTTGTTTTATGCGCGAGTATTGCTGTGCCGCTTTATTCTGCGACGCGAAGTTGGAAAGTCCGTTTGTAAGCGACATAACGGAGGAGTTCGCTATATAAACAAGCTTAAACGCAGTTGTAAATCCCGTGATTGCGTCGCCCGTCGTATCCAGCGTATTTATGCGTTTATTCACGAAGAAGTTGCCGATCGAAACGAATGACTGTTGCAGTATTACGGGCACGGAAGCTAGCGTAAGCTCTTTAAGTACGGATTTGTTGAACGCGAGCGGTTTTTCGTCAGACTTGACCGCTTTCATTTTTTTTGCCAATACTACGGCAGTCAGAACGCAGGATATCGCCTGAGAGATAAGCGTAGCCCACGCCGCGCCCGCCACGTCCAAATGAAACGCGCATACGAACAGGAAGTCCAGAGCGATATTAAGAGCGGAAGAGATGACGAGGAACAAGAAAGGCGTTTTGGAGTCCCCGAGAGCGGAGCATATGCCGCAACCTAGGTTGTACAGGAATATGAACGGAAGCGAACCGACATAAATGTACAGATAATCCAGACAGTCTCCGAAATAAGCTCCGTGTACGCTTAACGCCCGCAAGGAGAGGCTGCCAAGAGCAAAACCTAAAGTCATTATAATCGCACACAGAAAAGAAAAGGAAATAAGCGCGGTATTTACGGTTTCGCGGAGCTTTTTGTTGTTTTTTGCGCCCGCGTATTTAGCTACAATGACGGCGCACCCCGCATTGGCGCCTAGCGCGAACGAAAGCAAAACGTTTATTATAACGGTGGCATTGCCTATCGCGTCGACAGCAAGCGCGCCTTCCGCCGCAAAATTTCCCACGACGAGCAGGTCTACGAGGGAATATAGCTGTTGTACCAAAGCGCTGCCGAATAGGGGTAGCGAATATGAAAGCAGTGTTTTCCATACGTTTCCGCTTGTAAGACTGAGCGCATCTGACTTTTTCATACCGCTGACATTATAAGATTGTAAATGTGTAAATGCAAACAAATTGACGTATAATTTTCAACAAAATTATGGTAAATTGTACGCCGCAGAATAAATTTCCAACTTTTTCGACGGCGTATGACCGTATGTAAAGCCGCCCGTCCAAAATGTACGGGCGGCAATTTAGTATGAAGTATATCAGACGAGCACAGGTTGTATCTGTTTGCCTGCGAGGGCATCTTTGCACGTAGGCACGATAAGCGAGGTGTCCGCTATCAGCGAATTGAATTTTTTTGTAGGCGCGTCCTGCCCGAATGGCACGAAGAAAACATTTCTCGTATTAAGAAGAAAACCTATGTTCTTGGCGTTGGCGCCAAGCGCGTCGTTTGTCGACACGGATATTACGACGGGGCGGTTGTTGCGCAGATGTGCTTTTACCGCGAGCGTAACTGGCGTATCCGTTATGCCGTTTGCGATTTTGGCGAGCGTATTGCCGGTACACGGCGCGACAAGCATAATATCCACTGCTTTCGCAGTACCGAAGGGCTCTGCGTCTACAATGGTTTTTATGGGCGGCTTTCCCGTCTTTTCTGTTACGAGTTTTTCAAAGTCAGCCTGTTTAAAGAACCTAGTGTCGAACGTAGAGACGTTATAGCTGAATATAGGCGTCACGTCGAAGTCGTTTGCGACAAGGTCGTCAATAGCGCTCAGAATGCTTTTGAACGTGCAGAAAGAGCCAGTTATACAAAGTCCGAGTTTAATCATTTTTCAATACCTCCGAAATGTACTCCTGCATAGCCTTAGCCGCGCTGTACGGACAGGTTTTTGCAGGCAAAGCGGGATATATATCGGCGTCAATCCCGAGGTACTTTGCGTATTCGAGATTTATTGCCGCAGCGGAGGCGAGGTCTATATATACTGCGTCCTTATTCATACTCATAAGGTCGGCGTCATTTACTATGGCGAGCGGAACGGTGTTTATAACTACGTCGTAGGCGGAAAAATCGAAGTTGCGAGAGGGGACGACGTTGTTGGCAAACGCGTACGCGGGACGGGGAGAGGAGTTTGTGGCGATATCCAGCGAGACGCCCAGTCTGTCGAGCAATTTGGCAATCGCCGCGCCCATACGTCCGAAACCTATCACAAGCACGTTGCAATCGGCAATGGATTTGACGGAGTGCTCTATCATCAGCATAAGTGCGCCCTCCGCCGTGAGCCGCGAGTTTACCGCTTGAAATTTTTCGTCTTTCATAAAGCAGTGAAGCATAATATTGCGGCGTTTTGCGGCATCGCGCGCCTCGTCGGTGCATTTGCCGTGGAAGACAATCGCGCCTTCTTCTATGGCGTTCACGGTATCCGCATCAACGTTTATATTGGGCGCGAAGACGTGCGTGGGTTTTGAAAAATGCGATTTGCGAAGAAGCCTTTCAAGGAAGAACATTCTTTCATCCGATTGATGCACTGTGAGATTTGTGTGTTTCATACGGTATGCTATGCGTAATTTGAAATAATTTGTTACAGGCGAAAAGGGAGCGAAACGCTCACATTTTATAGCTTGTACCTCATAGCATATTGCGAGGTGAACTATGGAAAGATATTTTCTCGGGAACAATACGGCATACGGATTTATAGGCAACTATGAAACCGAGTTGAAGAATAAAAACAGAGTGATATTGCTTAAAGGAGGTCCGGGCACGGGCAAATCCTCTATACTCAAAAAACTTGCCGCAGAAGCCAAGAGCAGAGGACTCGACTTCGAGCTTTGGTATTGCTCGGGCGACCCTGACAGTCTCGACGGCGTTTATATAAAGGAGTTGGATACGGCGATAGTCGACGCCACCGCTCCGCATGCTTCCGGCGCCGACCTCCCTATGATAAAGGACTTTATTTACGACCTTGCTTCAAGCCTGTCGCACGAGAAGCTGGCAGAGTGTAAGGAAGAAATCGAAAAAGCTCTATATAGCAAAAAACAGCACTTTATAAGAGCATATCAGCACTTAAAGTCGGCTTTTTGTCATTTTAACAACCAAATGGAGCTGGAAATGCAAGGATTGAAACAAGCGGATATACGCGCATATGCTTCTGTTATCGCGTCCAAGCTTCGCAGCGAAAACCGCGAAAACAGTTTACGACGTTCGCTGTTCACATATGCGATATGTCCTAACGGCGAAGACACCTATTACGACCATCTGCGCGGAAAATACGTTTACAAAGTGAGCGGAAGCTCCGCGGCGAAAAAAATATTTTTCGACGAGCTTTGCGGACTTCTCGTCGGCGGCACGGTTATCTTAAATCCTCTCGATCCCAAGATTATCGACGGCTTTGTGATAGGAAACAGTGCGGTGGTCGGCGACGTAGGGCATATGTCCGACTTTGTAAGGGAAAATGTGAATCTAGGCGTATACGACGGCGCGTTGAATATGAGAGCTATCGAAGAGGAAAAGAATTACGTGGTTCTCCATACGGCGTTTGCAGTAGAGCAGTTGGGTAAGGCGAGAGAAAGCCACCTTGCCGCGGAAAAGTATTTCATAGCAGCAATGGATTTCGATAACAACAACGCGATGTACTCGCACATCCTACGAGACGTTTTCGGAGACGTAAATATACGCTGACTGCGCAAATATAAATTTTTAGTTCTCATTAAACGAAAAGCACCCGTTTAGACTTCCGATATAGCGCGCATGCGTCGCGGCGGAAGCAAACGGGTGTTGACATATTTTCATTTGCATTGTATTATGATATATGTATCGCTATATGCGCGCGGACATACGCGTATACGCGGGTACGTAAGGTGGAAACTATGAGAAAACGTAAATGTTTGCTGTTTATCCTGATTTTGAGCGTATTGCTTATCGTTACGCTGGCGGCTTGCAATAAAGGCGCGGTGGACCCCGACAAACTGCCTCCTTCTTTGGGCGGAGATACTCCCGACGGACCGCAAATACCGACAAGTCAGTCGGTTAGGCTCGAATTTACTTTTCCTATTGCTCCGTCCTCAGTTTTCAGCAGTATTTTTGTCGAGGACTTCGATATCGAACGTTATGTGGAATATTCCGTCGTGTACTATGACGCAAGCGGAGCGATTACAAAAAAGATTCCGCGCGGCGGAGTAAAGAAGGATATGGTCGCGGCGGAAGACCAACAGTATCTTACGGTTGCAGGTCATCACAATATCCACGTGACTGCCGCTCTCGACGACAATTCCACCGTGAGCGGAACGTTTGCGCTTCATCTCAAAGACAAGTCGGGCGTTATCTCGCTTGTAAGATACGAATTCGGTCTTGATTCGTCTCACGGAGTAGCCGACGCGTACTTCGGAAGCGTTGCGGACAAAAAGGCGTCCGTGGATGTTGAGGTAGGCGCGGAAATAAAGAATTGGAACGAGTTTTTGCATACCTTCAAAATGAACCTCTCGGGATATGCTCTCGACAGCGTGACCGCAACTTCGGGCGGGAAGCAAATCGTGCTCGGAGAGGGCGTGGGATTTCCGTTTACGATTACCGAATCTCTCAATTTCACCACTGTATGGACGGACGACGTCGTGCTCATTAATTACGACCTTAACGCCCCCGAATCCAAAATAACCACGGGGCATGACGACCCCGCTCCCTTGTTCGGGCCGGACGGCAAGTACGGAAAGGTATACGTCAAGCGCGGCACGGGACATGCGTTGAAGCCCGACGATAAGGAATTCGACGTATACGACGGCTATTTCTTCGCAGGATGGGTAAATGAAGCAACGGGCTTGATTTACAGCTTTTCTTCATTTGTCGGGAACGAAGATATCAGTCTGAAAGCGAAATGGGTCGCGGCGGATTATTCGTTTACGATTTACACTATGGGCGGCGAGTTCGTGCCCGATATACAGTCCTCGAAAATTATCAAGGACGGCAATGAAATCGTATTGACGGCCGACAACGCGGCGGAATACGGCTATACGCTTATCGAATGCACTTCTAAATTCGGACTGTCGGAAGAGAATAAGAACAAACTGAGCAGAGTTACCTTTACGGGCTTCCATTACGGTATCGATTACAATGACTATGCCGCGGAGGTGACCGTATCCTCCACGGGCAGAAAGGTGGTCTTGAAATTCGAGGATATTTATGCTCCGACCGCGGCTTCCGCGCCCGTATTCAGAAAGGGCGACGGCAGTTATCTCGTACAGGTCGATTTGTATACGGATTATCAATGCACGGAGCGTATCGTGCGCCATGACAAGGTATCCACCGAACAGCCCGTAACGTATATAAAATGGGTCTTCGACGAGTCGAAGAGCGGTGACGAGTATCTCGAAAACGCCACTAAGTGGTATACGGAAAATCTTTTCAAAAAAGGATATACGATAAAAGCGGACGGCACTGTGCGCCTAGATAAGGTGGCAGACTATGCCGTAAACGAGCTTATAGTGCCCGCAACTCTTAAAATAGGCGGAGTCGAAAGACAGATTACCGAGATTGGGGACAGAGCGTGTTCCAATTTGCGCGCTCTCACCAAAGTAGACCTCAGCCAAGCGAGATATCTCACGAGACTGGGCGTGAACGCGTTCGCATACGATACGTACTTGAAAGATATCGTTATGCCCGAGCAAAATTCCATTGTTGAAATGGGCGAGAACGCTTTCTTGAATACCGATTTCGAGCAAAATTACAAAAAGAATACGGGCGGAGCGGAGTTCATAGTAATCAATAAGATGATATACAAGTACGTCGGCGACGATGTGACGAATATCGATTTGTCCGATCCGTCCGCGTATTACACGGCGGAAAATACTCCCGATATGTCCGAGGATTTGCGCTCGAGGCTGAACAATCAGCTCTCTAAAGTGGAAATTATAGTCGACGGCGCTTTTGCAAACTGTCCTTCGCTTCAATCTCTCAAGCTGCCTATCGGAATAAAAGAGTTGCAGAACAACGCGTTTTACGGGCTTTCAAACTTGACCGAGCTCTCAATCCCGAAAGGAAGCGCGCTTACGGCAATAGGAGAGAGCGCGTTCGACGGCAGCGGATTGCTGACGGAGAGCGGCAATCTGTACGTTCCGCAGTTCGGCGCGGTGATTATCGGCGAGGTTTACTATCGTCTGCTGAACACGGGAGCAGAAACCGCCGAAATCCCCGAGACCCACAACGGCTTTACTATCAGATATATTGCGCCTCGCGCGTTCAATCTGTGCTCCAAACTCGCGGATATAAGGATGGCGAATAAAAAGAATATTATTTCAATCGGCAAAGATGCTTTCCTCGACACAAAGTATATTCAAACGGCAAAAGACGGTTATACCGTGGTCAACGGCATACTCGCGGCGTATTACGGACCGACCTACAACGCCAACAGAGTGAATCTGGAAGTCCCGGCCGACGCGGTTACGATTGCGACGAACGCTTTCGGGAACTATGCGCGTTACTTTGAAACGTTGCAGATAAACTCCACCGTTAAGAAAATAGAAAACAACGCCTTCAACGGCGCGAATATGCTCAAAAGCATTATCTTCCCCGACGTAAGACTCGGATACAAGCAGGTGGACAACCTCCCCGACATCGCGGACAACGCGTTTGCAAACTCAAACGGAGTTATGATTGGCGCGACGTATTATTTCGACGCGAAGGTAATCGAATACTTCTCGAAACTAGAATCGGGCAAAGAGACTACGACGGACGCCATTACCCTCAAATGGCTGAACCTGTACACTATGCACAAATCCAGCTTCGAGACGGAAAAAATCGAATACGTTCAGATCGATTCCGCGCGCGTCGCGGGAATTTTGCTGAGAACGGGCAAGTATGACGCCGCCAATCCGGGGAAGAAGGGCAACGCATTTTTGGATAAATACGGCGAAGATATTATCGAGAGCGCATTGAGAGTTATGCCGAACACGGGAATAGCGAGAGACGCTTCCCTAAGCTGGGGAGACAACGAAATGGCGCTTGTGGAAGTGACCGCAGACGGCGAATACTCGCAGTATTATGTGGCGGGAATCACGAGATATGCGATTACTTTCAAGTACAACGACAGCAGCGAAGGCTGCGTGCCCTATATAGTTACCGTATACAATGCGATAATGGACGCTCCCGTCTTCAACAGCTCCGCCAATTACGAATCAGACGATACAAACGTTATTTCTTTGGACGGACTCAACTCCGAAAACAGCAATTTCTGGATAGAGGGGCTGGAATCGCAGGTTGAAGACTCGCAGTATCCGACGTTCTACACCTCCTTCAATCTGGGAACGGTGACGTTTGTTTATAAGGACATCGACTGGAAGAACAAGGGCGACGAAAAACGTATAACTATCGACGTAAGCAAGGATTTGGAGCACTTTACGACGAGAGAAGTGACAAACCTGTCCGAAGCGATAATAAACGTGAACTTCCACGGAATCGGCAAATACAAATTGAAGATGTCCTATTCCGTCGTTATGTCCAAATTCAAGACGATGAAGCAAAACGGCGCGGCGGTCATACCCGTAAACGGCAATGCGGTCGATTATTTGAAGAACTACACCGTAGATATGGTAGGTCAGGACGGAATAATCGAAAAATACCCCATCACGTCAAGCAGATTCTTTATGACGGGCGCGGACGGTTCGACGACGATAGACACGTCCGTGTTGGGAATGCATACTCTCACTTTGCGCTATAACGGCGACAATGCTGACGGCTCGCTTATTCTCGGTTTGAATTATACGGTTGTGGCGACGGCGGACGAGAGTCTGTTTGAGTACGATATAGTCAACGAAGCCAGAAAATTTGCCAAAATAGTAAAATATGTCGGCGACGGAAATCCCGTAACGGTCGTCATCCCCAGCACCACAACGAAGGTTAAAGGGCATTACGGCGAGGAGTTCACTGTCGTTCAAATCGGCGAGGTCAGCGGAACCGCGGGCGGCGTTTTCCAAAACAAAACCACTTTGACCAACGTATATCTGCCCGAAACGATACGCTCGATAGGCGTGAATACATTTGCGGGTTGTACGTTGCTGAGCGGAGTTTATACCGCAAAAGAGATATCGGTTACGCCTGTGGAGCTGAATGAGGATAACTTCCAAAAGGTCGGCGTTCCTTTCGAGGAAAAAGAAGACGGCAAAGTTTGGAATGTACAGAATGTGACAGTATCTTCTTTGCAGAATGCGGACTACGGCGAGGAGCTCGTAATCGGCGCGGAATACGTGGCCGGCGATACAAAATTCAGAGTGATAGGTGTGTCGTCGGCGCTCGCTGTAAACGACGCGTGCAACGTCGTATACCTGCCCGATACGGTTTATATCAAGACTGTTATCGTCAAGGAAAACGGGGAAAAGATACTTCCGTATTTCTATGACAGCGATACGAAGGAGCCAATAGTCGCGGACGGCGGCGCGGAAATCGAGAACGCGGCGTCCGAGCGATACTCGTATACTATGACGAGAATAGACGCGCGTATTTCGGAAAATCTGACGTTTATTGCGCAGGGCGCGTTTATGGACTGCATCAGTTTGAAGGCAGTCGACCTTTCCATCGCAACGGGACTCACGGATATAGGCGCTCTCGCGTTCGCGGGCTCGGGTCTCACGTCTATGGATTTGAGCCGCAACACACTGATAAAAGCAATCAACAGTCAGACTTTCAAAAACTGTTCGGCGCTTAGTGAGGCGACGCTTTCCTCGCAAGTGGAGATCATCGGCACAAGCGCATTCGACGGCTGTATAAATTTGGGCAAAGTGAGCTTTATAAACTCTCTCGGCGAGGTAAGCGGATACGGCAGGAACTTGAAGAGAATATATGACAATGCTTTCAACCGCTGCCTGAGTCTTACGTCTTTTGAAATAAACGCGACGATTGAAAACGTTGGCTCCAACGTGTTCTCGTCTTGCAACGCGCTCACTATATACTGCCGTCTCCAAAGCTCTGCCGCAAGCGGTTGGAGTTCGAGTTGGAACGATACGGGCTGTCCCGTCGTATGGAATTACGACAACAACCTCACCGCCGACGACGGATACGTCTATGCTGTGATAGGCGGAATTCGCTACGCGCTCGACGTGGAAACCTTGCAGGCTACGGTGGCAAAACAGGCGTATTCGCTGGAAGGGGATATTGCCGTGCCTCAGACGGTAGACGCGGAAGTTAAGATAGACAACGTGTTCCAGACCAAAACGTTTACGGTCGTTGCGATAGGCGAATCCGCGTTTGAAGGTAATGCCAAAATTGTGAGCGTAACGGTATCTTCCGAGCTGAAATCCATAGAACAATTCGCGTTCAGAAACTGTTTTGGTCTCACTTCATTCGATTTTGAAACCGTAAACGGACTTATCAACGTGTCGATGACGGCGTTTGACGGATGCGATAAGCTCGTTCAGCGCCCTATTGCGGTAAATCGGGAGTAATCACGCACTGCGCACCGTATGCTCGGCGCAGGATTAAGTCGAATACAGGAATAAAAACACCGCGGAAAGAATTTCCGCGGTGTTCTTATGTTAATTCGGCTGACTGATTTTACATAAATGCGGCAATCGCAGATTTCAGTGTTTCCGCATTTTGCGCGCTTATCTCGGTGAGGGGAAGTCTCAGACTTCCGTCGCAGAAGCCTTTCAGACTGGCCGCGTATTTGACGGGGATGGGGTTCACCTCGCAGAACAGCGCCCGTACGAGAGGCAGCATATCCCGTTGCATCGCGCTCGCCTTTTGCAGGTCTCCGCGCATAAAAGCGCGGGTCATCTCCACTACGTAGGGAGCGCATACGTTTGACGCGACGCTAATTACCCCGTGTCCGCCCATCGCCATTATCGGAACCGTAAGGCTGTCGTCTCCGCTGTACACGGCGGCGGAGCTCCCCGAGAGCCTTATGCATTCGAGGATTTGTTCCATATTTCCGCTCGCTTCTTTAATACCCGCGATATTGCCTAGTTTTGACAGCTCGCAGAAAACGGATGGCGTCATATTTACGCCGGTGCGGCCGGGAACGTTGTAGCATATAATCGGCAGCTTTGTCGCGTCCGCAAGCGCGGAGTAGTGCTTTACAAGCCCCGACGGAGTGCACTTGTTGTAATACGGGGTGACGGACAGAATAGCGTCCGCTCCCAGCGCTTCCGCCCGTTTGCACGCGGCTGCCCCGGCGGCGGTGCTGTTTGAGCCTGCGCCGACAATCACGGGCAGTCTGCCTTTGAGTCTGCGCACGGCTACGGAGATTATCTGTTCTTTTTCCTCATCGGACATAGTGGACGGCTCTCCCGTCGTGCCCAACACGACGACCGCGTCGACTCCGCTTTCAAGCTGATAGTCGAGAAGCCGTTCAAATCCTGCTATATCGATTTTATCATTGGTGAAAGGTGTTATCAGCGCGGTGGCTACGCCCCTGAATACCATTCAACCCTCCAATGCGTTTTTTATGAGAAGCTCAACAATCTGTACGGCGTTGGTCGCCGCGCCTTTTCTGATATTGTCTGCGACAACCCAGATATTAGCGCCGCTTTCAACGCTATGGTCTACACGGATACGTCCTACGTACACCTCGTCCTTATCCTCGCAGAGCAAGGGCGTAGGATAGACGTTGTTTTTCACGTCGTCCATCACGATGAGTCCTTGCTTTCCGCTCAGAGCGTTTACGATATCTTCCTTTGTGCAGGGTTTTTCAAATTCCACGTTTATGGATTCGCTGTGTCCGTAGAAAACGGGCACGCGCACGGTGGTCGCGGTGACTCTGAGGCTGTCGTCGTGCAGAATTTTGCGCGTTTCCTCAATCATCTTGCGCTCCTCTTTGGTGTAGCCGTCATCCAGAAAAACGTCGATATGCGGCAGCATATTGTAGGCTATGGGCTGGGGAAATTTTTTGGGAGCTTCTCCCTTCACGCCGTTTTCGAGGTCGGCGTAGCCCGCGACTCCCGCGCCCGACACCGCTTGATACGTCGAATATATCACGCGCTTCAAGCCGAATGCGTCTTTGAGCGGTTTGAGCGCGACAACCGCCTGTATCGTGGAGCAGTTTGGATTTGCGATTATGCCTCTCGAAAGTTTTACGTCCTCGGGGTTTACCTCGGGAACCACCAGCGGCACGTCGTCGTACATCCTCCATTTGGAGCTGTTGTCTACCACAGTTGCGCCAATTTCGGCGAACAGGGGTGCGAATTGCTCCGATACTCCCGCTCCCGCGGAGAACAGGGCATAATCGACCTTGCCCCTCAACGCCTCCACGTTCTGTTTTGTAAGCTCTATAACCGTATGGGGCTTGCCCATAAAGTCGACAGTTTTACCCGCGCTCTTCGCCGAAGCGAAGAGATAATAGTTTTCAACCGGAAGCTGTCTTTCGGTCAGCACCTGCAAAAACTTTCCTCCGACCATACCTGTCGCGCCGACTACCGCAACATTGAATTTTTTCATATTGCCTCCTGTCACATTATGCAATAATGTCGTAGTTTATGTATCTAAGCATAATATCGGCGCAAGATAATGTCAAATCTTTTCGGATTGGCGCTTCGATATATACTATGCGCGTTTTACGGGCGTTGTCACCCGCGTTTTGCGCGCAAATAAATCCGCGCATTCGTTTGCTATTTATAAGTTTATATAGTATACTTCCCTTATGTATGTTTAAATAAGGAGTCGCTATGGCAAAGCAATACGCAGCGGAGCAAGCCTCGTCGGGGACTAAAAAACTCCTGCTCAGTAAATTATATACGGACGCTCCCGTCAGGACGGAACCGGAGGAGCCTCAAAAAATTATTACGGCAGGACTTGCCGAGGCGCGTCCCGTCAAGGACTATCCCGACACGTTTTTCGGCAGAGCGCTGAGAGTTTTCAGGGGAGAGTTTAAGACGCTCCTTAAATGTATGCTGTTTTTCCTTCCCTTTGCCGCGGCGTTTATTGTGATATTCGCTTGGTTTGCGGACTATTTCGAGAAACTTACCCTCGACGGTATATACAACTTTATGGGCGGCATAGGCGTAGGCTATCCCGGCGGCGGAGACAGTCTTTCGGAAAGCGTAGGACGCCTGTTCTGGGACGTAAAGGAGCCCGTTTTACTTATGCTCGGCGCAACGCTTATTTTCGGTTCGCTTGGGCTCGCGGGCAATTTTTATTGCGCAAAGCGCAGTTATTTTCAGGACTACTATTCCAAGACCGCCAAGACATTTTGGATGGGCTTTGTGAAATACTGGTGGATGTTCCTTATTGCGGCTACGGTAGCAGTTCTTATAGGGTGCGCAATGGGCACGTCGCTTATATATCTGCTCAGACAGCAGACGCTGGGCATCGCCGACGCGGGGGCATACTGCGCCGTCGTGTTCAGTTGGGTGTTCGGCGCGCCGCTTATGCTCATACCCATGGTAATGATGTCGCTGTTTACTGCCTATGAGCTTACGTTCTTTCAAGCGTTCAAAAACGCTATCGTTATAATTGTCAACAATCCCATAAGCGTTTGCGCGGTTGGAATTGCCTCGGCGGTTCCGTTCATTATTTTCGGTACGGCGGGCATGATTATGGGCGTTATCGTCTTTGCGGTCATGCTTCTTGCCGGGTGCAATCTGTACGCATTGGTGTGGATAGCGATGGCAAACCGCGGCATGACCAAGTGTCATCAGCGCAAAGCCGCAGGCGACCTTGCGGAGCTTCAAAAACAGCGCCATGAAGCGAAGAAAAAGGCGAAACAGGGCGAATATTCGGGCGCCGCAGGCGGATACGCCAAGAAAAAGACCAAACAGCAGGTCAAGCCGTATCAGAACCCCAAGAAGAAAAAGAAAAAATAATGGCGGAAATTTACGATTTTAATCTGAATTCCAAACAATATCTGAATTTAGCCTTGGAGAAGCATCGCTTAGGCGATGCTTTATCTGCGGCTCGATATGCAAGGAACGCTATAAAATGCGACAAACGGAACTTATCCGCATATCTCGTGCTTTCTCTGATTTATGCCGAGGACAGCGAGTACGATATTGCCAATCAAGTTCTGTTTTTCGGCATGCACGAAAGCGGAGATTGGAACAACGAAGAGGTTCGCCGCGCGCTGACCATCAACTTTATGCAAATGAATATGTACGAAGTCGCAGCATATTATGCCAACGACTCCGACGCGGATTTGCTTGACATAATCGACGAAGAGCTCGCAGGCGACGGCGAGGAATTTAAGGTCGACGAGCTGTATCTTTCCTATCCGCGTACAGACGGCTATTATAAGCGGGTTATCGCGCAGGCAATCGAATTGGCGTACGAAGAAAAATTCGACGAAGCGATTGCAAAACTGGACGAAGTCCCATTGGACGTAAAAGCGAGAGCGGAAGCGGACCGCGCTAGGCTTATGATTTATTCTATGAACGGAGATTTTGCGTCCGCGCTCAAAACGGGAATCGAGATGTTGGAAAAGGACCCCGACAACTATGTGCTGCGGTGTTCGCTTGCGGGAGCCTATCTTATGAAAGAGGATGAAGACGAGGCGTATAAGATTGCCGAGCCCGTTTTTGAACAAGAGGATTTAGGAATAGAAGCCACCCTCGGACTTTTGCCTATCGCAATACATTTGAATAAGCACGGGAAAGTGGTTTCGCTCATAAAACGTGCGTGCGAATTGGGAGTAAGGTCGGAAAAGAGCCTTATGCATTGGTTTTCGCAGGCTCTCTACAATATGGGTGAAAGGGACGAAGCCCGCAGAATTATGGCGGGGCTTAGGGAGTATTACGGCGAACTGTCGTGCGCCGATTACTATCTGAAACTGTACGCCCAGAATCCCGACAAGGTGGAATACAGCCTAAATATGCCAGACGGCGGCAGAGACGTGTTGTTCGACCGCGTTCGGCATGTTTTGCTTATGTCGAGCGAGGAGCTTGCCGCGTTTTATCGGAAAGAGTACGTCGAGTTTGAAAACTTTCAGTATCTTTTCAGACAGACGGTAAAAACGGGCAACACAGCGTTCTCGGGCGCGCTTATAGCAAAAATTCAAAGCGAACCGTTCGCCGCCGACGCGTACGGCGGATGCTTGGTGACGGGAGGCTTGTCGTATAAGGCGGTCTCGATGCTTTTGTCCTCCCTTCTCGATGTTACGGTGCGCGGCGGAGCGCGTAATCATGAAAACAGTCGGATAGTTTTCGATATAGTCGCGCAGGACAGATTCAAGCATATTGACGCGCTTCTGCCCGACGCGTACGGCTGTATGACGGGCGCATTGAAACTTGCGGTGGACCTTGCCTTTATGGATATTGTCCTAACAGACGAGGAGCCTAATTTTTATCTGGAACAGCTTACGAACCTTTTGGATTCGATTGCGTGCGAAGAGGACGGCAAGCTGCTGTTTTTTAAGGAAAAGCAGGAGAAACTGCGTTCCGTCAGAGACGAAGGGGCGCTTGCAGGCGCGCTGCTTTACGGCATATACGGCGAGGACGAATCCCGCGAAGCCATCATTTCCCGTTACGGGCTGAACGCGCGGCTGTTCGACAAGTATTGCAAAATTTTGTTTGGAGACGACGATGATTGAGGAAAAAAACAGAGATTGTATGCTGACTATGCTAGACAGAATGCTCGACGAGGAATTGCCGTATCACGACAGGTTGGAAGCGTACGAGTACCTTTTGGAGGACTGCGAGCCTATCGTGGACGATATGCTTGAAAAATCCTATTCGCTAGACGGAGATACGGGCAAAATGCTAATGGAGGTGCTCGCGCAGTACAAGGGCAGAAAGGCAATCTTTATGGGATTGGTCGGTTATCTTTACAAGGGCGAAGACGTGGCGCTGTTCGCGCGTCTTATAGGCAGCTACGGCGACGAAAAGGGCGTAGAAATTCTGAAAAATTTCTGCGAGGAGTACGAGCCGAATTACAACGAGTATATGGAGATACGAAACGCCGTGGAAGAGCTCGGCGGCGACTTCGATTTGAAGCAGGATTTCACCGACGACCCGTTATATCGATATCTCAAAGGCTTGGACGAGCCCGACGACCGCAAATCTCCGTTTGAAGATATTTTGAATCCCGAGTCCGACGACGAGAGCGAGGACGACTGTCACAGTCAGGGCGAGACTTGTCGCGGTTATAACCATGAGGACGATTGCGACGACTGCGGCTGTCACAATCACGGCGGCGAGCACTGCGGTCACGACGACTGCGGCTGTCATAATCATGAAGACGGGCATTGCCGTCATAGCGGCGAGTGCTCCTGTCGTAATCTTCACGTATCCGAGTGACTTCGCATTCCGTTTCCGCGCTTACGCAGCCGCCGTTTTCGGCGGCTTTTGTATTTGCGGAGGATTCGTTCATAGATTTCGAGCGCTTTTTCCTCTTTATCGCAAAAGCCGCTTTGAATATGCCTTTTACGATAAGTTTCAGGATAACAAACGCAGTCAGCGCAACGCCGCACCAGCTTATGAAGGGATACATTGTGTCGACAATATTGTCAAAGCCGAGGAAACTTATCGGGAAGGCTATCAGAATGCAAAAGAAAACTACGATAGATTTGCCGAGCTTGTCCTTGACCCCGATTGCCGGGCGCAGTTTTACCGCTGTTTCGATGATGCGGTCGGAGAGTATTTTGAGAGAGGAGACAAGCGTTGTGAATATAGCGCCCGCTATGAGGATTCCGCAAACGACTTTGAGATTGAATTTTTCCGCAACTGCCAAAACGGGCATTGATGAGTGCAATTCGTCAGATAAAACCACCGTTTGCAACATAAACAATATTGCAAACAGACAAATACAAATGAAAGAGCACGAAAGCAGAATTTCTTTATGACTCATTTTTTTGCCTTCTTCCGAGATTATAACGCCGCCGAGCAGTACGTCGAGTCCGCTGTAAAGTATAGGCTTTGCAATCGAGAATCCCGCCGAATGATTCTGTGGGTCGAGTTTGAGAAATATTATAAAAATGCTAAGTATAATAAGCGGCACTACGACAGAGTTTAACAGCTTGATTTTTTCTATGCCCGACACGACGATTATTCCGCCCGCAATCGCCATAATCAGTCCGAGCATGGGAATGCCGCTCAAAGAGTGCAGCACGTATTCGCCGCCTGCCAGCATGGAGCAGAGGGATATGCCTGCGGAGAGGAATATGCAACATCCCATCAGCTTGTTTTTCGGCATAAGCGAGTGCTTGCCCGCAATAAGAAACAGCGCGCAAAGCAAGGACATAAACACGGAGGAAACCGCCACGTTCAAAGGAGAGCAGTCCCCGAAAAACAACGCGATTTCCTTACCGGAGGAAAAGCCTGCGCCTATCGCTGTGCCGATATACAGAAAGGTGATTTTCAGCGCCTTTTTCATCTACAAAAAATATGCCGCATTGTTGACGAATATGTCGTAAATGGTATAATTATACTATGGTCAGATACAAAGCAGTTATTTTTGATATGGACGGCACGCTTCTGGATACACTTTGCGATTTGAGAGACGCGCTCAATTTCTCTCTTGCGGCGTGCGGATATCCCGAGCATACTCTCGACGAAGTGCGCTCATATATAGGCGCGGGGCTCTCCCGTCTTATAGAGCTGGCGTTGCCTGCGGATATACGGCAGGCGGCGGAGGCGAGCGGCGATAGGCGCGAAATCGAAGGCGCGATAAGTGCCGTCACCGACAGATTTGCGGAGTACTATATTGTACACGGCGAGGATAACACTGCGCCGTACGAAGGGATAATGCGATTGCTTGAAGGCTTGCGCGAGCATGGAGTTGCTACCGCAGTGGTGTCCAACAAGATAGAGCTTGCGGTGGAAAAACTTGTCGAGAGTAAATTCGGCGGTCTTATAGACGTTGCGATAGGCGACAGGGAGGGCGTGCGTTTGAAGCCTGCGCCCGATATGATACTCGACGCGCTTTCGCGCCTCAAAGTTCGCGCAGATGAGGCGGTCTTTGTCGGGGACGGAGATACTGACATAATCGCGGCTAAAAACGCAGGCGTACCGTGTATAAGCGTAAGCTACGGATATAAGACGGAGGAGTTCCTGAAAGCCAACGGGGCTGCTGCCGTCGCGCACGGCGTAAGCGAGCTGGCGGCTATGCTCGGTCTGTAAACAGACGTGAAGGAATAGCTTGTGCAAGCTGTTTTTGTTTAGGATTTCTTTGCGGTAGGGTAAGACGCGATTTGCGTTTGCGATATTAAATGCGTGATATAATATTTATAAAAAGGCGACGGAAAAATCCGTCGCCTTTTTATATAATTGCAAAACTCAAATTTTTGCGACTCCGTCGGCGCGCGCCGCGTCCGCAACGGCTTTCGCCACCGCGGCGGCAACTCTGCCGTCGAATGCTTTGGGAAGAATATAGGTGTCGCAGAGCTCCACGTCGCTTACAAGAGAGGCGAGCGCTTCGGAGGCGGCGATTTTCATATGCTCGTTTATCACACTTGCGCGCACATCCAGCGCGCCTCTGAAAATTCCCGGGAAAGCGAGTACGTTGTTTATTTGATTGGGCAGGTCGCTCCTGCCCGTAGCGACAATTCTCGCTCCCGCTTCTAGCGCCTTGTCTGGCATGATTTCGGGAGACGGATTCGCCATTGCGAACACAATCGCCTCGCTTGCCATACTGCGCACCATTTCTTGCGAAAGCGCGTCCTTTACGCTTACGCCAATGAAGGCGTCCGCTCCTCGTACCGCATCCGCAAGCGTGCCGCGCACCTTGCGCGGATTGGTGCGGTTTGCAAGCTCGCGTTGAGCGGGATTGAAGCTGCAGCAGTCTTCGATTATGCCGAGTCTGTCGCAAACCACAATGTCTTTTGCGCCTATATTCAGCAGAAACTGCGCGATTGCAATTCCTGCGCTTCCCGCGCCGTTTATGACTAAACGCGCGGTTGAAATAGGCTTTTTGACAAGTTTAAGTGCGTTTTTAAGCGCGGCAACGAGTACGATTGCCGTGCCGTGCTGGTCGTCGTGAAAGACTGGAATATCGCAGAGCTCTTTGAGCCTGCGTTCCACCTCGAAGCATCTCGGGGCGGAAATATCTTCTAGGTTAATCCCTCCGAAGCTGGGAGATATTGCGCGTATAGCCGCCACGATTTCGTCCACGTCTTGAGTGTCGAGGCATATGGGGATTGCGTCGATATCCGCAAATTCCTTAAACAGAACGCATTTGCCTTCCATGACGGGCATCCCTGCGAGCGGACCTATATTGCCGAGACCGAGCACGGCGGAACCGTCCGTAATCACCGCCACCGTATTCCAGCGACGCGTAAGTGAATAGGACAGCGAGGGGTTGTCCTTTATGGCGAGACAGGGCGCTGCGACTCCCGGCGTGTACGCAAGGGACAGAGCGTCCTTGTCGTTCACCTTTGCGCGTGCGGTCACTTCCAGCTTTCCGCGCCATTCATAATGCTTTTCAAGCGAAGTTTTTTGATAGTCCATGCTTTCTCCGTGAGTTTTATGCCGTGCGGATTGTGAACATTTCGGCGGCATAAATATAGCTTTGATTAAGGATAAGTTTACTACAAAGCGCGCCGTAAGACAACCGTGTGCGCAAAATGTATTGAAAATCGGCGGCAAAAGAGGTATAATATCGAATATGAAAACTATAAACTGCGAAAAAATCTCAGAAGCTGTGTGCTCGCTTACGGAGGCTTGCGGCGCGCTTACGCCGTCATGCGTCGGAGCGATGAGAGCCGCATACGAAAAGGAACGCAACGAAAATGCGAAGTTCGCGCTTCAAACTCTCCTCGAAAACGCCGAGGTGGCGAAGCGGAGAGGGCTTCCCGTCTGTCAGGACACGGGCATGGCGGTCGTATTTGTCAGGCTCGGACAGGACGTGCATATCGAGGGCGGAACGCTTTCGGACGCCGTCGGCGAAGGCGTACGCCGCGGATATGCAAGGCACGGCTACCGCGCGAGCGTGCTCGACCCGATTACGAGAGTGAACACGGGGGACAATACTCCCGCGGTTCTGCACGTTGAGATTGTGGGCGGAGACGGGCTTGAAATCGCGTTTATGCCTAAGGGCTTCGGAAGCGAGAATATGTCCAAGCTGTATATGCTCACCCCGTCCGAGGGGATGGACGGCGTAAAGCGTTGCGTTGTCGAAGCGGTGAAGGCGGCGGGCTCCAACCCCTGTCCGCCCATTGTGGTCGGCGTCGGGATAGGCGGCACGGCGGAAAAGGCTATGCTCACCGCAAAGGAACAGCTGCTAAGAGAGGTGGGCGCGCCCAGCGAGGACGAAACACTCGCCGCGCTAGAAAGTGAGCTGCTATCAGAGATAAATGCGCTCGGAATAGGAGCACAGGGCTTTTCGGGCGACACGACGGCGTTTGCGGTTCATATCGGGAAATATCCCACGCATATATCGGCGCTTCCCGTCGCGGTGAATATACAGTGCAACGCGGTGAGGGTCGCAAAAACCGCGCTGTGATTATGCCATACTTGCGTTGACAAACGTATTGCCGAGGAGGCGGCATAAAAGGGAAGGATTATGGATTGGAAAAGAGTAAACGCGCCGTTTGACAGAAATGAGCTGGCTTCATTACGGGCGGGGGACAGAGTTCTGCTCTCAGGCACTATATACACCGCGAGAGACGCGGCGCATAAAAGACTTTTCGAGGGGTTAGCAAGCAAAGCGGAGTTGCCCATTCCTCTTGACGGACAGGCGATATATTACGTAGGCGCGTGCTTCAAGGACGGCGAACCTATTTCCGCAGGTCCGACTACCGCTATGAGAATGGATAAATACGCTCCCTCGCTTTATGACAGCGGGCTTGCCGCGAGCATAGGCAAGGGAGACAGAAACGAAGAAGTGTATCGCGCTATCGGGAGAAACGGCGGAGTGTATTTCGCGGCGATAGGCGGTGCGGGCGCAATGTACGCCGACTGTATAAAGCACTCGGAGCTTATTGCTTATCCCGAGCTTGGCACGGAGGCGATATATAAATTTTGCATAGAAGATTTTCCGCTCATAGTAGCCGTAGACCGCAATGGAGGAAGCGTTTACGGCACGGCGAAATAAATCGGCAAGACGATTATAGCGTTATAATTATAAAACGTAATACAGTTTGTAAATAGGAGGTCTTCGGGCTTCCTATTTGTTTTTGAGTTTATATCTGAAATTTTCGAGTTTCAGAGCGTATAAGCACAGAATTGCGACTGCGGTTGAAATCACACCCTGCGCTACGTCGAAAGGAAGCGCGACAATCGCGCCCGCGTACGTGCCGTACATAAAGGTCTGGCAAATGAAATATCCTACGAACATTATCGCCGTCGACAGGAGTCCCGCGAGGCAGGAGAAAACGATTTTCAGAACATCCGCCTTGCGTTTGAGCAGGGGATAGTCCGCTCCGCGCTCATCTTCGGGAACGCAGACGCATTTGTCGTATTTTTTGTAAATTATCCTGAACAGCAAACCCGCCGCAAGTCCTTCGATAAACTTTATCGCGAGTGTGAACAGCATTGTGACAGGATAAACCGTCAAATCGCCGAGGAATGCGCCGAGCCCTCCGGCAATCGCACCCGATACGGGTCCCAAAAGCGCCGCGGCGATGAGGATAACCGAGTCTCCTAGGTTGAAGTAAAAAAGGTTGCCCGAATATCCTACGAGCGTGCCCACGTATACGAGCGCCGTCATCAGCGCAGTGTAGGCGACGGCTCTTGTCGTAAAGCGCAAGGCTTTTTGTGAAACGTGTGAGGTTGCTTTTTTTCTGCTTTGTTCCTTCATAAAAAAATCTCCGTTTTCGGCGGAGAAAGAATGGCATAACGCAAAGTCGGCGTTTGGATATGTAAGGATTTGCATACTGCTTGCGTATGCAATACGAAAATACCCTTGCGCGTAGGCAGGCGTTTATGACAAACTCTTTCCCAGTCTGACTTGACAGGCGGCTATGGAATCTCACCATATCGGCTGTTGGGGCTGTTGGGCTCGTCCGCATTGCGGCATTACCACCGGTTGGGTTTCCCCTATCCAAAGAATTTTGATATAAGAATTATATGACCGAGTATTTAGCATGTCAACGAATGAGCGCAAGCCGAGTATAGTTTTTATGCCGAACGCGGATAATGCTCAAATTTCGTGTTGACAAAAGGCGCGGCTGACTGTACACTTATCGTATGGAAAAGAAATTCAACAAGTTTTTCGCATTTTACTTTTACTTCGGCTACAAAGCGTAGTTGCGTTCAGGTGTGCGGAAAAAGCGGATAGTCCCGACACCTAACGGTGTCGGTTTTTTTATAATAAGACGCTCTTTTCTTGCGATAATATACTTAATGTTATATTATCTATAAATAAAGACAAAAAAGCGCGTTATTGCGCGAAGAGGATATATGATAGTCGTAATCAAAAAAAATCAGGAAAAAACGCAGGTTGACAATCTTATCAATTGGATAAAGGGGCTGGGGCTCGGCGTGCATATCAGCGAGGGCGAAAACTCCACCATAGTCGGGCTTGTGGGCGATACGTCCAAGGTGGATATAGACCTTGTGCGTACTCTCGATATCGTGGAGAATGTGACGAGAGTGCAGGAGCCCTACAAAAACGTAAACCGCAAGTTTCATCCGCAGGATTCCGTTATCGACGTGGGCGGACATAAGTTCGGCGGAGGGCATTTTCAGATTATAGCGGGTCCGTGCTCCATCGAGAGCGAAAAGCAGATTATCGATGTCGCAGAGGCCGTCAAAAGGGCGGGCGCGACTCTGCTTCGCGGCGGAGCGTTTAAGCCGCGCACCTCTCCCTATTCCTTTCAGGGAATGGGTGTTGACGGTTTGAAACTGCTTAAAAAGGCGAAGGCGGAGACGGGAATGCCCATAGTCACCGAGATTATGAGCGAGGAGCATATAGACGATTTCGAGGGCGTTGACGTTATGCAGGTCGGGGCGCGCAATATGCAGAACTTCGACTTGCTCAAAAAGCTCGGAAAGCTGAAAACGCCCATCCTCTTGAAGCGCGGAATTGCCGCGACCGTCGAGGAGTGGCTTATGAGCGCGGAGTACATTATGTCGGAGGGCAACCCCAACGTCATACTCTGCGAGCGCGGCATAAGGACTTACGAGACGTATACGAGAAATACGCTGGATTTGTCCGCTATCCCCGTGCTCAGGGAGCGCACGCACTTGCCCGTAATCGTCGACCCCTCCCACGCGCTCGGTATTTCCAGATTCGTAAAGCCCATGAGCCTCGCCGCGGTCGGAGCGGGCGCGGACGGCCTTATCATAGAGGTGCACAACGACCCGCCGCACGCGCTGTGCGACGGAGCGCAGTCACTTCGTCCCGAACAGTTTGCGGACGTGGTGGATTGCGTCGGCAGGATGCTGCCCGTTGTGGGAAAGGAGCTTGACTGATGAAAATAGGCATTGTCGGAATGGGGCTTATGGGCGCGTCGCTTGCAAAGGCGCTGATGAAGTATACTTCGCACGAGGTATACGGCTTGGATATGGACGTGTGCGTGCTCGAAAAGGCTTCCGCCGATAAAGCGTTCACCCGCGCGCTTGCAGACGGCGATTTCAAAACGGTGGATATGGTCGTATTCGCTTTGCGGCCCAAAGCCGCGATTGACGAGATGCGCAGGATATGCCCTAGGCTTAAAGACGGGGCTATTGTTGCTGATATCTGCGGCGTAAAAAGATTTGTCGCAGACGGCATGCGCGAGATTGCGGAATACTGTCCGAATTTGCACTTTATATCTGTACACCCCATGGCAGGGAAGGAGTTCGGCGGTTATGACAACTCCACGCCAGATTTGTTCGCGGACGCGTATGTCATAATCGTCAACGTAAATTGCGATTCGCTTAGGCGCCAAATTGTGACAGATATGTTTACGGACGTCGGCGCGAGGGGTATTCAATATGCCGGAGCGGAAGAGCATGACAGAATGATTGCATATACCTCTCAGCTCGCGCACGCGACTTCGGGCTGTTACGTGCAGAATCCGCTTTCGTCCGCGCACGCGGGATACTCCGCAGGGAGCTTCAAGGATTTGACGCGCGTGGCTAGGTTGGACGCCGATATGTGGACGGAGCTGTTTCTGGAAAACGGCGACAATTTGATATCCTGTATCGACGATATTATGTCAAGGTTTGCGGAGCTTAGAAAGTATTTGGCGGATAAGGATGAAAGCGCTTTGCGCGAGTTTCTCATGCGTTCCACTCGGTGCAAAACGGAGTCCGAAAAAGCGGAAAAGGAATGGAAACAATGAAAGAGTATATTGTGAAGCTAAATCCCGCATATCCGATTATCTTTGCGCGAGGCGGAATAGACCGCGCGGGCGAGATTGTGAAGGAGCGTTCTCCCCGTGCGGAAAAGGCGCTTGTCGTGACAGATACAAACGTGCGCGGGCATTACGGAGAAAGAGTATCCGCTTCGCTTTCGGCGGAGGGAATACAGCCGTTTGTACACGTCATTCCTGC
This sequence comes from uncultured bacterium, assembly GCA_949432885.1. GTDB lineage: Bacteria > Bacillota > Clostridia > Christensenellales > CAG-917 > CAG-475. The sequence goes on along the minus strand of CASQXY010000005.1, from coordinate 80,044 downwards.
GGGGGAAAAATCCAAAACGCCCGAGAGTTATTTTGCCTTAATCGGAATGCTTGCGAATTGCGGATTCAAACGCACTGACGTCGTTGTCGCTCTCGGCGGCGGAGTTGTCGGAGACCTCGCGGGCTTTGCCGCGGCGACTTATATGCGCGGAATAAATATAGTGCAGGCGCCCACCTCTTTGCTCGCAATGATTGACAGCTCGATAGGCGGCAAGACGGGCGTGGATTTGCCGCAGGGTAAAAACCTGCTCGGGGCATTTTGGCAGCCCAAAGCCGTTGTCGTCGACGAGCTGACGCTTGAAACTCTGCCGGAGTACGAATGGAAAAACGGCATAGGCGAAGGGATAAAATACGCGTGCCTTTCGGGCGGAAGAATACTGGAAATTCTCAAAGGAAACCTCAAAGAAAATATCGGCGAGTTTACGGAGCTTTGCGCGAAGTACAAGGCGGATATAGTCGTCGCCGACGAAAGGGAGGGCGGCAAGCGCAAACTGCTCAACTTCGGGCATACCGTCGGACACGCGATAGAAAAGGCGAGTGATTTCCGAATTCCTCACGGAGTCGCCGTTGCAAACGGAATAGAGATTATGGTGCGCGCCGCTAAGGAGCACGGAGATATCGGCGGTGCGGATTATGACGGAATTCTGTCCTTGCTGGATAAGTACGGGATGCGGCTGTCATGTGAAAAACTCAAAATATCCGACGATTTCGCGCTCGACAAAAAGGCGGAGGGGAATGACGGCATTTCCGTAATTCTGTATAAAGGTATAGGACGCTGCGTAATCGAGAAAATGACGATAAACGAGTTTAAAAGATACATTAACGTATGATAAACGTGGGTTTATGAATGTAAGAGTGAAAAAATCCCGAATATGCGGAAGCGTTGAAATTCCTCCGTCGAAGTCCGTGGCGCACAGAATGATGATTGCCGCGGCTCTTTCGGGTAATTTTATGACGCTCGAAAACGGCGGAAAGGATACTGCGGCGACAGAAAGCTGTTTGAAAATTATGTCGGCTAAAATAGGCGCGTACAGACGCGGACTTTGCGGCGGCGGAAGCGGCGAAGCGACCTGCGAAAACGGTTCAAATTGCGGAGCTTGCAAATCCTCGGCGGAAGACGTATGCGCCCTGCCTTTGCTCAATGCGGGAGAGAGCGGTTCAACTTTAAGATTTTTGCTGCCCGTTGCGTGCGCTCTCGGTTTCGAGTGCGTGATTACGGGAGAAGGCAGACTGAAAGACAGACCCATATGCGGACTTACGGACTGTCTGCAAGAGCACGGCGCTAGGTTTGATAGGACGGGCGAAGCCCAGCTTCCTATGCGCGTTTCGGGCAGACTTACGGCAGGCTTGTACACAATAGACGGAGGCGTAAGCTCGCAGTATATAACGGGACTGCTTATGGCGCTCCCTTTGCTCGACGGCGACAGCCGTATACGAATATGCGGAGAGCTTGTGTCTGCGAATTACGTGGATATTACACTAGGAGTGCTTGAGGACTTCGGAATACGAATCCGAAAGGAGCAAGACGGATTTTACGTCGAGGGAAATCAGGCGTACGATTCGCCCGAGAGTTTGGAGGTCGAGGGTGACTGGTCTTCCGCCGCTTTCATGCTCGCGCTGGGAGTTTTGACGGGAGAAGTGCAAGCGCACGGTCTCAATCCCCATTCGCGGCAGGGCGACAGGGTTGTCGTAGAGCTGCTGCGCGAAGCGGGTGCGGCTATTTCCGTTTCGGAGGACTGCGTAATCGCAAGAAAGAGCGCACTTCGCGCGATAGACTTCGATTGCAGACATTGCCCCGATTTAGTGCCGATTATGGCGACGGCGCTTTCCTTTGCGGACGGAGTTTCGCATATCGCCGGCGTGGACAGACTCCGAGATAAGGAGAGCGACAGACTGGCGGCGGTCATGAGTATGCTTGCGGATTTCGGGATAAGGACGGAGTACTGCGGCAACGTGCTGACGATATACGGCGGACGGCACGGAGCGTGCAGGACGAGCGGCTTTTGCGACCACCGTATGGCTATGAGCGCTATTGTCGACGCTCTTTGTACGGAGGGCGAAAGCGTTGTCGAAGGAGCGGAGTGTATAAACAAGTCCTATCCGACGTTTATCGAGCACGTAAAAGGCTTGGGCGCGGATATCGACATCGATTGAAGCGATATAAGGACGGTACTGATATGAAATCAAATTTCGAGAAATTGGAAATCGAAATATTCGGCGAGTCCCATGCCGAGGAGATAGGCGTGAGAATGGGCGGTCTTCCGCGCGGAACTGAGCTTACTTTGAAAGATGCCGAACGCATGCTGGATAGGAGAAAGAGCCGCGGAGGTGTTTGGGCTACGCCTAGAAAGGAAGAGGACGAGCCCGTCATAATAAGCGGACTGAAACGAGCGGAAGAGGGCTACGCCGTTGACGGCACAATCGATATCCGCATAAAGAACGGCAACGTCAGACCTAAGGATTATGACGGCGTTGCATGCGTGCCGAGACCTTCGCACGCGGATTATGCCGCATACGCGAAGGACGGGAAAATCTCAACGGGCGGAGGAAGGTTTTCGGGAAGGCTTACCGCGCCTCTTTGCATAGCGGGAGGCATAGCGGAAGAGCTTTTAAAGACCATGGGCATACGCGTGTGCGCATACCTCGCAAGCGTTGGCGGAGCGCAGGGCGCGAGCTATAAGACCTCGACGGACGTCGCTTTGCGCGGAGTGAGCGAGGAGGACGAAGCTCGTATAAAAGACAGCGATTTACCCTTGCTGGACGAGAGCGCGCGCGAGCGCTTGACGGAGGAGATTCGCGTATCCGCCGCGGATGGCGACAGTGTGGGCGGAGTGGTGGAATGCGTTGTGAGCGGTCTCGAAGCGGGCTTGTTCGGAGACGCGCTGTTCGAGGGCTTGGAGAGCAAGATCGCATATTCCGTTTACGCCGTACCGGCGGTGAAGGGGGTGGAGTTCGGAAGCGGCTTTGAACTTTCGCAAATGCGGGGAAGCGGAGCGAACGATTGCTTTACTCTTGAAAACGGAAGCGTGCGCACTCTTACAAACAGGAGTGGAGGAATAAACGGAGGCATATCCAACGGAATGGCGGTCACGCTTTCCGTCGCTTTCCGTCCTACGCCGTCGATATCAAAGCCTCAGCGCTCCGTTAATCTTTCCGAATTGAAAGAATGCGAGCTCAGCATAAAGGGCAGGCACGATTCCTGCATTGCGGTGAGAGCGGTGCCGTGCGTGGAGAGCGCGGTCGCGCTCGCGCTTCTCGACGAGGCTTTGAAGATAAGAGACGCCATAGAGCTTTACATAAAATAGGTATAAGAAATACCAAATCAAATGATTATGGTGCAAAATCAACAGATAAACTCTGATTTTGCGTCAAATAGAGGTGAGAATATGAATTTGCAGGACGTGAGAAAACGTATCGACGAAATCGATGACGAGATTGCGAAGCTGTACGTAAAGCGTATGGAGCTTGCGCTTGACGTTGCCAAAGATAAGACGGAAAACGGATTGCCTGTCGAGAACGTCGAAAGGGAGAAACAAATCGTGAGCAGGGTTGCAGCGACTATGCCGAACGAACTCAAACTGTATGCGAAGCAGGTCTTCGGCACTCTGTTTGAGACGAGCAAGGCGTATCAGTACGGCGTGATGGATTGCAAGTCCCCGATAAAGGACGAAATACGCGCCGCGCTTGCAAACGGCGTGAAGCCTTTCCCGATTCAGGCGAGCGTAGCGTGTCAGGGTATACCCGGAGCATATAGCTGTATAGCGGCGGAAAAGATGTTTGAGATTCCGTCCATTTCATGCTTCCGTAACTGGGACGGCGTTTTTTCTGCGGTGGAAAAGGGCTTTTGCGAGTTCGGAGTTCTGCCCGTCGAAAACAGTACGGTGGGGAGCGTAATCGGCGTTTATGACCTAATGCTCAAACATAAATTCTGTATCGTGCGCGGTATAAAGCTGAGAGTGAAGCACTATCTGCTTGCAAGAAAGGAAACGGAGCTGAGCGGCGTAAAGGAAATCGTTTCCCACGACCAAGCGCTGTCGCAGTGCGCTGAGCTGATTGCAAAGCTCGGCGACGTCAAAATCACGAGATGCGACAATACGGCGGTCGCGGCGAAGATTGTCGCCGAGAGCGGCAGGGACGATATCGCGTGCATATCCTCCAAGGAATGCGCGGATATTTACGGACTTAAAACGCTTAAAGCGGGAGTGAACGACAGCAACAACAATTATACTCGCTTCATTGTGATATCCAAACAGCTGCGCGTGTACGAGGGCGCGAACAGGATAAGCATAACCGCAAATCTCGCTCACGAGGCCGGAAGTCTGAACAGACTTCTCAACAGATTTTCCGCGCTCGGGCTGAACCTCACCAAGCTGGAATCGCGTCCCATACCCGACAGCCCGTTCGAGTTTAATTTCTACTTCGATTTCGACGCGGACGTGCGCGATACGCGCGTGCAGAATCTTATTGCGGAAATAGCGACCAAGGCGGAGAATTTCTCCTTCCTAGGAGCGTACGAGGAGCTTTGATGGGCGGCGTATCCGGAAATAAATACTGCCTTGTCGGAAAGAGCCTGCCGCATACGCTGTCTCCGCGCATTCACGCGCTTTTGGGAAGAGACGGATACGGCGTCAGAGAGCTTGCGGACGCTGGCGCGCTTGCGGTGTTTGTGAGAAGCGGAGAATACGCGGGCTACAACGTTACGATTCCGTACAAGCGCGACATAATTCCTATGCTGGATAGCCTGTCCGAAGAAGCGGAGAAAATTGGCGCGGTCAACACCGTCGTAAGGGTCGGGGATAGACTGGTCGGATATAATACGGATATAGGCGGAATGGAATACGCTATGAGAAAGGCGGGCATAGAGCTTAGTGGCAGAAACATCCTCATTTTGGGAAGCGGCGGCACCTGTCAGACTGCGAAAAATCTGTGCGCGACTTCCGGCGCGGCGAGCGTAAACGTCGTATCCCGAAGCGGGGAGTGCAACTACGAAAGCTGCTACGATTTGCAGGATACGCAGGTGATAATCAACACGACCCCCGTCGGGATGTCGCCGAATGCGTACGCAAAGCCTCTCAATATAAAGAAGTATTCAAAACTGGAAAGCGTGTTTGATTGTATTTACAATCCGCTCGAAACCCTGCTTGTGCGGGACGCGAGAGAAAGGGGGCTGAAAGCCGCAAACGGACTGAATATGCTCGTGGAGCAGGCGCGCCTTGCGCACAACCTTTTTCAGTCTGAGGTCGGGGGACAAATCGCGGATGAGGACAAAACCTTGCGCGCGGCAAGGGCGTTGATACGCGAAAGAACGAATATCGTGCTCGTCGGCATGGCGGGCTGCGGAAAGTCCACAATCGGGAAATCGGTTGCAAAAAAGCTCGGGAAAGAGTTTGTCGACACGGACTGCGAAATCGAGAAAGCGGAGGGGAGGTCTATACCCGAAATATTTGCGGAGGACGGAGAGGCGTATTTCCGTGAAATAGAGCGAAGAGAGGTTGAAAAGGCGTGTCTTAAACTCGGAGCTGTGATTGCGACTGGCGGCGGCGCGGTGCTCGACGAGAGAAACAGGTTCTTTTTCAAGGCGAACGGCTTTTGCGCGGCGATAAGCAGAGACGTAAATAAGCTCGCAAGGGCGGGCAGACCGCTTTCCAAGAGCCTCGACGAGGTGAAGAGGCTTGCGGGCGCGAGATATCCGCTTTATATGCAGGCATCGGATGTCGAGATTGAAAATAACGATAAAATCGAGTGCGCGGTCGATAGCGTTATAGCTGCGTTCGAGGAAAGTATCGGGAGAGAAATATGAAAAAAATCCTTGTAATCAACGGAGTAAACCTCAATATGCTCGGCATACGCGAGCCTGACAAGTACGGGAAAAAGTCCTATGCGGAGCTTGTGAAATATATAAAATCCTGCGCAAAGGAAATCGGCGTAAAAACAACTGTAATACAGTCCAACAGAGAGGGCGATATCGTTACGGCGATACAGCGCGCATTTGGAAGTTATGACGGGATAGTTATAAACGCGGGAGCGTATACGCATACCTCAATCGCCATACTCGACGCGCTCAAATCCGTGGATATTCCCACAGTCGAGGTGCACCTCACCGATATAATGGCAAGAGAGGAGTTCCGCCACGTTTCATACTTATCGCTGGCGGCGCAAAAGACGATTTGCGGAAAGGGCTTCGAGGGCTACAAAGAGGCTATCGAATACCTGTCGAAAAACTGAAAATCAAGCCGACCTGCTTCGGCTTTTTTCTTTTATGCCGTACTGGAAAATTTTGTTTATTTGTGTTAATTTTTTTTGTAATTTATCAAAAGAACACACGAAGTATGCGTATTGAGGCGATAACTTGAAAAGGTATGTCGGAAGAGTCGGACACACGAAGTGCGAGCATTGAGGCGATAACTTGAAAAGGTGCGTCGGAAGAATCAGACACACGAAGTGTGTTAGAAGATGTCGTTGCCGACGGGGGTGTAGAACAGCCTTTCTATATCGTCGCCGTTTGCGAAGGAGAGTATCCACATAAGCTTTGCGACGGTGGCTTCGAGGGTCATACAGTGGGCTTCCAAAACGCGACCGCACTTCAAGAGCTTACGTCCGACCTCGTACTTGTCGAGCGCGCTGCCTTCGCGCTCTACCTGCGTGGTGAGTACGGCAGTCTTGCCGAGAGATAAAAAGTGTTTCAAGCGTTTGAAAAACTCGCCGTCGCCGTAATCGGGCAGTCCGCCCGAACCGAAAGACTCGATAACAAGCCCCTCGCAGTGACCGTCGAGATAGTCGAATATATCGGGTTTGAGCCCCGGAATCATTTTGAGTACGAATACGCCGTCGTTTAGACTGCCGTAAAATTTAGGCTCGGCGCATTGGCTTTTTATGTAATAAAAGGGCTTTCCGTCGCGGATTATGGCGACGTTTGGGAAATCCACGCTTGTGAACGCGTTGTAGCTGTGAGTGCGCGTTTTTTTTGCGCGTGTACCAAGTATGACGTTGCCGTCGAAGACGATATGCACGCCGTTTGCACTGTCGTCGGCGCAGAACGCAAACGCGTCGGACAGGTTTTTGCGCGCGTCGGTGTCGCGCAGATATGCGGATTTCTGCGAGCCTGTGAGGACTACGGGTTTTGGTGAATTCTGCAAAAGATAGGAAAGCGCAGCGGCGGTGTACGCCATTGTGTCGGTGCCGTGAGTTATGACAAATCCGTCGAAATCGGCATAGCGAGTTTCAATGATTTTCGCTATTTTCAGCCAATGGTCGGGGCTGAGATTGGTGCTGTCGAGGTTGAAGGGCTGAACGGTGGTCACGCGGCATATATCCGCGATTTCCGGCACGCAGGCGAGAAGTTCCTCGGAGGTGAGCGCGGGAGTAAGTCCCGAGCCGTCGTTTTTGGAGGCGATTGTGCCGCCCGTTGCAATCATAAGAACGTTTTTCATTAAGGAACCATTCTCCCCGTCACGTTACGCTATTGATAAAACAAAAATCGACTTTTTGCGGCATCTATCGGCATAAATGCGTGATGAACCGTCTTTTGTATAATCAAAATTCGCGGAAAAAGGACGCTATTCGATAAGCTGCTCGTGAAGCAGAGTATAGACGCCCGCGGCCTTGTCTATCCAATTCTTGTATATGTACATGGCATGCTGACGGTTGGATACGACCATTTTCAGCTCCAATAGGGTGGAAGTGTCGTTGTCTATACGCATAATCACGTTGTAGGTGCCGTCCGGATTTTTCATATAGTCGCAGAAATACGCCTGTTTTTTGCGGAAACGCATGCGGTTTTTTGTCACGTACGCTTGAATCTCTTCGCGTATCGAGGTGGGAATGCGCGCGTAGAACATACTGAGACACCCCACGCCGTCCTGCGTGATGTTGAGCGTATTCGCCTTCGGCACGTGGTAGAGCAGGTTGGTGTCGATGAGCTCCGCCAAAAACTGCTTGCAATCCATATAGTCGAGCCAATTATTGTCAGAGGTGCATATGTCGAGCACCGTCGCTTCGGAGAGCGGAACCGCCATTTTTTCAAATACGAAAAGTATGACGAGCTTCTGTTCCCGACTGTCAAGGCGTTTTTTTTCAGTTGTGGAATCAATCACGTTTTCCATAGCGTCTGCAAAGAACAATCATACAGGATATTCGCGCTTTTTTCAAGCACTTTGCTCAAATACGCGGAAATTTTGATATGCCGTCGAATTTTCGCAGAAACAGCCGTTTGGGGAGGTTTTTGCGCGACTGCGCTTTCGGCGCTGCGGACGGCTATTTATAGATAATTAAAATATATCGACATTACTGCAAACATTCAAATATATTGACATCGGTTTTCAATTATTGTATCATTTTGTGCGTACGGCAAATAGACTGTTCTGCGGCAGAATGACGCAGCGCGCTCCCGTTCGTCGGGTCTTAGCCGTAAAATCCCAAATAATAATGTGGAATCCACAGGAGGTATTTATGCAATTTCTCAGCAAAGGCGTTGAAAAATTTGTTGACGAAAGCGTTCAGCTTTGCTGCCCCGATAAGGTCGTTTTGATTGACGGCAGCGAGGAACAGCTCGAAGCTCTGCGCAAGGAAGCCGTGTCTACGGGCGAAATGGTGAAGCTCAATGAGGAACTGTTGCCCGGTTGCTATCTGCACCGCACGCTCCCCAATGACGTCGCTCGCGTCGAGGGCAGGACTTTTATCTGTACCGAAAAGAAGGAGACGGCAGGTCCCACCAACAACTGGATGCAGAAGGACGAGGCGTACGCGATGCTCAAAGAGATTTATCGCGGCGCTATGAAGGGCAGGACGATGTATGTCATCCCCTATTCGATGGGCGCGGTCGGCTCTCCTTTCTCCAAAATCGGAATCGAGCTTACGGACTCTATCTACGTCGTGCTCAATATGGCGATTATGACCAGAGTCGGTCAGCGCGTTCTCGACAGCCTCGGCACAAGCTGCGACTTCGTGCGCGGTCTGCACGCTAAGGCGGACGTCGACGCGGAAAAGAGATATATTTGCCAATTCCCCGAAGATAATACCATTATGTCCGTCAACTCCGCATACGGCGGAAACGTTTTGCTCGGCAAAAAGTGCTTCGCGCTTCGTATAGCTTCGTATCAGGGCTGGCATGAGGGCTGGATGGCGGAGCATATGCTCATTCTCGGGCTCGAAAAGCCCAACGGCGAGACGAAATATATCGCGGCGGCTTTCCCCTCCGCTTGCGGAAAGACCAACCTTGCTATGCTTATTCCTCCCGAGGAGTTTGCGAAGAAGGGGTATAAGGTCCACACCGTCGGCGACGATATCGCTTGGATTAGAGTGGGCGCGGACGGAAGACTGTACGCTATCAATCCCGAAAACGGATTCTTCGGCGTCGCTCCCGGTACTAATGCGAAATCCAACCCCAACGCGCTCGCTTCCACGAGAAAGAACGCGATTTTCACCAACGTCTGCCATAACCTAGAAAATAACACCGTGTGGTGGGAAGGTCTTGATAAAAATCCGCCTAAGAATGCTATCGACTGGCAGGGCAATCCTTGGGGAGAGAAGGAACAGGCGGAAGGCGTCAAGGGCGCGCATCCCAACAGCAGATTTACCGCGCCCGCAGTCAACTGCCCGTGCCTGTCCTCCGAATTTGAAAATCCGCAGGGCGTTCCGCTTGACGCAATCGTATTCGGCGGCAGACGCGCAAAGACCGCTCCGCTCGTTTACGAGGCAAGAGACTGGAACCACGGCGTGTTTGTAGGCTCCATCATGGCTTCCGAGACTACGGCGGCGGCGAGCGGCGCAGTGGGCGTCGTAAGGCGCGACCCTATGGCGATGCTTCCTTTCTGCGGCTACAATATGGCGGAATACTTCGCGCACTGGATTGAAATGGGTACAAAAACTTCGCATCAGCCCAAAATCTTCAACGTCAACTGGTTCAGAACGGACGACGAGGGTCACTTCCTATGGCCGGGCTTCGGCGACAACCTCCGCGTGCTCGACTGGATTATCCGCCGTACAGAAGGCACCGCAAACGCTGTGGAAACGCCTATCGGCTACGTCCCGGACCCCAACGATATCAATATAGAAGGTCTGGATATGACCGCGGACGATATCGCAAACCTGCTCACAATCGATAAAGAGCTTTGGGCGCAGGACGCGGAAGGCATAGAAGAGTTCTACTCCAAATTCGGCGATAAACTGCCTAAGGAGTTGAGGGCAGAGCTTGACGGTTTGAAAGCCCGTCTGTAAAACCGCGTTATTGAACGAATAACTGTTTTGGAGGCGCTTTTGCTTACAGTCTTTATCGGGCTGTTCGCAAAAGCGCCTTTCCGTGTTCTTACCTCAATACCGCGGTTTTTGTAATAATAGTTTGATGCAGACCGTTTTATTTAGTAAATCTTGATATATTCTATTCCGAGCGCGTTGGATACATCTGATGAGGACGGGCGAAAGTTGTTTGCAATACTTACCGCGCGCCATTGAAAAACGCATCATACGTTTTTAATTTTACCCAATTAGAATGCCGAAAATATTGATTTTTGAGTTTGGCACGACATATGAAAAGCATTAAAATGCGCTGTTTGAAAAAATTGGATATTGACATATCCGATTTATCCAGTGTAATATAATAGTGCATAAATATCGCGTACGCGTGAGCCTATACACGCGCATACGCGCAGGAAATGCATGCCTTAACTCCGTCGGCGCCAGCTGAGACGGGCGGGGCGCACAAATTGGAATAGCGATTATCTCTTGGGGGCAGGAGATATCGGGGGTAGATTATGAGAAATGGCAAATTGTTTGCGAAAAAGTCGCTTAAAAACGCAGCGTGGCTGATTATGCTGTTGGTGTGTTTCGCCGTGGTTTTCACTACGGTTATGTCGCTTGACGCGTACGGCGGCACTGTTTTTGCACCTATCGCATCCGCAGGAACTGATTTGGATAATCCCGCGACAAGAGATGAGAGTACTTTGGGCGCTTCTGACCCCATACAGGGCAGTTTGAAGGCCTCAGATTTGAAATCGGGCAGTACTGCGTTTATCGGAGCAGGCACCGAAACGTCGTCATGGTCGGCTACCGCGGACCTCTCGGGGGTACAGGCTTCCGCGGCGAATATGGAGGTGTATAAGCCGAGCACGCAAGGCGAAGTCAAACTGTATTTGACAGAAGGCAATTCAAGCGCTGACGCGGGCAAATTCAGCTGGGGCGTAAAAGAATCAAAGCTGTCGTATACCGCCGCTATGGCAATTAATTATAGACTAAGTGATTTTATGATAAAGCTCCTAAACAATGACGGCTTTACCATAAAGGCAACGGTTACCGCTAAGCTTACGACATCTAACGTGGCGAAAAACGATGGATGGTTGGCAGGAACGGGTCATAAAAAAGGAACTGTCTATTTTGGTTTGGAAAACTCCGCGGCTAAGGTCAGAGTCAGTACGGTCAACAGCAATTTGGGTAGTTATTCCAAGCCTTGGGATCAGGACGCCGAGGCTAGCAATCATAGCATAAGTCAAGAGATTACGTTGGCAAAAGAGAATCCTATTCTCGCTTTGGGATTCGGTATGAAGTGGGGAACATTGACGACTTCGGGAGAGGTCACCCGAAGAATGACCATAAGCGATATCAAAATTGCATTCACCGTTACATATTCCCCCAAAGCGGACAGTTCAAGTCGTTTCTTTAACGACGGCGCGGCCCCCATACTCACCAAGCAATTTGTAAGCGGCGCAACCGAAACTTATATCCCCAAGATTACAACTAATACAAGTCTTCCGATCTATTACGCGGGATTGGACAAAGACCTTGACTATTCGCTGGATAAGGTCACCGCAGGCAAGGGCGGCGCACAGCTTAATTCTTATACATCAAAGAGTTTAGGCACTATTAGCACTGCGGAAGATAGTAAGTACGATTATTATAAAACGGCGTCGTTGCAGTTTAACGACGCATATGATTATTCATATTCTTCGTCGAAATTTACTACTCCCAGCGACTATGCCGGCATAGGTTCTTATCTCAGAAACGGAACATCATGGCTGTCGAGGTATTCGTCTACATATAGCAACTGGAATCTGAATACTATGGTGTCAGGCATAAAAACAGTGAAGGTTTCCGTCGGGTCGTCTTCCAGTACGTTTAACATTTACGGCGTTGCGGGCACGGATTATAACAGTGCGTCGAAAACGGTTTATAAAAAAATAGGTACATACGGCTATGCGATGGTTGTAAAAGCGTCGAGAAATCAGGTCGTCGTAACGCTGTACATGCAAAAGAACGCAGAGGTCTCCGTTACAGTTTCCGATTTCGGCGGAATGGAAACGAGCGTTTCCACGACGTTTGCGGGTATAGATACGACCGTTCCAAGCAGCGTAGCATATACGTCTAATTTTAAGATAGATTCCGCGGAGTATCCGTTTCTGACAACAAGCGCGGGAAATTTCAACAGTGCGCCGTGGTATAAGGATACCCAAGTTTCCATGGAAGTCGACGTATCGGGCTCTGTGAACTCCAATCCGTACGGTAACGCGAACAGCTCGCCTATGCTTTGGTTTTACGCGGTGAAGAAGGCGAATTATTCCTCCGACACGTCGGGGCTGACTGTGCCGACCGCTGCGAGCGTGTTGGGCAGCGCGACCGATCAGAAATATAAACGGCTAATTCCGATAGGCTTCGGAAAAGATAATAAGTTCAATTTCGAGTTCGATTTTACGACAGGTAAAGCCAAAGGCTACGGGCTTTCGGGATACAGCGCGGGAAATCCCGCCGATTTAGGCGAGGTTTCGGGTTCGGGCTACTATCAGTTTACTTTCTACGCAATGGACGCGGCGGGCAATATAAGTCCGTCGACGAAATCTTTCTATATGAAGGTCGACTGCGAGAGACCCGAATATAACGTAGAGTTCAGCTTCAACAAGGGCGGAAATACTGTCAATATTCCGTTTGCGGAAAACGGAAAGATCTGGGCGACGGGCGAAGCTACGCTCAAGCTTGTGTTCGATAAGATTAATATCTCGGGAAATACCATACTTTTCAACGATAACGCCAACCCGTCCAACCGCTTTATGGTCGTTGTCAACAGAGACGACGTCAACAACGGCGGAAATCCTTTCGGATGGTACGACGGCACTACGGTCGATATGTCTGCGACTTCCAAAACGTTTACCGTCGTATCAAGAACGGGAAATACGCAGGTTACCGTTACGTATAACGCGACCTCGCTGGGAAGCAATCTGGGAGCGGAGCTTATATTCACTTTCCAGGGGAAGGTCGGAGACGCGTATCCGACGGTCGCTTGGCTGACGGAGTTCACCGCATATACGGGAATATATGCCGGTCCCGACGAAATCGCGGCGGATGAGGATAATCAGAATACCGTATGGAAGAACGTAAACGAAGACTGGGGAGAGGTCAATATCCTTATTGACAGAAACAATCCCAATATGCCCGTCGTACTTCACGACTATCTGCAAGAGACGGTCAACGACGACAGCAGCCTCTCTCTCGTAGACGGCGCGAACGGGTACAGCTGGTCGAGAATAATCAGAAAATGGTATACGCAAGAGTACAGCATTACGGCAAGTGCGGTCTTCAACGATTCTATACTCAATATCGACGCGTACAAGAACGGTCTCAAAATTTATTACGGCGTCAAATACGTAAGAACGGAAAGCGACCTTTCCGCGCTTTGGGAAAACGGACAGGATATAATCGAGTCCAAATACAGGAGCTTTGTTTACGGCGACGACGCTTGGAAGAGCAACTTCGGGCTTGCGGACGGCGTAGGCGCGGACGCTATGCTGGATTTGGCCATAGATTTGATTGCCGTCAGAAACGCGGGCATGCGCGTAGTTTACATATGGGCTGTCGACCAAGCGGGCAACTGTTCGGATATTTCTATACAGTACATTCTCGCGGACGCTCAGAATTATAACATAACCTCAGAGGTGCGCGCTAATGCGCAGCTGCAGAGCAAAACCGCGTCAATCGCGCAGAGGAAGGGGACCGAGAGCGGCGTGACGTCTTACAAACGCGGCGAAACCGTTACGTTTGACCTTACGCTGTCTACGGGCTACGTGCCTTATCTGTTTACAAAGACGGGCAATAACGGCGAACCGTTTACTCTCCTTGAAAACTATAATCCCAGAAACGGATGGAGACTGGGCGACGGCGCAGCGGATTATAGCGGAATTATCGGCTTCGAGCCGTACAATACGCTTACGTATACGATTGACAGCAACGTCGACCTCGGGGCGCTCGATTCCAGAACGAAATTCACGTTCTCGCACAGGAAGGTCGTGAAATACGACGTAATTAACATCGCAAACAATAAAGTCACGCTTCATTATAATTCCAAAGCCGCGGTCATTCCGCTCAGTTACAGCGACTCCGACTCCAAGGGACGCTTCATATTCAGATACGTGGACGAGGACGGCAACGAGCTCTATAAGGATATAGAAGGCAATCCTACCTCGGATATAACGCTTGCGGAGGGTTATAACGAAAATCCCGAGCTGAGCAATCCCGTGTATTTCCAAGCTATTACGCTGGGTACGTACAAAGTGAGGATTTATATTCCGCAGCACGACGACAGCTACGTGACGGAAAACTATACTTCAAGCGCCAATATTCAGACCTTTGAAAACTGTACCATCGAAGTGGAAATAAGACAGGGCGAAGTGACTATAACCGCAAAGCCCACTCAAAGTATGTACGGCGCGAAAATTCAGTTGGAGTACGAGTCGGTCGGCTTCAATCCCGCTGACGGCGCGCTTATGGGCGAGGTGCTTGTCGGCTCGCTTACGTTGAAAGGAATCAGCGGCTGGAAGAACAGCATGCTCGACGTCGGCGAGTATGAAATCACTTATGATACGCCTTTCTCGATAAGCGAAAACTATAAGGTTACGTTCGAGGGAAACAGTCACGTCGTCACAAAGCGCCCCGTAAGCATTTCCACTTGGGCGCAGTCAAAATACTACGGCGACAACGAGCCCACTTCGTATATGTTCGGAGTGGATTCCACGCAGTTCGATTGGTTTACGAGCTGGGGTTCGTCCTACACCGTGGAGAAAATCGTAAAGGATATTTTCAGCGGCTATTCTCTGCATGATGAACTCGGTTCTTTGAACGGCACGGATTATTATCTGTTCGATATCGGCAGAGGCGGCGGAATAAGCCGCGAGCTCAGCGACGCTACCGAAAACGTGTCAGCGGGAGACGGCTACGATTATATCGTGGATACCAAGCTGTTTAATATCAGCGGGAATTTCAGTCTCTCGGCGCAGAATACGCAGAAATTCAATATCCTAAGAAGAAGGGTGACGCTCGACGTGAGCGGAGGCGAAACCATCCTGCCGGCAGGCGCGTCCTACGACCCGTCGGCTATTGTTCCCGTTTACAGACTTACGGGCGCGGACGGCGCTTTGAGCGATAAAATTCAAAACGAAATAAGCGCGTGTCTTGCAGGAAAATTGTCGCTTTCTTCGGAAACGGTCGCTCCGACATTGCCTATGCCTGATAAATACAGCTCTTGGGTGTGGCATGAAGTGCATTTGGACTCTTCCGCAAATACGCGCAATCTCGAATTTGCGCTCGGCGACGACATGATTTATATCATAGGCTTCGCTTCGGGAAGCGCAATCTTCGTCAGGATGAAGAACAACGAGACGATTTCGTTTGTGTTCGGAACTCAGTGGACGGACGGACTTCTGAATTTTGCGGATATCGCAGATAAGTTCGAGCTTTCGTCGGAGGACAGTCTGCCCGAGTTCGGAGTGGATTTCGATAATATCGATTGGTCGCTCACGCTCAGGAACATCGACTTCGGAGCTTATATCCCCGTCGGTTCTCATCAGATAAGCATTTCGGAGGCCCGTTTGTCTAAGGACGGCACGGCGTTGGACGGATATTCCGTGCTCGTGGAGTCCTTCAATATTACGATTACGGCGGCTCCTATTGTGGTCAGACCCACAAGTCAAACGCAATATAAGGTGTACGGAGACGCGGAATCCGTTTACGGAATAGGCTTTGAAATCGTTTCCGTCGGCGGAAAGCCGATTGCAAGCGACGGTTCCTTTGCGGGAATTTCATATCAGACTATTTTGGCGCAGATTAAGGGCGAATTTGCAAGAGGTCAGTTTGCAAAGAGCGGAAATCTCTCCGTCATTGCGGGACAATACAGCGACGCGACGGATGACAACGGCATTATTTACGGCACGGACGGATGGTATTACGGCTATGCGGAGAGAAACGCGTTCGGCTGCGATAATTCCAACTTTACGATTGTTACGGACATAGACAAGGACGCGCGCTTCTACGTGTTGCAGAAGTCAATCGACCTTGACGCCGCGAAATTCGTCGGCGTGAGCAGGTCGTATACGGGCTTCGTGAACGTAAGCTACGGAAAGGTCGTGCCGTACGATATTTCGGGAGACCTCGCGCGCGCTCAGGACGACGTCAAGCTCGCCATAGTTGCCAATTATACCGAAGAGGGCTCCATCGAACAGCCCACCGACGTAGGCATTATAATTACGAATATCCGACTCGACGGAAATCAGAAAAACAACTATAAGCTCGAATATATCGACAATACCAGCACTACCGCGGAGCTTTTTGACGGCTCGGCTAAGGTGGAACACGCGCAGATTTCCGATGCCGTCAGCGTTATTATATATTATATAAATAATAATACCGATATAAGTAATACAGTACATATCCAAATATATACGGGTTCGGTCGCTGTGCGTAAGTCGGATTTCACCATAACCAAGCAATACGACAACACCGTCAGATTGGATATGAACGCAGTCTCCATAAGGGATTATACCGACGACAACGGCTACGGCACGACGACGCTGTTCAATATCTGGAAGGACGGAAACGTGTCCATAGTGGAAGGTGTTTCTTATCCCAAGTCGACGGTGAGCGATTCGCATATGATAGGCGAAATCGTATTG
The DNA here is from genome assembly GCA_949432885.1 of uncultured bacterium. Lineage (GTDB taxonomy): Bacteria > Bacillota > Clostridia > Christensenellales > CAG-917 > CAG-475. The sequence continues at coordinate 63,123 of CASQXY010000005.1, read as the reverse complement.
TTCTTCCCCATTAAGGGTGCGAGCGGACTGGAAATCATCAATAACATCGAAAATTCCGATTATAACGACCCGTCCGTGACGGTGGAAGCGACGCTTGTAAACGGGGTCGAGGGCATTAAGATTACGCTTAGAAACGTGTCGGCGTCCATTACCAAAAGAGTGCTCGGACTGAATTCGTTTGATAGCATAACTCCCGTGAACAGAGCGTACAACGCAACTCCGATTGTCAATACGCAGTTCGTGTTTGCGGATTCAGCATTGGCGGAGGGCGAGGACGAGGCGACGGTCGGTCTTACGCTTATGGCGTATATTGACGGGAATAACTACGGCGCGGGCGACCACGCGATTGCGTTTGCGGCGGTCGGAGACGGAAATACGGATTCCAAGCTGAAAAGCAACAACTATATTATCGATATCGACGCGCTGAACAAGCATTATTTCGCGGACAATGCCAAGACGGTCAATATTTCAAGAGCCAAGCTCCTGCCCAATATCAGATTCGGCGAAAGGGACGAGCAGGGCATATTTAACGAGTATAAGGTTTACGACGGAACTTACGATGTGCCTTACGCGGCGAATGAGGGAGGACCTCTGACAACCCTCGAATATTCCGAGGAGCTCGCTGCCGAATTGGCGCAGTTCGTAATCGTAGGCACGCCCGAATATAAGCTTTCCTCCTACGGAAACCTCGATATGAACGTCGCGTTTGACGCAGAAGGAAACGTAATAATGCACAACGTTATGGTTATCGGTCTGCAAATCGCGGAAAGCGGCTCGACCAAGTATCTCGGAAACTACGAGATTTACGGCGAAAGGTATTCGGGAGGCGAATATGTGCGGGTCGGAAGCGTTGCCGACGGCGTTATAGACGACTTTGAGATGCGCGGCGCGTTTATGGTCAAAAAGAACAGCATTAAGCTGCTGCCTAATAACGTTTTCGTCAAAGAAAAGGTCTATGACGGCACAAGAGACGCCGATATTAACGTGGATTTGCGCGGTACGGAGGTCGTTCAAGGACACGAAAAACATATAAAAGTTATTGCGGAAGGTCTGTTTGCAAAGAGCATAGTCAGCGATAACGTCACCGTTCAAATCGGGAACACGAGCCTTATCGCCACTTCCAAAGACGGAGAAGTTTATATCAAGAACTACGTACTCGAAGAGTATAAGGAAAGACGTATCGCAAGCATACTGCCGAGACCCATAGGAGTTACCGCCAATCTCGGCGTCAAGACCTACGACGGCTCGGCGAAAATTCCTAGCAATGCCCACGATATTACCACGGACGGAATCTTTGACGGAGAAAAGGGCGCATACGCGGTGCTCGCTACGGGAGGCGCATATTACCTTGATAAGAACGTCGAATACGACAATAGCGGCGAGACTCCAGTCGTAACGGATAAACGGGGAGCGATTTACAATCCCGTGCTCCACAGCAACAGGGGAATAGTCAACTATCAGCTCACCAACGCCGTGAAGACTTATGCGGGCGACGGCTATATCGCGTATTCTATCGAAGGCAAGATGTATTATAACGAGGCGTACGACGGAAATAAGGACGGCAATGACGTGACTTATTATTATCCGCTTCCCACCGCGAATAAGTATATCGACGTCGATTCCGCGCTTGCGGCGCCAGACTCCGAAGCTATGACGAGCGGAGCAATCGTCGGAAGATACGTTTTCAACGGAAAGGAGGTTTGTGCCGTCGATTCCGAATATAAAGGCTCGATAAGCGGCAATATGCCTTCGGTAACGTACGTCAAAGGGACGGGACGCGTCGAGCGTAAGAACGTGTATATTTCATCCGCGGGAATCAAGATGATAGACGGGTCGCAGGCGTTTGAAAAGATGTTTGACGGCACTTCAAAGTTCTTCGGCGTGAGAGACGTGGACTTCTATTATGAAGAGGGAAGTATCTCGGGCGTCGTGGAAGCGGATAGAGGCAAGGTGGAAATCCGCAATATCGTAGGGGAATTCGACAAAGCGAATACCACCGCGAATTACGTCGTCTTTACGGCGCAGGGTATCAAGGGCGACGAATCCGCCAACTATATAATCGACGATACCTCCATGACGGCGAAAATAAGGGGCAAAATCAAAAAACGTACGATTATAAGCAACCTCAAAGACGGCACGGTAGTGTACGGCGAAAATACCAATTTGGTCGAGGGAGATATTACGTACAGAGTGCTCGGAAACAAAGTGCTTGCAGACGGAGCTTCCCGCACCTATGAGGAAAAGAAATACGACCTCGATCTGTGGAACGGCGGTTTGTTTATGTCGTTTGCGAATTACGCGGAAATGATGGGATATAAGGACGATGATTACAAGTCTAATCCCAATCTTAACGTGTTTGTCAAGGACGGCGACGGTTATATCCCCAGCGAAATCACGGATATAGCAAACATCGAGTATTTCATAATGCTGTCAAGCATAAGCGAGCTTCCGACCGCAAAAGCCAAGTTTACGGTTTCCAAGCCGTCGGCAAATACCTCCGCTAAGTTTGTGCTTACAGGCGGCGCTGCGGTCAACTATACCTTCCTGCCCGAATACAAGGACGGAGCGGAAAATGCAACGATTACCGTCATTGCAAAGGATTTGTTCGTGGCGACAGACGGCGCTGTTTATACGCAGGTGTACGCGAGCGCAGAGGAGATGCAAAAGGAGCTGCAAAAGAAAATATCTTTCCGCTATCTCGACAGCAATGGCAACGATGGTATCGCAACATCCGAATCTCCCGTTTCGGTGTTCGGACGCAATTACATCCCCGTTGCGAAAATCGGTGTGTATGATAAGGAAACGAAAACAATTACTCCTATCGAGCAGTATCCCGTCATATCCGCAAAACTAAAAGACAATGAGGTTTACGTGATATACTTCACGACTCCCGACGGCATTGCCGATTACTCCGAAGTGATTGCAAACTATAACATTCATCTCGGCGGAGTCGTTGAAATCGTAAACGACGCGCTGATTACCACATACGACGGATTCGGTCTCACGACGGGCGCTTCGGTGGTGGATATCGTTCTGCCGAGCATTTCGGACGTGTCGCTGGGCACTCCGTCTTCCGACAATACGTTTAACTTAACTTATGACGGAAGCAATCTTACGGGTAGTGCGCTTATAGGCGCCGTCAAGGCAGGCGACGATATTTATATGCTCGACGAGAACAATTATCCGACTCGAGCGATAAACGCAGGCAGCTATACTGGTTATATAGTCGTCGAAAGACCCATTGAGAGCGGCTCGCACGGTTATAAGGCTATGTGGAAGAGTTCCTCTCCCGTGACCGTCGCCGTTGCGAAGGCAAGTCCTCAGCTGAATGTCAGAAACAGCTCCAAGTATTATGACGGTGAGAAATTTGAATACACGGTGTCCGGCGCCGACAGTATGATTACGTATCTCGTCAGAGAGGGACTCAATATAAGAAAGGAAGACGCGAATATCGAGTATTTCAGACAGACGTCAAACGGTAAGTTCGAGAAGGTTGACGAGATGAGAGACGCGGGTACGTATCAGGTCAGAGTCTCGTTGAAGGATTCCTTTAAGGTCAACAACCCCAATTACGACGAAAACGAGGTTGCGACGGGTACGTTTACGATTGTAAGAGCGATAGTAAACGTCACAATAGACCGCGGAGATTATAAGGTGGCTACGGCATCCGACGGAAGTCTCATTCTCGGAGCTGTGTATGACACGAATAAGACTTATCATATAAATTATGCCGTGTCGATGGCAAACGACACGCCCTCCGCAGTTGTTATTAAAGCGCAGGATACAAGTCTCGTATATGCAAGCGAAATAACTTCTTCGGGCAGATATCTGTTCAATGTGGCTATTACGGCAAGCGGAATAAACGCGAACAACTACAATATTGTGGGCGGCGGAGGTATGCTGGAACTTACTACGACAAACGTCTCGTCGTCTAACGCAACGCTGGAACTGAGCAAGGATATAGTCGCAAACAAAGTTGTCGCGCATGAGGTGTATGACGATACCGCAACCGCAAACGATATGGAGCTTTGGTCGAAGGTTGACAAGTATATGCCGTTTATCGACAAAAACGCGTCGATTGCCGCTCTCATAAGATTGTCTCTGTATTACGGAAACAGCATCGTGAGCCTGAACGGAACGACCGTTGCGGTTGACGTTTGCCTGCCCGAGAATATCAAGAATCTTGACGGAATCGCAATATACACGGTCAACTCCTCGGGCGGACTCGAACGTCTCGCCGATTACGAGCTCACGCAGGACGGCAGACTGAAATATACGACGGATTTCCTCGGCGCGCTGGTGTTTGTCGACCTTAACGCAAACAGATTGCCGAGTTGGGCTGTGATACTGATTGCGGTAGGCTGCTGCGCTTTGGCTGCAACGCTTGCGGTGACGTTTATCGGACTCGCAGTCAAAAAAGCCAAGCTCAAAAAGATGATGTAAGCTAATTTCAAATTGATTGAGTAAATGCAAATCGGTTTACAGCGCCCCGCGTTTCAAAAATGCGGGGCGCGCTTTATGCTTGAAAGCTTATGAATACAGCGGCGCGTGAATTACTTATAACGCCCGTTTCGGCTTTGCGCAAAACCCAATCACTATGCCTAAAATACTTATTATTCGATATATTGCGCCATTTCGTATTACTTTAAAAATAAACCCAAAACAAATTAAAGTTGATTTTTGTAGCGTACAGGTGTATAATTTTAAAAAAGAATTTCGGAGATTGATATGACGAAGGTTGCGGTTGGTTGTGACCACGGCGGATTTGTGCTTAAAGACAGAGTTGTGAAAACTCTCGAAGCCCTCGGCGCGGAGGTCGTTGATTTCGGCTGCTATGACGACAGCTCCGTCGACTATCCCGTATACGGAGAGAAAGTCGCGCGCGCTGTGGCTTCCGGTGAATGCGAGGTCGGAGTGATTATGTGCGGAACGGGCATCGGGATTTCAATCGCCGCCAATAAGGTCAAAGGTATAAGGGCCGCAGTCGTCACCAATCCCTATATGGCAAAGCTGACCAAAAACCATAACAATGCAAATGTAATCGCGCTCGGCGGAAGAGTTATATCCGAGGACGAGGCGGAGGAAATCGTGAGAGTTTGGTATACCGCGGAATATGAAGGCGGAAGACATCAGAGACGTCTGGATATGATTGCGGATATCGAAGAGGACAGAGGATGATAGAGACCGCGATAAAGGAAATCAGAGAGGCGGAGCTAAGAGCCGAGCAAATGCAGAAAGACGCTTACCGTCAGGGTAAGCAGATTGTGCTTGACGCAGAGTCCGACGCCGAGAAACAGAAAAAACTCACTATGCAGGAGTGTAAGGAGCAGAGAAAGACTGCGCTTGACGAAGCCCGCCGCGTTGCGGACGAAAAATATGCGCAGATTCTCGCAAAGGGAGAGGAGGACGCCTCCAAGCTTATTGAGGAAAAGCAATCCGCGGCCGACGGCGCGGCGGAGGGCGTAGTCGCCGCTTTGCTTGCCAAATACGGCGTCCGCGATGATTAAGACCAATAATAAGGCTGTTGTAATACTTAGATTCTGAAATGATTGTCGAAATGAAAAAATTGGTGCTCATAGGGCACCGCAGAAACAGAGAGAGGCTGTTCGAGGCTCTGCACAAGACCAAGAGTGTGGAGATTTGCAAGACGCGGGATATCGAGGATACGTCGCGTTTGGATAATTCCGCTTCGACCGAAAAACTCAATCTCAATATTTCCAGAATCAGATTCGCATTCGATTTTTTGAAGGAGCAGAAGAGAGCCGCGCTGGCTTTGGCAAAGAAGACCGCCAAATCCGAAACCCCTTATCTTTTTACCGATTTGAAAACCCCCTCCGTAAGCTCTATTGCGACGATAGGATACGACGAGTTCGAGGCTGTCGGAAGCCGCGAGGTCGAGCTTATGGCGCATGTGGAGAATTTGGAGGAAATCGCTTCCCGAGAAAAGGAAATTTCAGCATTAAAGACCAAAATACGCGACGAAATACTTTTGCACGAGCAGTACGCGAGCTTGAAAATGCCTTATGATTTTTATAAGGATACGCAGAAAACGACTGTCGTTATAGGCTCCGTTCCGTCCCAAAAGATTGCGGAGCTTGATAGATTTTCACAAGAAAACGAACTGATATTTATACGGACTTTCGGCGAGTGCGCAAAAACTCAGCCGTTTATAGCGATAGCGCACGTAAACGAGAAGGATAATCTGATTGCATTTTTGCAATCCGCGGATTATACGCCGATTTCGTGCGAAAGCGACAAGTCCCCGAAGCAGGCGATTCAAGACCTGCAAGAGCAAATCGCAGCTTTGGACGAGGAGTATTGCGAGCTTATCACACGCGCACTTGTAAAGCAGATGTTTGTGGCGGACTTCAAGACTCTTTACGACTATTATCTTGTGAGAATCGCAACGTACACGGCGCTTGACGGCTTTGCCGCTACAAATGAATGCTTTGTGCTCGAAGCATGGTATCCCGCCGAATTCGAGAAGAGTCTGCAAGAGACGCTGGACAGTACGTCGGACGCTTTTTTGTATGAGTTCAGAGACCCCGAGGATGGGGAAATCGTGCCTACATACGTCAGAAATTCCAAAATCGTGGAGCCTTATCAAGACGTTACAAATATGTACAGCGTTCCGAACTACCGCAAGGATTTGGACCCCAATCCCGTTATGTCCTTCTTCTATTTCCTGTTCTTCGGAATGATGGTTGCGGACGCGGCGTACGGAATTTTGCTCGCCATAGGCGGTCTTGCGGCGTATTTCATCAAAAAGCCCGTCCCCGGCAAGGGAAGACTGCTGCTTATAGTCGGCATGGGCGGCATAAGTACGATTATTTGGGGCGTGATTTTCGGAGGCTGGTTTGGATTGGCTATCGACGGAACATTCCTAGAAAAACTGCAACTGCTCAATCCTCTTGAAGGCAACAGCCCGATAATTATGCTCGGCATTTCTTTCGGGCTAGGATTTTTGCATATTCTCGTCGGCATGTTTTTGAACGCAGTCAATATGATAAAGCGCGGAAAAGTTATGGACGCGCTTTGCGAGGTGGGAACTTGGTATCTCATTTTTGCGGGTATAATCGTGCTTGTCGTCGGTCTGCTTTTCGCAAAGAACGCCGCATGGGTGAAGTATATCGGAATTGCGGTTACTGCGCTGGGTGCGTTCCTGCTTGTGCTTACTGGAATACGCGGCAAAAAGGGTAAAAAGAAAATCCTCGGGTTTTTCGGCGGTTTCGGAAAGCTGTACGACGGGGTGAATATTATTTCGGATATACTGTCTTATGCGCGTCTGTTCGGACTGGGACTTTCGGGAAGCGTCGTTGCTCTCGTAGTAAATCAGATTTGTCAGGTCGTTATAGGATTCTTCCCCGCAGGAGTTGCGGCGATTGGCTATATATTGTGCGTGCCGATTTTCCTTGTGGGTCATATTTTCAATATTGCGATTTCCACGCTCGGCGCGTACGTGCATAATTGCAGATTGCAGTATATCGAATTTTACGGAAAATTCTACGAGGGCGGCGGACACGTGTTCATGCCCTACGGAACGAATACAAAATACACTTATCTCGACGTTAGGAGGTAGAAAATGAGTATAGGTACTTTTATAGCCATTCTGGGCGCGGCTCTTGCCGCAGGTATGGCAGGTACGGGTTCGGCAATCGGCGTAGGTATCGCCGGTAAAGCCGCGGCGGGAGTCATAAGCGAGGACCCCGATAAGTTCTCAAAGTGTCTGGTTATGCAGCTACTGCCCGGCACGCAGGGAATTTACGGCTTGCTGGTGGCGTTCCTTGTGTTTGTCAAAATCAATCTGTTCGGCGGAGTTATGGCGCTTACTATCGGCGAAGGTCTTTCGCTGTTTGCGGCGTGTCTGCCTATGGCTATCGTCGGTTTGATTTCCGCTCTGTATCAGTCCAAGGTGTCGTGCAGCGGTATCGCTATGCTTGCAAAGCGTCCCGAGGAGCTCGGTAAGTCCATCGTTCTTGCGGTTATGGTCGAAACTTATGCTATATTCGCGTTGCTCGTGTCTTTGTTGGCTGTTATGATTCCTACGGTCACGGGTATGGCGGCATAAATTATGAGCAAGGAAGCAATCATACAAAAAATCATATCGGACGCCGAGATACGCGCAAACTCTTTTATCGAGGAGCAAAAGGATAAAGCCGACGATATTATCGCCCAAGCCGCCGAGCAGTGCAAGACGTACTACTACGGCTTTAAGAACGAAACGGAAAAGGCGGCGGCGGATATTGCGGCGCGCGCCAAAACCGTTGCGGAGCTCGACGCGAAAAAACTCAGACTCGCCGCTAAACAGAGGATTCTGGACGGAGTGTTTTCCTCCGCGCTCGAAAAACTGCTTGCGCATGATAGAACCGAACTTAAAAAACTGCTTTTGGGTATGCTTGCCGAAGCGGAGGACGGGGACGTCGTTACGCTTGGAAAGAGGCAGAAAGGACTGTTGACGGCCGCCGATATAAACGCCGTTGCAAAGAAAATGAGCATTACGCTCTCTCTATCCGACCAATCGGGCGAGTTTGACGGCATGATGTTAAGCGGCGGCGGAGTGGATAAAAATTTCACTTTCGAGTCGGAAATCGCGCTGTTGCGCGATAGCGTCGAAACGCAGATAGCAAAGGAATTGTTCGCATAAATGTCCGATAAGTTCGTATATCAAAACGCCAGAGTCAAGTGTATGGAGTCTTCGCTGTTTACCGCGCAGTCGGTTGCGAGACTGCTTGAATGTACCAATGCGGAACAGGCGTACAGAGCGTTGCTCGATATGGGCTTCGGCGCGGGGGCTTCCGTGAAGGAAGGCGACTTTGACGCGTTGTTCGCCTATGAAGAGGAAAGAGCCGCCGCGTTTTTGCGCGAGTTTAACGTGGACGGCGCGCTTAACGCGTTTCTTGCGCAATACGACTTTCTCAACCTCAAATTGATGTATAAAAGCATGATTACGGGCAAAGAACCCGCAACCGCGCCGAACGGTCTTTATGAGGCTGGCGAGATAAAGTGTTGGCTGGAACAGGAAACCGCGCGCGATATTCCCGAACCGTTCGCCGAAGCGATAACGGAGCTTAAAGCGCTGAACGGGACTTCGCCGCATAATGCGGACGCAGTTGCGGATAAGGCTTTGTTTAAGTACGTATTTGTTTCGATTAAGAAGGGCGGAAAGATTATGCGCGAATATTTCGAGCGTAAGGTCGACGTTATGAATATCGGCGCGTTTTTGAGATGTTGTCGGCTCGGACTTCCGAAAAACTATTTTGAAGATGGTTTTATCGCAGGCGGCGAGCTTTCGGATTTGCCGCTCATATACGAATCGGGCGCGGAGGCTCTCAAAGAGAAATGCAAGGGCACCGTTTACGCTCAGTCCGTAGAGAAAGCCTTGGAAGACGGCAATCTTGTGGCATTTGAGGCGGAGTGGGACAACGCTCTGCTCAAAATGTGGAAGGATAACAAAAACGACTTGTTCGGCGTTGCGCCGATAGTTGCGTTTTATCTGACGAAGGTTACGCAGATATTGGTGGCGAAGCTGTCCGTCGCTGGCATAAAAAACGGCGTCGAACAGGCTCAAATCAAAGAAAGGATGCGTGAAATTTATGCGTGAGGGTACTGTCGCGGTTGTCGGAGATAAGGATTCCGTGTTGGCGTTTAAAGCGATAGGCGTCGACGTGTTTCCCGTTGAGGGCGAAATCGAAGCGCGGGAAACGGTGCATACCCTTGCAAGGAAGTATTCCGTCATATTCGTTACCGAAAAAGTGGCGATTCAAGCGGAGACGTATATAAAAAGATATAAATCGCGCGCGTATCCCGTCATTGTACCTATCCCGTCGGCGGAGGGCAATATGCACCTCGGACTCAAAGGTATAAACGCCAACGTGGAAAAGGCAATCGGCGCGGACGTGCTGTTTGGCAAAGAGGATTGATATGGAAACTGGAAAAATCGTAAAAGTATCCGGACCGCTCATCGTTGCGGAAGGTATGGCCGATAGCAAAATGTACGACGTCGTTAAGGTCAGCGACAAACAGCTAATCGGCGAAATTATAGAACTTAGAGGCGACCGCGCTTCCATTCAGGTTTATGAGGAGACAAGCGGACTGGGACCCGACGAGGACGTCGTTTCTACGGGTGAACCGCTGTCGGTGGAGCTCGCCCCCGGACTTATTGAGGGAATTTACGACGGAATACAGCGTCCGCTTGCAAAGCTGAAAGAAATTGCAGGCGACCGTATCGAAAGAGGAGTTTATCTTCCTGCCGTAGACCATGAAAAGCAGTGGGAGTTTGTGCCATGTATCGAGAAGGGCGCGAGCGTAAGCGGCGGCTGTGTGATAGGTACGGTGCAGGAAAACGTATTGATTTCGCATAAGATAATGATTCCGTACGGAATAAGCGGCGTGATTAAGGATATCTCTTCGGGCATGTTTACGGTGGACAATACGATTGCGGTCGTAAAAACCGAAAGCGGCGATAAGAATATAACCATGCTTCAAAAATGGCCCGTCCGTAAGGGCAGACCTTATAAGGAGAAGCTGTCTCCGCTTACTCCGCTCGTTACGGGGCAGAGAGTCATTGACACGCTGTTTCCAATCGCAAAGGGCGGCGTTGCGGCGGTCCCGGGTCCTTTCGGAAGCGGAAAGACCGTCGTACAGCACCAGCTTGCCAAATGGGCGGACGCGGATATCATCGTGTACGTCGGCTGCGGTGAGCGCGGCAACGAGATGACGGACGTTCTCAACGAATTCCCCGCACTTATCGACCCAAGAAGCGGACAGCCGCTTATGAAGAGGACGGTGCTTATTGCAAATACTTCGGATATGCCCGTCGCGGCGCGAGAGGCTTCCATTTATACAGGTATCACTATTGCGGAATATTTCAGAGATATGGGATATTCTGTGGCTATCATGGCGGACTCCACCTCGCGTTGGGCGGAGGCGCTTAGAGAAATGTCGGGACGTCTCGAAGAGATGCCCGGCGAGGAAGGATATCCCGCTTACCTCAGCTCGCGCCTTGCGGAATTTTATGAAAGAGCGGGCGTTGTGAAGGTGCTCGGAGACGGCGATAGGACAGGGTCCATAACCGCGATAGGCGCGGTGTCGCCTCCCGGAGGCGATTTGTCCGAACCCGTAGCGCAGGCTACGCTTCGCATAGTCAAGGTATTTTGGGGACTTAGCGCGGCGCTTGCGTATAAGCGTCATTTCCCCGCTGTGGATTGGATTTCGAGCTATTCGCTTTATGCGGACAGGCTCGGCGACTGGTATAACGATAACGTAGGAGAGGAATGGGTGTCTCTGCGCAAAGCGTGTATGCGCATATTGCAGGAGGAGGCGCAGTTGGACGAAATAGTTCGGCTCGTCGGTATGGACGCGCTCTCTCCCGCCAACAGGCTTACCATGGAGACGGCAAAGTCGATAAGAGAAGACTATCTGCACCAAAACGCTTTCCACGAGGTGGATACATACACGTCTCTTGCTAAGCAGCAGTATATGATGAGGCTCATACTCACCTTCGACAGACTGGCAGGCGAAGCCCTTGGGAAGAACGTAGATATAGAAGATATTCTCGAACTGTCCGTACGCGAACGTATAGGCAGAGCGAAGTATATTCCCGAAACGGAAGCTGAGAAATTCGACGATATTCTTGCCGAAATCAAGAGAGAAATGTCCGAGCTTGTCGGAGACGGGGAGGAGTTCTGATGCTTAAAGAATACAATACCATAAGAGAAATTGTCGGACCGCTTATGCTTGTCGACGGCGTTGAAGGCGTGACCTACAACGAGCTTGTCGAAATTAAGCAGGCAAACGGAGAGGTGCGCAGCGGAAAGGTGCTCGAAGTCAACAGAGATAAGGCGCTTGTTCAGCTGTTCGAGCCGTCGCAGGGAATCAAGATGTCATCGTCTAAGGCGAGATTCCTTGGACACGGCATCGAGCTCGGCGTGAGCGAGGATATGCTGGGAAGAGTTTTCGACGGCATGGGAAGACCCAGAGACGGAGGCGCTCCTATTATTCCCGACAAAAAGATGGATATCAACGGCATGCCCATAAACCCCGTCGCAAGAGACTATCCCGACGAGTTTATACAAACTGGCATAAGCGCGATTGACGGACTTAATACACTTGTGCGCGGTCAGAAGCTGCCCGTGTTCTCTATGTCGGGAATGCCTCACGCGGAGCTTGCCGCGCAGATTGCGAGACAGGCGAAGGTCCTCGGCAGCGACGCAAAGTTTGCCGTCGTGTTTGCCGCTGTCGGCATAACTTTCGAGGAAGCCGATTTCTTTATAAACGATTTTAGAAAGACCGGCGCGATAGAGCGCGCGGTTATGTTTATAAATCTTGCGAACGACCCTGCTGTCGAACGTATCTCCACTCCGCGTATGGCGCTCACCGCAGCGGAGTACCTCGCGTTTGAAAAGGACATGCACGTGCTTGTTATAACCACCGATATCACAAATTATGCGGAGGCTCTGCGCGAGGTGTCGGCGGCAAGAAAGGAAGTGCCCGGCAGAAGAGGATATCCCGGATATATGTATACCGACCTTGCAGGCATGTACGAGCGCGCGGGAAGAATCGTGGGAAAGAAAGGTTCGATTACGCAGATTCCGATTTTGAGTATGCCCGAGGACGACAAAACACATCCTATACCCGACCTTACGGGATATATTACGGAAGGTCAGATTATTATATCGCGCGAGCTGTATAAAAAGGGAATAGTTCCGCCTATCGACGTTATGCCTTCGCTGTCAAGGCTTAAAGATAAAGGTATCGGAAAAGGCAAGACGAGAGAGGACCATGCGGATACGATGAACCAACTGTTCAGCGCGTATGCGCAGGGAAAAGAGGCGAAAGAGCTGAGCTCTATCCTCGGCGACGCGGCGCTTACGGAAACCGATAAAAAGTTTGCCGAGTTTGCCGACGAGTTTGAAAAGCAATATGTTTCGCAGGGCTTCGAGACGAACCGTACAATCGAAGAAACCCTGGAACTCGGCTGGAATCTGCTCAGAATTCTGCCGAGAAACGAGCTGAAACGAATAAGGGACGAATATATCGAGAAGTACCTCGATAAAAAAGAGGGCTGATATGGCGAAGCTCAACGTAAATCCGACGAGAATGGAATTGAGACGGCTTAAAACCCGCCTTAAAACAGCCACTCGCGGGCATAAACTGCTTAAAGATAAGTCGGACGAAATGATACGCAGATTTATGCTCTATATCCGCGAAAACAAAAGGCTTAGAGAGGAGGTGGAGGACGAGCTGTCCGCCTCTCTCAAAACTTTTATGCTTGCTCGCGCGGTTTCGTCGGACACGGTTATCGAGGAGGCCATAGCTTTGCCCGGCACCAAGGTTCAACTGGAAGTATCGTCGCAGAATATCATGAGCGTAGACGTGCCCGTTTTTGAAATTACGAAGGGCGAGGGGCAGGAGCTTTATCCGTATTCGTTCGCTACTGTCACGAGCGAACTGGACAGTTCTGTTGCTTCGCTTTCCGCTCTGCTTCCCAAACTGCTTAAACTTGCCGAGGTGGAAAAGACCTGCAATATGCTGGCGGACGAAATCGAGCGCAACCGCAGGCGCGTAAACGCGTTGGAGTACGTTATGATACCTCAGCTCGAAGAGACGATAAAGTATATCACAATGAAGCTCGACGAAAACGAGAGAGGCGCCACGACAAGACTTATGAAAGTCAAATCCATGCTTCAATCGGAAGATATCTGATAAATGTCGCTATAAGGCGGCATTTGTTTTGGAGGATTATGTATAATAATAAAAAATACGGAGATAAAAAATTTGCTGTTCTGATTGACGCGGATAACAATAGTAAGGATTATATCAAGACCGTTTTCGACGAGATGACGGACGAGGGTATTATAACATATAAGAGAATTTACGGAGATTGGACAAGCCCAAACCTCAAATCTATGAAGGAAATACTGCTTGAATATTCCATTTCGCCTATTCAACAATATTCGTACACGAAAGGCAAAAATTCGACGGATTCCGCTATGATTATCGACGCTATGGATATACTGTATACCGGCGACGTGGACGGTTTCTGTCTAGTGTCGTCGGATAGCGATTTTACAAAGCTTGCGTCGAGATTGCGCGAATCGGGCAAGGACGTCATAGGTATGGGAAAGCAACAGACCCCCAAAGCCTTTGTCGCGGCATGTAATAAGTTTAAGTTTGTGGATTTGATAAACGAGACGGACTCTAACGAAGCAAAACCTAAGAAGGTCGGCAAGACTGCCGCAAAGAAGGAGAAGGAGCAGGATTCCAAAACGCCGCTCGACGAAATCAAAAAAGCGATAACCAAGATAATAGACGAAAAATCAGATGATGACGGATGGGTGCTGGTAAGCCTTGTGGGACTTATGCTTCAAAACAAGTATTCCGATTTCGATACCAGAAACTACGGTCATAAGAAAATGACTAACCTGCTTAAAGCGCTCGATTTCGAGGTGAAAGCGTTTCAGGAGGGCGAGGGCGACGCAAAGTCGGGGCAGGTGTTTTACATCAGAAATAAGAAGTGAAACGAGCAAGGCGGAAGCTGGTAAATTATATGTTTGCGAGATTTTCCTATAAACGGTTTTACTTAAAATGCGGCAATAAGACTGCCGCATTTTTTTGTCGGAAATGATTGCGAGATGATTTATAGCATACAGCCGCAATAATGCTGCCGATATATTTCCCACTCTTTGCACATGTTGACGGAGTGGAGATAGCCGTCGCGTTTTTTGAAATCGGAGGAGAGATATTTCACTCCGTGCGCATTTGCAAGTAGGTTTCCGATTTCATTGATGAGCGCCGCGTCTTTCATAGGGCTTACAGTCAGCGTGGTTGCGAAAAAGTCAAATTCGTCGGAGTGCTCCGCAAGAAATTCGGCGGTTTTATTCAGACGCAGATTAAAGCATATCTTGCATCTGGCGCCTCCTTCGGGAAGATTTTCCATTCCCGTTATCTTTTGCAGATATTCGTCGTCGCTTTGATTAGGAACTATCAGCTTTATGCCTTTAAAATGCGAAACCACCTGTTTAAGTGCGTCTAATCTGACGTTAAACTCCTCTTTCGGCATAATGTTGGGGTTATAGAAGAAAATCGTAATATCAAAATGGTCCGCGATATTAGATAGCGTGCCTGCCGCGCAGGGTCCGCAACACGCGTGCAGAAGCAGACGGGGCTTTACGCCCGTCGTGCGCGACCTTTCGATTTCATAATCCACTGTGCCGTACAAAGGAGTTTTCATATAAAAAGTATAGCATACGGACATCATTAAAGCAATCGCGGGCAAGATATTTGATGTTGTATATGCAAGGCGCGTGTGGTATAATCAAATATATTTCGTATAATACCGACTTTCGTGATGTTGCGAAACGTGCGGTTGCGGAGGGCTTATGCCGGAAGTGGTGCTTAAAGCGGAAAATATAAAAAAATCGTTCCTTACGGGGGAAGTCAGCACCGAGGTTTTGAAGGGCGTTGATTTCACCTTGGAAGAGGGCGAGTTCGTTGCGATATTGGGCGAGTCGGGTTCTGGAAAATCGACGCTTTTGTATATCCTTGCAGGCATCGACAAGCCGACGAGCGGTTCTGTCGAACTGCTCGGGCAGAAGATATCGGAGATTTCCGACGAAGCGCTTGCGGCTATGAGAAGGAGAGATTTTTCCTTTGTTTATCAGTTTGACAACCTCGTGCCCAATCTGACCGTATACGAAAACGTCACTCTTCCTCTTATGCTCGATAAGCGCAAGGAGAGCGAGTATAAAGATAGGGTGAGCGAGATTTTGGAGTATCTTGGTCTTGCGGACAGACAGAAGAACTTTCCGAGGCAGCTCAGCGGAGGAGAGCAGCAGCGCGCGGCTATCGCAAGAGCGCTTGTCACCTCTCCTAAGGTGATTTTCCTTGACGAGCCCACGGGCAGTCTGGACAAGGAGAGGGGACGGCAGGTTATGGAACTGCTAGCTGATATAAACAGGAATAAGGGTGTTGCTCTCGTTATGGTCACGCACTCCGAGGCGCACGCGCAATATGCGAGCAGAATCGTGAGAATGGAGTAGCTTTGCTTTTTACTGCGGGTCGATTATGTTGAAACTGGCGCTGAGAAATATTTTATCAAAGCCGTTAAGAGCGGCGGCGACGGTCATTGCCGTTGCGGTTTCTGTTGCCATGATTTTTGCTATGCTGTCTTTCGGCGGAGCGGTGTACGAATATATTTATTCCACAGAGACGGCTGTATCCGGTAATAGCGATATTGTTATTTCCACCAATTCCTCTTCGGACCGCATAACGCAGGTCGCCGAGCCGCTGAACAACGCCGACGGTGTTGAATTTGTGTGCCCGTCGCTTACTTTGTACGCTCTGCTTGACGGAGAATACGTGCAGATGAGAGGCTTCGATAAGGGCGAATCGCAGTTGCTGCGGAAATTTGACATTCTGCGCGGAGACGCTCGGGCCCTTGACGTCAATTCCGATAATATAGTTATTTCCTCTGCCGCCGCGGAGAGATTCGGCTTGGACGTCGGTTCCAGAATAGAGTTGAAGCTGGACAGACAGACCGCCTACTTTTACGTTTGCGCCGTCGCGGATAAGAGCGGCTATTTCCTCAGCGACGCGCCGTTTTTGTTTGTGGGTAGGATTGAGGGAATATCTCATCTCTTGGCAAACGTGACGACGAGGCGTATTTGCAACGAGATATACGTAAAGGCGGCGGAAGGCGCGGATATTGACGGCCTTTTGAAAACCATATCCGAGATGGACGCCTACAAAACGATGCTCATAAGACGGACGGGAGACGGCGGATATATCAAGGAGCAAGCCAACTCGCTGAGCGCGCCCGTCGTGCTTGCGGGCGCCGCGGTCTTTATGCTCGGTATCGCAGTCATTGTGCTGTTGTTTATGATGAGCGAAAAGGAGAAAATTTCGCTCATTTCCAAATATGCCGTTA
Source organism: uncultured bacterium (assembly GCA_949432885.1). Taxonomy (GTDB): domain Bacteria; phylum Bacillota; class Clostridia; order Christensenellales; family CAG-917; genus CAG-475. Next base: position 46,196 of record CASQXY010000005.1, on the reverse strand, counting down.
TAGGCGCGACGAGAAAGCAGATAGCGGGTATTTTCATCGCGGAGAGCGCCTCTCTTGCGCTTTTGGGTTCGCTGATAGGATGCGGACTCGCGGTGGGTATTTTTGTCGGCATTCTCAAATTGACTCTGTCGCCTAATATAGCTTTCGGAATTTCCGCATGGAGATTAACCGTCGCCGCGGTTGTTGGATTCGTTTCGGCAGTCGGCAGTTCTCTTCTGCCTATACTGCGCTCGTTCAGAGGGACTATCAGACAGAACCAACTGAACTCTGTGAGGCGCGTCCGCACTTTGAATATACTTTTTCCGGTTTTTTTGGCGCTTACGGTCATTTCCGTTATCGTCGAGTTTACTGTTGCGAAAGCTACGGCGGTTATGTCGGTTGTTAGTCTTGCACTTACGTTTGCGGCTATCGGAACGGGACTGCCGTGCGCTCTCAGAGCTACGGCGAAACCTGTCGGGAAGGTTGCGGGTCCTGCTGTTAAAACCGCTTGCGTGAATATCAGGCGTGACGGCCGATTTGCGAAATCCGCCGCTATTATGGGCGTCGGAATGACTGTCGCTATGTTGCTGTTTATGGCGTGGTCTATGACTACGGGAATATTTACGGAGTATCTGAGCGATTTTGAAAATATGGTCTTTGTTACCAACGTGCAGTCTACTGTCGACGCGTCGGATTTCGAGGCGGTCGACGGAGTTAAATTCGCAACCAAAATAGTTTGGAGGCAGGGAGAACTGGCAGGTGACGGGTTTAATAAAACGATGAATATACTAGGCTCCAAGAATGCGCTTAATCTTGTAGACTTTGAGTTTATTACGCCCAAAGAAGAGGTTTTGTCATCGCTTTTTGAGGATAAAGAGTGTATTTTTGTCGATATCGCGCTAAAAGAGCTGTACGGCGTCGATAAGGGAGATACTCTCGTTCTGACAATAGACGGCAGGAGCCGCGAGTTTACCGTGGGAGGCCTGTTGAAGCATCGGCTGTTTTCTGGCAATTATATCGTTATGTCCGAAAAAGTCATCTCCGATAGCTTTGCCGTCGGTGCGGATACGGTGGCGGTTATCGCGCAGGGAGACGTCGGGAACGCAGTCAGCGAGCTCCGAGAAAAATTCGCGGACAAGAATTATTATGTGGTGGACGTACTTACAGCCTACAAATGGGATATGCAAAGCACAAACGCGGTGTTTGATTTGATAGGTACGCTTGCGGTCGTGGTTACGATATTTATTTTTGCCGTTACGGCGGCGGCGACTCTTATCGGAAGAGGTTCGGCAAAGCAACAGAGAAACGCGTTGCTCAATGCCGGTATGTCCAAGCGCGCGCTGCTGCGTTCCGAGATTTTTGAGCACTCCGTGATTGCGGCGCTGTCCTTTGCGATATCCTTTGCGGCGTCAGTGCTGTTGACATCGTGTCTTATTCACGCGCTCAGACTGTTCGGACTGTATTTTGAATTCATGTATGAAGCGTGGGTCGCGGCAGCGGTCGGACTTGCTATGGGCGGCGCGTATGCCTTGATGCCCGTTGCATTAAATTATAAAAAAGCTTATACTATCAAAAAAGCTTAGTAGGAGGTCGTATGAAAAGCGCGTTTCAAAAAATTGCCGCGGCATTGCTTGCGGTTTTGGTCTTACTTGCCTGCGCGGGCGCGCTTTTTGCCTGTAATAAAGGTCCGAGCGCGGCGGAGCGCGACAGACAGGAAAGACTGCAAAGCGTAGCAGACGTCAAGCAGGCTTTTCTGCACGGCTTAAAATCACATTGGCAGGGAAATTTCAAAAACGAGGAAATCGCCGCCTTGGACGACGCGGGCGAATATGTGGTTACTGCGGGCTGGACTCAGCTTGTTTGCGACACGCTGTCGGAGTCCGATTTGCAGACTGCGAAGCTGAAAGCACTTGCAACTGCAATGTCATCGGATGAGGGACAGTCGCTTATAAAAAACTTTTCCGCCAATGCGGAGCTTTTGATTGCGCTCGTCAGACAGGTCGGATTTACGCCCACCGATATTTCCAATTTGGTTTATAATATCCTGTACGCGCTGGTGGATAAGGGCGGCAGTACGATTGACTATATGATAGCCGAGATGAACGAAATCCGAAGTATTGCGGGAATAGGAGTTAAGCCGTATTCAAATCTGGGGAATTATATCGGCAATCTTAACTCCGCAAAGTCAACTTATATCCCGACTCCGTCCGAAAGAGAGCAAATGCTCGCGGCGTTTTCCGACGCGAGACAGCCTCTCGGCGAGCTTACTGCGTTTGCCTACAACACGTCTGTGATGGGAATCAGCGACAATATGCTCGACGCGCTTTTCGGCGGTGGCGGAGCGCTTGATAATATAAGCAACGGCGAAATCGCAACTTTGGTCGATACCTTGCTGTTGAACGTCTCCGATCTTAAAAGTGCGCTCGACGATACATCGCTTGAAAAACTCAACCGCGCGCTGGACTTGATAATAAAGAAATTCGATAACGATACGATAAACTCCGCGCTGTATTCGCAGATTGTAAGATATGCCAAATACGCGTTTATGATTGTGGACGTTATTCCCGTGATTTGCGACATAGCGACCGCCGCCGGCAACGTGGTGAAGTCGGACGGATTCGTTGCCGAACTGCGCAAGCTGGCGAGTATCGACGAGAACCTCAACAGTACGTCTAAGAGTATAAACAAGAGTATAATTACAGCCAAGGTGCTGCTTGAAGTTATGAATATCTATACGCAGGCGGAGCTGAAAGCTATTATAACGTCTACGGGAGAAAACAGCGCGAACGATTTTCAGAAATCCATACCTCTTTTCGCGCTGGATATCGCGCTCAATATCAAATCCATACTTTACGATTTCGACGAGGAAACGGGACTGCTTGCGGCGCACCCCGATATTATCGACAACGAGTCGCTCGGAGATATTTTTGCGACCGTGCTCTTCCTCAATCCCAATCTTGAAAAACTTAAACAGAAATATTACGACTATACGGTAGGCAAAGCGGAGCTTTCGGATTTGCTGTTTATTGCGAATCTGTGTTCCTTCGAGAGTTACGATATTAGGAATCCTTATTCCGTGCAACAGACCTCGCTATGGTACGAATACTATATGACGGAGGGATTGCGCAAGGTCAATCTTACCGTTGCGGAGTGTATGCCCAAGGCGACTGCCGATATAAACGAGTTTATCTCGGAATATTATGAGGACGGCGAAATCAGAAATTCGCTTATAACGGTTGCAAATTGGGAGTTTGTCAAGGTTTCCTTATCCGAAGATGAAGCAAAACCGTATTCCGACGTTATGACAAAGAGCGCTCTGCCCGGTATCGTGGCGCTTTTGGGATTTATTGCGGGAGAGTAATCAAGAGTTTGTTTGCGCGCTTTCGCTTGACATATAGACGCAACGAACGTATTATAGAATCGAAATCGGAAACGATGAACGCCTCGGCGTAAAGTCGGAGTGGAGGTGTAAACCGAAACGATGAAAGTGCGGAGGCAGGGTTCGGAGTGTAGGACGGACATGTTTTTTTGCGTATAATAACGCGCTGTCGTCTTGCACGGCGGCGCGTTTTTTCGTTCTGTTTCGGGATTCTTTCCGTACGGCAGTAGGAGGTAATATGAAAAGGATCGGTGTTGTCGGAATTGTCGTTAAGGGAGGGCGTTCGGTCGTTGTCGAGATGCAAAAGACGCTGAGCGACTTTTCGGATATTATCGTCGGACGTATGGGCGTGCCGCGCGAGGGAGTGAATACGATTGCTCTTATCGTCGAGGGCGCGCAGGAACGGATTTCCGCCCTCACGGGGAGACTGGGGCAGTTCGGGGATTTGTGCGTGAAATCCGCGCTCACTTCTTTTGAATTGACCGAGTAATGGCAAGTATTATATAAAACGTCCGCGATATGCGTAAGCGTAAATCTCGTACTGATGAGCGGACAATAAAAAATATCGAATAAATACTCAGAGGTGTAATATGAAAAAGTTTTTGAAACTTCTTGCGGTTGTATCCGTAATAGCTGTCGCAGTCGCGCTGTCGATAGGTCTTTCGGCATGTGATAAAAGCGACGGATTGAGATTTACCGCGCCAGAGGGAACTCCCGCGCTCGCTATGGCGAGACTCGTCACGGATAACGGAAGTATCGGAGGCGAAAAGATGAGTTATGCGGTGGTTTCTTCCTCCAATATAGCGGCGGAGATGGCTTCGGAAAAGTCGGATGTCGTGATTATGCCCGTAAACGTCGGCGCAATGCAGATAAAGGCGGGCGCACCCTATAAGCTCGTGAGCATAGCCGTCGAGGGCAGTCTCTTTATGGTGGGCAAAAAGGACGGCGGAAACGATATAACCTTCGAGGATATAAAAGGCAAGAGAATCGCCTGTATCGGCATAAACGGAGTGCCGGGACTCGTATTCAGGTACGTGATGAAGAACAACGGAATCGAGCTTATCACAAGCGGCGCTCCGACGGGGAATCAAGTCCTTGTCCAATACGTCGCAGACGGCGCGGAGGCCAAGGAATTGCTTGCGGCGAACAACGCGGATTTTGCCGTAGTGGGAGAGCCTGCCGCCACTCAGTTCAAGAGCATACAGGCACTCGGAATAAACGCAGAGATGAATTTACAGCTCGCGTACAAGAATGTGAATCCCTCCGCAAACGGTGAGAATTATCCGCAGGCGGGACTGTTTGTGCGCGACGCTCTTGCCGAGAATTCATCGTTTATGAACGCACTGTTCGACGCGCTTGCGGCAAGCAAGGCGTGGGTTACGACGAACGCGTCGGCGGTCTCTGAATTTGCAAAGGCGAATCTGTATAAGTCCGCCGTTTTCCCTGCTGCGTCTATCCCCAGATGCGCAATTAACGCAACCAAGCTCGACGAAACTACTAAGAGCAGAATTATCACATTCCTCAAAAACGTTATGCCGAAAGACCCCCAGCAAAACGATATAAACTGGGACATTGCGGCTAGCCAAATCTTTTGACAGTAAGATATGAGGCGCATTGCAGCGCCTCCGAAAGGGAATAAACGCATGAAATTTAAGCCCGATAAGACTACTGCGAAGCGTATCGCGCTCAACATATTCTATCCGCTGCTGGCGTTCTCGTTGATGCTGGCGGTTTGGGCTATTGCGGCAAAGATAAAAAACAATCCGCTAGTGCTGCCTATGCCGAACGTTGTGCTGGACTCTTTTTTCAGATTGGGGAATACGGGCGGTTTTTGGCTGGACGTGCTTGCGACCCTGCTGAGAACATTCATATGCTTTTTTACCTCTTTCGCGCTCGCGCTTTTGCTTGCGGCGCTCGCAGGAATTTGCAGCCCGATACACAGAGTGCTGTCGCCGATAGTGTCCGTTCTGCGCGCCGCGCCTACGGTTGCGGTCATACTCATTCTTTATGCGTTTATGAACAACGACTCGATGTCGATAGCCGTAGGATTTTTGATTGCGTTTCCCATAATGTATTCCTCCTTTTACAGTGCGATTACGGGGGTGGACGGTGATCTGCTGAAAATGGCGAAGCTGTATAAGGTTAGCCCTGCGAACAAAATAAGATTTATTTATCTGCCGTGCATTGCGGAAAATCTTTTCGATACGGGACGGTCTACGCTGTCGCTGACCCTTAAAGTGGTCGTAGCCGCCGAGATTCTGACAAGCATTTCGCGTAGTATCGGTTCCAATATACAGGTCGCTTACGCGATGTTTGAAGTGAGCTATCTGCTTGCTTGGACGCTGGTCGCAATCGTGTTCAGTTTTGTGCTGGAAGCCATTGTATCGGGACTTAAAAAGCTGTGGGAGGCGTTGAGATGCCGGGCGTAATAATAAAGAATCTAAACGTATCATACGGCGAAGAGGTCGTGCTGGACGGCTTTTTTGCTGACTTTAAAGAGCATAGAATAAACGTTATTCTGGGAGGAAGCGGAGTCGGAAAAACTACGCTGCTGAATGCTGTCGCAGGGCTTGTACAGTATGAGGGAAGCATTGAAAAACCTAGCGATAACGTTAGTTATATTTTTCAGAAAGACAGGTTGATACCTACAATTTCGGTGTATAAAAACCTAGATTTGATATTACGGACCGTTTGCAATGATAAGACCGAACGCAAACGCCGCATACGCGAAATGCTTGAATTGCTTGAAATCGAGGATTGCGCCCGCAAACTGCCGACTATGCTCAGCGGGGGACAGGCGCAGCGCGCCGCAATGGCGAGAGCGTATCTTTATCCGAGCGAAGTCCTGCTTCTCGACGAACCCTTCAAGGCTCTCGATACCGCGTTGAAAGCGAGGTTGATAAGACAGCTTGTACAGCTCAACGGAAAAGAGAACAGGACGGTCATTTTCGTTACGCACGCGATTGACGAATGTCTTTTGCTTGCGGACGAATACTTTGTGCTGTCGGGCAGTCCCGTGCGAATTTCATACAGAGGCAGTATCGACGTGCCGCAGTCCGAGAGGAGTCTCGGCGATATCGGGCTCGCAAAAGTCAGAGACAGACTGCTTAAAGAGTTGTACTAGCGGAAAATCCTGCCCGTCAAATCCTTGACATCCGAGTTTTTTGCGTATATAATAAAGAAACTTTGTATCATATATGCGTAATATGGCGCATGTGGGTGCAAAAAAACGAAATACAGGAGTTCCAGAATGAAAGAGGGTATTCATCCTAATTACCATGACGTGACCGTTACCTGCGCTTGCGGACATACTTTTATGACCGGTACTACGAAAGACGTGACCGAAATGAAAGTTGAAATCTGCTCCAAGTGCCACCCCTATTTTACGGGCAAGCAGAAGTTGGTCGATACGGGCGGACGCGTTGACAAGTTCAAGAAGAGATACAATCTCAACTGACAAATTGAATGCAGGCACGGCTTCGTGTCTGCATTTTGCTATTTTTTACGGCGTTTACGATTGATATTCGCCGACGTTATATAAATTTTCGCTTCGCATAACCGCTAGGTTTTCGGAGCGCGGTGCAAAATGGCAGACGGCAAAGACAAAAAAAATAAGCAAAGCGGCAAAGCCGTGAGACGCACTTCGATAGGCGGTCAAGCCGTCCTCGAAGGCGTTATGATGAAGGGCGCGAGGTCTATGGCTACGGCTGTGCGCGCCCCAAGCGGAGATATTACCGTTGAAAGCAAATATATCAAGAGCGCGAAGGAGAAGAACGCGTTTTTGCGTCTTCCGTTTATAAGAGGGGTAGTAAACCTCGTTTCGCAGCTTTTTCAGGGTACGGGCATAATCATGCGCTCCGCGGAGGTGTACGGCGATTATGCCGAGCCGTCCAAGCTCGACAAGTGGATGGCGGATAAGCTGAAAATCAATCCGATGAATCTGCTTATGGCGTTTTCCGTTATATTGGGAATCGTGCTTGCGGTCGGATTGTTTGTGTTTTTGCCCAACTTCCTTGCAAGCCTTATCTGCGACAATATTCCGTCAATTTCTGCGGGCGGTCTCAAAAGCCTGTGGTACAGCCTAATCGAAGGCGGGATTATGCTTGTAATTTTCATTTGCTACATTTTGCTCGTCACGCTTATGAAGGACGTGCGCAGAGTGTTTATGTATCACGGAGCGGAGCATAAGGTGATAAGCTGTTACGAGCACGGGCTCGACCTCACTGTCGAAAACGCGAAAAAAATGAGACGCGAGCACAGCCGTTGCGGAACTACATTTCTCTTCTTTGTGGTGGCGGTCAGTATAATCGTGTTTGTGCTCATCAATTTTATGCTGGAACGGTGCAGCCTTCTCGACGGCAGAAAAGCAGTCGACGCGCTCATTAAACTCGGATTCAAGCTGTTGTTCCTGCCTGTCGTCGCTGGCACTTCCTACGAGATACTCAAACTCCTCGCAAAGAGCGACTGTCTGCTTGTGCGTATTCTCCGCGCGCCCGGAATGGCTCTGCAAAAGCTTACGACAAAGGAACCGACTGACGATATGCTGGAAGTTTCGCTCGTCGCTTTTAAAACAGTTATGGAAATGGACGAAAACCCGAACCTTCCCGAGCGTAAGTTCGATATAAACGTCCCGTACGGAGTCGCGCGTAAACGCTTGGAGAGCTTGGCGAAATGCGCGGACGAAGCGGATATAGACTGGATTATAGCCGAGACGACGGGCGTGAAGAGGAGCGAGCTTTCTGAACTAAAAACGCTTACTAAGGCTCAGTTTGACAGTGCGACGGAAATAGCCAAGCGTATGTCCGACGGAAAGCCTCTTCAATACGCGCTCGGCAACGCCGATTTTTACGGCGTCAGAATCGCCGTAAATCAAAACGTGCTCATTCCCCGTCCCGAGACTGAGGAGCTGGTCGAAAAGGCTTTGGCGGAAATAAAATGCAGACAGGAAGACAGACGTGAGGTGAAGGCGCTTGATTTGTGCACGGGAAGCGGAGCTATCGCGGTCGTAGTCGCTAAAAAGACGGGAGCCAAGGTGCTTGCGACGGATATAAGCGGCGCGGCGGTGGACGTGGCGAGAGCGAACGCCCTCAACGAGGGCGCGGACGTGGAGTTTGCCGTCGGCGATTTGTGGAGCGCCGCGGACGGAGTGTACGACGTGATAATTTCCAATCCGCCCTATATACCAACCGCGGATATAGAAAGCCTTGACGAAAAGGTGAAAAATTTCGAGCCCTCGCTCGCTCTCGACGGAGGAAACGACGGACTTGATTTTTACAGGCGTATCGAGAAATGTCTGGATTCGCATCTGGCGGCGGGAGGAGTTCTGCTTTTGGAGTTCGGGATAAACCAAGCGGAAGCGATAAAATGTATTTTCAACTCGTTTGAAATTCTGATAGATAAAGATATGGAGGGCGTTGAGCGTATAGCTCGCGTGTGGAGAAAAAATGAAAATAAGTGACGGATTGATTTCCAAGCTCGACAAAATTACTGCGCGTTATAACGAAATTATAAACGTGCTTCTCACAAAACCCGAGGTCATCGCCAATCAAGAGCGATTCCGCTCGCTGTCAAAAGAGCATTCCGACCTCGCGCCTATTGTGGAAAAGTATGAGACCTTTTTGAAACATAAGCGCGATTTCGAGGATTGCAACGTTATGATGGCTACGGAATTGGATTCCGAAATGAAAAGCCTTGCAAAGCAGGACGCCGACAGCCTGCGCGCCATGCTGGAAAAGGACGTAGAAGAAATTAAAATATCCCTTCTTCCCAAGGACCCGAACGAGGATAACAACGTAATTATGGAAATACGCGCGGGCGCGGGCGGAGACGAGGCGGCTTTGTTCGGCACGGAGCTTATGAAAATGTACCGCCATTATGCCGACGTCAACAACTGGAAGGTTGAGGAAGTGGACATGAATTATACCGAGCTCGGAGGCGCGAAGGAGCTGGTGTTTATGATATCGGGCAAGGGCGCGTACGGCAAGCTCAAATACGAGAGCGGCGTGCATCGCGTACAGCGCGTTCCCGAGACGGAGTCGCAGGGAAGAGTGCATACCTCTACGGTGACGGTCGCGGTGCTTCCCGAGGTGCAGGACGTTGAAATCAACCTCAACGAGAACGACATAAAGGTAGATACCTACCGTTCGGGCGGCGCGGGAGGACAGCACGTAAACAAGACGGAGAGCGCGATACGTATGACGCATCTTCCTACGGGCATAGTTGTCGAGTGTCAGGACGAGCGCAGCCAGATTAAGAACAGGGAAAAAGCAATGAAGGTGCTCAAATCGAGAGTGTACGACTACTATCAGTCTCAGGCGCAGAAGGAGTATGCCGAAAACCGCCGCGCGCAGGTCGGCACGGGCGACAGGAGCGAGCGTATACGTACATACAACTTCCCGCAGGGCCGCGTGACCGACCACAGAATCGGACTTACGCTTTACTCGCTGGACAAGTTTATGCTCGGCGAAATGGACGAGATGATTGAAGCGCTGCGCATTGCGGTTCAGAATAAGATGCTGGAAAATATCGATTAAGGGCGAAACGCGCGAAATATATATTTCAAAAGTTTGGCGTTTATGCGAAAAACGGCGTATATTGCCGTAAAATATACCGTCAATCAAAATTTTTTGCAAAATATAAAAATGAGGGTTGAAATCGGTCGGTATATTTTATAAAATATAATCAACGGAGGTGCTTTATGATTCAACTAATCACCGGAGCAAAAGGAACAGGCAAGACTAAAAAAATTATCGATATGGCAAACGCCAACGTTAGTAGCGCTAAGGGCGATATAGTATTTCTGACGGATACGGACAGATATATGTTTTCAATCCGTCCGCAGGTGCGTATCGTCAACGCGAAATGCTTGAAAAAAGGTCAGGATTGCATTTCGGAAGAGGCTCTTATAGGCTTTATCAAGGGTCTGCTTGCGGGCAATCACGATATAGAAACGCTCTACATAGACGGCGCGCACAGGATTCTTTGCAGGACCGTCAACGAAATGAAAGATTTCTTTGAGGATATGTATTCCATAGCGAAGCAAACGGAAACCAAAATCGTGCTTACAGTAAGCGAGGACGAGGCGAATTTCCCCGAGTTTATGAGAAAGTATTGAGGTCTCTATGATATATACGAGCACGCGCGACGCACATAAGGCGTTATCGGCGAGCGAAGCTATACTTAAAGGTATTTCGGACGACGGCGGACTTTTCGTGCCGTCGTCTTTCCCCACTTTAAGCGCGGAGGATATAGACGAGCTTATCTCGATGAGTTATCCCGAACGCGCGGCGAAAATAATTTCGCTGTATTTAGACGATTTTGATTACGAAGAGCTTCTCGAATACTGCGAGAAAGCATATGAGCGCTTTGACGGCGACCCTTGCCCCGTCGTCAAGGTCGAAGACGGACTGTATATGCTCGAACTTTGGCACGGCCCGACCTGCGCGTTTAAGGATATGGCGCTTACGCTTCTTCCTTATCTGCTTACGGCGGCGAAACGTAATCTCGGAATCGAAGATAAAACGCTCATACTAACCGCCACCAGCGGCGATACGGGAAAGGCCGCGCTGGAAGGCTTTAAGGACGTGGATGGCACGGAGGTTATCGTGTTTTATCCGTCTAAGGGTGTGAGCGAGACTCAACGCCTGCAAATGGTCACACAAGAGGGAGATAACGTGCACGTCGCCGCTATCAAAGGCAATTTCGACGACGCGCAGACCGCCGTCAAAGACGCTTTCAACGACGATGAGCTTAAAGCGGAGCTTGCCGCGTTGGGGTATGGGATGAGCTCTGCCAATTCTATAAACTTGGGTAGGCTTGTACCACAAATCGCTTACTATATATCCGCTTATTGCGACCTCGCGGACAGCGGAGAAATCGAAGTCGGAGACAAAGTTAATTTTGCTGTTCCCACGGGTAATTTCGGGAATGTGCTGGCAGGTTATTACGCATATAAAATGGGCTTGCCCGTAGGAAAGTTTATAATCGCTTCCAACGCAAACAACGTGCTGACGGACTTTTTCAATACTGGCGAATACGACATTAACAGAGATTTTTTCAAGACTGCATCGCCGTCTATGGATATTCTGATTTCAAGCAATCTTGAAAGGCTTATCTACGAGGCGACGGGAAGGGACGACGCGCTGGTAAGAGAGTTATACGGCAAATTGAAGACGGAGGGTAAATTCGAGCTCGCGCCAGAAACCGTGCGCGCGGACGTCTTCGAGGCTGGTTGGGCGGACGAGGAGGAGACCAAGGACGCCATAAACACCTTCTTCGATTTGGACGATTACGTTATGGATACTCATACCGCGGTCGCTGCGAGCGTGTATAACGACTATTCCTGCGATACGGAGGACGATACTCCCACCGTAATTCTGTCTACGGCAAGTCCCTTTAAGTTTGCCCCCGACGTGTTTTACGCTTTGGGCGGTCACGAAAAAGACCCTTATAAGGCAATCGCAAAGTTGCAATCAGTCACCGCGCTGGAATGCCCCGACAGCTTGTCGGAGTTGTTTACGGCGGATGAAATACATAACACTGTGATAGACCGCTCGTCTGTCAAAGAAGCGGTGCTAAGGTTTGCGGAAGGCAAACTAAAATAATTATGGAGGTTTGAAGCTATGGAAAGCGAACTGACGCAAGGTAAAAAAATCATACTCAGCGGCATACAGCCTACTGGTACGATTACTCTCGGCAATTATCTCGGAGCCGTAAAAAACTGGCATAACATGCAGTCGCAATTCGATTCAATTTTTTTCATAGCGGATATGCATGCGCTTACAGTAAGACGGGAACCGTCCGAATTCAGACAGACTGCGCTCAGTTTCTTTGCGCAGCTGCTCGCATGCGGCGTCGACCCGAATAAATCGATTATGTATTTTCAATCGCACGTAAGACAGCATGCAGAGCTTCAATGGATTCTCAACTGCAATACATACGTCGGCGAAGCGTCGAGGATGACTCAGTTTAAGGACAAAAGCGCAAAGCACGCGGACAATATAAATATGGGTCTTATGGACTATCCCGTGCTTATGGCTGCGGATATACTGCTTTATCAATCCGACCTTGTTCCCGTCGGAATAGACCAGAAACAGCATTTGGAGCTTACGCGCGATATTGCTGTACGTTTCAACAACCGCTACGGCGATACGTTTAAGGTGCCGGATGGCTATATTCCGACCACGGGAGCGAAGATATGCTCCTTGCAGGACCCGACTTCAAAAATGTCCAAGTCCGACCCCGACCGCAACGCGACTGTGTCCGTTATCGACGACGAGGCTACTATCGTACGCCTTTTCAAGCGCGCCGTCACCGACAGCGGAAGCGAGATTTGCGCAAGAGAGGATAAGCCCGGAATAACCAATCTCATCAATATTTATGCCGCGATTGAAAACAAGTCCGTAGGCGAGGTCGAGAAGGAGTTCGCGGGGCAGGGATACGGTACGTTCAAAATTGCCGTAGGCGAAGCGGTCGCGGCTAAGTTCAAGCCGATACGAGAGGAATACCAAAGATATGCCGCCGATAAGGAGTATATCGCAAAAGTCGCAAATAAGGGCGCGGAAAACGCCGCCTATCTTGCGGAGCGCACTTTGAGAAAGGTCAAAAAGAAAGTGGGCTTGGTGTCCTTTTGATTGCGACAGTGAGAAGTTCAATTCGGTTTGAGCGATTTTGTGTTCGCATTTTGAACGCCGCGGCGAATTGCCCTTTAACGTCCGTTTAATATGACGGGCGCAAAGTAATAATAGAAGAGTGAACGATGTTCGGATACGTTATACCTGATAAAAACAATATGTTTATAAAAGACTTCAATGTCTTTCAGGCTTTCTATTGCGGACTTTGCAAGGCGCTATCAAAGACGGGGGCTCAGATTACAAGACTTTGCACCAATTACGATATAACTTTTTACAACGTGCTGTTGCACTGCATCACCGATTGTGAAATAAAGTTTGAAAGAAAGCTGTGCGTATACAACGGCAGGAAAAAAGTTATTGCGGTACCCGACGAGCTGTCTTTGAAAATGGCGGACCTTGCGGCGATGCTCGTTTATTATAACGCCGAGGACGACGTGACCGACGGCAAAAAGTCGAGGATACTCATCAAATGGCGGCTTGCTTTGAGAAAGCGAGCCGCGGCGAGGAGACTGCCGAAGATAAATGCGCTTATGAAGGAGAGCTTTGCAAGGCTCAACGCGCTCGAAAAGGAAAGGTGCGACAGTATAGACAAGGTTGCGGACTGCTTTGCTTCGCTGATGCGGGACATCACGCGGGAGCTTGCGGATACGGACAGCGTTATCGACGATTTCACGTACAACCTCGGGCGCATGGTTTACCTGCTCGACGCGGTGGACGACGTGGAGAAGGACAGCCGTAAAAACCGATATAATCCGATTTTGCTAAATTATGGAAAATGTGATAAAAAGGCAGATTATCTTGCGGAAAACGCTGATGAACTGGCGTTTCTGTTAGGTTCTACCTATAATAAGCTGGTCGGGAGCTATAATATGATGGACGTCAAGCTGTATGAAGGCGTGTTGAGCAACACGGTTTATCTCGGCTTGAAAATGCAAATGGAGCGTCTGCTCAAAGGAGAAGAAAAATGCCAATTAACCCGTTTGTGATTCTGGGCGTGGACAGGAATGCGTCGCAGAACGAGATTTTGGAGGCGTACAAGGAGAAGCGCGCGTATTATCAAGAGCGTGTGTTCGACGAAGGCGAGAGCGGAGCGGAAGCGGCGCGAATGCTTGCGGTGCTTGACAGCGCTTATCAGCAGGCGATGGAAATGTCCCATGAAAACGCTACCGTTTCGGGAGAGGGCGAATCGTCCTACGAGGGCGTAAAGCAGGCTATACGCGATAAAGACCCCGAGAGAGCGCAACGCGAGCTTGACAGGATTTCCTATCGCGGAGCGGAATGGCATTATTTCCAGTCCATAGTTTTTTATGAGAAAAACTGGCTCAACGACAGTAAAAAACAACTGGAAATCGCTTTGCAGATGGAGCCCGACAACGAGAAATACCGCCGCGCTCTCGATAATCTGAAAAAGAAAATCGACGGTTCGCGTCCTTATGATAAGGAAGGAAGTCAAGGCGTGTATTCCAACAATTCCACGACGACCTCGTCCGAGCGCAGTTATTCACAGCAGGCTTCCGCAACCGACGGCTGCTGCGCGGCATGTCAGGCGCTTTGGTGCGCGGACTGCTGTTGCGAGTGTATGGGCGGCGACCTTATCCGTTGTTGCTAAAAGCGATATTTTGTGATATACATTGTCAGAAGCACGTTTGCGCACCGTCGTGTACGATAAGTACGGTAGGCGGTTTGCAACAACGCTTCTTTCGCGCCTATAAACAAAATCTCGCGTTTTATAAATTTTAGTAATTCTAGATTAAACCAAATTAAATAATGACAAAGCGAAAATACAAAACCAGTCGACAGGACGTCATATACAGGTTGGCTCTTTCGGGCATATCGGCGGCGATTGCGTTGCTGTTTGTGTGGCTGAGTGTGATTGTAAGATTCAGTACAATCGCATTCTACGTTGCCGCGTCCGTTGCAATTATGGTTCCGCTCACAAGGAAGTATTATCTTTCGGGATTTTTTGCGTATGCAGTCTCCGCCGCGCTTGGGTTTGTCATTGCAGGGGATATATACACAGTCGTAGGTTACGTCGCGTACTTCGGTCCTATGGCTCTCATTACGGGCATAATGTGCAACCGTAAGGTGAAATGGTTTATAGCCCTGCCAGTCAAGATTGTTTATATCAACGGCGCGCTCGCGCTTTTGTACTTCGTCTGTCACACGATTATGATTGACGCGGCGATAATGGAGAAGATTTCATACTGGGCGGTGGCGCTTGTCGGAACCGTTGCGCTTGTTGCAATAGACTACGTGTTGCAACTCGTGTATTCCAGACTTATTCCGCTCATAGAAAAGGCTTTGCGCGCGCCCGCCAAAGATAAAGCCGGACCTATCCTTCCCGACGACGATGACGATGAAGTCAGTGCATCGGATTTGGACAGTCCGTTTGAAGAGTATAGGTTAGGGAACGAAGAAAATGCTATCGGAAATGAAAAAAACGACGGTGATGATTGACCGCCGTTTTTTTATGTCGAACATATATATTTATAAATCCAAAAAT
Organism: uncultured bacterium; assembly: GCA_949432885.1. Taxonomy (GTDB): domain Bacteria; phylum Bacillota; class Clostridia; order Christensenellales; family CAG-917; genus CAG-475. Next base: position 30,703 of record CASQXY010000005.1, on the reverse strand, counting down.
TCCACGCCTGCGAGCAATACGTCCTCGATTTTGCGGTTTTTTAGAGAATAGTATATGATTTTGCCGTCGCGGCGCTGCTTTACTATATCCGCCGCGCGGAGCAGCCTGAGCTGGTGGGAGCAGGTCGTCTGATTGATTTCGAGTATGCGGCTCAAATCGGTCACGCACATTTCTGATATGGCAAGCGCGCAGATGATTTTTGTTCTCGTAACGTCGCTGCACGCCGAAAAGAACTCCGAAAGAGCGTAAAGGGTTGCGTTGCGCGGTATGTAGCGAACGACGGTTTCCTCGCTGTCATTGTCAATCAAGTTTTCCATATCCGTATTGTAATACGGAGCGTTCCGCCGATTTTGAAAACTTTTGTCGATATTTTCGGTATTTTGGATATAGATTCTATCGGCGCATTTGCACATTTGAGCATACGAGTTCATATTTTGATAAAAAATCACGGGTGGATATATGTTCAACGATAACTGGTATCTGTTTTTACTCATTGTTATGCTGGCGTTCTTCTCGGACGGGGAGATAAGCAACCGCGAAGCTATCGTTATGCTTGCGATACTCTTTGCGCTTACTATAACCAACGTGCCATCGACGGATAACGACGATGATGACGGAAGAAACTGTTTCTGCAACCATACAATCTAAAATCAGCGCAAGTCACACGGCAACGCTTGCAGGCAAGCATTGCCAAAGTGACGGCTTGATTTTAGATTCGCTACCGCGCAAACCGTTGTTGGCTATCAATTCAAATCTACGTTGTAAACTCCTGCTATGTTCCGCCCGACGTTTTGCTTGGTGTGCGCTTCGTGCTAACGTACAAAATCCGCAGATGAACTGCGGATTTTATATAAGCCTTAAAAGTTACTGTATTTATAGCGACGGCTTGATTTTAGATTCGCTACCGCGCAAACCGTTGTTGGCTATCAATTCAAATCTACGTTGTAAACTCCTGCTATGTTCCGCCCGACGTTTTGCTTGGTGTGCGCTTCGTGCTAACGTACAAAATCCGCAGATGAACTGCGGATTTTGCGATTTGATTGGTGATAAATTTAATTGTTACTGATCGTCCGAGGGATTGTATCCCCAAACTACTTCGGCTTCGCAATCTTCCAACCAAGAATTATCCCATCCTTCCGGTTTACTTTCTGCCATACAGTAAATTGTGCTTAAATTTGAGCAACCGTAAAAGGTGTGAGAACCGATAGTTATAACGCTGTCGGGAATTATTATACTTATGAGATTCTCGCAAAAAACAAATGCCCCATATGCTATACTTGTTACGCTTCCGTCTGTCGGAATAACGCTGTTACCAAAGCCGCATATCAATGTTTTGCTTTCTGTGTCAATTAAGCAATTACCGGACATATGATACGCGGGGGTTTCTGCATCAACAGTGATTTGTTCAATATTCGCACCGCCGCTACCGCGCAAATTACGCAGTCCCTTTATAACCGTTTTGGGAATATGAATACTTTTTATTCCCATAAGTACCTCAGATAGATTCCAAGAAGATAACCCTATAACGGGTTGGCCGTTATATTGTTCTGGTATGACAAGATTGCGCTCTTCTTCGGTATCAAAGCGGTAACGGGACAGCAAATATCCTTTTCCGCTTTCATCTTCTTCAAAAATCATAGTAGCTTTGTCCTTAAAGTAAGCATACGTACCGTCGTCTTTAACAGAAATATAACTATCGCTAGAATAATATGTGTCTATTTTGTTATTTTTATATTCTATATCTCGGCTGATATTGCAGAATCAGAACAATAATAAAAGCTAGATTCGCAGTTGCCTATGATAGGATATATGGCATTTTCAAAAGATAAATATTCACCCACGGTTAAGAAATTTATCGAATTGTTAACATCATCGGCAATGGCTAATTGCAAATTTGATTTAATAAAATTTAACGCATCAACGGAAATAGAACCTTCTGTAGAAGCTGTATTGAGCGTACTGTTATAAAAACCCTCGACGGTTTCTGCAATTATGAGATTTTCAGATTGATAGACGTACTCTGCAAAGTCTTGAACCGAATCTAAGCAGGAAGAAGCCTGTGCACTATTTTCATAAATAAATGCATAACAATTTGTATCGTCGTTTTCTAAACTTAATACGATATATCCTAATATTCCTTCTCCAAAATCGGATATTTCTTCATACGAATTACCGTTATCGTTGTAGTAAATTAAACCAAGCATAATCTCGTTGCTGTCTGACCCGTTGGCAAGCGTATATCCTATAAGTTTTTCAAAAAGTGTTACGAGTTGAGCTGTTTGCGGTGTATCGTCTCCATCGCCGAGAGTCGTTCCGCCGGGGGTTGTGCCGTTGTCGTTTTCGCCGCAGGCTACGAGGCAGACGAGCATAAAGGCGGTCAGCAGCAGAGCGATAAGGCAAAGCGGAATCGCTTTAATGTGTTTGCGCGTTGTGTGTTTCATTTATCCTCCTATTCGGCAAGGTCGGATTTTGTTTGCTTGCCGCATTATCCATAACAATCGCAATTTTTTATATTAAAAAAGTGCGCCACATTCGTGACGCACGCAGCAGCGCATCCGAATGTTGTCACACAATCTAATCCTAATTTTCTAACACGAAATAGGTGGATACACTGAACTGCCAAAGGTAGCCGTGTTGTCCAACTAGGAAAATATATTTAGATTGTGTGACAAGCATTGTTTAGCATAATGATCTGTCAAATGCAACAAACGTTTCTAATGATTTATAATGTAATTAGTCAGAATTTTAATATCGAATGTGCAGAGGAGAACGCGGTTACAATAATTGGAAATACGCTTGAATTTACATTGATTGTATATTATTATATATCCATAGCATTATCACCGCTGTGCGGGAAGGAGTTTGTTTTATGAAAAATTTGGTTGGCGCGTGTATGTTCGGTCAGAGCGGAGGTCCTACCTCCGTCATCAACAGCAGCGCGGCGGGCGTTTTTACGGAGGCGTTGAGACAGGGGAATATTACCGCTGTTTACGGCGCGGAGCACGGAATTGTGGGTATTCTCAATGAGAAATTTTTCGATATGTCCAAGGAGGACCCGAAGGAAATCGAATTGCTAAAATATACGCCGTCATCGGCGCTTGGCTCGGCGAGATACAAACTTAAAGACGCGGACGTCGACGATTCGGACTACAAACGTATACTCGAAGTTTTCAAGAAATACAATATCCGCTATTTCTTCTACAACGGCGGAAACGACAGCATGGACACGTGCAATAAGGTCAGCAAATATATGCAGTCCGTGGGGTATGAGTGCAACGTTATCGGCGTGCCCAAGACCATAGACAACGACCTTTACGGCACTGACCACTGCCCCGGATACGCCAGCGCGGCAAAGTATATAGCGAATACTATTATGGAATGCAATCTCGACGCCAAAGTGTACAACTTCGGACAGGTGTGCATCCTTGAAATTATGGGCAGAAATGCAGGCTGGCTCACAGCCGCCGCCGCGCTTGCGGGCTATAAGGGGCTCGGCGCGGATTTGATTTATCTTCCAGAAGTTCCGTTTGACATCGATAAGTTTGTGGAATCCGTCAAGGGCGTTTGCGAGAAGAACGACAATAAGTGCATAGTTGCGGTCTCCGAGGGATTGAAAAATGCCGAGGGTAAATATGTCGCGGAATGCACGGTATCGCAAAACGATACTTTCGGACACGCACAGCTCGGAGGTCTTGCTCAGACGCTTGCGGGTATTGTGAAAGAAAGACTGGGCGTAAAGGTCCGTCCGATAGAACTCAGCCTCATGCAACGCTGCGGAGCGCATCTCGCTTCCAAAACGGACGTGGAAGAGGCGTTTAACGCAGGGGCGTTTGCGGTCAGAAGCGCTGTCGAGGGCGAGACTGATAAGATGGTTATATTCAAGAGAGAGAACGACGAGAAGGGCAACTACGTGTGCAAAAATGTGCTTATGCCTCTTGAACTTGCCGCCAACACCGAAAAGAAAGTGCCGCTCGAATGGATTACAAACGACGGCTCGTACGTCGGCGACGAGTTTATAGAGTATGCTTTGCCTCTGATTCAAGGCGACGCGAAAGCTCCTCTCGAAGATGGCTTGCCCAGATTTGCCAAGCTCAAAAAGGTTTTCGCGGTTCTGTAATCTGTTGACGGTTATGCCTTGCTGTCTTATGCCCGCGGCATAACCGTTTTTATTGCCTTTTTTGCGCAAAGTATTTGTTGATATACGTGACTGAACGATTGTTTTGGGAGTTATGACGGATTTGATTGTCGGCGATATTATCGAGGGCATTGTCGCGGATTTCGGAAGCGACGGAGAGGGTATTGTCAAATTCGGCGGCATACCCGTGTTTGTCCCTTACGCAATAAAGGGCGAAAAAGTGCGCGTGCGTGTGAATTATGTCAAAAAGGACTGCGCGTTCGGGGAGCTTGTCGAGGTCATAAATCCGTCGGAGGACAGGACAAAACCGCTGTGTCCTTACTTCGGCGAATGCGGCGGCTGCGATATGCAGCATATGTCGACTCCGCTTCAGCTTTCCTGCAAACGGGACTGCGTAAAGGTAGCGCTTAAAAAATTCGGCAATATAGATATCGAAGTCCCTGTCCCCGTGAGACTGAATAACTGGGAATACCGCAATAAGCTTTCGCTGCCGTTTGCATATAACAGCAGAAGCAGGCGCATTTCGCTGGGTTTCTATCAGAAAAAATCGCATCGCGTAGTGCCTATAAAATACTGCCCTCTGCACGGACAATGGGCGGCGGACTTAATAAAAATCGTCACTGAATGGGCAAACGAATTTGCCGTCTCTGTTTATAGCGAAGATACGAAAAGAGGACTTTTGAGACATCTTGTTGCGCGAAAGTTAGACGCTATGTCCGTGACTTTCGTTATAAACGGGAACAGACTTCCGCATTGCGAGGAGCTTATCAGACGATTGAAATTACGCTTTGAAAAATTCACTCTTTATATATCCGAAAATACCAAGGCGGACAACGTTATTCTGCGCGACGTAAAATTGATATACGGCAGGGAGGAAAAGCAGAATTTGGGGCAGTTTTATGCAAAGGTGTCTCCAAAATCATTTTTACAGGTCAATTCCGACGTGCGCGACGCGCTGTATGACGAGGCGGCAAAGGCGCTTTGCGACTTCGACGGAGACATAATCGAGCTGTACTCGGGAGTCGGTCTGCTTACCGCACAGATAGCGAGGCGACTTCCAAATGCCTCTGTTACCGCGGTGGAAATCGAAAAATCATCGCATTCGGATGCGATAGAACTTATGTCGTCGCTGGGAATTTCGGACAGAGTTGAAAATATATGCGACGACGCGGCGCATTTCCTTGCGAATTTGCCCGAGCGTAAGAATGCGGATAAGCTCGACGATTTGGACGAAAGTATAAGAAATTCGCCGTATTATCTCGGCAATATAATTGACGGTCAACCGTCGGAACGTGCGCTTATATTGGACCCGCCGCGTAAGGGGTGCGACGGCAATCTGCTTAGAATAGCGGATTTTGAGCGTATAGTTTACATTTCGTGCAATCCGCAGACGCTTGCGAGGGACTTGAAAATACTGTCGGATAAATACGAACTTGCGGATATAAAACTATTCGATATGTTTCCGCAGACGGCGAACGTCGAAACGTTGGCAGTGTTAAAAAGAAAATAATTTGGTTGCAATATATTTTAAATTCCTCCGAGAAACGGAGGAATTTGTTTATAAACTATTACATGCTTTGCGGAAGTGGCCGTTACGTAAATTTTACAGGCTTACGCCAATCATATGAAGAATACTTATCTGTTGGGACGGCGGTCGTCTCTGTCATAATCGCGGGAAGAGCGGCGGTCGTCGTCGCGGTAACGCCAAGGACGGTCGTAATTCCTGTCATAATCTCTGTCGCGTTCGTAGTCGTCACGTCTGTCGCGGTCGTCGCGCCTATCGTCATATCTCCTGTCATCGTCGTAGCGTCTGTCATCTCTGCGACGATAGGAGCGGGGGTCGTCATAATCGATTTCATCGTCCGCTCTGTCTCTGCGTACGGAGTTCCCTGCGCGGCGTCTCTCGTTTTTCGACGGTTTGAAGAGCAGTATGACTATAATTAAGGTGGGCACTGTTATGCCGATTATAAGCACTATTCGCAATGCGAGCGAGGTTTTGGGTGTTATTGTTCCGTCCGATATTTCGGGCTTCTTTTGCGCTTCCAAAATCGCGTTGCGCTCCGCTTGCGCGCGCTGCTGATATCCCACGTTGAAAACTTCCAGATTTTCCGCTTTTATAAATCCGTAAACAGGAGACCCGTTGAGAGTTGCGCAGACATAAATCTCATCTGCGTTCTCGCCGTAGCCCCATAGCTTTATCGTGTAATCGGAAGTTATTTTACGGTTGCCGAGAGTGACGTCCGCTCCTTCTTTCAGCGTAAGACGAGCGTCGGGATAAATGTTCTCATTTTCCGCAATCGTAATGGTTTCCTGAACGAAATTATTTAAATCTTCGTTGAATATAAAACAGTATGGATTGCCGCAATACGTGACAGAGTATCCCACAGGACCCGACTTGGTGCCGATTTGTATAAAATAGCTTTCGGGTACATAAAACCAATCTTCGTCTCTGAAAATTTTCAGCGCGGATTTGCCCGCGTAGGCATTGCCCGTGAGATTGCTTACCGTCGCTTTTATGACCGTGACAGATTCGTCCGCATGCGCGACCCGAGCGGTCGGAATGCAGAACAGAGCGGCGGCGAAGACTGCCAGCGCTATGCAAACGATTATCATGGTTTTTGCAAAGGTCTTTCCCATAGTGCCTATATAATACTATATGAAGCGCTAAATTGAAAGCCTTTCCGCGCAATTTCGGAGAGATTTTTTTGTATTTATTGGGATTTGATTGACATAATTTTTTGTATTTTGCGCATTGCGGATATTATTCTCGGGTTATGAAAGACAACGATACGCTTTTCAAACTTCTCAAAATCGAGCATGAAATCGACGCCAGAAAAAGCGACGCGCTCGCAGGGTATAACTCCGATAAGGTACACGAAAAGCAAATGGCTTTTCATAAGTGCGCAAAACGCAACCGCTGGGTGTTCGGCGGCAATCGCTCCGGAAAGACGGAGTGCGGCGCGGTCGAGAGCGTTTGGCTTGCTAGGGGAATACATCCGTTCAGACACAATCGGGACAATGTGTCGGGGTGGGTGGTCAGTCTGTCTCAGCAGGTGCAAAGAGACGTAGCGCAGGCGAAGATACTCAAATACCTGTCGCCCAGATATATGGCGGATATCGTCATGCGGGAGGGAAAGCATACCTCCCCAGAATACGGCGTTATCGACTATATCGTGGTCAAAAACGTTTTCGGAGGGACGAGCAGAATAGGCTTTAAATCCTGCGACCAAGGAAGGGAGAAGTTTCAGGGCGTATCGTTGGATTTCGTCTGGTTTGACGAAGAGCCGCCGAAGGATATTTACGACGAATGCAGGATGAGGGTATTCGACAGGTGCGGAGATATATTCGGAACAATGACTCCTCTTAAAGGTCTCACTTGGGTGTATGACGAAATCGAACTTAATTGCAACAACGACCCCGAGGTTTGGTGCGAGTATATGCAATGGAGCGACAATCCATATCTCGACCCGACGGAGGTCAAGGCGATGGAAACCGTCGTGCCGAAGAGCGAACAGCTATCAAGAAGATACGGGAAATTCTCGACGGGAGAGGGCTTGGTGTATCCGGAGTTCGACGCGAGCATCCACGTTATCGAGCCGTTTTCGATTCCGAAAAACTGGTATAACAACATATCCATAGACCCCGGACTTTCCAATCCGACCAGCTGTCATTTCTATGCGGTGGATTACGACGGAGTGATTTACGTGGTGGCGGAGCACTACGAGGCGGGGCAGAACATCGATTATCATGTGGATGAGATTTTCAGAATTGCGAGAGCTCTCGGTTGGCCAACGGACGGCAAGGGCAGGTTGCACGCTCTTATAGACAGCGCGGCGAACCAACGCACTCTCGCCTCTGAAAAGAGCGTGGCAGAGCTGTTTTGCGAAAAGGGCATTTTGGTCAATACCAACGTAAACAAGGATTTATACAGCGGAATACAGCGTGTAAAATCCTTGTTTGAGCAAAGACCGCCGAGAATACGAATATTTGCAAGCTGTGTGAATCTCATCCGCGAAATCAAAAGCTATTGGTGGGGACGGGGCGACAGACCCAAGAAAGTCGACGACCATTCTCTGGACGAGCTGAGATATTTTGTCATGACTCAGGCAAAGCCTACGCCTTTGCCCATGCCCGCCAAAACGGAAATACAGGCAGATAAGGAAAAGCTGATACGCAACGTTAAAAGGGGAAGACAATGGACGGGGAAATTTTAAACGCGCTCCTGAAAAGAGCAAAGGGCTATAAGTATAAGGAAGTGCAGGAGGAGTACTCCGTGAAGGAGGACGGCGAAATCGCGCTGACGAAGCGAAAGGTGTCTGAAAAATATTGTCCGCCCGACAGCGGTGCGCTGAAAACCTATCTCGAATTGAGTGAGGAAAACGAGCTTGCGGAACTTTCGGACGAGGACCTCGAACGGGAAAAGCGCAGGTTGCTGAAAGAGCTTGAAAAGGAAGAAAATATGAAAAAAAACGCCGCAAAGGACAGCGAATCCGAGCGGCGTTAAAAATAAAAAGGAGAAAAATATGTCTGATTTTGCACAAAAAATCGTTTCCGAAGTAAATGCCGATTTCAAGAAACGGCAGGAAGCGAGACGACCCGTGGAACTCAACTGGCGGCTCAATATGAATTTTGTTATGGGCAATCAGTTTGCGCAGATTTCGCCGAAGGGAGATATCGAGGACGACGGTAAACAATATTTCTGGCAGCAGCGCGAGGTTTACAACCATATCGCTCCCATTCTCGAAACACGTCTTGCGAAGCTGTCGAGGGTAAAAGCCAAAGCTACGGTGAGACCCGCAACCTCTGATGACGACGACGTCGCGTCCGCGTCGCTTGCGACGAAACTTATCGACGCGGTTTGCAAGGAAAACGATTTTTCCGCACAGCTTTCGCTTGCAAACACTTGGAGCGAGATTACTGGAAGCGCTTTTTTTAAGGTCACGTGGAATACGGAAAAGGGGCGCGCGCTCGATGCGGACGGATTGGTGCGAGAGGGCGACGTAAGCATCACGCTCTGTCCTCCGTTCGAGATATTTCCCGAGGATATTGCGATTACCGATATCGACAAGCAGTCGTCGATTATGCATGCGAAGGTGCTTACCTCCGCCGAGGTCAAAAGGATATGGAAGAAAGAGGTTAAGGGCGGCGACGTGAACGTTTTCTCCTTTGACAACGCGCAGGTCGCGGGCGGTTACGGATATACCGCCACCGTACCCAAAATGGTGAGCGAGAAAAGAGACGACAGCGTTACGGTAATCGAAAAATACGAGATGCCCACAGCAGAACATCCGAACGGCAGACTGATTATCGTCGCGGGTGACAAGCTTTTGCACATTGGAGACCTGCCGTACATAAACGGCGAAAACGGAAAGAGAGAATATCCCTTTGCAAGGCAAGTGTGCATAGACAACCTGACAAATTTCTTCGGCACGTCGGTGGTTGAGCGCATTATACCCGTACAGCGCGCCTATAACGCCGTGAAGAACAGAAAGCACGAGTTTATGAACCGTATAGCCGTTGGAGTACTCGCGGTTGAAGACGGCGCGGTGGATACGGACAGCCTCGAAGAAGAGGGACTGCCGCCCGGGAAAATCGTCGTATACAGACAGGGGAGCACTCCACCTATTATGCTGAGCCCCTCTCAGGTGCCGTCCGAATTTTCCCGCGAGGAGGAAAAGCTCCTCAACGAATTTGTGATGATAAGCGGAGTAAGCGAGGTGACTACCTATTCGCAGGTGCCGTCCAACGTCTCTTCGGGTACTGCTATCTCACTGTTGCTGGAACAGGACGATACGCGAATTTCTCTGACTGCGGACAGCTTGCGCGATTCTGTTAAGCGTATGGGGAAACAGATACTTCGGCTGTACCGTCAGTTTGCGCAGGTCCCGAGGGTGAAGCGCATAACGGGGGAGAACGGAGAGGTGGAAATAGCCGCGTTCTCCGCAAGCAATATCGACAGCGAGGATATAGTTTTCGATACTCTTAACGACATTGAAGATACGCTGTCGGCGCGCAGAGCTATGGTATACGACCTGCTCAAACTCGGTCTGTTTACCGACAACGACGGCAGGATGCCCGCGGATACGAAGACAAGACTGTTTGAGATTTTGGGCTTCGGCAACTGGGAGAACGGCAGGAGCGCGGAAGAGGTCCATCGCAAAAAGGCTCTTAAAGAGAATCTTGATTTTGAAAACGCCGAGATTACTCCCGACATATACGACGACCACTCGATGCACATTTCGGAGCATATCAAGATGTGCGTTTCATCCAAGTGCGGAAAGAACAAGGAATTGCACGACAGAGTGGCGAGGCATATTGCAAAGCATGCTCAGCTGTCCGCTCTCGACAGCGGCGTAAGCGAGCTTGAAAAACGTTTTGAACAAGGAGTCGAAAATGAAAGCGAACGATAAATTCGATATGATAACGGAAGCGCAAAACGGCGGCGTTACGGCATTTATAGCCGCCGCCGAAGCGGCGGAGGAAAAGGATGAATGCAACGTAATACCCGATATCGCCGCGCAATGCGAGGAATGCGGCGCGGACGCAATCGCGGTCGAAGAGTCCGCGTCCGACGAAGAAATCAACAAACATAAATTGGGCAAATTCAGAAACCCGCAGGAACTGCTGCGCGCTTACGGCGAGTTGGAGAAGGAATTCACACGCCGTTCGCAGAGGCTTAAAGAGCTTGAAAACGGCATGAGCAGAAAGCAACCCAAGAGCGACGAGGAGTGGAAGAGCGAGGTGGATAAGTTTTTTTCGGAAATCCCCACCGCCAGAGCCTTTGCAAAGGATATTGCAAATCAGCTCCTCGCAAATCCGCAGCTCAGACAAGAGGATAATTGCCTCAAATCCGCTTTGCTTAACGTGCTTGCCGACAAGTTCAGAACTCCCGAGCAGCTTATGGAGGACGGACAATTTCTGAACGACTATGTGCTGCGCTCCGACAAGGTCAGGGACGCCGTTATTTCGCGCTATCTCAGCGACGTGCGTACGGGACTTCCGCCGCACACGATGAGCAACGGCGGACTGCAATGCGTCGCTCCCGGAGTAAAGCCCAAAACCATAGAGGAAGCCGGATTTATGTTTTTGAAAAATAATAAATAGGAGTAAAGATTATGGTAACAATTTCCAACGCCGATAAGGCGTTAAAAACATTCTATCTCGGCGTTCTCGCCGACCAGCTCAACGTGGGTGTCAATCCTCTGCTTGCAAAAATAGAGCAGACCACCGCCGACGTTTGGGGTAAGGAAGTAAAAAAACTCGCTCCATACGGAATAAACGGAGGCATAGGCTCGGGAGAGGAAAGCGACAATCTTCCCGCGAGCGGCGGAAACAACTACGCGCAGTTTACGCTTACCCTCAAAAATCTGTTCGGAAAAATCGAGCTCTCCGATAAGGCGATACGCGCTTCTCAGAATAATGCGGGCGCGTTTGTGAATCTTCTCAACGCGGAAATGGACGGCTTGCTTAAAGCGAGCAAGTTCAACTTCGGACGTATGCTTTACGGCGACGGAAGCGGCGTTCTCGCTACCACCGTCGAAAATGCGGGCGATTCCAACAATCAGATTACCGTCGACGGCATTAAGGCGTTGATGGAGGGTATGACGGTCGACGTCTATACCGCCGAGGGCGTAAAGGATACCGCGCTGTCGGGCGCGAGAATTATGGCAATCGACAGAGCGAAAAAGGTCGTTTCTCTCAGCGCGAGCGCGGCGAACAAGTGCGGCGCGGGTTGCAAAATCTACGTTCAGGGCTCCAAAAACAATGAAATCACAGGTCTCGAAGCCATATTCGGTGACAATTCTTCTATCTACGGCTTGAACAGGTCTGATTACTCGTTCCTCACGCCCTACACGCAGACGGTGGACGGAACGGTTACGGTGAGCGCGATTCAGGACGCTATCGACGCCGTGGAAGAGACGTCGGGCGGAGCGATTGACTTTATCGTGGCTTCTTACGGAGTGAGAAAGCAGTACGTCGACCATCTTTCCGCAACGCGTACGAACGTAGACTATCTCACGCTCGACGGCGGTTACAAGGCTCTGTCTTATTCGGGTGTGCCATTTGTTGCAGACAGATTCGTCGGCGATAACGACATGTATCTGCTCAACAGCGGAGACTTCAAGTTGCATCAGCTCTGCGACTGGCGTTGGCTGGAAGGCGAGAGCGGAAGCGTGCTTCATCAGGTGCCGGGCAAGGCGTGTTACAGCGCAACCCTCGTCAAATACGCGGACTTGCTGTGCGAGCGTCCCATGGGTCAAGCAAAGCTCACGTTCACAGGCAATAACAGCGGCGGTTCGAACGGCGGCCCGGAAGACAATGAACCTGCTGAACCGCAATATTATACCGTTACGTTCGATACGCTCGGCGGTACATATGTTAGGGAACAGATTGTCAAGCCCAACGGTTATGTCGTACAGCCCATGTCGCCCACAAAGACGTCCTATACCTTTGACGGCTGGCATTGCGACGGCAAGAAGTACGTATTCAATTCCGTTCCCGTCACGTCGGACATCACGTTGGTCGCCAACTGGCTTTAATTATGTGCGAGCTGATGAGAATTGACGAGGATTTGTTCGATATAGCGCATAGACTGCGAGAGATTGACGGCAGATACGTGCTGTACAGAAATCGAAAAGCGAACAGATTTGAAATACATGCAAACGGGGCACTGCAAATCGTAGTGCCCTTTGCACGGCTCGACGCGCGCACGCTGGACCTTGCGCGAAGCACGCGGCTCGAATACGCGGACAGGCTTATGCGCCGTATAGATTCGGACAACGAGAGGCTTCGCAGAGACGGCGCGCGCGCCGCGCGCGACAAAATTATGGAGGAGGTCGAACAGGCGTTATGAAAGTAAATAAAATCATCGGCGAATGTCTGATAAAAATGGGAGAGGCGGACTTTGCATCCAAAACATCATACACGGATACCGAACAGAAACTCATAGACGCGTTGCTTGCGGCGCTCAATATAGCGTACAGGGAGGTCGTGTGCGAATACCTGCCTCTCGTACATACGGAAACGATTTTATTTAAAGACGGCGAATATAACGTAGGCTCGCTTGAAAAAAAGATAATTTATCCAATCAAGGTGAAAAAAGGCGACGCCGTCGTTGCGTTTAAGGCGTACGCTGACAGAATAGTCGCCGCCGCGGAGGGTTGCGCGACGTTGGAGTATGCGTATATGCCCGAAGAACTGAAACTTACGGACGATATCGAAAACCTGAGGCTTACGCAGTCCGCACTGAGCGACGGCGCGTTGGGCGAATATTATTTCGCAAACAAAGTCTTCGACCTTGCAAAGAGCTTCGATTCGTCCTTTCGTGAGAAACTCGGATTCCTGAGATATAAGGGAAGGAGACTGATGCTCAAAGAGAGGAGGTGGCAGGTTTGAAGGAGGTCAGAGTTGGGAAGAGCAAAGTCCGCGTCGGCTTCAAGGGTATTGTCAACTCCACGGACGCGGGCGTGTTGGATATGGCGTACACCGACAAGGCGTACAATTTCGCCTTTGAAAACGGAGCGCTTACGGGCGGCATCGGAATAGACCCCGCCGCCGGATACTATGCCGCGCCCATTGCGGCGAGACACAATTATCCCGAGATTCCCGGCGGAAGAGGGCTTAAGGACGTATTTCTGTATAGACGGCTGACAGCGGAGGGCGTGCATGACGACAGGCTTATAGCCCAGACGGTAAACGGACACTTCTATTATACTTCCGTATTCAAAACGGATAGTTGGCACGAACTGCCCGAAATCATCATAACCAAGGACGTGTGGACGGTCAATTACAACTACAACGGCGACGACGTGCTTCTGCTTACGAGCGGCAGGGACAAGCTGATAATTCTCAACGATACGACGCCCAAGATGTGCATGAACACTCCGAAATTCACTTCGCTTGCCGTACACAACGAAAGAGTTTACGGAAGCTTCAACGGCTCGAAGCCGCAGGTGTGGTTTTCCGATGACTTCAACCCCGTGAACTGGAACGTGAGCTCGGGCGAAGCGGGGTATATAAACTTTTCCGACGAGTGCGGCGAGGTGCTTAAAGTCGTGTCATTTCTGAACTATCTTTACGTTATCAGAGAATACGGGATTTTCCGTCTTACCGCATACGGCGACCAAAGCGAATTTTTGCTGAAAAAGGTGTTTACTGATACGGGACGTATAGTTAAAAGCTCGATTGAGGTGTGCGGGGACAAAATTATCTTTTATGCTGAGGACGGACTTTTCGCCTTTGACGGCTACGTCGTTTCACGTATAGCAGGCGAGATGCCCAAGGTGTCCAGAAAGCACATAATGAGCGGAGCGTACCTCGACGGATGCTATTATCTGGCGTGTTGTATATGGGAGGACTCCGAGGAGAATAACGCGATTGTAAGGTATAACCTCAGAGACAAATCCCTTTCCGTACTGTACGGATATTCCGTGCGCACTTTGAAATCCGTTCGGGTTCACAACGGAGCGCAGGTGCTCTGCGTGTTCGCGCTCGGCGACGATATAACGAAGCTTGGAATGATGTCGGAAAGCGGAAAAGTTATGAACGTTCCTACGCAAAAAAGATATATAAGCCCTTACGGAACGCTCAACTCGTCCGCTCTCAAAACCGTGAGGAGCGTTTCACTGCTGACGACTTCGGCGTTGACGCTACGCGTTATTCTCGACGGAAAGCAGTATGACTATCAAGTTCGAGGGAGCGAAACGATGCAGACCGTAGCAGTCGAAAAGTGCGGCGGCAGAATCGGCTTTGAATTGATTTGCGACAGCGCGGAGGCATATGTAACGCCGTTGATTGTCTCATTGGACACTGTGTCCGTGTAGGAGAATTTATGAATATAAACGAAATAATAGCCACTTTGGAGGAGCTTGTCGTAAGGGTGAGCGTCCTGGAAAAAAAACTGTCCGCTTTGCAAACTGATATCGCAAACGGAAAAGAATAGTAAATCGGAGGAATTATGGCAAAAAGTTTTTGGGACGAGTTTAAGGATCTGTTTAAAACCGACGCGCAGAGGGCGGAGGAGAAGCAGCAGCAGATAAACGACGCGCTCGAACGCGAGAAGGATATAGCAGACAGACTCGCCGAATTGGAAAAGGAGTATATCAATTCGCTTCCGAAAGAGGAAGAGCCGGATTTCGACAAGCTGTTCCCGACAAATTCGGGCTTGAAGGAAATCGACTATACAAAGGAATCGGACGAGGATATCGTAACGAGAGCGGAAAAGGAAAATAAGTATAACAAAAACGCGGAGCAAAACAAACTCGCGGACAGCTATAAGGCAAAGCTCGACGCGCTTACAGGCTCAAAGCAACAGGCAGGCGAAAACCTCAGAGACAGCTACAAACAGCTTCAAGAACTGTACGACGAGCTCCGAAGCAAGACGGAGAACGACGTGCTCAAACGCGGACTGGCAAGGAGCAGCATAGCCGTTACGCAGCTTGGGGACCTTGATTCAGCGCGTTTGACAGGAGTGGGTGAATTGCGGAAATCCTACAACGAAACCATGAACGATATAGACATAAGGATAGGCGCGCTTGAAGCGGATAGAGAAAACGCATTAAACGAACTTGACCTCAAATATGCCACGGAGCTGGACAACCGTATATCGGAGCTGAAAACAAAGCGAGATAAAACCGTAAAGGAATATGAGGAGTATAACGCCAAAGTGCGCAAGCAGAACGAACAGTATGAAAAGCAGAGAGAAAACGATATAGCCGATTATCTGGAGAAAGCCGAAAAAAAGAAGAAGGAAGAGCAGGAGGCGCAGGCAAAGTACGAAAGTCAGTACGGTTACAGCGGAGCGAAGCAGGAAAACTATGCGAAAAGATACGATATAGCATTCGATTTCTATTCGTCGCTGTCTCCTGATATCGCCGCGGACGCTCTCGCCGCCTCGCCGAATATGAAATACTATCTCGGCAATTATTACGACAAGCTCATGAGTACGCTTAAAAGCTCGCAGAGCGGAATAAAGAAGGTTTTTTGAAATCGCGCAAGTACGCGCGGCACACCGCTTATATGCAAAAATGCCCATCTTTTCATAAATGAAGGGATGGGCTATTTTTGTATATTTTTATATTTGAATATGTTACAATATCCATATGAATGCATTGACATATGTACACGAGGCAATAAAAAGACATATAGGCGAGGGCGCTGTGTGTATCGACGCGACGGCGGGACGGGGCTACGACACCGCGTTTCTCTGCGAAATTGCGGGGAAGAGCGGAAGCGTAACGGCTTTCGACGTGCAAAGCGAGGCGATTGAGAGCACCCGCGCGCTTCTGAGCGAGAGAGGACTGTCGGCGAGGCTTATACTTTCCTCTCATGAACATATGGAGGAATATGCGGAAGGCGAAAGCGTGGATTTGATTGTATTCAATCTCGGATACCTGCCGCGCGGCGACCATTCAGTATATACCCGTTTCGACAGCACGAAAAAGGCTATCGAGGCAGGGCTGGGACTGTTGAAAAGCGGAGGACTCATGTGCGTCAGTATTTATTACGGCGGCGACAGCGGTTATGAGGAAAAAGAGGCGCTGCTGCCTTGGCTCAAACAGCTTGACGATTCGCGGTATCAAGTGCTTGCGACATTTTTTTACAACTGGAAAAAAGACCCTCCGATTCCGGTGCTCATTTATAAACTATGAACGGGAAATAAACGCTGTTGACTAAATATCGTTCTCATTGTAAAATTGACGTATATAAGAGGACGGGCGTGCAAAAGAAAGTTATGAAAAAGCACATGCTGGTTTTAGCATTACTGGTATTGACGTTGTCGACCTGCTTTTTGTTTGCTTCATGCAATAGGGGCGGTGAGAGCAGCGGGGTTTTGAATTTGGAGGACGGAAGCCGTCCGCATTACGATTCGATTTTTACGCCCGAGGATATTTCGCTTATAAACGAAGCTATGTCGGAGGGCGCAAGCGAGCAGACCAAAAAACGAGCCGTTATCGCTCTTTACAATACCGCCAATTACAGCCGCAAATCTACGTCTCTGTCTCTTATGGTGCAAAACAGCGACGCGGGCATACCTTCTTGGCTGGGAAGCGTTATCATGCACGGCTTTAATCTGCGTTCTGCAAACGAATGGTACTATCAGCTTGCGACGGAGGTTGAATCACCTCTTGATGTTTTGTTGAAGGAATTTGCGGGCTTGCTCAAAGTAGCCTATACGGACGGCGGCGGAGAATATATGTATTCTATTGTGACGGGAGCGGCGGGCGATTGCGATTGCTCGATAGAGACGTTCCCTTATGCCGAATTCGAGCTTAGCAAAGCTCCGTCCAAGTATGACGAAGAGAGCTTCAAGGAAGAGCTGCATTATCTGGATAGCATGCATGAGATAAACAATATGCAATTCTGCGATGAAATCATCGCTGACGGCGCGAGTATAGAATATGACGCCGAGAATAGGTTTTATACCGTGTGTTTTGAAGTGGATATGAGCGCAGACGCCGAATTGATTGAAAAATGGTATTCCATGGCGCAGAAGGATATGCAGGTGTCGGGACACTCTATCGAGAAATATAACCATTATAAGGCTACGTTGCAGGTCTGGGACAACGGTTATGCTAAATACTTTTATTCGGATTCCGATAGAACCGCAAGCGGAATGGCAAGCGGCACTCCGAAGGACGAGTTTAAGTATTTTTGGGTGGAAAACGAAATTATGGCGTTGCTTGCGCAGGACGCGAGCGTCGAAAATGCCGACGAACTGGAATCTCCGTCCGATTATATAAAGCATTATAGCGGTTTGGATATAGTAAATGCGAAATTGAGCGAATTTATGATTGCGGTAATCGTTATTGCCTGCATACTCGGCGCGGTGATTGCGACCGTAATCGTGATAGAGGTTTTGGTGCGTTGCGGAAAGCTGCCTAAGCTGGCGGAAAGACGGAAAGCCAAAAAGGAGTCGCGCAGAGAGAAAAAGGAAGCTAAAAGAGCGGCAAAGGGCGGAAATGCAATTCCGCACGACGCATTCGCAGCAAGCGATTCCGACCATAACGCCGATAAAACGGATAAAACGACAGATGTTATATGTTCGGGATATTGCGCACAAGACGAAGTCTGCCGTGAAATTGCGGATAATTGCGAGGGTAATGATGATGACGGATTTATCGTGAGCGGCGAAGATTGACGTCGGGACGAAGGATTGAGGATTATATAACGGCAGAGGTTATGTATCTTGTATTTATCTTTGAAAATCCGTATAAGAAACGAACGCCGAGTTTTCGACGTTCGTTTCTTATATCTTGCAAATCGTCTGTCGGAATCCGACGAACCTCACATTCAAAAAAGGGGGAGGGATAAGCATCCAAACAGTGCGCATTCATCCGGAACAACAGCGGGATAAAATACAGAAGAAATGCAGATATATCCGATTTGAAAACAAGAATTACGTTTGACCGTATTTAAGTTGTCTCATCGAATATACACAAATACATTCGTTTATCTTCAATAGTCCGACGTATATCTCGTTTTATTTATGGTGAAGAATTATCATATATGAATAATTCCAGAATAGTTTAATACATTGAACCAATTTTGTCAATAGTTTAATACAACAAACTATATCAGACGAAACACATTTTATTATTCATATATGAGTGTTTGTCACGGTGAACGAGGTGCGATATGAAATTGGTTGAAGCTATCGGTAAAAGAGTGGAGGATTTGCTCGAAGAAAAGGCAATGACTCAGTATAAGCTGTCAAAACTCGGCGGCGTACCGAGGTCTACTATTTGTCTTCTTATTGCAGCAAAGAATAAGACTGTAAAAATGGATACCGTCTATCAGATAGCGGCAACTCTCAGCATGAGTCTGAAAGATTTCTTTGACGCACCTATATTTGACGATATATGCGATTAGATATATGAAAAAGTGATATTTGCCTAATATATTTTTTTTTGGGGGGGGTGAGAGTGAAATTAATCCGCATTTGACGTCTGTCCTCTGACGGAAAATCCGTTGAGCCGAAAGCTCTCGGCGGTTTTGGCGCGAAAGCGCTTTTTGTATTTTTATTTCCGCAAATGAGTTTCAACGTATTGCCAAAGCATATATTTTAGTATATAATACATATGTATGCAATTTAGCATAGCCGCGTATGAAAAAAACAAATTTTTACTGCAATCAAATGAATGTGAGGTTCTATGAGCAACAGCAAAGACAAAAAGAAAATACTTGTGGTTGACGATTCCGAAATAAACCGCGCTCTGTTATCCGATATGCTTTCTGTGGATTTTGAAATCATCGAGGCGGAGGACGGACTCGAAGCAATTTCTATTCTGCATGACCAAGAAATGGAGATTTCTCTTTTGCTCCTCGACATAGTTATGCCGAATATGGACGGCTACGAGGTGCTTGCAAAGATGAATCAAACGGGCTGGATAAAGAATATTCCCGTTATTATCATTTCCGCGGAAACGGGCGGCACGTACATAGACAGGGCGTATGATTTGGGCGCGATAGACTACATAAGCCGTCCTTTCGACGAGCGTACGGTCAAGCATCGCGTTATGAGCAACTTTATGCTTACCGTAAAGCAGAGAGAGATGTCCGAGATGCTGTCCGCTCAGATATACGAGAAGGAGAAGGACAACAGTCTGATGATTGAAATCCTTTCCCATATTGTCGAGTTCAGAAACGGCGAGAGCGGATTGCATGTTTTGCATGTGCACGCCTTCACCGAAATGATTCTCAAAGAGCTGGTCAAAAAGACGGATAAGTATCCGCTTACTTTCAAGGATATACGTCTTATAAGCAATGCGTCGGCCTTGCATGACGTCGGCAAAATTACGATACCTTCCGAAATACTCAACAAACCGGGTCGTTTCACCGACGAGGAATTCACTATTATGAAGCAGCATACCGTGGCGGGCGCCAAAATGCTCGGCGACATACCTTTCCGCGGGAACGAGGCTCTTATAAAGATAGGCTATGAAATATGCAGGTGGCATCACGAGCGCTACGACGGCAGAGGCTATCCCGACGGCTTGAAGGGAGAGGAAATCCCGATTTCGGCGCA
This sequence comes from uncultured bacterium, assembly GCA_949432885.1. GTDB lineage: Bacteria > Bacillota > Clostridia > Christensenellales > CAG-917 > CAG-475. The sequence continues at coordinate 10,541 of CASQXY010000005.1, read as the reverse complement.
GGTTGTCGCGCTTGCCGACGTTTATGACGCTCTCACCAGCAAGCGAGTTTACAAAGCAGCTTATACTCATGAGGAAGCTATAGCCATGATACTCGGAGGCGAATGCGGTGCGTTTAATCCTATTTTGCTCGATTGCTTGAAGGATATGGCGGACAAGCTCAAACAGGAACTCAACGTGATGTCTTTCGGCGTCAATACCGCAAACAGCATCCACGAGTCCGTCACTCAGATGCTCAAAAACGAGGGCTCGGATATGTCCAACAGGACGGTCAAACTTATCGAGTACGAGAGGATGAAATTCAAATATCTTACGGATATTTCAAGCGAAATCGTATTTGAATATATCGCAGTGCCCGAAATGATACAGCTTTCCGAATGGAGCGCCGAGACCTTGGGCTTGCCGCCGAAAATTCTCGACCCTGTCGGTAACGAGCTCTGGAACAGACGGTTCAACAAGAAAAATTTCGTGGATTTCCTCGAAAAAATGAAAAAAACCACTCCCGAGCATTCCGTTGTTTCCGAAAAGTACCAGCTTAGCATAAGCGGAAATAAAAAATGGTATAAAGTGATTGCCAAGGTTCTTTGGTCTGACAGCGAAATTCCCGAGTTCGAGGGCGCGATAGGCAAAATCGTGGATATTAATGCGGAAATGAATATGATAGACTACCTCGAAGAGCAGGCGAACTGCGACGCGAAGACGGGTCTTCTTAATCATGCCGCCGCGAAGCGCTGCATTTCCAACATACTCGCACAGGGCGGAAATAAGAAATATGCGCTCGTCGTATTCGATTTGGACAATTTCAAGGGCGCCAACGACGTTTACGGGCATTTGTTCGGAGACGAAGTGCTGGACGCGGTAGCTCAGAGATTGAAGGAGAACATCCGCCGTTCGGATATAGCGTCGCGTATGGGCGGAGACGAGTTCATGTTCTTTATCGAATATAAGGACAGCGTCGTGCCGCAGATACAGAGAATTTTTGATTGTATCACTCAAAAGTATAAGCATTTCGATATCGGCATAAGCATGGGAATTGCGTATACGGACGGCTTTGAGGGCGATTTCGACGAGCTGTTCAAGAGGGCTGATGCCGCTATGTATACGGTGAAACGCGAGAGCAAAAAGTCCTTCCGTTTTTACGACGACTCTATGAAAGATTTGTTGGAAGAAAAGAAAGGCTGATTTAGATTATCGAAATTAAGGAGGAAAATATGACGATACAGGAATGTTATGCCGCGATAGGCGGTGATTACAACGACGTTGCAAGCAGATTGAGGACGGACGAGAGAATAGCAAAATTCCTTTTCCGCATTTTGGACGACGGCAATATGAAAATGCTTTGCGACTGTTTGGAGGAAAGAAACCTTGCCGAAGCGTTCCGCGCCGCGCATACATTAAAGGGCATTTGCATGAATTTGTCTCTTACAAAGCTCAATACGTCGGTCGTGGCTATCACTGAGGTATTAAGGGGACGCGAGGAATACGGCGACGATATCGCTCCTTTGCTCGAACAGGTGAAGAAAGACTACGAGTTGACGATGAGCGGCATTGCGGCTCTCAAAGCCGAAACGGCGGCAGAGTAAGTCGCTTCCATACGCAAGTATAACGCGTAAGAACGTTCGGCGTAGCCGTTGTGCTTTACGGGGAAAATCGATGACGTATCTAAAAAACACGGTCTCAGCCGTGTTTTTTTGTTTTTTCGGCAAGCGTATTCGGCTGTAAAATATTTCCTAGGATAAGTCATAAAACGGTTTTCTCTATATAAGTATAATATATATAGTTACTTTTACTTATAAATCAACATATGATAGAGCACTGAAAATCATAAAAAGGTGAGAAATTTCGTATATTTGCAAAATTGCAGGAACAAAAGTCTTGACAGGCTTCATTAAAAAAAGATAAAATAAACTCGCCGTATTATGCGGTGTTCTATCTTTATGCCTTTCGGCGTAAATACAGATAGACTGACTCATGTAGGTATAGAAGATTTTCAAAGGAGAAAACTGATGAAATCCAAATCTCTGATAGTGCGAAACGGTATGGCAGTAATTCTTGCCGCTTTGCTTGTTGCATGTCTGTTTGTAGGAATAACAACTTCTGTTGCGGATGCCGGCAGCGCCAAACCGTCGGTGGATACTGTTCCTGCGTATACATATGTTTTGGGCGAGATAGGCGTAAATACGGAGACTACTTTCTATTACAGGATCAAACAGGCTGCCGACGGATGGAAAGAGGCAATCAGAAAAGCTGTCGAGCTCACTGATAAAAAGGCTGATAACAGGCTTGTCAAAGTCGTGCTTGCAGACGATTGGACGGCAAGCAACGGGGTTTTCGGGAATGAAACGGGTTCGCAGAGGGCTTTCAACAACGGCGGACTTATGGTGCCTACCAAAGCAAATATCATTTTGGATTTGAACGGTCATATTCTCAACCGCAATATGCCCGAGGACAGTTGGACAAACAATCCCACGGGTCCCGTCGGTTCTGTTATGTATCTGCACGGAAACGTCGAAATCGTGGACAGCAACCCCACTGCGGCGCATACGGATGAAAAATATCAGTATATCAACGCGGAAGGCGTGCGCGTTCCCGTACAAGGCGGCATTATCACGGGAGGAAAATCTTCTCAGGGCGGCGCGATTCTGACGGGCGGCAATGTGACGCTCAGCGGCGGAACGCTGTTCGGAAACAAGGCTTCCGAGTACGGCGGAGCGGTATATGTGACTCCCAACGTAAAAACGTTTACAATGAACGACGGCGCGGCTATCATCGGCAACGTCAGTCAATCGCTCACTTACACCGTCACTGTCGGAGAGCCTGAATTCCCCGACATCGGAGGCGACGAGGGCGGCGAAATTCCCGACCCCGCACCCGTTGAGACGGAAGAGAGACAAACGGCGGGCAACGGCGGCGCTATCGCAACCACTCCCACCGATTCCAATACAAACGCGAATATCGTTATAAACGGCGGTTTGATTGTAAACAACACGGCGGATAACAACGGCGGAGCTATTTATGCTCAAAAAGCGACCGTAAACGTTTCAAACGCAACAATATCCGCAAATACCGCCAACGGCACCGATTCGAGAGGCGGCGCGATATATATTTCCGGTTGCCAGACCGCGAAAATAACAAATTGCGTGTTCGAGGCGAACAGCTCCGTTTCGGCGGGCGGCGCTGTTTACGGAGAGGACAATGTTTCCGCTGTCGAGGATGGCGCGGTGACGGCGTACACCTTGTTGGAGATAAGCGGCTGTACTTTCGATAACAACGATACTGACGGAAACGGCGGCGCGATATATGTTTCCGGCGAAAGCACTTGGTTCCGTCCCGAAGCGATTATAGTTGCAAATAGTGAGTTTATAGGCAACTCCGCGGATAAAGGCGGCGTTGTCAATGTCGGTATTGACACGGGAGCGCGTTTCAGCGGCTCAAATATGCGCAATAACGTCGGCGAATCCATGGGCGCTACATACTACGTAGAGTCAGGCGCGAAAGTTGAGGTTGCAGGCGGAACCGTTACAGGCAATTTGTCTAACGGAACCGACGGCGTTTCCGTATATGTCAATAACGGACAGATTTCTTTTGACGGAAACGCGGTTATCGACGAGACCGACTGCGAAAGTATATATGTGAAGAGCGTAGGCGGCACATCCGCTTCTGCAACTATAAAGAACGCTACTGTCGAAGGTAAAGTTTACGGCGAGGGCGGCAGCAGCTATATTAACGTCGGAGGCAAAGCGGTCGTCGATGTAATCGACAGTACGACGGACGTTTTGGTCAAAGCCGTGTCGGCGTTTGACGAAACGGCAAAAATAACGATATACGGAAATTGCAACGCCTCGCTGATTGACAGCTATGCAAAGTTCAATTCACCCGACGGCTATGCGATAAATCCCATTAGAAATGTGGTTTTCCAAAAGGAACTCGGCGTTCCGTCCGCGAGCGACAGCGTTGTTGTTTCACAAAGCGGAAGCGTAATTGCATTGGAAAACACCGCGCCTTTGCAGTGGTACGTCAAGTATGACGGCGAGGAATATCAAGCAGTAAACGATTACGGTGTAGCGTTTACGTACGGAGAGAAGAAGGTCGTCGGCATAAAAGTGAACGACGAAGTCAACGAGCTCAGCGAGTACGGCGACGTCAAGTACGAAGGACAGGAAGTGTCCGTTCACAACGTCGATTTTAGTATCGGCACCGCGACTGTAACGTTCGGCGTTTATGTCGCACCCGCTTCGATTGAAGAGAATTTCAATTTCAATCTTATTGACGCCAATGAAAATAATTGCACTTCGTTCGGTTTCTCCGGTCAAGAGGTGAAGCCGACCGTAAAAGCGACTATGCCCGACGGCACGGACGCAGGTTTGAGTCTTAACAACGACTATTCCGTCGAATACAAGAACAACGTCAATATCGGCGACGGCGCTTCCGCGATTGTCAGCGGTATCGGCAACTACACGGGTACGGTTGAATTGGGCTTTGCGATTACGCTCACCTACGATTTGACTTACGTCGTCGAGTGGGAGTATTTCAACGCTGTTGAAAACGCGTTTGTATCGTCTACCACGGGCTTCCCGTACAACGGCTACGACCAGAGCGGAAACATCCGCGCGAAGCTCAGCATCAGAAACCAGAACGGCGACCGTTTAGATTACGTCGAATATGTTTATGCAGAGGGACAGGGCTCTGACAATCCCGACCGCAGCGAGCATCTTACGTTGGTATTCAGCGACGCAAACGGCAATAGATTGAGCTTTGTAAACGCACTCGGATATACCGTCAGCATAGACGGAGTGGGCAATGCGGTTCTTCTTGCGAAGGATAAAGTATCTCAAATATCCATTCTGCCTATCACGATAGACATAGACGCGGCGGACCTTGAATCGGGCGCGGCGGAAGGATTGTGGTCCTTGTATTTCGGCGAGGACAAGGTCGCGCTTATGGACGGCGCAAACGTCAGCTTCCTTGTGGACGGCGTTTTGACGAACGGCGATGTCACCAAAACGGACGCTTATGCTTACTATCGCGGCAACAACGCGTTGAATTTGCGCCTTGACAAAGAATTTGCGGTCGGCAGCCTCGGCACTTTGGGCGCTTATCTTAATTCTGCTTCGATAAGCTACAACCACAATACAGTTTTGGATGCGAAAATCGGCAAAATCAATACCATAGAGACTTCTGTCACGATTTCGTTCGGCGGCAACTTTACGACGGTCAGCGGCGAAAACACCATGGTGCTTTCCAAGACTTGGTACGTCGTGACCGCGCACAATGCAGTGCGTACCACCGAAACGGAAAAAGCCGAGTTGGAATGGACTTACGCGGACAAGAACTTCATTTCCACCGCGTATGCGTACCGTCCCGAGCACGGCGATTGGGCATATTATACTTTCCTTGATAAGGAAGGCAACGCAATAGACAAATTCAAAGTCGATTTTACCGCAAACGGACTGATATTCTATGACGTAGACCTTGCGAGCGGCGAGATTTCGGAAGAGGCGACCACGGGCATATACAATTTGTACAGCTATTTGTATGAGCTGTCCGCGGGAAATTACACACTCAAAGTCGAAGCGCCCGATTTCCAGTCGGAAGAAGAGCATTCGCATTGGTGGAATGAAAATATCGTCAACGACTACGGCGTCGTATATGCGACCGTCGCAAAGGAAGTGCCTTTGACAGTTAAAGTGGCGGCACTCACAAACGCGGGCAACACCGCATGGGCTTACGATATCATCTACAACGCGCACTCGCATGCAGTGACCTACAACGGCGAGGCGAACAATACCCCGACAATCACGCTTGCATACAAGGGCAAAACGCTTGTTCAAGGCATCGACTATTTGCTTACGAGCACGAGTGTTGTGGTTACGGGCTCTGCGGACCTTACGATTACGGGTATCGGCAACTTCTCGGGCACGAGGACTTTGGTCGGTGAATTCTCGATTTTGAAGGCGCAGAACTATTGGGAGCGCGTACCCAGCATTCAATCTTGGAAATACGGTGATTTCGATTCTACGATAAACGTCATAGTGGCAACGCCCAAATATCTTGCAAATCCGCGTGATATGTGGTTTAAGGTCGCAAGGGACGAGCAAGGTCTTGACGTTTGCGAGGGACTTGACCATATCTATCTCGAAGACGGCCGAGTATCCGCAGAGGTGTCCAAAATCCTTTCCGAATTAGGCTTCGGCAATTACTATCTGATATCCACTGTTGACGCGAGTCAGAACTATGACGAAATGGTCCCCGCAACGGTAGGTTTCAGAGTATTGCAAGGCGTCAACACCTTTGTGGACGCGATAAAAGTTCAGACTTGGGTGCAAGGCAAATTCAATATAGAAGAAAATCTGCCTACTGCGACTACACGCTGGGGCGAAGCTCACATAGTAGTCACCGACCTCGACAAGAACGAAGTGTACTATGATTCCGCCACGGGCGTAAATATGCTCGGCGGACTCAACGTCGGCAAATACATGATTACTGTCACCGTCGGCGAGACGGAAGATTATATGGCGCTCAGCGATTTCCTCATCTTCGAGGTCTTCGAGAAGCCGGGTCTGCCTTGGTGGGCGATACTGCTTATCGTAATCGGTTCTTTGGGCGTAGTGGCGGCAGTGCTGTATATCCTGCATGAAAAAGGCATACTGCAAATGCTCACAGGAAAAGCAATCATTGCGATGCGTACAAAAGCTACTGTCGACGCGACTATTGCGGCAGTAAGAGCAAACAAGATTGCAGAAGCGGCAAAGAGGTCGCTTGCGGAAGCCGAAGCGCGCGAGAAAGCGGAAGCTGAGAACGCCGATGATAACCAATAACATGGCATACGGTCAAAAGCGGAGGTCTTTTGGCGGCTGATATAAAACAAAAAGGAGACTCACTATTATGTCAAAGAGAAACTCAATAGCAAAAGAAATCCATGCTCTTGAAGAGGAAATCAGACTTTTGGAGATAAAGCGTTCCCGTTCGCAGGCTTCGCTTATCGAAGCTCTGATAAGCAAGGGCACTCCCGACGAGACTGATATGCAGTTTTTCAGAACGTTCACTGCCGATATCGAAATCAAGCGTGAGCAGTTGCAGAAGTTGACAAAGCAGCTCGAAGGTTTGGTGTAATTGTTCGAGACGTAGTTATAACGGAGGATTGGTCTGCGAGACCTAAATCAAGACAAAGATTTGCTCAAATTCGGCGTGGAGATGTAGGTTTTGCGTAAATCCTTCAACGCAACGGGCTTCCGAAGCCCGAAAGCACACTATCCGAAAATCGAAACGGTTGCGGAACTTCGCAGGCGTTCGGACGGTAAAATGAATTGCAGCGGTTCGTTTGGACGATGCGTTTCAACCGAATTCTGGATATAGCCGACTGAAAGAATTATGTTGGATTGCGAAATTCTTTCCAAGGCGCAAAAAGTGTGCGCTTACAAAAGAAAGGTTGACATACAGACAACGATTTGGCATTTGTCAAATTGCGGTTTGTGTTTCAAACTAATAAAAATTGATGGTGAAAAAACAATTTCTGTGAAAAAACGGCGCATCGCGCCGCTTTTTCACGCAGGTAAGTTAATTTAATATCACGCAGTAAAGTTTATTTAATGCACCAAGCGAAGATTAAAAGATAGAATCCATTCAAGGATGATGAGCGGCAGTTTTTTTGAGCAAAACTCTGTCGTCTGGGAATATTATTGCTCAGAACTTACTTTATGTTTTTGTCCTCATTTTGCGTAAATTAACTGTTATAAATTTGTATCGTTTCGTAGTAATTGTGATTATACATAATTGCGCCTGCTCTCCTTACTCGATTTGCATAGGACAATCAACATATCCGCGCGTATTCAATGCGGCTCGTAAGCACAGAGAGACCGCTTCTCGCTTTTGCGAAATGTGCAGTATATCGGGATTTACAGACTGTCTTTGCTTAACATAATTTGCTTCATCATATGAAATATTTGGTTTTAATATATATTTAATATTGTAGAAGTAGTATAATTGCTGAGTATGAAATATGTATATCTATTCATATTTGCATACTTGAAAATGAGAGCACCAAAATGCATGCCTTAGCATAAGAGAATAGTGGAGCATGTCGAAGTATGTCTAAAAATGACGAATAATGCAGCAAAAAAAGCCGAATGAACAATATCGCATTTATCGCCGAATAAGCCTGGAAAGGCTGTTGAAATTCGGGCGATGTCAAGTGATAAGAGGAATTTTGTCTGTGGTAAATAATGTATAAAATCGTAAAAGCAAGCGGTTTGAAGCCTTATTTGCTAAAAATTTCCTCAAATTAGTTTGGTTTTTATGTTGCATATTGTTTGTTAAGGTGATAAAATGACAAATGGCGGAATATGTCCGCATATTTTGCTATCCAATTTTATAGGTTGGTAGCAGAAAATAAACATAATTATCGAGCGTGATGTATGTTATGTCGGCTTTCCGACGAGGTGTCCGAAGAGGACGGCGACTATACCGCAGCGGTAAAATAGTCGGGAAGAAGGCAGACAGACGGATCGCTAAAAAACGTTGAAATCATTCAACGACGATAAAGGAGAGACCCTATATGTCTAAAACCGGGAAGATGACAAAGAAGATGTCAAGAGTGCTGATGATAGTATCGGCGGTACTGCTTGTAGGAGCGGTGCTGACGGCATGCGGAGTGGCGGGATTGTTCAACATGCCCGCGCTGGAATTGCCGACGGACGCTCCCGTTGTCGAGGAAAATCCTGTTATAGACCCCTCCGTTCCGTCAGACGACGGTAATGCGGAAGTGCCTGAAAAGCCTGTTCTCAAAGAAGAAGACAAGGTGAAACCCGATTATTCAAAAGTCGGTGCGGGAGAAGCTCATTTGCCTAGCCTCAACGACTATGGACAGTATGACGGCTACGGCGTGTATAACTGGGGACAGCTTAAAACCATGATCGGAAACCTCAACGAAGGTATTTCGGCTACATACGTTATCGGCATAGATTTGGTTGCCGACTCCACAATTACGGTAAAATCGGGAACAAACGTTACGCTTACTTCCATTACAAACATTGCTGGCGATAGAAAAAATATAAAGAGAAAGGTTATTAAGAGCGGTTCCGCAGTCGACGTTTCTCAATCCTTTGTGGAAAACTTTTTCCGCATTGAAGAGGGCGCGACTCTCACGATACAGCACCTAACACTTGACGGAATGGGCGATGATTTTGTCGACGCAAGCGGGGCTGGTGTTTATGCCTGTTACTCACTTGTAAACATAAACGAAAAAACCACACCCGATTCCAAGAGCGCGCTGTTTGTACTGGAAGAAGGCGGCGTGCTAACTAATCAGCGCATTATAAAAGACACTGTGCCGGCGGACGCTACGGCAGGTCAAACCGATACCAGCGGAAACAGAGCCGCGGGCGGAGGAGTTTATGTTTCGGCAGGCGCGACGTTTGTTATGAACGGCGGAGAAATTTCTTATATCAAAGGTTCAGACAATCCTTATGCCGCCAGAGACGGCGGTGGCGACCAATACAGCGCTATAAATTACAATGCAGTTTTCGTCGGAAGAGAAAATATAAGAATGGCGCAATGGGAAGAAGGTCCTATCCCCGGTTACGGCAGAGGTCAGTTCTTTATGAACGGCGGCCTTATCAGCTATAATACGGGCGGCGGAAACGGCGCAGCCATTGGCATTGGCGGAGATGTGTACGTAGACGGCGGTCGACTTGCATATAACGAATCTTATTATGAACCCGTTTTTTACGTTGCGGCACGCGATAAAAACTATGATTATCAGATGAACATAACGGATTCTCCTAATGCTCAGTTGGACGTAAGAGGGTCAGTTACTATATATTCCGCCGAAATCGACCATAATGGGTCTAATTCTGTTATGGTTTCCGCTATTTATGGCAACTTCTATCTTTGGGATGCCGAAGTGCACGATAATAACGGTCCATCCGGTGCTTTCTATATCTCGGGTACAGGCTCATCCATAACAATTTGTGGAGGAAGGTTTTATAATAATGGAAAAAGGAATTCTTCTTCTTTTATAAACTGTTTGGCAGGATGTAATACAACTATTTGGGATTGTGAAGCTTATGGGAACGAAGGAAGCGTTGGTCCCGTATATTTGACTAATGGTACTTGCAATATTTATGGCGGTAATTTTTACAGCAATAAAGCGACAAACGGCGGTGCTGTTCATGTTGGAAACGGTATTTGTAATATTTACGGAGGCAACTTTACTTACAATACTGCTACTTCCAATGGCGGCGCGGTGTATATCGGCGCGGGTACATTCAATATGTACGGAGGAAGTTTTACCAACAATACCTCTACAGTTGGTAACGGAGGCGCGGTTTACGTAAACAGCGGTAGCTTTAACATGTATGGCGGCTCGTTTGAAAGCAATTCCTCGCCTAGCAGTAATTCTACTAGTGTTGGTATAGGCGGCGCGGCGTATATAAACGGCGGCAACTTCACCATGACGGGAGGTAGCTTTGTAGGCAATACTTCAAGAATATATCCGGGATTCTATTGCAATAAATCGGTATATTTGGGCGGAGCAATCACTATA
>CASQXY010000004.1 GCA_949432885.1 uncultured bacterium | reverse complement strand
CCTTATCAATACTTTGCCTTTTATTATTTTGTTGGCTTATCTTCGTATTAGAACGCTAAATTACTGTTTATTGTAAAATTATTATAGCAAAAACAAAATTTTTAATCAAGCAAACAGTAAGGCACGATTGTGTCAAGTTTTTTACGCATATTTTTTTAATAATTTATTAAATTTTTTATTATTTGCGAAAAACCTGTGCTTATTTTCTCGATTCCAGGTACCGAATATGTTTGTTGTGGCGCACTTTCATCAATAGTTCCCCTATGCGCAACAAAATTATTCTTTTTCTTTTGCGGTAAAATTTCATACGAATTTTTAAGTGGGAATTTCCCATCCTGCATTAGACGTCGAAAATCTCCTTTATTAAACATAAATGCGCGGAGCTTCGCCATACGTTCCGCGCCATCCCTGCTCCACGCCATCGGACGCGAGCTTAACCGAGCGGACAAAACGTGTGAGACGTGCCCTTCTGCACTACAACACGTCTCTCTACTGATGTATGGCATATTTCCTTTAACATACAACGCGGATCTTACTATTTCGCGACGTCGGCTCAATACGGTTTCACCTGCGCATATTTCTTGAACGATCTCATTAACTCCCTGATTATTGCCATTATAAATGTTACGTCTCAATCGAGCCTGCAAAGATTTTCTTCCGCTTGTGATATTAGTCACTGCTTTTTGCAAATGGAATTTGTCCAAGCTATACTGAACGTGTGGCATAATTCTTATCCCCTGTTTTATCCAGGGTGCTCCATCGCCTGATAAATGCACGTTAGATTTATACGCGCTGTAATTTGTCAAAATATAATCTGCGACATCGTTCCAGATTTGGTCGGCATCACTGTCTATCGATACAAAGTAACGTGGATTTTTAAGCATAGATCTTTCTTTTGTGTTTTCCCTACCTTCGTGCACATATACGAGCTTCATCTCTGCGGGATCTCCATTATTCAGATGAATATGATCCTCGTCAGCTTCGATATAAATATCCTGCACATTCCATTTCGTTTTAGGGGCTTCTGCTTCAATGACTTTAAGTTTCTTGACAAGATTATGCACCGTTTGTCGCGATACGACGTTTCCTGCAAGCGTGCTTGCTTTTCCAAAGCTCGTTATAGTGGCATTCGATACGAGGCTCGCCTGCAAATTGTTTTCAATTCGACTATATTTTTCGATTTGTAAAAGCTCATCAGCTGCGAAAAAATATCGCGATTGCTGTTTATCATAATACAGCGTATGGCGCAGTCGAACGGATCCAAACTCAGTGAGCAGATTCCGTTCCTTATTACGATTGCGCACAACTATCTGATGCTTATCGCGTGAACTATCATAACTCTGTTCTACGGCTGTGAAAATAACTTCGAGCAATTTACAAGCTAATCCATTTACAGTTTCTTTCGTATCTGATACTAAATCCGAAAATGTTTTATGTTCTCGAATAGTTTTTTCGGCGCTTAAACTTATCTGCGATACAGTGCTTCGTATAACTTGTTCCACAATAGTTTCTAACATAATTTTCCCCCGAGTATGGTGAGAGGCGGTATTTCTACCGCCTCTTTCCCTAATTAACTTGTTCAACTTGTCCGACTTGTCAGTCTTCATAATAGTATGGCTCATTATTATTTCCAAACGCGCTTTCAGTCCACTGCATCAAAGTAAGATTTGTTTTTTTACAATGTATAGTGGTTTGTCTGCCGTCTTGATTTGCCGATAAAGTGAATCTATCGTCTGAAAGACTACTTACAGTATATATGCCATTTTGGATATATTGAGTATCAGATTCTGAAAGTGTTATAGATATAGTATTCTCACCAACATACCAACCAAAACTATTCATATGAAAACCAGTGTCGTGTGGACGTATTGTTTTAATTGCTACTGGATAAAAGTCGTCTTTTGCACCTTCAACATCGCTTGCCTTCTGTTTTTCTTGAATTGTAATATAACATTGAATTGTTGGTTGTCCCTCAACATACGCCACATAATTTCCAACATATTTATCTTGGTTATTGATGTTATTGTTACAAGCAACGAGAGAAACGCCTACTGTGCCTATGATGAGAACACAAAGCAGAATTGCAACTATTTTTCTTTTCATAAATGAACCTCAAATATTAAATTTTCTATCATTATATACAAAAAAATTGTTGAAATCAATACTTTTCAGCAATTATCTTTTGCCTGTTGAACCATTATTTGATTTGGATTTCTGTTTAACTTGTCCGACCTGTCGAGCACGTCCGACTTTTTGAACTTGTTGAGATTGCTCAACTTGTCCGACTTGTTGCATCGGATTTTCTTTTTGTGTTCTTTCTTTTTCACGTGCAAGCTCAAAACTGAGCATAGGATCGCATTGCACCATAGTGGCAGCGACGAGATCTAACTTACCGTCATTGTTTACCACCAATTTTTCGGTGTTATCATTTCGCATCCGTTCACTCAATATCTGTTTTTGTGCGTATTCAGCTCCATTTTGAGCTTGTGTGTTAGATTGGGGCTTTTGTCTTTGTTGCATTTGGTCTTGTTGAGCAGACTTTTTAACTTCTTCAACAGATAATACCGTCCAACGTGCACTATCTGTTCTCAAATATACATTATCTTGGCGTTGAAAATATGTTACAGGAATAACAATTCCCTCGTTATCGCCTTTTAGAAACAAGTGTATATTATTTTTATCTTTTTGTTGGACTAAAAGAAAATCTGCCGTTACCCCACGGAATCTACCGTGCGAAGATTTTAACATCAAATTCGGAGATAGTAATGTTTCTTTTAATTTATTAAAAACTTCTAATCTATCCCCCATTTCTGATAAATGTTTACTACATCTAATATCATCATACTTAGTTTTTCCTTCTAAAATCTGTCTATAAAGAATTTCACTTTTCCTTTGCATAGACGGAATATCATTAAGTTTATGTAAACCAACCAAATGCTTAAAATGTTCCGCGCTGAAAATAATTTCCAGATCTATAACTTTCCCCTTCTTCGCCGCCTTCAAAAGAAATTTTCTTCCTTCAAGATTTTCTTTATAATAATTTGCAACTTCAAAAAGTTTATCCATTGTGCACCTCTAATTTGGAATGAAAAAAGCCCTCATTGCGAGGGCTTATTTTCAAAGTTATGCTTTTCTTTCAGCTTTCGCCTATTCAAGTATTGGACGAGCAATAACCGTTTGACACGACCTCCACGTAATACTTCCTTGACCAAGCAAAACGCTTCAACGGTAGTGGTAAGACCTGCTTACGCACCAAGGTTTTACCTTGTACTGTTATTATATGCAAATCTATGACCAAAGTCAATGATTTTTGCATTTTATTATTCTGCAAATGTTAAAAAGCCTATTCCTTTGGGATTAAGACGTGACCGATGGCATTTTTCACTTATGCAAACAACATAGGTATCCCAATCTATACGATTATCATAACAATAGTAATAAACGAAAATGCTATCATAATTGAAAGCGCCTTTATATTCTTTTATCAGATAATCGAACAGCTCTTTTAACGAACTAAATTCTTTGAGCTTTGACATTGCTTCGGCTAAACCACCGCATTGCGGTCTATATAAAACTTTCATAGTTTTTTTCCTATCATCTCACGATATTTTTCAATACGTTCTCTGTTTTGCTCAATGTCTTGCTCGATGAGCTTGTTTACGTATTCCGCCTGCGTCATACCCGACGTCGCTACAAGCGCCGTGAAATCGTCCCACAGCTCGTTGCGGATTTTCCACGTACGTTGAGTGGTCAAATTTTTCTTTGTGTTCTCATCGTTTGCTCGCGCGGTTGGCGCGGACGGCACCGTGAATAAGCTGTTTAACAGTCCGTAATTGTCGTTATTTTTCATTTTTTCATCTCCTTTAAGATTTCATCGGATAAATCTTCATAATCTTTTGTTGCTTTGCTTTTGCTCTTAAAATCTCGGACGGATAAACCACTTGCCTGCGACGACGGTATATCCACGGTAAAGCGTATTTTAGCGCTTAAAATGCCACAGTCGAGCAATTTGTTGACGTTCTCGTTTAGGACGCTTTCAAGGCTTTTGGTAAGGTTTCTGCGGTTCTGATACTTTACCAACAAAACTCCCAAAACCTTAATACCAGGATTAAGAGGTTTCACCTGCCCAACGGTATCTACGATCATCTTTATTCCTACGGCGCTGAAATATTCAGCTTCCGCAGGAACAATGACATAATCCGCTGCAACAAGCGCTGCCGCCGTGACCTGGTTCACCGCAGGCGGACAGTCAATAAAGATATAATCATACTTGCTCGAAAGCGGTTTGAGTATATCTCGAAGTCGAATAACAAACGCCGGCATCGATGCAAAGCGTAAAAGCTCGTTTTGCAACGATGTATCTGACGGAATGACATCGCCGTATTTACAATGAACTGTGACGTCATCTGCACTGCATTTATTAAGCAACAGATCTCGCACGGTTCTTTCTGGATTGATGACTTTATTAAATGCCGTCAGATTTGCCTGCGCATCCAAATCGATACCGAGTACGGCATAACCTTTTAATCTAAGCTCTGCCATTAAGTTTGCTACCGTGGACGTCTTGCCGACGCCACCCTTTTGATTAAAGACTACTATCGTTTTCATTTTTCACCTCTGTGGATATTTGAATTTGTTTTTTATTTGTTAATTTTAACCACACCAATAAAGCAATAGCTTTTAATATGGTTAGTATCAAATACGCCGATGACAACGCTATTGATAGTGCTACCACTGTTATCCGCTCACCTGCTATAATCGAGGCTAACGTATATGCCAACAATAATATAACTGGAATTTCGGCATCTTCGGGAATAGGATTAGCTTGAAGAATGCTATTCATCAAGAATAAAAATCCTATAATTGTCCCTAATATAACTGCTAAAATTAGCCATTCTCCGAACTTCTTAAATTTGTTACGCTTTTCTTGTGTTATTTTTTCATCAACTTCTTTTACCATATTCTATTCCTGCTTATTGATTTTCATTGTATTACCGTATTTTTATTTTTAACCAACACGCTGTATATTGCCATTTGTAATCTTGATAAGTATCGAGCCAGACTCGGACAGTTCTGGGCGGGATACGTTGTAACAATAGGCGTAGACAGCAAACTGATTATCAGATAGACCTTTACGACACATAAAGTTCAAATCTTCACGATACGGCGAAATGTAAAGAAAATTTATCATTTTCATTCCATACACCTTGTCAGTAGTAATTGCATAGGGCTTATATTTCATATGGTATTTATTTAACTCGTCGTCAGTCCACTGCTTACTTATTACAGCACTTCCATACTTGAACTGTGGTATAACGTCATTAACTTGGTAATTCTCTATGAATGGCGCAAGCACGCCAATACGTCGCATAATTTTTACTGCCTCTGATTTCACCTCTTGGTTGTTCATCATTCCTGTGTATCTCATATAGCTACCTTCATTTGTTAAATTTAATCTGTTCTGTTACATCATCGCCAGAGTAACTGATAACGACTTTGGTTCTATCGCTTGTGAAATGATAAAAATCTACAAGCTCTTGCGCCTCATCAATAGATCCGCAATCATAGCATTCAATTTTAGTGCCATTCCACCAAAGAACACTTGTCCATTCGTTGCCATAAGAATCTTTGCCTTGGCTCACAAATTTACCTATATCAGACGCGATAAAATTGGTATGCGTTTCTATAATGCGTTTAATATCTGCGTTTAGTTCTTGCTCCTGGTCTTTCCAATTAAAACTCATTCCTCTTCCTCCTTGCTTGCTTCTAAAAAAGCATCAAAATATTTTTGTAGTTCTTCAAGTTCGCACCGACTGTCTTCGGCTTCGGTGGCGACGATTGCGTTTATTTCGTCAAATTTGGTTATTATTGTTGACAGCACATTAGGTTTCAATGTGCGTTGCATTTCTTTATAGACATACCAGTCATAGTAGTTAAAATGACAATCTTTGTACTTATATACCAAGCTACGTAGCTCGTCGTAGCGTTGCAACTTCTTCTTTATTTGTGTCGCTTCACTTGGCTCCAATACTTTTAGAATACGCACTCCCTTAGTATTAAGGCGCCGACGTTCTGAATCGCTTACGTAAAACCAGGTATCATCATAGCCTCCCACGGCTAAGATACGACAAACTACTTCCCCTGCATTGCGTGTTCCGTTGTTCGCATAGCACGCAATGTGCGCCAGAGCCTGTGGTAGCCTATCGGAATAAAACTGCTCGCTATGTTCCGCAAACTCGGCTTGTAGTTCCTCGAAGGAGAGCTTCGGACGAGCATAGCGCTTCCCTGGCTCTCTGTCGATTATTTCAAGCGTAAATATAAAATTTGATTTATTCGATTTAAGAATTGCGAAGTAAGTTGCGCAACTCTCACAAAAGTATGACGAAACATAAAAATGATAACCGACATATTTAGACGTCGACTGCATTTTAATATAATAACCGTTCTGATAACGTGTATCTACGATCGTGCAAAATTTCTTAGCTATTCTAATTTCATTTCTCATATCGTCCCCCTTTCCCACAAGCAGATATCGATTACGTACGTCACACCACTCATCGTCGCCCACTTTGCATCGTCAGCGCTATCTTCGGTCAAAAGTTTTACAACTGAATTGCGCTTCGCTCGAAGTTGCTCTGACGTGCTACTGGCAAGTTCAAGTATTTCAATAACTTTTTTTATCTGATCGTCACGTATAATAAACTTATTGATATTTAAGGCAAGCAGTTCTGCTATGTGGTCGTTTACAAAAGCATCATTAAAAGAAATTTCGTGATTCATATACACCTCTCTTTGATACTTATATTGTACTACACACAAATTTATATGTCAAGTTTTTTCTTTACTTTGTATAGATTTTTCTTAATTATAGCCGTATTTTTCCTTAATTTATTAAGTTTTTATTTGACAACCGCATTTTGTTGCTATATTCTGTTTTAGAGGTATCAAAATGATTGATTTATCTAAGAAACTAAAAATAGCAATGGCAAAAAAAGGTATTACACAATCACAGCTTGCTGAACTAACTGCACAATCTCGTGCAAATCTTTCAGGCAAAATGATCGCAAACAACTTTAAGCTCTCGGAATATGAGCGATTAGTAAATGCGATGGATTGCGAATTAGAAATCAA
Organism: uncultured bacterium; assembly: GCA_949432885.1. GTDB lineage: Bacteria > Bacillota > Clostridia > Christensenellales > CAG-917 > CAG-475. The sequence goes on along the minus strand of CASQXY010000004.1, from coordinate 106,444 downwards.
TATTGTGTTCCCCAACGGTGACAAAGTTTAATAATCCCCATCATTTGATTGCTTGACATAATCAATCTTGCCACCGAATTTTCTTTGTGTTCTCCTTCCCCCAACGTTGTAAATCTCTCCATCGACAGTACATACCTGTATTCCTTTGTTCCCCATCATCATTTTAAGGCTGAGCACCCGATCATCTTGTTTAAGAGTCTCAAAAATTATCGACGTAATTTCTTCCATATTCATTGCCATTCTCCTTTAACTTGTCCGACTTGTCGAACTTGCTCGACAAGCCAGACAAAGTTAAAAATTTGCACGTCAATGAAATACACTGACGTGCAGATCCTTTACTCTATAATGCTTTGCGGTTTGCGATCGGTAAATTCAACTTGCGTATTTACGAGCTTTACGGCAATTTTACGTTCATCGTCTTTTGTAAAGGTATCAATTTGCAAATCGCCTGCACAGCAAACACCACTGCCCTTTTTCAGATATTTAGCGCAGTTCTTAGCATTTGCTCCCCATACCTCTACGCGCAGATAATCTGCACCATCACGCCCTGGGCGATTTGACGCCACCGTGAATATTGCCACGGACTTTTCATTGTCTCCGACCGTCTTCAATTCAACGTCGTTTGTCAAGTTACCTTGAATAAATGCTTTAATCATTTTGTTCATTCTCCTTTTCTTTTTTGTGTTTATTTTCGGGACTAATAGGTGTCCCTTCTTTTATCAGTTTCATACCGTTCGGAATATCGAATAATGTATATACTGCGTCGCTCGCCACTACTTGAAAGCTCGTGCGCTCGCTTATCGAGCTTATTGCAAAGCACTGCCCATTCATTGCCGTCGCAATCTGATTGCGTTCCACGTCGTTAATTTCACCTGCATTGCGATATAGATCGGTTAAGATTTGCAAATCTCCCGGAGCGAGCGAAAATATAAACGAGTATTGCGCATTATTGATAATTGCCGTCGTCTTCTGAACGATCGCTGAATTGCCCACTAAATCAGATAAGTTTTGAGTTAACAAAGCAATACTGCCCTCATATTTTCTAATACGTTTATATTCTAAGAATATGAAGTCCAGTGCAATCGGGTTGTCTTCATCAACGAACATATAACCCTCATCAAAAACAAGAAACGGGTGTACAGGAATATCGAGATGACGGTTTTGCTCTCTGATGTTTATTATCTGTTGGTCGAGATATCGAGTAACAAGTAGCATTTGCGCATTTGCAACAGTATTATTCTTGGCTGCAAACAACGACTGAAAATTGAAAACAATCATACGCTCGTCCGTCGTCAACGTTGACGGGCCATTCCATAAGTTGGAAAATCTACCACCGCTTCCAAACTTGGCAACGTACGTTCGCACCCGATCAAGGTTATCCTTGCGCATCGGCGACGTCTCCGATTCAAATTCCTCTTCGACAAGTTCACTCAAATCGTCAAACGTGGGGAACATTTCTGGCGCGAACTTTGAACAGTCCGTCGTCTCATCGATACCTTTCTTCTTATAGAGCTTGCCTAATAAATTATTGAGTTCTTCAAGCGCATCGGACGTTATTCCCTTTAACGTTATTGCAAAAAAACTCTCCAAAAATCTTAAATGTGCACTAAATACGGCTTCCGAACTTGCCGTATTTCCGTCATCGGTCAAGATCTGATAAATATGTAACGGATTAAGACGCCCTTCCGTAGCGTTTCCGACGTCGATAAATCGACCACCGACATTCCGACATAAATGTAGATACTCGTTTTCTGGATCAAGTATAAAAATTTTCGAGTTATCGGAATACACAAGAGAAATCAACGTCTTTGCAAAAAACGATTTACCCGATCCAGATTTGCCTAAAACAACAATGTTTGAATTTATGTATTGCGCCCCACGCTTCCAAATGTCTAAAACCACTGGATAAAACTCGTATCCAATAGTCATTCCGTCAGGCTCAATTATCGACGTAAAAACAAAAGGAAATATCGCCGCAAGGCTCTCGGAGTTAATGCCTATCTCCTGGCTACGCAACGCCATACGGCGCGAGATACTCGACGTTGCGAATCCGTCAAACTGACGGCAACGTAGCATATTTACCTTAAATCCGTTGGACTGTATCTGTCTTCTTATATTCTTTCGGAACGCCGAGTCCTTTTCAGGTGTATTGTTATATCCAGTAATTGTAATACAGCAGTCAAATAAAAGCTCATTTTCATTTTGTAATTGTTGCGCGAGCTCTGCCATTGTTTCGACGTGCGTTTCCTGCGATATGGCTTCTGATATCTTTCCGCTACCGTGGCGAGTACTAAGTTCTACGACCGCCTTATCTATACGCTTAATCGCTTTGTCCTTTTCAACTGGTTTAATAGTAAGTATTGCTTTTGTGTTGTCGATATTAAAGATACCTGCACCCCAGGCATTGCCAACACCAAGAGGATAATCTGAAATGGCGCACGTAAACGAATAGACGTCGTCGCATAGGCAAGCATTTTGCTTAAACCTAATAGCATTCGGCTTAACATATTCTGCTAAATCATCAACCTCGTCTATGTCTCGCTCATCAAAATCGCGTTTATAACAATACTTAAAGAACACTGCCACTTCTTTTTGATCGAGCATCGATGTCGGCAATCCCGCCCTATCCAAACTCGCACGAATAAAATCGACCTGTTTCAAAAGAGATTCTTTGTCATTATCGAGATCAAAAATAACAAAATAATAATAAGGTCGATATTGCTTGGCAACATTATTAAGGCTGTCTATTTGATTTAGTCTACTTTTAAGAATTTCAATCCTCGCTTCATCTTTTGAATCTTGCGCCGCTTTGAGCTTGCTAAACAGCCTGCTCGCAACGTCATCATAGTTTATCGGTCTGTCGAGCTTAACGAGCTGTGCTACAAAGTTCTCACCCAAACCATTTAACATCGAGGCAAATACAGATATTCTGCGATCCTGTTCTATTTCGTCAAGCAACCCAAATTCTACGCTGCCAATCGAAATAATAGCACCAAGATAATCTCCATAATTTACAACTCCGTCCGCTTCTATACTGTTAAACGGAATGAGAACGCTGATATTGTTGCGTTTATCTTCTTTTGTGTATTTTTTCTTTGAAACCACAAATCGAAGTATGTAGATTAAGTCTTGATACATACGTTCACCATTATCCGATAAAAACAGCATAATGGATACGCTTACATAAACGAGCAACAATGGCCACTTGTATTTGAAATTGCTCATTCCGATAATAAAAGCGATAATACCAAGACAGAACGCAAATAAGATATCAAACAAAGTAAAGTCACGCCACACCGTAGGATTGACCTTTGATTTTTTAGGAATTATTCTCATACCTCACCTCACTTCTTCGGGGGCTTAAATGCTCCGCTACTTGGTTTTATTGGTTTCAAAATCCGCCCGTTCCTACCACCATTTTGGAACTGTGAATTTTCACGAGCAAGCCTAACTCTCCCTGCGACTGCTCCAATTATTCCATTCTTTATTATGCTTGGGGGTTTAGCAACAGATTGATTTGCGTTATTATTAGACGTATCCGCTTTTGCATTTGCAACCGTCTTCGCTCCCTCAGAGCTTCCACCCGACAACGCCGAATTTATCGAACCTAACTTTGATGGTTGCGAGGCGTGCCCAGCAACAGCACTAACTGTGGGTGACGGACGATTATACGATGTAGCACCAGATATGGCATTCTTTACACCGCCAACAACTCCCATCGCTTTGCTTGCAAAAGAGCGATAAGCCTGGCCACCGAGTAAATTGCCTGCTAAATTTGTGGCCTTTCCTGCTAATTGTCTGCCACCTTTCCATAAACCCTTTCTTTCAACTCCATATTTGTTTTTACCGCCGATTAAACCGTTTTTAACCGAGTGAGCAAGCCCACCCGCGGCGGCTAATCCACCAACAAGCGCACGTGCGGACTGCGCCATTTCTCTGCTCTCCTCTGCCGATGTTCCGAATATACGCGAAATAAGCAGTTGCCCACCGTTAATGCACAGTGCACCGCCTATTAGCATAAACATTTTGAAAAGATTTTCAGAAAACGCGGAAGGCAATCCTAAATTCATACCGTTAATCATCGGAACAAGCAAAATGAAGATGTTCACGGAAATAACAGCTCCGTAAGCAAGTATAACCTTCGAAATAACGGTATCGCGCCACGTTTTCAAACGTGCGCCGTCATCAAGAGGAATGGTCGCACTAATAAGCGGTAACATTATGAAAAGCATTACGAGATCAAAAACGCGCTTTACGAGTCCGAGCATAGACCAGACAATCGCAACTATCACAAGTATAACGACAAAATAAGCAGTAAAGATATTAAAGCTGTCAATATCCACCATTGGCTGAGATCTATATCCCCTATCTGCTTCTTCAAATCCCAACATATTTTTATTGCGTACGCCAAAAACCTGATTGACTGTATTTTTGCTGAAATCAAGATCGGCTGCGGTGTAATCATTTCGCCAACCCGACGCCCTGATAAAATTACCAGATTCATCGGTCTTATATTTATAGTACTGCTCAAATTTGATTACCTCGATTGGTACCCACTCACCTTTTTCATTCATCTTCTTTTTAGCGTCGTCAATGTTGGTAGTTGTTCCACCATCCTTCGTTTCCCACAATGGGCTACCGTATTCATCAGTTGCTTGTACCTGCCTAAATGACGGTGCATCTTCATATACATAAGATTCAGATACGCTCATATTAAAGAGCGTAGCAGAAATGCTTGTCACCTCTTTACTGCCGATTGTCGCCTCATACACGCTACCCAACAACGCATTAGAGCCATTTATTCCGAGCAACATTATCACTGCCAAAACCAAGGTAACGATAATGGATCCGAAACCCTGCCCAAGTGTTTTGGCGTGCGACTTGCGCTCACCTTTCATATTTATCACATTTTTAACAACAGCAGCGATCACCGAAAAAGCGCATACAACAATAGCTATTAAAAACAGCAATAAAAACGCCTTGGTAACTGAGCTACTGCGCAAAAACACTTCAACAATCGACGCAGACATCGATTCGCCGTTCTCGGTATATTCCACAGGTGAGATACCACACAATATTTGGAACATCTCGAAAACGGCGTCGAGAAATTCATAGAGCCAAAATAGAAGTTGGGCAAATGCTTTCTTTATTAAAATACCCATTTCCTACTCCTCTTTATCCCTGGGTTTGCATCCAATTTGTTAAAGCGCCGATAAGTAACGGGGCGGCAACGGCAACAACGAATATGACGATAATACCGATAACAAACATCCATACCGCATTCTTTGCTTCCTTGCGTTTATTTTCATCACCACCGCTCTTCCAGAATTTAAGACCGAGATACAATCCCCATATCGCGCACAATGCAACTGCTATCGATATCAGAGGGGTAAACATTTGGTCGAACAGACCTGACAATACTTCGCCAAATTCGTTAAACTCATTCGTCGCTGCGAGCATAAAATTAAACATAATAAATTCTCCTTTACTCAAAAGTTTTTCTATATAATCAGCTTAACGCTGTTGTTTTATCTGACAGACTGACGTCGCCTGTAAATCAGAACACCTATAACAATTCCTAATACCGTCACAGACGCAATAACAATCACAACTATTCCATAGGTGTTGATATAATCGAGTTCCCACTCGTAAGAGTTAAAATTGCCGAGCTCGTCGGTCACTATTAACCTGTAATTGCCTCTCTCTGTAAACGTCGAATTGGGAGAGCACTTGATTTCCTCTCCATTCAAATAGAGCGTATAAACAACGCCTTCCTTATCTGCCTTTGAAAACGTGACTTGATTTTTTTCTTGTGTTATTGTGACCGTAGGTGCAACGGTATCAACAGTAAACTCAATACTGTATGTAAAGTCGTCTTTTGCGAGTTCAAGCGTATACAACCCGTCTTTACTCAATTTAACGGAATTTGAAATCGATACAACGTTGTCATCTTTAATCAAACGTGCTTGATAGTCTTTCGGGATTTCAAAATCATAAGAATTTGCAATCGGCGCGATTATGATCCACTCAACTTCATAAGCATTGCCAAGCTCGTCTACCGCTCTTAATCTATAACTGCCTGCATCGGACAAATTAGATAAAAACTCTATCGGCTCATTGTTGAACCAAAGTTCAGTTGTTACCCTTTCATTAAAACTAAAACTTACTTGCTCCGTAATTATCTGTCCAGATTTAATAAGAGGCTGTGTGCGCACGTCTACCACGCTGTCGATTGAAAACTTATACGAGCTTTCATTGCCTACCAAATCTTTCGCTATAACCGTATACGAGCCGTTATTTGAGATAACACAAGAACCGTCAATATTTATAATGTTTCCTGCGGAATCTCGATAATATGCGCTCGTCGCACCGTCAATTCCGATTTGAACTTCCTTATTAGCAATTCCGCCGTTATCGATCGAAGCGCTTATAATCGGGGCTGTTGTATCGATACGGATAATAAGAGCAATCGTATTGCCCTGCATATCTTCAATGAATGTCTTATATTCTCCTTCAATCGTTATACGTTCCCCCGAAATAACGCTCTGATTAACCTCGTCATTTACAGTAAATCGCGCAAAGGTTTCTAACGCTTGAACTGATACACCGTACCTCGATATAATGGCTCCGTCTTTATCAGTAACATAACTGCCTTTGATTTCGTACTTGACGGATCTGTCAAGGTTTACAGTGAACGCCGTTTCATTGCCGACATAGTCTCTAATGATAAAACTGTAATTTTTCTCTTCCTCGAATACTGTCCCTGTATATTGCTCATATTTTCCTACGCTCGACGTTGAAAATGTAATAATCGCGCCCTTTTCGCTTGATACAGTAAACGGCAACCTCGTTGCGGTATTCGGCAAAATAGATACTCCGTCAAGCGACGAAATCGTCGGAATAGGTGGCGTTTTATCTATGATTATCTCCACCTCTGCGACGTTGCCCGCTAAATCAACTATGCGGATCTTATATTCCCCCTCTCTGTCCACCGTATCTCCGATTGAAAACACATAGCCGTTAGAGCTTTGCACGTCGAAATTCAACAAACTTTCTTTGACTTCGAGAATGATGCTCGTTCTCGATGAATAACGATTGCCGTCTCGAATATAATTTCCGCGTACTACATACTCAATTCCTAAATCGATCTCGACCGTAAATGCCACGACATTGCCGACAAAATCGGAAATTTCAAAATAATATGTATTATCTATCGTACATAGCGCGCCGTCGTAAATAGAAAATTTAGTGCCATTGGTAGATATCTTTATAACGGCATCTTCTTCCTCGCACTTTACCGAAAAGCCCTCTTTGACAATTTGGTTAGGCTCGGCTGTCGCACCGCTCTTTGTAAAAATCTGAAATGTCGGTGCGGTTTTATCAATAATCAAAGTAATTTCCTGCTCATTGCCTGCCAAATCAACAATTAGGACTTGATAGACGTTTTCTTGTGTTATCTCCTCATTAGGTTTAATACTCAATTCCTCATTGTCGTTTCTAACGCTGAACGAATTGACATTTTCTGTCAATTCTATCGCAAGCGACGTGTTCGATACATACGCACCGCTCTGATTGATTTTATAAACGCCCTTTACGTTAAAGCCTACATTCAAATCTATCTCAACCGAATAAATTGCCTCATTCCCGATAACATCTGTAACTCTGAAATAATAGATACCTCGCTCGCTCAACATTTCGCCTATATAAGTCGTACCCGACGAACCAGAAGTGCGAGCAACTTTTATAGTGCTTCCCTGCTCATCACAAGAAACGGAAAATGATTGATTGGTCTTTCCACTCTGCACTTCGCTACCGTCTTTTGCCGTGACTTTCAAGCTCGGCGGAGTTTTATCGATTATTAGTTTGATGACAGTTTCATTTCCCACATAATCAATAATTGCAACGTTGTAAATTCCTTCAACGTCTATTTTCTCTCCTAATGCAAACGACACTCCGCTTTCGCTTATCGCCGAAAATGACGAGAAATTCTCCCTGCCCGTTACGGATAAGGAATAACGAGAAATATAACTGCCGTCATCAAGTTGTAAGTAAGTCCCGTTGATTTTGTAATCAACGCTTTTATCGATCGTTATAGTAAAAGTTACGGCATTATTCATTCTGTCTACCATACGGAATGTATAAATACCTTCTTCGGACAAAACCTCATTAGTATCATAGTTTTGATACTGTGCACCACGCTTAATAGTTATACTAACGTTTGGCTCATCGCAACTCACCTTGAATGCCTCATTAGTCGCTGAGTTCATATTAAGCACTTTATCCGATACAGTGAGCACACAAGGAACAGGCGGTAATTTATCAATGATAATCACCAATCTGACGGAATTACCAAAGGCATCGGAGATTTCAAAGATATACGAACCGTCTGCACTGATAGTTCCGCCATTTACTATATTCATACCGTTATTCGCAGTGCATACGAACTGCGACGTGCGTTCCGTTACGGTTAGAACCAAATCATACTTAGAAATATAACTGCCGTCTTCAAGCATTGAGTAAGATCCGTCAATAGTAAATGACACCATATTGTCCAACGTAATAGTAAAGATCGTTTCATTGCCTACAACATCACGCACTGTGAATACATAAGTCCCCGCTTTGGTGATGATTGTGTTCTTTTGATATACGCTCTCTCCCAACTGTCCGAGTTTATCGTTCGTGTTGTAAAATCGTGCTGTAACATTGGACTCATCCCAGTTTACGGCAAACGACGACGTCGTCACTTCTTCTGGTGTAATAGCTTTGCCGTCTACCGACGCGATCGATACGGTCGGCGCAATGCAATCGACTTCAAATCTGTACTCTGTAAACAAATTCAAATCATTTTCAACGTATAGGAAGAACTTATAAATTAAGCTCGTATCTGCATTGGCCGTAATAGACGCAATGCTGTACCCTTCTTTTTCAACCAACGAAAGCACTTCGTCATAACGGATCCACTCTTTATCGACATACGCATATAAATAAATGTTATTCCCTTCCGAGAATTCAAACGATACGTCTCGATTGGTGATTCCACCTTCTTTAACACCTTTAAGGATTCCCGAAGGCAACCCCTTCATATAAAACAAAGGATCTGTTTCAATTACTCGTCCAAATATGTCAGTAAAACGAACGACATATTTACCGCCCACACGTATCACATACGAAAGCGTGGCCGCGGAAATAGGATTTCCGTCACTATCCTGCAACATCTCCGAATATACGCCATCGTACGATACTTTGAATATTTGCAATTCAGAAATACCGTTGTTGGCAGTATCATAGTTAACGGTAAAAGTACAACGAATCTCATTATTAAGCGACGTATGTGTAAGATATGGAGCTTCGCCCGCTATTCGGACATTAAAAGATATATAATTCAAACTGCGGTCGTAAACGTTAATAGTATATCGACCATAATAACCGTTTTCGAGCGCAAGCGTAGGCAGTTCGTCACCTACAACAAAAACTTTATCTTCAAATTTACGTCCAGTAATGCAAATCATAGAGAACTCGTCAATATTATCGATAAGAGACTGCATTTCAAGCGATACATACAGCATAACGTTCTCGTTCTGACTGACATATTCATTATTGAATTCAACTGTCTGCTTCTCGCCCATACCGTTCGTCACAACCGCTGATAACGTAGGTGTTTCTTTATCAAGATAGATAACGTAGCATTGCACATTTCCGCATAGATCGCTTTCGACTACAAGGTAATAACCCTGCATCAAAGCGTTCTCAGAGACGAACATATCAAACTTTTGGTTATAAGCAAGTTCAACCAATTCGCTTTCAGCTACGGCAAAATCGTTTGCCAAATATTTGATTTGTACTTTTCTTGTGTTTCCTGCAACACCTACTTCGGGCTGTGAGAACATAAAGTCGTGACGTATTAAGTAAAGCGGTAAATCCTTGTATGCGGACAGTATACCTGGATAAGATAAACTCTGTTGTGTGAGAGCGTCGGCACAAATTTGACCGTTTTTATCGGTCGGATTTGGATAAGTATTATTGCCGAGTTGCATTTCCTTGCGTTCAGACACATACGCGGTAGCATATTTCAGTACTGCGGTATCAAGTGCTGTTTTATCCGTGTAAATCTGCGACACGCTCTCGTTTCCAATGTTGACATAAGACCAACCATTTGCAAGTTTTTCTACGCGATACTCCCACTCTTTGGCAATGGCAAAGCTCAGCGCATCCTCACGCGTCCTAAATGAATATGTACCTGCTATATCTGTATATATTTTGTTCGGCAATGCAACAGTAAACCAAGTTGGAACTTTATATCCGTTTTTTACATTTTCTAAATTCCCGAAATCAGAACGATAAAACAGATGAATAGATTGTTTCTCAGATCTGTTTCCTAACTCGTCTTCCGCATAAAACTCCCAAATGCCGTAATTAGCTTTGTCACACGTAATAGTTACTTTGCCCGACCTATCCGAACGTTGTTGTCCGTCATTGAATTTATAAAGTATGGTGGCATTGTGTAGATCCGTGGCTTCAAAATCAAATCCATAATTCAAATATTCTGATATTCTCGAAACGGTTGGAGCAGTTTTATCTACTACAATACGATATTCAGACATATTCTCCGCGCTGTCCGCGATTTGCAAAAGATAATAGCCTTCATTACCAAGAACGGCATTTCTCGTATACACCGTATTTGCCGAAGTCGGGAAAATTGTAGTCGAATTCCTGCTATACTTAACTGTGATAACGTCGTTGTCGTTTACGCGTTGCGAAATTACTCCGCCTACTGTCGTTACCCAATTCGCCGAAAATCCGCTTTTTGAACCGTTATAAGACAATCCAGATACCAACCCACTCAAACTAAGCGTCGGCGCGGTTTTATCGATTGTGAATTGATAAGATCTTTCATTCCCTGCCTTGTCCGTGATAACAATAAGATAATTGCCTTCTTGCGTAAGCACGCTGCCACTCAAATAATTTTTATCTGCAACTTTTGGAAACGTCCCCGAATTTGAAACAGCATATTTGGCAGTAATGCTATCGTTGGAATTCATAAACTGCGCGCTGACGCCACCAATTGTTTTGAGCCAAGTCGCCTTCATCGACGTTTTAGAAAAATTTTTACTATTCGCTCCATCCAATGTCAACGTAGGAGCTTGCTTATCAATGCTAAAAGTGTAAATTTTTTCATTCCCAGCTTTATCACAAAAAGAGACGCGATAATTCCCCTCAGCATTAAACGTCGTTCCAGAGACAAACGCCGTAGCAGAGCTTGTCGGGAATGCACCTGACGTTGAAAGAGAATATTTTGCCGTCACCGCATCGCTCGAATTAAATAGAACACTTTTATCCCATTTCACCGCAACTTTATCTTTATAAAAAGCTCCATTGGTGACTCCTGTCAATGTCGGCGCGACAGTATCGAAATTTACCTTAAACGAACCACTTTCGGGAAAGCGATTTTCTGCCTTGTCTAAGCAGTAAAATTCATATATTCCATTGGCCGAACCTGCCACGATTGCGTATGACGAACCTTCTGCTTTTGCGAACTCTCCATTCGGTCTTTTATAGTAAAGCTCACCAAAATTAGTATCTACCGCTTTTATAGTAAATGGCTTGTTAGTGTAAGCTCCGTCGGATTGTCCAGTCAGACTGGGCCTTATGGTATCAAGCGTTATGCTAATAACTTCACTCGTGAGACCAACTATATCAACACCCTTAAACTGATATAATCCGTCACCGTTAGTCTTATTTATCGTAATAGTATCATTATTAACGCTTATCCAATCTGTCGAAGTAGGAGTTTTATATAATAACCCAGTGCTATGTTCATCTTTTGTCGTCACGGTAAACGTGTTGTTCGTATAATCGCTTGTTATGCTTTTAGATATAGTTGGTGCGGTATTATCAACCGTAAAAGTCTGTGCCGATACGTTGCCCGCATAATCAACGGCAACCACAGTGTGTACACCATCACTTAAACTCGATCTACTTACCGAAGAATTATTATTTATTACATTCCCATCGAGTGTAATCTTATCTAAATATGTATCTGATACTGAAATTTTAAGATTACTATTTATGGCATAGCCATTTGTTATACCATTTATTGTAATTACAGGAAATGTAGAATCATATATGACGTCAACCACACCTGTCGCAGTATCCTGCTTCATCCAAAATACTTTATGCGAACCTTGTTGCAACTTAAATGTTATCTGATTAAGCCCATTTTTTAACTCACAGCTTAATTCAATTTTTCCTACAAGATTTGCGAAAGCTTGACTTCCATAATTACCTACTTTGTCCGCACAATACTGCCCCGCTTCTGCGCTTTCTGAATTTATAGAAATTTTTCCCCAATTTGCACCAGAAGTCTCTCCATTTGAATAGCCTCTCCAATTATTACTCATTCCATTATAAAATGCAGTCAAAGAAGAGTTGTCCGTATAATATTTCCCATTATGATAATTAAGTGTTCCATTAGACCTTAAACTGGCATAAGGTATGCTTGGTATAATGTCAGTTCCACCATAAACGCCACTACTTGTCTTTTGATTTTGATACCAATATACTGATGCACTAACAAATTTCAAATCAGTAGTAATCACTGTCGCTGCATACGCTATTTCTATTGGTTTCGTTGAAAAGACTATAAGAAAAATCATCACAACAAAAAGAATTAGTATTGTAACTTTTCCTGCGTCCTTTATTGCTCTTTTCATATACTCACCTCTTACACTCCATATCGACTTTTTCTATTTGCTCAGGCACAAAACACCTGTGAAGTACAAATGTCCTTAGCTGATCGCATAACGCAGACAACATAAAATTACCTTGCGTGGCCGCGTCATCGGCAAGATCATTGAGAATGACCAATTTGTTTTTGATATCGCTATCGTTTAGACGCTCAAACATTTCATTAGGGATTTTGCCCTTTAACTGCACTAACCGTTTCTGCACGTCGGCAAGCATTTTGATAGCCAACTTCCTTTTTGCTTCTTGCTCGGCTTGTTGAACTTGCCCGACTTGTCGAGCTTGTTCGTCTTGTATAGCGAGCGCTGAATCAAGCGTGTCGTTAGATAATGTCAGTAATTGCTCCTCAACGTTCTTATACGTCGTAAAACGCATAATGTCGTAATGAACAGCATCCTCATCAAACTCAATAAAATCACCAGGTTTAAGCGTCGCAGGAGTTGCACCGTAAACTTCCTGCGCCTGGAAAAATGGCGTGAATTTCGCCTTTATCGGATAATTACCAAGTGTTGCTATTATCACATTCCCCATTACCCCATTAGCAGGATCATTGAGATGTTCAAGCTCGTTCGGATAAATGAGCGGAACGCTCTGCGCAGACGTAGAGACCGACATATCGTTATTCTCCGAGTAACTAACCTGCTTGACTTTCTTTTTACCGCACATATCGGAAAACTCTTTTCTTGTGTTATCGTCATTCGTACCTATAAATATCTGCGTATTACAGTTACTCCTAATAATCGCTGCTACTTCTTTTCCGTACTTGTTATCAAGCTGATTAAAGTCTTGCACCACTGGCATAAGCCAAATTTTACGAGAGCGACCGACAGTAACAATACTGTCCATACGGTGAAATGTCGGCAAGTTTCCGAACTCGTCCATAATGAAATATGTATTGCGTAAAAGTTCCTGGGACTCCGTTTTACCGCTCGTCATATTGTCCGTAGCCTTTTCGACAAGTGCCTTATACATTTGCGTTATAAACAAACTTACGAGCTTATGACGGTTTTCTTTTTCATCGGGAATTTTAAGAAAAAGTACGTTCGGGACTTCGTCGAAATCATTAAACTCAATTTCGTTTCCGCTCGTTAGCGCCGAAATTCCCGTGTCCGCCATCCAAGTGAAGTATTGCGATACGTCGGTCAAATAGGACGATAACGTTCTATCCTCGGCCACAAGCACCGTATTGGATAGTCCGTGTGTCTTCGAGTTAGGTGAGCGCGTAGCAAAATATGCCCTCAATTCATCGCAGTCTCCTTTTGCATAATCGCTAACCGTACGATATAAATTATAAAGATTAAACTTTTCTCTCGGCATATATCCGTCGTAAACGTCTTCCCAAAACGCTACGGCAAGTGCCAGGATTAAATCACGTGCTCCTTTTTCCCAACTGCTTTCGTTTTTATTTTCAATAGGACACATCGTATAAATCAGATCTTGCAAATCCACAAAAATCTCATCTTTCAGCTTTGCCTGCACAGATTTTTTCGCGTCCTCGGCTGCATTCATTGTCAAAAACACTTGCTTGTCGCAAATATACTTCCCCTTGCGCTGTACTATCTCACAACTTTTAATGCGCTCTGTCTTCCGCCAGATGTCATTAAACGGATTCCACCTGGTAGAGTGGTACACGTCTGCTAAATCTATCACGCTCACTTTATAGCCCTGCTCTTTGAGCTTCTCTCCGTGGTGCGTGTACAACTCCCCTTTTGGATCCGTCACAACCATAGATGGCTTTGTCTTCGTTCTGCATAAAATCTCTATCGTCGGATCTATAAACGCCGATGTCTTACCAGTACCCGTTGCGCCTATGATAGCGGTATGTTGCGGATTTTTAAGAACGACATAAATGTCCTTCCCTTTCTGTTCGGCAAATATAGGAACACCGTCCGACACTTTGTGCAACTCGCTTAATTTTGTTACTGTATATCCCTCGTTTTTGGCTATCTCAGATTTAGTCATAAAATGCGAATCTTCAAGTTCTGAATTGACCTTTAACACACGCTTACTACCTCTGACGCGGAAATCAAAAACAAGTGCACAGACACCGATTATTATTAAGACAAGCCAAATGACATATAACCTCCAATTTTTCAGCAAATCGAGTATCGAATTTTTGAAAATAATAGAACCTAAAAAGGCAAGCGCAAACAAAACAATTATCGATCCGACAATCATTACTGCAATCGTGATTATTATTTTTTTACCCTTGCTCAACTTATTCATTAGCCGTTTGATGCTCTCCCGTATTCGTTTTCTTTCTCATTTTGTTGCACTGTCTTTAAGAAATTCGCCTGCTCTCCTTTGCAAAGCTCGAACAGTAAGTTTTGTATATCCCGTATGGCGTTCGCCCTCTTATGACGTCGATTTTTGGCATTTATCTTGCAATGCTTGTCGTTTACACCGTATCTGCGCTTGCTATCTCTTAGGTCGCCTTTCTTTAAGTCTTTACAAAGCCCTAATACTACGTTGCCGACACGCGTCTTGTAGTCTTCTTGTAAGCGCTCAAAATAATCGACATTGTTCAAATCTACGTAGCGCATATCTATTCCAGGCTTGTCGCCCATAGCCTTGTCAATCTCTTCCTTGCTCATTCTGCGATTATCAACGTAAGCGAGCTTATTATTCTTTACGAGCTCAACGACGTTCTCTTTTACTCGTGCCAGTTGATAAATCATTTCCTCTTGCGCTTTTTGAGTTTTTGGATCTGTTTGGATAAGCAAATCTGCTACTAAATCAATTTGAGGGCGCAATTCCGCCATATTTACCGAGCCATACTGCAATCTTCCTGTTGCGGGCAAGCTACGAATAAGATTATTAAGTTCACGATTAAGCGTAGAATTGCGGATAATTCCGCCTGCTACGTCTTTTCGCGCAATATTCAACTGCTCGATCGCCTTGTTACGAGCCGTATAATATTCTTCGCCGTGCTCATCCAAGTGCATATTTGCGCTCACCAGATAATTGTCAATCGCTCGCGCATCGATTTTGCCCTTCTTTGTATAGCAAAGCTCTCCACTTTTATCGCGTCGTTTAGGCTGTTTTTCAAAAAATTCAAAATGGATATGCCTATTGTCCGTATCTTCGTGCAATGCTGCGAAGAGCTCAACATTATCGCGCTTCAAGTGTGTACGATCCAAAAACGCGCCGAACGTTTGACGCATAAACTTAACCGCATTTTCTTGTGTGCTAAATGCCTCATTGAGTTCTGCATCAAAACTGATAAAGCCGTGCCAGATAATAGATTCCGTCTTTTTCAACTCCGATTTCAATTCTCGGATCTGATTCTCATTTAATTGGCCGTTCAGATTGAACAACCCCGTATTTTCTCCCTCTCTCGTAAAATAATGCTCTGCATTGGCATTTTTAACTACCTTTTCGCCGTTTAATGCGTATGAGAAAAAGTTATACGAGCTCGTCAAGTTGTAGAACTTTCGACGGGCCATATACTCCGCCCTTTTATTCCCCTTCAAATACGAGGGAGCACTCGGCAATGTATAGGCAATATTAAATAACGCTTTTGGCATTTAGCTCTCCTTTTTAGCCAGGCGTTTTACCAGGCTATCTTTGACTCGCCGTATATTCTCTGGCAACTCAGATAAATATCCGCTCTCTATCATTTCACTGCTCACGCTCTCGCCTTTTAGATCCAATAGTTTGGCGTTATACAGCGTAGACATCAGCATTTCAACTACGTTGAGCATCACAAATACGTCATCAAGTGTCGTTGTTTGAGCTTTGCTCCGCTTGATAAGTTCGTTTAGTTTCACGTCCCCGCTCTCCTGCACATCTTTTGCTGTAAACGCCTTACGTTTTCCGCGCTCGATATACATTTTTTCAATGCCGAAACTCAATGCGGTACAGATAAGCTCGTTCATCGAAGCAAATTCTTTCAGCTCTGCAAGTTCATATATCGACGTCAGAAGGTCGTCATCATACACACGAATGCGGAACGAATTATTTTTCTTATCTTGTGTTTTCATATCCCTCCTGGCGCAGTAGCGCCTCTGAAAATCGGTTTCCGATTTGTCCAAGTTTAGGTGTGCCATACTGGTGCACCTAAACTTCCAAGGTGTGCCACCACGTAATACTTTGTATTAAAAGTCGATTTTCGGCTTGTGTGGCACACCGTCTTATCCTGCTTGTGTTCTCAGTCGCAAAAAATAATGGGCGCCCAAGGCGATCCGTTGTTTTTTGCCCTCGCCTGGCAACGCCTGGCGAGGTTGTTGCGCGGATTGAATTGATTTAGGTTCTCAACCGCAAAAAATAAATGGATTCCGCAAACTATCCTTTTATTTTTTGCCCTTGCCAGGTGTTGATGGTTTGCTATTCTGTCCGAAACGCACCGTCAAGCTATCGCAGGCCTTGCGTATAGACCTCTGCACGTATGCGGGATTCTTCGTCTCAGGGCGAAAACGTCCTGAGCCTTCAAAAATACGGCGCATTTGATCCTCGTTACAGTCAGTAAAAAAGGCAAGAGTATTTAAGAACGCCAGATCATCTCTGCTCTTATCCCCCGTAATATCGCCACCGCTATATAACGTGTCGAACTGTTCGCCCTTTCTCGAACGGCGGATACGTTCTAATACCTCGCTGTCGCTCTGATTGCGAATATCCGCTGTACGTCGCTCTGATGAGCTCTGCGATGGGGTAATTTTGTTTTTCGCGCCCAATGCCAGGCGGAGCCAACTCATTGTTTGAACTGGGCACTTGCCTAACTTGTTCGACTTGTCTGACAAGTTAGACTTGTCGGATAAGTCAGGCTGTTTTGACTTGTCAAACAAGTCGCCAGTCATCGATATAAAACGGGCCTTATCATAAACCTCGATTTCCGCCCCACTTGGAAGTGTCGCACGGTTTGAAAACGTATCTTTGGAAAGAATATCGTCTTTAATGAAAATATGTAGCCCGTTACCTGATGCGCTTTTTTCGATATAAGTGCCTTCTAACTCAGGCGCGAGTTTCTTGGCCGCGTCGTTCAGCTCTCCATCGGCAGATACACATTTATCCAGGTCAATGCAAGATATCCCGCTACCGTCAAGGGCGAAAGACAAGCCCTCGCAATTATTTTCAAGCGCATATTTATAGGCGGATTCAAAATCCGTCCACGTCGAGCGATCATTTATTTTTGCCCACTTCCCGTCGTGGACGGATAAAACAAATTTGTCCTTCTTACCTTTCTCTGCATTCCACTTCGTGCGATACACGCACCAGTTCGGCATCTCTTTCATCTCTGACGGCGTGTTGCTCCTAATGGCATACAGTCTCTCTACGTTGCGCTTGGAAGGTGCAACACGGTGCGCACTCTTGCCAATTTCTTTTCCTTCTAATACGGTGCGCAATTCCTCGCCCGTGAGCGACAGCTCACGTCCGTCATTCGATAAGGTAAATTCAAAATTCGACGGAACTACTAACCTTACTGATTGCTCATCAGCTTGCAAAAATCTTGTCGGCGTCAAAAACACAAATGAAGAATACTCTCCGCCTTTCGGCATTTTTATCATCGTTGATTTGCCGTATTCTTTCATCTTGCTTTCAATCGGCATAACAAGTTCAACTTGTCCGACTTGTCGAACTTGCTCAACTTGTTGAGCTTGTTGTAAACTGTCGGCTTCTTTCTTTGCCTTTCTCATCTGTTCTGTAATAGTCAGTTCACCGTCTTTGACATCAGAACCGTATTTCTTTGCTATTTCAAGCACGCGCGACAGTTCCACTGTACTTGCAAGCGCCACCCATTCGGCATTAACTGTCTTTTGAGATGAAGGCGTATTCCCCTCGATTGTATCGATGACGAGCTTTTCCTGCTCCTCTGCCGTCATACGACGTTTAATAGATTTAATTTCGTTTTCCCCGTCAAGGAGCACATTGTATTTGTCACGCAGTTTTTCAATATAGATTTCAACGGCGTGTTGCGGTACGCCAATCATCGGAACACGCTCTGAAAGCCCTACATCACGGCTTGTAAGCGTCAATCCAAGCTCTTCCGATATCGGTTGCGCATCATCGCCCATAACCTCATAAAAGTCGCCTACACGCTGAAAATATATCGCGTTGGGCGTACGCTCTTTTATCTCTTGATATCGACGATACAAATCTCGTGGCGTATTGATTTTTACTTCGGTATTTTGAGATTGATTTTCTTCTTGTGTTCTTCCTTTGGACACTTTCAGATAGTTATCGTTTATATATGTAGAAATTTTACCTGCATCCGCAGCGGCGCGATAAAATACATTGACATCTTTTTTAACTGCTTTGAGCCAAGATTTCAAATAAGCTCCGTGGTTTGCAATCTCAGCATTGCCTAAATCGATGCCGAGCTCTGATTGCATAAATACACTCGCAAGCTCCGCACGTAATTCCTCTATCGCATAAGCCTCTGAACCGAATATATTATTCATATCTCGATTTAGACGGCTTGAATGTCCCGTAGAATGCGCAATTTCGTGCAATGCAGTCGCATAATAATCTTGTGACGTCTTAAAAGACTCTATCAGCAGTAAATGAATGCTATCTGTGCTCGACGAATAATAAGCACGGTCTTTGCCATCATAGCTGATGGGCGCACTACTGTTCTTGATTATGGTTTCAATCTGGATATTCTGTTTTGCAATCTCTGCATCAGACTTTGCATTTTTTCTTGTGGTTTCAGGAAAATCTTTGCATTGTTCAGCATTAAAAACTTGATAGAATTTAAGCACTGGACGTACATTCTCTTTTATGTACTCCTTGCACTCCTCTTCGGTCATTTCCTCAATAGTATCAGGATCAAACGGCTTCTTTGTCTTTTTATCATATTGAGACCAGTAAAAGACATCGCTTGATTTCTCACCAGATTTGATACTTGCTCCGAGCTCTTTCGCCTGATTGAACGTAACCCAACGTTCGTCCTTGTATCCACGCAACTGCGATATGGCATCAAGAAACAACGAATTAAGTCCGTTGTAGTTTTTACCCGTGGTTGCATTATACGGAACGTCAAGCGCATACCAACCACGCTCCCATTTTGTCGGATTCTTTTCAATGCTTTCAAGCAAGGCATTCACCATTGCCTGGCGCTTATTCTCTACAAGCTGTCTGTAATCAGTCGCCATATCATACCTCGTTGTCATCGAATACAACCGATAAACTCGGCTCATCAGTAGGAAGATCCTCAGATGACGTAGCATCACAACCAAATGTCTGACGCATATAATCGTCCATACTCATTTGTCCGTCTAATACTACTGCTACGGTCTCGTCTGACTGTTTAGTTCTACTAAACTTTTTCAAGCCTCTAAATGCCATATATTCCTCTCCTTTTAGAAAACACAAGAGAAACTGTCTCTCTACTCAAAACGCTCTGTACTGCACTACAAACGCTCTAAGCGTGTCCTATGCACTAAAAAGCACTTTTTCTCTAAAAATTGTCTTGACTTATTTCTTGTGTTCTCTTAGAGTTCTATATTTTTTATTTATTCTTTATATATACCCCTCAAAATTTGACGTACCCCTCTGCAATTTTTGACGTACCCCTCTGCAATTTTTGACGTATGTCATTTTCTGCCGTATCGTCAATTTTTGACCTACGTCAATTTTTGACGTACCTCAATCTTCATTCTTGTTAGCAGGCGCAATATCTAACAATCCACCTTTGCAACGATTTATAAATTCAAGATTTACACGATACGCGCAACGACGAACATTATCTTTGATAAACTCACGTTTTAATATGTAATTCTTTTCCTGCAAGCTCTGTAATGTTGTTGTAACGGTATTGTGTGATTTGATATTTGCAAATGACTGCAAATAGCTTATTGAGCCTGTGAACTCGCTTTCTCCGTCTTGTGAAAAGCTGTAAATAATTGCAAACACAATAAGCTCATTGCCTTTCAGACCAAGGACATTAAGCATCCAGCCGAGAACGGTATAAAAATTTTCATCTCTAATTCTCATAGATATTCCCTTAGTCCTTCAATAAATTTATTTTTAATATCCGTTCCTCGATAAAAAACGGATACGCACGGCTTAGCTCCGCCTAAATAAAATTTGCGTTTACACTTTGTAAGCTGTGCAAAATTCGTTGCAAACATTAACTCCTCGTTAGTTACAGGTTTTCCAAGTGTTTTGCAATATGGAGCGGTATAATATCCCAACGCCGAAGCCTCTTGAATTGAACCTAAAAACTTATAATCATACTCGGCGCTCTTGACGTCATATATTGTCCTAACCTCAGATTCACATAAGAGATGAAACTGTATAGCTTCTTCGAGACTAACAGTGTGCCGAATAGTGAACTTACCGTGCTCAATAAAAAGTCTAAACCTTCCGAGTTTAACCATCTCTTATTCTCCACGCTTTGGGGGAATCCTTCCCCCTCGCAAATCCCCCTGTTTTATTTGGATAAACAAAAAGTCCTATGCATATCAATTTGCATAGAACTTGGACTTTGTTATTTCATACCTATTCAAATTGACATACTCTCTCTTTTATCTCCCATATCAATGAGAGAGTATGTCGGGTTTACAACTTTAATACAGGTTTGCGTTCCTTATTGATTACACTACTCTCAAATAACTTTTTTCAAACGGTGTATGAAATCGCAAACCCTTCATACACCAAAAATTTACACCAACGTAAGGCACTCCGAGATGTTTTCCAAAGTGCCTTTTATTTGGTAAAATAGCCTTGTTCGTCACGTTTTTGAGTTTGCCGCGCCGTAGGAATTGGCGGTTTCGGCAGTATGTCTTTAATCGGCAACCACGCGCCAAAACTTTCATACAAAAGAAAAAGTACGAACTCACTTTGGCGTGTGTTCGTACTTTTCGCTTTTGGCGGAAGCGGTGGGATTCGAACCCACGAACGAGTTACCCCGTTACCGCATTTCGAGTGCGGGCCGTTATGACCACTTCGATACACTTCCGTATGATTAAGTTATTCAGCTTACGAAGCGGGAATATCCGAACGCCGTGCGTTTTAATTGACCACTTCGATACACTTCAATGAGTTTAAGACTTTGACATTATAATACACTCGTGAAAAATTAGCAAGTGAATATTATTATTCATTTAATATGAGGTTATACCTAGAAGCGACAGTTTATAATTTTAAAACATTATTTCAGCAGGTCTTCTCCGCCGTTGGGATAATGGCATCTCAAAAGCCGCGCAAGTATTTTGGGCACTCCGCGCAATACACCGTATTTTTGCAACGCTTGAATAGCGTATTCCGAACATGACGGCGTAAAAACACAGCGCAGGCGTACTCTTGCGGGCGCGAATCGCTGATAGACCCGAATACACCATATGAATATCGACCGCAAACGTATCAGTATATAAAGCCCGAGCGCTCCTAAGGAGACTCCCAAAGATATAGCAAGCGTGTTTTCACGCAACGAGAAATACAGCGTGCAAAACAACGTGCACCATATGGCAAGCGGAATAAATACGTTGAGGAGCAGTTTGGGTACGCTTATATGCGGTCTGTACAATTCCCTTTCGCACGTATTGCCATCAACGGCTTGCATCAGCGAATTTATTGCGGACTGTCTGAGCAATACATTGGAAAAATCCGTCTCCGATAAATCTATCGAAGACGGAATTTCCGTACATTCACAAACCCTGACTTCTGCCTTGTCTGACAATTACGCCTCGTGCACAAATATGAGCATATAGAACGTCATCGTGACGACGTGTTTGTTGAATAAGCAGCCCTGCTCCTGTTCGGTGGAGATTGCTTCCATCGAATGATATGACCAACCCTGCTGAGCATAAGATGAAATAATCTGTTGAAAATTTGCAACCGCTGCGTTGTTGTCTGCCTTTTTACCCAAAATCTGAGTGCTTGTAGGTCCTGCGACCAGTTTGTACTGCTTCATATTATCCTCCTCGTAAAGCAATGCTTTGCTATATTGAATTATAAAATGCAAACACTTCAAAGTCAATCAAATCGCCGAAAAAATTCTAGTTTTATTAGAATATTTTCATCGCACAAATTTCGGTGTATCTTTCGTACGCATCGCAAAATCCAATATTCGCTTACCAAAATGAGCAATTATAATGCCTACTTTATCCATAGTACGGCAAGCAAAATGAATCAAAACAAACGCGATTATGGCAATTAAAAAGCGCCAATCTGACCGATTGGCGCTTTTAACGCTACGTTTCGTGCTGATAAACCGATTATTTGATAAATGCCGAGAAAGCCTTGTGCGCCGAGTAAACGTCGGCTTTCGAGACGAGCTCGTAAGGCGCGTGCATGGAAAGCACGGGCACGCCCATATCTACGGTGTCGATATTGTTGTTTGCGATATACATAGCGACAGTTCCGCCGCCTCCGAGGTCAACTCTTCCAAGCTCGCCCGTCTGCCAGATAACGCCTTCCGCGTCAAGAACGCCGCGGAGATATCCGATATATTCCGCCGACGCGTCGCTGGAACCCGACTTGCCGCGGGAGCCCGTGAACTTCGTAAGCGTAACGCCGCGGTTTACAAAGCCTACGTTCATCTCCTCGAATGCTGAGGCGTACGCAGGGTCGTAGCCCGCCGTTACGTCCGCCGAGAGACACATGGAATGTTCGCGGAGCACCGCGGGATTAACGCCGTAGCTCTTTGCGATTTCGTCGAGAATATCGCGGATAAGTATGCACTGCATTCCCGTGTTGCCCTCCGAGCCGATTTCCTCCTTATCCGCAAGGATAGTAAGAACGGTCTGATTGGTTTCCGTTTCCAGCGTAGCGGTGATTTCGGGATAGGCGCACACTCTGTCGTCGTGTCCGTAGCTCGCAACAAACGCTCTGTCAAGACCTACGTCCTTAGCTTTGACTGCGGGGACGGCTTCGAGCTCCGCGCTGAGGAAATCCTCTTCCACGATTCCGTACTTCTCGTTGAGTATAGCAAGCACTCCTTTTTTCACCGCGTCGCTATCCTCTCCCGCCGCGGGGATTCCGCCGACGATGAGGTTGAGATTCTCCGCCTGAAAGCCCTCGGAGATAGTCTTCTTGTACTGCTCCTGAGACAGGTGCGGCAAAAGGTCCGTGATATAAAATACGGGGTCGGAGTCGCTTTCGCCTATATTGATATCTATTTTTTTACCGCCTTTCAGCACGACGACACCGTGCAAAGCAAGAGGAATAGTGAGCCACTGATATTTTTTTATGCCGCCGTAATAGTGCGTTTTGAGGAACGCGATATCCGACTTTTCATAGAGCGGAACCTGTTTGAGGTCGAGTCTGGGGCTGTCAACGTGCGCGACGAGTATGCGCACGCCGTTCTTCGCAACGTCGGCGGTACCCGCATGCAAAAGGAACAATCCCTTGCCGCGATTGTTGTAATAGAGCTTGTCTCCCTTATTGATTTTGTCGCCGAGCGTATAGGGCTTGTAGCCGCTCTTCTCTGCCATAACAATGGTTTCGGCGACGGTTTCGCGCTCCGTCTTGCCGTTGTCGAGGAACTTTTTGTAGCCCTCGTTATACTCGAAAATACGCTTGCGCTCCGCCTCGTCGGCGACAGCGTATATGTTCTTTCTGCTGTAAGTAAAATCCATACTGCACCTCGATATAATTTTTGATTACCGAAATATAATACCACCGCACCCGCCAAAAATCAAGAGAAATAGCCTGCGAATGCCTTTTTGATATACCTTTAAGCTGTTTTTAAGAATAACAGCAAGCGGCAAATCCTTGCGAAAAGCTATGCCGTATGTTATTCTTGTATATAATAAAACGGATACTCAAAGGAGCGAGTTACAATGGCGATAAGAAATTTCCTTTCCTCTCGTGAGGAAAGCTGCAAGCGGCTCGTCGAGTTGCTGGGCAGACGGTTCGAGTACGTAAGCGTGCTTGGCTGCGATGTCACGACCAAAAACGTAGTCGTCAACCGCCGCACATCGCGCGTGGACGCCGATACGGACAGCGACAGAGGCTTCGTCGTGAAGATGTCGGGCGGCAGAGCCTTTTACGAATATTCAACGGACGACATAAGCGGAGACATAGTCGCGCTTGCGGACAGGATTCTGTCGGAAGCGACTGCTGCGGACAGCCTCGACGACAGTATGATACATTCGCGCCCCGTAGCGGACGACCCTCTCGTCAAATCCTTCGAGCGCGAAAACGATTTCGATAAGTTTTCCGACTCGCAAATGCTCGACTGCTGCAATAAAATCAAGGACGACATAATTTCAAAGAGCGAGAACGTAGTAAACGCGGCGGTCATGCTGAGACTGCTCGACGTAAACAAGATATTCGTAAGCAAAAACCGTCTTCTAGAACAGGCGTACACATGGGTAAACGGCATAATGGTCGTAAACTATCGAGAGGGTGAAAAAATGGTCAGCGCGCGCGAAGGCGATTGCTCTCACCTGCTCGGCGAGGTCATGAACGCTCTGCCCGATAAGGCGGAAAAACTCGTTGCCAAGGCACGCAAGCTGGCAGACGCAAAGCCCGTCGCCCCCGGAATTTACGACGTTATCACCGACCCGTCCGTAACGGGACTGCTCGCGCACGAGGCTTTCGGACATGGTGTGGAAATGGATATGTTTGTCAAAGACCGCGCGCTTGCGGCAAGCTATATGGGCAAGTACGTCGCTTCCCCTATCTGCAATATGCGCGACGGAGCGGCGTCGACGCTCTCGGTGGCAAGCTATTTCTTCGACGACGACGGCGTGCTTGCGCACGATACTCAGATTATTAAGGACGGCATTCTTGTAAGCGGAATAAGCGACCTTGTAAGCGCCGGCGAGCTGGGCACGGAGCCTACGGGCAACGGCAGAAGACAAGACCATACGCGCAAAGCGTATTCACGCATGACGAATACCTTCTTTGAAAGCGGAAAAGACAAGCTGGAAGATATGATAGCTTCCATTAAGCACGGATATATGATTTTCGAGACCAATAACGGCATGGAGGACCCAAAAAACTGGGCGATTCAGTGCGTAGCGGAATACGGCATCGAAATCATAGACGGCAAGCTTACGGACAACTACGTATCCCCCGTCGTTATGAGCGGATACGTGCCCGACGTATTGAAATCCATATCCATGATATCGGACGCATTCAAAGTCGAGGGCGCGGGCATGTGCGGCAAGGGTCATAAGGAATGGGTGCGCGTATCCGACGGCGGACCCGCATTAAAACTGAGGGTGAAACTGGGATGAAAAATCTAGATATAATAAAGAGCGTATTGAGCAATCAAAAAGGGACGGACGGTTATAGCGTGCACGCGACAGACACTGTGTCCTACGAGCTGTTTTTCGTGCACGGAAATCTGGAAACCGTACGCAAATCCGAGCACTCCTCCGCGCAGGCGAGCGTGTACGTGAAGCACGACGGAAAGCTCGGCAGCTCGAATTTCGGAATCGATTCCAGCGCGAGCGCTCGGGATATTGAAGAAAAAGCGGCGCAGGCGGCAAGCAAAGCGCTGATGATTTTCGACGAGCCGTACGAGCTGGTCGGCGGCGGCAAATTTGTCGGCGAAATAGAATCCAACCTGTGCGGAAAGGACGAAAAGCAAATCGCGGCGGACGTCGCAAAAGCGGTTATATACGCTTGCAACGAGAAGGACTGCGATATAAACGCACTTGAAATCTTTGTAGTGACAAAGACGAGCACCGTCCTCAACAGCCTCGGCGCCGATAAGAGCCAGACAAAGCATACGGTGAGCATAGAGGCAATTCCGACCTGCAATACGGGAAAGGAATCCGTCGAGCTTTTCGAGACGTACGAATACGGCAATTTCAACAAAGAAGCCGTTATGCGTGAAATCGCTGCGAGAGTTCAGGACGTAAGCGCGAGAGCAAAGGCTAAAAAGCCCGAACGCACGCTCGACTGCCCCGTCATACTCAACCCCTACGATATAAGGGAAATGTTTGAGGAAATCGTTGCCGATGCGGATTATTCAAGAGTTTATCTGCACTCCAATCTTATGAGCGTAGGAGACAAGTGGCAGACCAATCCCGTCGGCGACAAGCTGACGGTGACGATGCGCGGCGCAATCGACGGAAGTCCCGCCAGCGCGCTGTTCGACAGAGACGGCACCACGCTTAAAGACGTCGTTATCATAAAAGACGGCGTATTGACGGCAAATTTCGGTTCTAACAGATTCGCGCAGTATCTGGGCAAGGACGCGACGGGCGCGCTCGGCTGCATAAACGTCGAGGCGGGAAACACTCCCTGCGGGCAGCTCATGAAAGAACCGCACCTCGAATGCGTATATCTGAGCGGCTTGCAGGTAGACCTTTACAACGACTATATCGGCGGCGAAATCAGACTGGCGTACTATTTCGACGGCGAGAAGCGCATCCCCGTGACGGGCATCGCGATGAGCGGCAAGCTGAGCGAGGTGCTTAATACCCTTACCCTCTCCAAGGAAACCGTCGTAAGCGGCGCATACAAGGGTCCCGAAAAAATCAAACTCGGCAAACTCACTATTTTCTAAGCGGCAGGCAATGGCAAAGAAAGACAGGCATAATGACGATTGGGATACGGGCGTAGTCATCGCCCCTATGAACGGGGACGAGCTTCCGAAGTATCGCAGAATGGCGTACATGAACCGCAAAAAACGCCCCTCAAAGGAGGAGCGCAAAATGCACAAGGAAATGTACTCCAAAAAGGAACGTCGCGCAATCGTGCGCGCCGGTCTTGCCGTTATGCTTCCGAGACTGATGATTGCCGTCGTCGCGTTTGCGGTGGTGATTGTGGTGATGTGGCTGTGGCTGAGGTAGATGTCGCGCAAAACGTTATGCCTTGCTACGCTACGGCACGCAAAATCATCGCGCAATAAGCATGTGATTGAATTAAGCAACCTATGCGCGCTGAGTTTTGCTATAAGCGCGAACTCATACGGTACAAAATGATGGAAGTGAATTCCATCATTTTGTAAAATTAAATTTAACAGGTAAAGCACAAAAAGCGCGAAGTAAATTTACACTTTTTGATCAGTTGGTTTTTAAGCGGATATTTTAATCTACATTTAAGACAAAAAATGCGCACTCAAACGAGTGCGCATTTCGTATCGCTTCACTGAAACGTATTATTGTTTCGTAAACGTAGCATTATACACGTTGTCACCATAACCTCCGGATAAATGCACCGACAGACTAGTTCCACTTAACGTAGCTGTATTCGCATCGTCGTCATATGCCGCAAAATTGCTGAGATTAGCTACGTTGCCGCTGATAGTATACGTGAAATCATATGTGTCGTTATACTTACCCGTTCCGTCACCGTTGAAAACGATTGTGTTTCCGCCGGATTTATATGTTCCGGCAAAAGCGTCCGACGCGGGAGCTTGAGTGCCGCCGACCTTAGTGATCGTTTTGCCGTTCAACGGGCCGGCGAAAGTGTCCGAATCGGTGCACGCAATCGTTATAGTTCCGTCGTCGTTAAGGGTGAACGTCCAGTTATAGCTGAGGAAATTGTTTATCGTGATAGTATTGTTAGATATCGTGTAAGCGTGCGTGCCGTTATAATAACTGCTTGTAGGATACTTCGAGCTGCTTACCGTAAGCGTACCGTAGCCGTCGAAAGAAAACGCATATTGATAGAAGTTATCGCTTTCGCTCTCATTAATCCAATCGCCTGCGAACGCGTCCTTTTCGGCCTTGGAATACTTAGCGGTAACGTCACAAAAAGCTTCGTCATCATAATATGAAAGAGTGAGCGTACTTCCGGAAATCGTCGCGGTATAATTTCTAGAATCGGCCGTAAACTTAGCTGCCCCCCCGTCAATAGTATATGCGACATATTTATTGCCGAGATTTACAGTACCCTTTCCGTTGAATATCATCGCATCGAACATATAACCGGAAGCCTTCGTCCACTTACCCTCGAAAGCGTCAAGCTCTACGACAGGCTCCGCGGTCTTGGTATACGTCTTAGTAACGGTGCTGAGCTCTACGCCGCCGTCGCCGTCATCGGCTCCGCACTGGTGCGAAATCGTAAGAGTATCTCCCGAAACAGTGACAGTATAATCACGCTCTACGCTCGGCCAATTATCGCAGTTTTCTTTCGCTTGGAACGTAAGCACCGTTCCGTTGTAATTCGCCTTGTAGGTGTAAGCCGTATCATTGTAGTTGACTTTCTTCGTCGCCGTATTTATGCTGACGTAGTTGTCGCTCGTATCCTTCCACCAGCCCGCAAAGTCCTCCTCGTGAGAATTGATATCCGCGCCGTCCTGAACATATATCTTATCACCGTTTACAAGCACCTTACCCAACTCTTCGACCGTCCAAGTTCCGTCGATATAGTAGTTGACATTGCTTACGGTGACTTTTCCGCTGTTTGCAGTGTATTCACCTGAATAGACGGAGCTTCCGTTATTGTAATTGAGAACCACAATTCCGAAGTCATAGAACGTAGCGACATATTTGCCATTTGAACGATAGGTAAACTCACCGCTTATTCCGCCGTCAATAGCCTCTGCCAACGTAAAGGTCATATCGTCCTTATTCACAGTGATACCCGTATCGCCGCAAATAATTGTGCCCTCAATTACGATATAAGTCTGGTCGGTTGCGTCTTCGACAATAGAGCCGGTAATGCTTCCGAAGCCGTCGAGTACCATCGTTACGGTCTGCCCACCTATAATGCCCGTATAAGTTCCCGCTTCTTCGCCTGCAAATATAAATCTGCCGTAGTAAGACGACGGTTCTGTTATTTTTATCTCTTTTTGCGCGTCGTCAATCATTATAGTAACAATATTGCCCTGTTCAATCGTTCCTGTTACTGTCGTATATGCGTAGACCTCGGCGGGATTGCGATATACGTATATGTGCTGACCTTCCGCCACGGTATAATCTATCAATACGTGGGTTCCTACACCCGAAATATAGTTATCATAACGGTACACGGATTCGGCTTTTACAAACATTCCGTTATGCGTGGCGTCGTTTGCATTCGTTATAATCAGGCTGCCCTTCTCGTCTATCGTCACGTCGGCAATAGTCGGAATCTCTGCCGACGAATTGTGGAAATACTCCAATTTGTAGGCGCTGCCGTCCTGATACATTCTCGCATATTTCATAAAACTTGAATAGTTTGTAACTATGCCGTCAATTATTACGAGCTTTGTATCGTCATTTTTCCAATATGTGCCGCTGTAAGGAACGGACTCGCCTTTTGTCAGAGTATAGGTTTTTCTAATGTCCCCATCTTCCATAGCGTCATAATAAAAATGAGAGAAAGTCATTACGTCGTTCACAACGCTTATGGTATAACCGTAATCACCGCTTGTCGTGTATACAAGATTGCCCGTTTCATTGTCAAGCTCGAAATCAAGATTTCCTTGCAATTCGCCTTCGGTGCTGTATACTTTCGTCCCTACCACGGCGACGGTAACTTTGTCGGTAGTATTAATCCAGCCGCCCTGAAAGCTGTTAATATCCACGAAATTTGCGGTAAAGGTAACGTCGGAAGCGATAGCAGTGCCTACCTCCGCTTTAACGACGGCGCTTCCAGAGGCGGAATACCAGCCCGAAAATACTTTTCCGACGACAGCATGAAACGCGGGAATAAATTCCGCGGGAATTACGGCGTCTGTATACGGAACAGCCTTAACGATATCGTCATAGCCCTCTTCCTCAAACGTGACGAGATAGGCGACTTTCGTGAGCTTTGCGGTATAGGTTACGCTTTGGGTTATGACGGGCATATCCGCAACGTCAAGCTGCGCGGTCCCGTTAAACCAACCCTCGAAATCATATCCGAGCACCTCGGGGTCGGATGGCAGCTGGGTCACGTCCAGCTTTTCGCCCGAAACGACTTCCGCTGTCTTTACGGTAGAACCGTTGACGGTGAAAGTGACGACGGGGTTGACAGGAACAGCCGAATAATTCGCCAAAGCCGTTACATCCTCGTTGACAACGTAGCCCGCTTCGACCTTGGTCTGACCTATATACCAACCGTTGAATGTGTAATTTGCTTTATCAGGAGCGCTCGGGATTTGCTCCGCGGTCAGCGCCGTACCTTTATTGACGGTAACGGGAGTCCCGACAACGGTCTCTCCGTCCTTGAAGGTGACGGTCTTAGTTTCGGTTGCGGGAGGTGGCGTCGGGTCTGTCGCAGGCGGGTCGGGATTGCACGCGACCAAAACGCTCACTGCAAGAACGAGCACAAGCGCTACCATCACGACCGAAAGTATTACGTTCCTTTTTTTCATGAAAATATCTCCTTAAAATTGATTCTGATACGGCGTACCGTCAATATACGATGGCGCTATTATATTTGTTCAATCATAACACCGCTCTGCCACGTTGTCTACTACTTTTTTTGCATTTTATGCATAAATTTCATATTCATACACTTTTACGCAGCTATTTATGTATTTTTATACCATTAAAAATGCAAAACTCTTATAATTATGCCAAATATTATACATTATGGCAGTATATCGCTCCGCCCGCACGCATATAGTCTGTGCATTTAGCAAAATTAAAAACGCTTTCCCTTGCGAGAAAGCGTTTTCGTGTGTTAAAGAGGATTATTACGCAGTCTTGGTCATAGTGCCGTTGTACGTATATCCGCCGATAGAAGCGTATACAGTGATAGTACCGTCAACGGAGTTGTACCTGATTGTGATACTGTTGTCGCCGACAATTCCCGATATGACGTTTGAAGTTATGTCATAACTCACCGTAAACGTCATAGTATCGTATGCAACCGCACCCTCCGTAGAAATAGTCAACGTAACCTGACGCGAACCGCCGTATCCGTCGACAGTACCGGAATACTCTCCGCAAATTGCCGAAGGAATGACCTCCGTAACCTCTCCGCCGAGCGCAAGCGCCACGTTCTCCGACCCGTAGACAAGCGTCTTGGTCGTAATGTTGAACGCGTACTGTACGCTGCCGATCGTAAATCTCACGATGTTATCACCGTCAAATACCGCTATATACGCCGCGCCCTTGTAAGAACCCGTCAAATCCTCGCGGAGATTGAACACCACCTGCGTGCCGTCCGACTCCTCTCCCGTATATCTGCCGACCGCACTCAAAGGAAGCGCGGGTGGTTCGAGCGAGCCGGTATATCCGTTCTTATAGAAGCTTCTGGGCTTTTTCTCGGACACGAAACTTCTGGAATACGCGAGTTTCATATCGTAATAGAATGAGAAATCCGCTACCTGCGAAGCATTGAACATCGTCCTTACACCGCCGGGAGTGATTGCGTAGGTTCCCCAGCCGCCGCCCCAGTTGAAGCTGTAACCGACGCCTTCCTTGATATAGAACGTAGCGGTGTGTCCGAAGCCGTCAAGTACAAGTTTATAATACTTTTTCTCTGCCTTGGAGCTTGCGGTCGCCTCTTTGTCCGAATACCATACGCCCTGATAGCCGTCGTGTTCGAGAGCGGTGACGGCATTGCCCGCTGCCTTAGCCGCCGTATAGTCGAAAGCGAAAACTTCATCGTTGTCGGCGAGCACTACGACGCGCGTATCGTAAACCCAATACCTTACAGGCTCCCCGTTCAGTAAGCCGTAGCCTATGCCGTTTAAGGAGAGTGAACCGCCCTTATAGCTGTACATTCCGTTTTCATCTCCCATTCTGACAAGAGACCGACCCTCGACGTTGCCGTCTGTTTTTTTGACGACAATATACTTTTGACCGTTTATTACAACGGTGCCGTTATCTTCAAAGCTGCCCGTAATAACCGCGTCGGACTTAAATTCGCCGTTTTCAACGTAAAACGCCTTTTCGCCGTACTTGTAAACCGCGGTCTTAACGTAAGGATAGTTTGACGTATGGATGGAGTCGTAAGTGTTCGGGTCGATGACGTAGCAACGGAAATCCAAATCCTTTATGTCCGTATCTCCCTCGATGCGTATGCAAACCATATCGCGCTTTGACGAGGTGCCGCGATTGTAAATTCCAAACAGAACGTCCTGCTCTCCGTAATATGTCAGCATGCTGATATATCCGTCGTAATCCAGTCTGATTTTGTCGCCGAACGCATAATATCTTCCTTCCGTTTCGCTGAACGGACTCGTCACCGACGCACTTCCGTCCGCATTCAGCGTAAGGATATATTTATCGCAGCGGAAAGGCTCATAATTGGACGCATACGAAACAGTCCACCTTCCCACGAATTTCTTTCCCGTATAGTCGGGATCGCCGAGCTTGCTGAACGTAGTGTTTATAGACGGATAGGAATTCTTGCCTACGAAGTTCACGCGTATAGTCCACGCGTTGACGTACTCAACCGTCATAGACGAGAAGTAAGACGTCAAAGCTCCGCCGCTTACGCTGAACGACTCGTCATTGTCGGGGTCAAGCGTAAACGTACCCTTAACGCTCTCGGAATTGATTTTGAAGCTGTTCAGCACAAGTCCGCTTTCACCCGTAAATCCGAGCATATCGCCGTCTTCCGAGTAGTATTCTCCGAAATACCTCAAATCGGACTTTTTCATTTCATACGTTACGTCGCCGGTCATTCCTGCACTGACCTTAAAGGTCAAATCCTCTCCGTCGATAGTGCAAGCGATATCGCCCAACGACGCCGAGAACATATGCATGATAAGATGGTTTCCGTCCGTGGAGTATGTTCCGTTAAGCGTACCCGACTGCACCCACTGCAAAGTGCCGTCCCTCATAAGCTCCAAAATACCTGCGTCGATGGATTCGTTCAACGTTGCCGTTCCCGTGTACAAGCCCGCAACGGATTCGGTACTGAACCACTTCGCGGTAAGCTCTATATCCTTGACGATAGGCATATAATAACGGTATCTTACGCCGTCTTCTAGCTCCCAGTCCCAGAACGTATGATAATCGCTTCTGGCGGGAAGTCTATCAAGTAGTCCGACATATCCATAGCTTCCCTTTCCGCCGGATTGACTTTCTCTCATTTCGACAAACGACCCGCCGTCGAGCGTGAGCGTAAAGGATTCGTGTATCTGCGCCGCGTAGGCGGATGTCGGAATAAATCTTACGCTGTCCGTTCCCGTCCAGATTGCCTCGTCCCATCCGAGCTGGGTTTTTGCCCAAGTGATATCGGGATTTGCGTTGGAGGGCAGGCTTATGCCCTTTTGGGTTTTGACGTCGCAGGTAGAGACGTTCGCCTTATAATAGGTGTTTACAACCGCGATACCCGCTTCGTATTCTATATCATAGGTGTCCTCTTCGCAATATCCCACAATCGCGCCGGCATAACCGTCCTTCTCGGCAGCGGAGGGCTTTGTCCCGACGACCGTTCCGATATACAGGCTATCCATAATCAGCACGTCTGAGCGAGTAAACCCAAGCAAGCCGCCCGCATAGGTGTTGTCGGTTTTAGAGCCGACCTGCACCGTCATAGAGCTTACGCAGTTGACTATTGAAAACGCGGGAGCTGCGGCGTAGCCGACCAATCCTCCCGATATGTTTCCGCCTACGGTCTTGCCCGCCGAAGCGCTGTTTATTATCGCAGCCGCCGAGCTCATATTGTAAACGCGCGCGAAAAGTCCTCCGAATATAGCATTGTCGGGAGTCGCCGCGGCGTCGTCGTCACTGAATTTTCCGGGGGTTATTTCGACGTTTGCAAAGCAGTTTTCCGCAAACGCATATTTTCCGCCGCCAATCTCCCAACTGCCCGCAAGTCCGCCTATATGTCCGGAATTTGTCGCGCAAAGCCTTGCTTCTATTTTACCTGTGACGTGCACGCCCATCAGCACGGTATCGGACGCGACCCCCGCCACGCCGCCTACGTTCGCGCCTATCGAGTCCGTATCCGCGCCGGATTCTACGACGTAATTTATGTTTTCAAAGGTCACGTCGGAAACAATCGCTTCATTGGTTATGCCGAAGAAGCCTACGTAGTAGGTTCCCTGACGGAGATTCTGATTTATCGAAAGATTGGATATCTTATGTCCGTTTCCGTCAAAGACGCCTTCAAATCCGAAAATATTTACGGTTTGCACGCTTTCTTCGCCCGTCTCGGGATCGATTACGGTCTTATCATAGGAGGATATTCTGCCTGCCGGAGTGTAACGTATTCCGCTCATATCGATATCCGTTCCCAGCTTAAAATAAGCGTTATAGAAATTGCGGTTGCCCTCTACCTCCGCGGCGTTTACCCTTGACGAGAAATTGATAAGGTCGTTCGCCGTCCAAAGCACGTATGGGTCTTGCTTAATGCCCGTTCCCGTCATAGCGGAAGGCAACAGAACCTCCCAGCCGGCGGTGAGCGTGATATCGCCCGTAATCGGCGTAGAAAAATCAAACGGTACTCCGTTCAGCAGCCAACCCGTAAACATATAACCGTCTCGGGTGGGGCTGGCGGGCTTCATGGCGGTGCCGCCGTTTATCACGATTTCGGAGGGAGTCGTCACACCCTCGCCAGTGTACGAAACCGTCCATTTTACTGTGTCGTTGCACGCGGTCAGCGTTATTCCCAGTATCAGAGAAAGCATAACGACCAAGGCAACGGCAATAACGAGGCTCTTGGCTCTGCCGCCGCGGCGCTCATTGCCTGCGACCGAAGATAAATTTTCTTTTTCCATAACAAATCTCCTGCTTGTCATAAACCCGCCTGAAAGCTCAAAGCGCGTTTAAGTGAAATATGCTGTAAATTATTCCTCGACGGGAACCAGCCATATGCTCTTTACCCCGTCCTCGGACGTAAACTTTGTCGCGTCCGCAACGGCGGTGAAACTTACTTTATAGATAGGCTTGAAGACAATCTCGTCCGAATCCGCCGCCTTTTGCATCTCGCCAAGCACGTACTCGCCGTCAAGATAAACGTAGACGTACTCCGTCTCGGCGAGTACAAATCCCTCGCCGTCCACCTCGCACAAAACCGCTTCGGCGTCCATATATCCGTTGAATGCCGCTCCGTCGAAAACAAGCATCGTGCTTGCGTCGGAGTTATAATACGTGCCCATAACTTCGTCGCGTATGAACGCAATCGTATTGAGCTTGCCGCTTGTATCCGCAACCAAAATCGTATTTTCGTCGTGATATACCAAATATCTGACAAAAGTTCCCGACGAATCGAACATCATCAGCATTCCGTCAATATATCTCAGATTAAGGCTTATATCGTTGAGCGTAGCGGCGCCGGCGCCGTCCTTATCGAGAAGCCCCGTGAGGTCGAGCGTAGCTCCCGTGCCGTAAACCGTATATACCTTGCCGACAATATCGCTGTATATGCCGAGTACGCCCACCGCCGTGCCGTCCGCTTTGGAAAGTTCCAAGCTCTCGACATCGAGCGTATATACGACCTCGGAAGAAGCGTTCAGTATCTCAACGGTCGTATCCTCATTTGTAAACGCGTACGAATAAGTCTCCTTTGTGCCGTCCGCAAACGTCATAACGACCTTTCCGTTGTCAACGTTGCCCTGACCGTTGAACGAAATCCTCTTGATACCTACCGCATGCCAATCGTTATAGCTCATGATATCGGGAGTTCTGAAATCAAGCACGCTTCCGTCGCTTACCGTCGCGCGGATATCTTCGCCGTTTTTAGTGACCGTATACACTTTCTCATTATAAGTGAAGGTTGCGGTCGCGGTCTTTCTGTCATAGTTATAATCCACAACCGTATCCATTCCGTTTTCCGTTACCGTTACCTTACCCTCAGTCGTCCAAAACTCGCCGCTGTTAAGCGGAACGCTGAAATGATATGCTCCGTCTCCGTTGAAATCCAGCGAGAGCCCGAGAGGCGAATTCCATTTGCCGTAGAAAATATCTCTGTACGTCAGGTTGTAATCGTCGGTTATCATACCCGAACTCGGAGTATAAACCGCCATCGCAAGGAATTCCATTCCGCTCAAATCAGGCTTACCCTTGTCAATTTCCTCCTGAGAGGGCTTCTTTGCAACGGACAAAGTCCCGTATCCGAAATAAGTCTCCCTCACGTACATATTTATCGGAACGCTTTCCATCGAAGAATTGTAGCTATACGTAAAGGTAAAACCGTTGCTATCGTATCCGACGCCGTATCCGTCCTTATCTATGCCGAGCAGAGTCATAGTGTAATCGAGCATCGAATCCTTCCATTCTCCTATA
This sequence comes from uncultured bacterium, assembly GCA_949432885.1. Lineage (GTDB taxonomy): Bacteria > Bacillota > Clostridia > Christensenellales > CAG-917 > CAG-475. The sequence continues at coordinate 69,761 of CASQXY010000004.1, read as the reverse complement.
AAGCTACCCTCGCGCCCGAGTACGGTCGTAACGCCGTCGAGTTCGAGCACGAGCATTTTATTGTCGTTGAAATATGCTCTGAGCTCCTGCGAAATAAGAATGCCGTTGTCGTCAATGGAATACGTATACGTTCTGTTACCGACCTTTGCGGTATTCACTCCGTCAAAACTTATGACAAGCTGATTGTTGAAAGCGCTCTCCCAAGTGCCGCTGTATTCGTCGTATTTATCGATAGAAAGCGTTGACCCTCCCGAAAGCGAAATCGTACGTCCGTCGTCCGACAGCATTCCAGAAATTCGGGTACTGCCCTGCGTAATCGTTATACTGTTGCCGTTGACGATGTACGTAAACGCGTTGCCGTTTGAAAGCACGCCCGATCCGTCCGCATAGAACGTATACACGAGCGTCTGACCCATGGTATACCACTTGCCTATTAACTTATTATACTCACTGGCAACGATAGCGTCCTTTTGACAGCCCTCTCCGAAGAATACCGTATCGTAAATAGTGAGCGTTCCGTTGGAATTCTTATCGATGCGGAAATCCACATGCGCGTCCGCGCCCTGTTTTATTTCAAAGCCGAGATATGCAAAGTATGCGTCGTGGACGACGATATACGAACCGTTGTAAACGTACATATAATTCGCGCGGATACCGCCGGTAGACATCGTCATCATTCCGTTATTGTCAAAGGCGAGCTTAACGTCGTTGTTGCCTATCCTTATAAAATACTCGCCCGCGACGGTGCTGTAATCCGCAAATCCGACGTAAACCGTGATATCGTGTCCGCTTAACAGGAATGCGGAAGATATGCGTTGCGTGCACTCCTCGTCGAGGAAGAATCCGTACGATATTGTGCCGTTATCGGCGGTGAGCGTATTGAGACCGTCTCCGCTGAACACATAAGAAATCGGGATATATCCGTACACGGTTTCATTGTCCGCCATTTCGGTCAGCGTCGCTCTGTCGTGCTCGTTGTACGTTTCTTTGAATACGAAAGTCGCTTTGAGCGGAACGCTTTCGCTTCCCTTCGCATCCGGAAGTATGGAACCGTCTATTGATTTCCACTCCTCCGAGTTCCAATCCATAAGCGCAAGAACGTCGTCGAAATTGCCCAGCGAATACGTTCTCTGCCCCTTGGTTACGCTGTCTTTCAAAGAATAAACATTGCCGATAAGCGCGGTTTCTCTGTCGTCTATATTGACGTAATCCGGCGCAGCGATAAGACCGATGATTCCGTAGCCGCGGTCGGAGACGTTTCCGCTTACGCCGCTAACTCCGGACAGACAGTAGGTCAAGGAGTTTTCGTTGTACGCTTCGCCGACTATTCCGCCCTTTTGCGAACCCTGCGACTTTTTGCTTGTAGTCGAAACGATTCCCTTAGTATAGCAGTTATCAATGGAAGCAAGGCTTCTCATCCATCCCGCGATTCCGCCTGCTCTCATCGCAATGCCTTCGAGCTCCGCATCCGCAAAGCAGTTGTACACGTTGACAGTGGCGAGAATACCGTTGCCGCTCATTCCGCCGACGATACCGCCGATAGCGGTCGCGTCGTAAATTCCGTACGAGCTGATATTCGCTCTCACAAAAGAGTACGAAACCGTGGCAGTCGCCGAATCATCCGAAGTGCTTCCGACTTCGCCCTGCATAAATCCGACGATGCCCGCCGCATATACCGAGGTCTGATTTGTATTCGTATCGCACGAAACGTTGATAGAGCCTTCAAAGGAACAGCCCGTAATATCCGAACCGAAGCTGTATGCCGCAATACCCGCCGCAAACAGACCCTCCTCAGGCGAAATGATGTCCAAATCGGCGACAACGTTAAGATTTTTTATAGTTGCAAGATAAGTGTATCCGAAAAGCGCCGAAGCGGTCTGTCCGCTTTCCAGCTCGAAATTGCGCAAGGTATGTCCCTTTCCGTCGAAGCTGCCCGAAAACATCGTCGCATACAGCAGATCGTTGCCGATAGGCATAAGCGTTTCGCCATCGAAATCGATATCGGCTCCGAGCTCGAAGTACGCTTCGTTATACTCCGTATCAGACCTGTCGTTCACTTTTTTGGCGATATCCTGAACGTGAACGGGACGGGTCACGATATAAGGTCTTGCCTCCGTTCCGTAGCCCTCCATAGGCGTTTTATCCGGCGTAAGACCGGATACGCTCACCGTAAACTCAGCGTCCGCTACAAACGAATACTTTCCGTCCGCACCCTTTTCAAGAGCTGTGGCGCCCGCATAGACGACGGGCGTTCCCGTATAAAACGGAGACGCTTTCACCTCGAAAACCACGGTCGTTCCCCTCTCGACCCTGTTCGGACGCGCGCCCGAGAATACAAATTCCGCGCCGCATTCCTCCTTGGACTGCCAGTGCAGCTCGACAAAGCCCGCTTCAAGCGGCTTCCAGACCGCGACGAGCGTTACGCTGTCGTGCTTGCCCGAGAAATCGAAGGGCACGTCCTCTTGACCGAGCACCGCCCAATACAAAAACTCGTAGCCATCGCGTACGGGCGTTTCGGGCTCGACTATGGTTCCGTTAATTATCGGACGCGTGACGGAAGGCTCTGCGCCTTCGTAGTCGCCGAAGATATAAACGACGACGGGATCGCTGTCCGGATTGCAAGCGACCAGCGTAAATATGCTTATTATGCACAGCATAAGCGCCAAGGCCGCAATAAATATTTTCCCCCGCCTATTGCTTGCTCTTTTCATTTCTTACTCCTTTGCAAGACTCGCGTCCAGCTCAATCCTGCGGATACAGGTGGCAAGCCACAAAATGACCGTTGCCGTAATCTTTGAATTTAGGTTCCGTTTCTCTGCAAATATCCATACATTTGCTGCATCTTGTATGAAACTTACATCCTCTCGGCGGATTTGCGGGAGACGGAATGTCTCCCTGTAAGATTATTCTCTTTATCTTGGTATCGGGGTCGGGTATAGGCACCGCCGAGAACAAAGCCTCGGTATACGGGTGCATCGGATTTGAGAACAAATCGTCCTTAGTGCCGAATTCCACCATACTGCCCAGATACATAACGCCCACCTCGTCCGAGATATGTTCGACGACGGATAGGTCGTGCGATATGAATATGTACGCCAAATTCTCCGATTCCTGCAAATCCTTAAACAGATTTATGACCTGCGCCTGTATGGACACGTCGAGCGCGGATACGGGTTCGTCGCAGATGACGAGCTTGGGTTTTAAGGCGAGCGCTTTAGCAATACAGATACGCTGTCTCTGTCCGCCCGAAAACTCGTGGGGATATCTTTCAAAATAGTGCGGCTGCAAACCGCATTTCTGCATGATATCCACTATATAATCCTTATAATCCGATTTCGGAACTATATTATGCGTCTTTACCGCCTCGCCGACAATCTCACCGACCGTAAGTCTTGGAGACAGCGACGAATAGGGGTCCTGAAAAATCATTTGGAAATGCGGACGCATTTTTCTCAGAGCCTCGCCCTTTATCTTCTCGATATGGTGTCCGTCGAATACAATCTCGCCCGAAGTCGGCTCGTACAGCCGTAGTATAGTCCTTCCAAGCGTTGTCTTGCCGCAGCCGGATTCTCCGACTATACCTATCGTTTTGCCCTGTTTCAGATTGAACGACACTCCGTCGACCGCTTTGAGATAGACGTTTTTCTTCTTGTTGAAATAGGTCTTTATCGGGAAGTATTCTTTCAGATTTCTGACTCTGAGCAGATACGGTTCCTCATAATCTATACTTGGAATGTCTTTTTCCGCTTTGGATTCGCAAACCGCTCCGCACGCCGAGCAATCTCCGTTGCAGTCGCTCTGCGCGCCGCTGTCGCTTATAGGCGCTGCTTCCGTTTCGGACGCGGCGATATACGTTCTTTCATTCGCCTTATCATCAGAAAGAACGGTTTCGACGCTTTTATCCTCCGCAGCGGATTCGGTCACGTTTTTTACGGCTTCGTCTATTTTATTGGTGCGCATACTCATTCTTCACGCTCCTTTTGCAAATCTTTGTATCTGTGGCAAGCCACGAAATGCGTCGGCGACACCTGTATCATTTCGGGATAATCGCCTCGGCACGCCTCGCAACGCATATCGCACCTGTCTCTGAAATAGCAAGTAGACGGCATGTCGATAGGATTGGGAACGTTGCCGGGGATGCTGTACAGTCTGTCCACGTTCTTGCCTACGACGGGCTTGCTCTTCTGCAATCCGATGGTGTAAGGATGAAGCGGATTTTTGAAAATCTCTCTCACCGTGCCCTTTTCTACGACTCTTCCCGCGTACATAACCACGACGTAGTCAACCATCTCCGCAATAACTCCGAGGTCGTGGGTGATGAGCATAATGCTTCCGCTTATCTTGTCCTTGACCTCGCGGAGCAAATCCAATATCTGTGCCTGAATGGTAACGTCAAGCGCGGTGGTGGGCTCGTCCGCGATTATGAGCTTTGGATTGCAGCACAGCGCCATTGCTATCATGACGCGCTGTCTCATACCTCCCGAAAGCTGATGCGGATAGGAGTTGTACACGTGCTCGGGCATAGCGATTCCGACAAGTTTGAGCATATCGATACTTCTTCTCTTTGCGTCGTCCTTGTCCGCTCCGCCCACGTGCAAAAGCGTGACTTCGTCAAGCTGATATCCAATCGTAAACACTGGATTCAGACTTGTCATAGGCTCTTGGAATATCATTGCGATTTCCCTGCCGCGTATGGACGACATATCCGAAACAGGCATCTTTGCAATATCGACGACCTCTTCGTGTTCGTCGTATTTCTTTCTGAATTTCGGCTTGCCGTGTCTATTGACGGCTTGCACCATAACGGGGTTTCCCGCCTCGTCGAATATCGGCTTTTCCACGAGCTTTTGAACCATAACGGGTATCTGCTCGTATTTCGGCAGTTTTGCGGTAATCTTATCCAGCGCCGCGGCTACCAAATCGCTTATCGTCTTCTTCTCTGCGGGCTCGCCGTCGGCGTCGCTCTTTAACGTCTCGTCGGAGCTTTCCGCAACCGCGTTATCAGTCCCACTTATTTCCGAATCAGTATCCTTCACTGAATCCGCGGATTCGACCGTATTTGGCGTGTTCCCATGCAATTCCTCTGCGGATATCTCGCCTGCATCTTCAACGTTTTCTCCGACTTCGACAATTCTGCGTTTTTTATATTTGGGATTGCCCTTTTTATCCAAAGCCTGCACCATGACGGGGTTGCCGTTCTCGTCGAAGACGGGCACGCACACCCTTTCCTGAACCATAACTGGCTCTTTGCTCTGCTTCTTGGATACTGGCTCGCCGTTTTTGTCCACTACCTGCACCATGACGGGGTTGCCGTTTTCATCGGTGACGGTATTCCCGAACTCGTCCGTCTGCGGCTTCATAAGAGGCTCCACGCAGGACTCGCGCACAGTGGAACGGAAACGTATGCTTCCGCTGACGATTTGACCCATAGGTCCTTGCACCAACTGCATGAGCGAAAGGCTTGTGACCGACTTTCCGCAGCCGGACTCGCCGACTACGCCTACCGTCGAACCCTGCGGAATATCGAAAGACACTCCGTTGACCGCTTTGACTACGCCGTTATCCGTAAAGAAATAAGTGTGCAAATCGTCAAACTCGACAATATTGTTCGGGTCGCGCATTTCTGTGACGTAATCCTCACGCTTGTAGGATTTACGCTTACGCTGCAACTCGCGTATCGTCCTGTTGTTGTTTTTGACAATCTCGCGCGATTCCTTCGCCGATATATAATGTTTATTCTTCTGCTTTTTTTCTTCCTGATTCATGGCTTATCTCCTTGCCTTCGGGTCGAACGCGTCGCGCAATCCGTCGCCTACGAAGTTAAATGCGAGAACGGCGAGCACAATACAGATTCCCGGCGGAATCCAAAGATTCGGGTATAGCCTCAGCGCAGTGTTGTTCGCGGCGGCGTTAATCATATTGCCCCAAGTCGCGTATTCGGTCGGCAAGCCGATTCCGAGATATCCGAGCGTAGCTTCCATAAGGATTACGCTTCCGAGACCCAGCGTCATCGAAACAATCAACTGCGGCAATACGTTGGGTATCAGATGCTTGAATATCTTACGCCTTATCGTAAGTCCGCTCGCCTCAGCGCTCAGCATAAAGTCCTGCTCACGAAGCGACAGTATCTGTCCGCGCACCAGTCTTGCGGTGCCCGCCCATCCGAACAAGGTCATCATCGCCATCATTATGTACAGTCTTTCGACTCCGTAAATATCCAGCGATTCGAGAGCAACGCCCACAATCATAAGCATCGGAAGCGTAGGCACGCAGTTGAATATATCAACTACACGCATGATAATCTGGTCCACCCATTTGCCGAAATAGCCCGCGATACCGCCGAGTATAACGCCGATAAGAGTTTCAAGCAGAACGACGACAAATCCTATCGTAAGCGAGATTCTTCCGCCGTACATCAGACGCGAGAACACGTCGTAGCCCTTGTCGTCTGTGCCGAACCAGTGCGTTGAGGACGGTTTAAGGTTGTTGCTCGGATTGGAGGAAATGACGATATAAACCGTATTGCTTCCGCCTTCTTCGCTGTCGTATACAGCGTAATCGCTGTTTTCACTAGGCGAAATTTCAACCTTTATCATCGTATCTTCTTTCACACTGCTCGAATAATCGGGCTGCTTTTCTCCCCAAATAAAGGGGAGCACGTTGAACAGCGGTCCGATAAACGAGAACAGGAACAGCGCAATCAAAATGACAAGTCCCGTCATCGAGAGCTTTGAGCGGAAGAATCTTTTGAGCACTATTCTTCCGGGGCTGAGCGTACGGCCCGTAATCTCTTCCAAGCTCTCCTCGTTACCGTCGGAGGAGTTTGAGCTTCCGCCTCCATCCGAGTCCGCAGAAGTCGAATCCGTGGTCCCGCCTGCCGCGCCGTCCGCTTCGGCGTTTATATCCCCGATAGCCTGTATTGGCTCCGTTTCGGAAATATCGTCGAGATTAGTTTGTATGTTTTCGGCGTCTTCTATGTCTTCAAATTTTTCCGCGACGGCGGTATCTTCAACGGACTCTATCATTTGTTCGGAAGTTTTCTCGATTTCGTCGCCGACGTTAACCACAGCCGTTTCGGACAGGTTTTGGGAGACAATGGGTTCTTTTACGGTTTTATCCTTTTTCATAATCTCACCTCCTATCGTCCAATCTTAACGCGCGGGTCGACCACGGCGTACATCAAATCGCTGAACAGCGTTCCTATAACTGTCAATATAGCCATAAACATGTTGTATCCCATTATAAAGGGTACGTCCGCCACAATAAGCGCATCGTAAGCCAGCTTACCTATGCCGGGGATACTGAAAACGGTTTCGGTAATCATCGCTCCGCCGAACAGACTGGGCAGTATTCCCGCCATGAGCGTAACGAGCGGAATCATAGTATTTCTAAATGCGTGCTTGTATACGACCGTCTTTTCGCTGAGTCCTTTTGCGCGCGCGGTTCGCACGTAATCCGCGCTCAGCGCTTCGAGCGTATTTGTCCTAGTGTAGCGCATAAGCGAACCTATTGAAAGCACGACGAGCACGAACATAGGCAAAATCATATGCCACAAGTTGTCGCCGAGACGCAAAATCCAGCTCGCGTCCGTCGGCATCGACGCCGAGGCTATGCCTCCGACCTCAAACCAACCTAGCCCGACCGAAAACACTCTTATCACGATAGCGGCAAGGAAGAACGTCGGCAAACTTATACCAATCATCGCAAAAACCGTAACAGTATAGTCGACGACGCCGTACTGGTTGACCGCGGCTTTTATTCCGAGCGGAATTGCTATAATGAATTGCAGTATAGTGGCGATAAACGCTATTGCAAACGAAATGCCCATATTCTGAACGATAACGTCCGCAACGGGTCTTTTATATTTGAAAGAGATACCGAGGTCTCCCTTGAACATATTTCCGAGCCAACTGAAATATCCCTTCAAGACTGCGCCCGCTTTTTCCGTGCCCTTTGCAAGACGGTAATCCATATTCAAGCTCGTCTGCTTAAAAGCGTCGTTCTTGTGCTCGCTTCCCGATTTGCGGTAATCCACCAAAATCTGTCTTATTTGGTCGATACCCATACCCTCGGTTTCATCGAGTCTGAAAACTCCCTCATATTCGGGAACAAACTGCTCGTCGAGCATAATCACGGCGTTTTCATCATCAACATCATCAGGCAAATCGACTCCCGACGAGTAAATCTTGCCTATTGCAAAATTGTAGCCCGTTTGTTCGTCGGGTCTGATATTCAGAATTATAGCGGTGTCGTCGCTTCCGTAATACGTAGCCTTGGAACCGTCCGTATACCAAGCCAAATAAGTCTTGGCTCCGTATTTCACCTCCGACTCATATGTATCCTGTTTGGCGTTAATTCTGAACGTCTGTCCTTCATAGCCTTCAATGCCGTTCACCTTTATCGTAAGAAAAGCGTCCGGCATATTCAGACCGTAAAGCTCCTTGATACGGTCGACGTCCGCCTGCGTCATTGTCCCGTTTGATACCGCGCTCGAATACTGGTTGTCGACGAAGTCCGTAGGCATCATTCGGGCAAGACCGTAAATAATGACGGAAACGCCCAGCAGTATAATAAGCGCAAGTAAAATACGTTTGACGATGTATTTGATTGTATCCATATTTTGTCCTGCCTTTTTGCGACGGCGACGTATTGCAGCCGCGCTTTTGCATCCAACGCATATCTTTGCGGAACATGCGTGACTTTTGCCTTATATAGCCGAAAAGGTTGTGCCGACCAAGCGGCTGACGCATTGGACGCACAATTTCCCTCTCATTTTTTTCGGTTGTAATACGGATATAACGGGATATCCGTCAGCCGATTTTCATTCTGTCCGCCGCGCGTCGGCGCGGCGGACAGAAACATAAAGTTTGTTTTGTTACCTTTATATCTGTTTTGTTACGTTTACTTTATAAACGCGATTCTTATAGATAATTGATTTCCCAAATACGGGCGAGCAATCCGCTGTACGGAGAACATTCGTCCTTTGAAGGTACAGTGCTAGGATTGAGCAGATCGGTCTGATACGCGGACATATCCTTACGCTGATAGGTCGGGAACTCAACCGCCATTTCCATAACGAGGTCAAGCGCGTCCGCGTAAATCGCTTTACGGTCGTCTTCGCTGTTGGTCGACCTGCCTTCGTCTATCAATTTGCTGAGCTGTTCGACGATGATGTATTCGTCGCCCCAAGCGTCGGGACAGGTTTGACCGAGAATCTGCGAATAACCCCAGTTCTTGACCGAGCTCGCCTGTGATTCCATATGATAAACCTGATACATATCGGGGTCGATAGTGCTTGACCACGCAGCCGCCCAAACTTCCAGTTTACCCGAACTCAAATCGGTAAGAGCCGTCTGAGAAGTTACTACTTTGACTGCAAATCCGTAGCTGTTGAGGATTTGAGCCGCATTAAGGAACATGCTGTATGCAGGGTGGTCCGTAGAGCCGCCGGCTATTGTAAACTTATAGTCCAGTCTGTCCACGCCGAAGCCCGGAATCGTCTTCTCCCACACTCCGCCTACTTGGGAGTAGCCTTCCGCGGTAAGAATGTTCTTGACCGTATCGTTTAACGCCGTAGAGTACGCATAGTTGAAGTTGAGGCTTCCGATTTGGTTGGACACGTATGTGGTGGCGGTTTTGGGATAAGCCCAGCTTGTCTTGGACATAGGACGAACTATAGTAGACGCTAGGTCGCCCTTATAATAGTTGTCAACAATCTGCGCGTTGTTCATCGCGCTCATGATTATGCGGCGCACGTTCACGCTGGGTACGAATCTGGGGTTGATACCCACATAACCGTAACCGCTCGTATCGATTTCCACGTGAGTGAGTCCCGCGCCTTCAACCGCGTCGATGTTCTCCTTGGTCGCGCTGGGGTCGCCGAAATCGATGTCCCCGTTTGCAAGAGCGTTGATAATTTGGTCGGATTCGACAACCTTATATCTTACTGTATTGATTTTAGCGTTCGACAGACCCTCGCCAACGGTGTAGAAATAGGGATTGCGAATGTAGTAAATCATGTTGTTGTTCATGAACTCGCTGCCGCTCACGCCATCCGTCTTGCCCGTTTCGGAAGAAGCCATATAAGGACCTGCGCCTACGGGCACGCCGATTTTCCAAGCCGCGTTGACGACCTCGTTCATAAACGAGCTGCTACCGAATTCGAGACCGAAGTTGTACACTCCGTCAAATTCGCTGATATAATTCTTCGTCACGCCCTTGGAGTTTGTCCAAGACGTCGTGGAATAATAATACATCGGCGCAACGTTGAAGGCGAAGTTGTAAATTGCTTTGGGGTCTACTCCGTTTATCGTTATGCTGAGCACGTCGTACTCGCTTCCGAGATTTTTTTCGTTGAAGTTCGTAACGTTTGATCTTGTAGTTATGCCTGTTATGTTCGGCACAGGTCTTGAATTGCCGTACTTTTCAAATTCCTCGCTCTTCGCGTCGGCAGTATACTTTTCGAGTATGGTCGTAGCGGTCTGCCAATAGCGTGCGACTGTCTCAAACTGACCCGCATTTGTCTGAGTTATTATCGAAGAGCTTACCTTCGTGACCTCGGCGTCCGTCAATTTGAACGCGTCGTCCTTTCTGTTTATGATATCGGCTGCCGCGGGGTCCTGATACAGACTGCCGTCGTTTATATCTCTTTCGAGGAATCTCGGGAAGAACTGGCTGAAAACCGTCTCGATGCAATAATTTTTGATAGCGTCGTTAACCGCTTTGGAATCCTGCGAAAGCGTAACGTTGTCATTGTCGTCTATTGTCGCAAGACCGAGGGGCACAAGACCTTCCGAAACAACCTGACCTACCCAAATATCGTTTGCCGCTATGGGGTCGAGCTGATAATTATCATCCTCGTCGCGCACATAGTTGCCCTCGCTATCCTTGGCGAGAAGCCCCATGTATCCGCCGTCGTTGAGGAGGAATATCTGCCAGCTTTCGGTGAATCCCCAATCCGTATAGTCGTCCTTGTTGATTGCGTTCCAATCCGACGTGAGCTCTTCTTTGAACAATCTCGCCGTAATTGCGAAATCCTGAGCGATTTTCGCGGGACTCGCGCCGGGACGAAGTGTCGGCTTATCTCCCGAAGCCACGCCCTTGCCGTAAATCTGTACGTAATCGATCATATCGTTGATACGCATATTGGCCGCGGCGATAAACTTGGATTCAAAGTTGGAAACACTGCCGTCGGAAATCTCGTCTTGTGTCTGCAATCTGTAATTCTTCAAACCTACGATATCCGTGGAATAGATTGTCGCAGAACCCGTGTATGCGGGGTCGAGATAAACATACAGATTGAACAGGACGTCCTTGATAGTGAGGTCGGAACCGTTGGACCACTTGATTCCTTTCTTGATAAGGAACTCGTACGTAGTCGTCACGACGTCGCCGTTATCGTTTTTGTTTTCGATTTTAGTGTAGTCCTTTACAACCGTAGGCTCGTTTTCACCGTATACGATTTTTCCCTCCTTATCGGTGTTAAGCATTCCGATTTGCGTAAGACTTATAACGCTGCTGTCATACGCGGAAGTTGAGAAAAACGGGTTGAAAACGCCGTCCGGCTGAGAAATACTCATAGAAAACGGACGTGTTTCAGGGTCATAGTGATTTCCATCTGTGGGATTGCACGCGGTCAACGCTGTTGCAATCACGCAGACAATCAAAACTGCTATCACTAACACAGAAAATCGTTTTGTATTCTTCATTGTTCACTCCTTCACTCCCCAAAGAGAGTTTGATTTATTCTACGAATCGGCAAAGCGAACTCCGCCGAGACTAAAATTCCGTTTGTTATTCTTCCGTATCTTCGTCGGGCGTCGAATCTGAGGGATCGGGAAGAATCGTTTCCGTCACTCCCCGGAAATCGACGTTTATTATATCCTCGGATTTCGCGTCATTCTTCGCAATCCATGTACTTCCGATAACGCGTCCTTTCAATTTCGAGTAAGTAAGCGAGCCCGTTACGGTCACGTTGGAAATCTTCGCTCCGCTCTCCGCCTTCCAAGCAAACAAGCCTATATAAAGTCCGGGCATATTCAACGACGAGTGAACGGAATACTCCACGCTCACGTTTACGAAAGAAATGTCGTATATATTTGCGGTCGCACCAAGCGTACCGAACAAACCGCCCATATTGTCGCCGCTGTTCGATTGACTTGCCTGCAATTTCCTCTTTATATTCAATATCTTGTGATTGTTGCCGTTTATGGTTCCATCAAATTTTCCGCCGCTGGTATACAACTCCAACCCGACGTCGTAGGTACCCCACAAATTGCCTTTATAGTCCGCGAAGTCAATATCGTTTAAGAGAAAGATGCTCTGATTGGCGTTTATGCTCGATACAAAGTCACCGGCCGTGGAAACTACTCTCCAAATACCTTCGACCATATCGACGTAAATACGCTTATCCTCCGTCGTAAACACGTAAGGCCATACGAACTCTTCCTTACGCTCCGCGTCTACGTAATATTTTTCAAGGAAAGTATAGCCCGGCTTATTGGGTCTTGCCTTCGATGCGGTAGGCTTGGTGCGGCTGTAACCGGGAGCATAACGCATAAAGCCGACTTCCTCTCCCGTCTTGATATCTACATAAATAAGCTTGGCGTTTAGACCGAGCTTTGCGTACAGCGTAACAGGCTCCGTCACTCTGTCGGTCTTGAAATTCCACTCTCTGTCGAGTTCGACCACTCCCGTCTCTTCGTTTACTATAACATCTCCGCCTGCGCTGAGTTTGGGAAGGTACCACCCTTCCACGTAATATGTATCGAATTCACCCTCTTCAAAACTATTATTATATCCCGGTCGAATGCTGACAAGTCCGTTGTTGAGCACGCCCAATGTCTGATTCGGCTTTTTGTCCGCGTCCGCCACGGTATTCCCCTCGTTGTAGTCGAATGTTACAAGGAAGTCAAACTTTTTCTCTTCGGGGTTTTTATTGCAAGCCGTAAGCGCTCCCGCAAGCACGAGCGCCGTAAGCAAGCATAATAGCAGTTTCACAGATAATTTTTTCACTTTCATCACCTTCGATACGACTTTTACGCCGTCGAAGCGCCCTAATATGGACTGCTTCATAGCTACGTCGAATTTATCGTACAATAACTTTCTTAAAATTACAAACTTATCGTCATAAGTTATCGCTTATTATTTTCCTCAGCCGTGCGCCGAAGCGCACGGCGTTTAATATATCAGAGTTCTTCTCCGAGCTCCGCTGTCGCCTCATCGGCGGGGTTGTTTTCGGCTTTCGCGTCTATCAACTCCTCCTCCGAGCTCTCAGCGTCTTCGGCGTTTGCCTCGGAAGCAGAGTCCGACATTCCGTCCGAATCCTTCATTTCGGCTGTTTCCGCTGCATTCTCCGACGTAACGACAGCTTCCGTCGAGGACGCTTCAACTTCGCCGCTCTCGATATTTTCGACGCCGTCGTTTCCTAAAACGTTCTCGCCGTTTCCGCCGTTTCCGCCGCCGTTATCACCGTCGCCGTTTGCGGACTTCTTCTTTATCAAAACGATTGCGATTGCAGCTCCTGCCGCCAACAGTACCACCAAGGGTATCACAACTGAAATCGCTATGACTGCCGATTTGCTGAGTCCCGTATTGTTTGCCGAGGGGTCTCCGTTATCGGAAGGATTCTCATTATCCTCGGGAGCATTGACCATAACGCTTATTTCGGTATAAATATTGGCGTCGTCCTTGAAGGTTATCCTAATCACCAAGCTGCCGTACGTCTCGGCGTTGTACGTCATCGTATCCTGCGACAGCGTATAGTTGTCGCCTTCCAGCGGGACTTCCGAACCGTCGTCGTAAACGACTTTGAGAGACATTCCCGTGGGGTCGAATTTTTCGCCGATGTTGTATCTTGTCTTTGTCGGAAGCGATATCGTTCTCAACTCCGTTATTCTGGCGGGAATACCCAATGCAGCTTTTCTGTCTCTGAGCGCTTTTTCCACACTCATAAGCTTTGCATAGCTGTCCGCCGCAAGCGCAATCTGTTCAGGTGAGGAAATTTGGTTATATGCGTTACGCGCGTTTGCCGCAATCAATCCCAGCTCGCTGTCCTTCTTTACCTGTTCAATCGGCATATTTGCAATGTCTTTATCGGTAAGATAGCTCATAAGAGACGCAATAGCTTCGAGAGCCGCGTGAGTAGTCCTGTCCGCTTCGATTGAACTCGTACGCTTAATGGTAGAGAAGAATGCCGTCCATACGCCGTCGTATCCCGTCGCGTTGAGCGGAATGGTGAGCGTAAGCTTGTAATCGCTCGGTGAAGCCCATGCGTCCTTGTCCGCAAATATCGCAAAGTCGTAGAAATTCGCATAGAAGTTGGTGCTTCCGCCAAGGAATCTCTTAGTGTCGGGGTCCGACGCAAATACGGACAAATCGAAGTAATTCGACAGAAGCACGGGAGCCTCGACACCGTTGAACTTATAGTTCTTGACGCTGCTTTGGAAGAACGCATACGCGCCTATCGTGTTCACCGTATACGGGAACTCAACGGATTCGAGCGAAGAGACGCTCTGGAACGCTTCTTCACGTATCTCAACCGTATTCTTTTCCACCGTATAGCTCTTATCGGGTTTTGCGGTCGGATACTGTTCGAGCACGAGACCTTTCTCTACGCGGGAATACAATACCCCGTCAATGGATACAAACACGGGGTTGCCCTGCGCAACCGTAATCGAGGTAAGCGTGGGTATACCCGCAAACGCGCCCGCACCGTAAGCAATCTCCTGTCTTGTCTTGAACTGGTCGAGTTCGGGTCTGTTCTTCTCGTCGTATTCGTACCAACTGAAATCATAAGTGCGGCGGCTCATCGTCGCGGGAATTTCCACCGTGTTCAACGCCGTATCCGCAAACGCCTCGTAGCCTATAATTCTTGCCGCGCCGAAGTTCACGGAAGTGAGCGTCTTCACTCCGTAGAACGCGGAGTCGCCTATAATTTCGGCTTTATCGAGGTTTGCTGTGACGAGCTTGGTTTCCTCGAACGCGCTCGCGCCAATCTGCTCGATATTTGAAAGGTCGGCGCCCGTAAGACTTGTTTTATAGAACGCGTACGCGTGCACGTATTTTACGCCCGAAAGATTTACGGAGGTCAAACCGCCTTGATTATAGAAAGCCTTCGAACCAATAACGGCAACCGAATCGGGCAATACGACCTCGATAGCGTTGTTGACGTGATTTTCGGAGTAGAAAGCCTTTTCGCCAATCTCTGTTGTGCCTTGTGCAAAGCTCACGTACGTTATTTTCTGCGAATTGATAAACGCCTCGCTGCCCATGGAGGTCACAGCTCCGAGCTCGACTCTGACAAGAGAGGCGATATTCGCAAACGCCGCGGCGCCGAGCTTGGAAAGGTTTGGCAGGGATACGTTTGTAAGCGCCGTTCCATTGAATGCGTTCATACCGATTTCGGTAATCTTCGCAGACGGTAAAGCCGTAAGACCGCTGCCCATAAACGCCTCTTCGCCTATCGTAAGCACTTCGGGCATAGATATCGAAGTAAGCGACGCGCAATTAAGAAATGCGCCGTTTTCTATCCTCTTCAACTCCGCAAAACCGTCGTTTGCGGTCACGGAAGTAAGCCTTGCGCAGCCGTAGAACAGACCTTCGGGTATAGCCGTCATGCCGTCGGGAAGCTTCACACTCTCGACGGAGCTGTTTGCAAACGCGTATTTCCCGATTTGGAAATTGTTGCGGCTCAGATTGACGTCAGCGATTCCCGTAACGCCGGAGTACGCCGCGTCTCCAATCCTCGTCACTTGAACGGGCAGTTCAAACGAAGCGTGTCCAACGGGAACGGACGCGAGCGTCGCGCCGCCGTCCTCGTACAGGATTCCGTCCGTAACGGTGTAGAAATCGCTTGCTCCCGCCAAAGTATACTCTTTCAACTGAGTGCATCCGGCGAAGGGCGAACGCGTACCCATATTTATATGCGTCTTGGCGGAAAGCGACACTGTCGCAAGGTTCGCGCAATGCGCAAACGCGTCCGCGCCGACGGTAATCTCGCCGTTAGGCAAAGCGACGGCGCTCATTCTCGTATTATAGAACGCGCCCGCGCCTATACTCTGTACACTGTCGGCAAGACTGAGAGACGTAAGTCCCGTACAGTCCTTAAACGCGTATGGAGCAACCGCGGCGGCGCTGTAATTAACGTTGTTTAGCGAAGTACAGCCCTCGAACATATATTCGCCGATGACCGTATGCTCGCTGAGCGTAACGGTTTTCAGACCCGTACAGTTTCTGAAAACGCCCGAGCCCGACACGCGCACTTCGTACAAATCTATGCTTTTGAGCTTCACGCAGCCCAAAAACGCTTCGTCGTAAAGGGTCGTAATGCGGCGCTGAGAATTTATTTCGTAATAGTCGGACTCTCCGTATGTGCCGCCGTACATTGTTATGGTATCCAGATTCTCACAGTTTCTGAACGCGTGGCGTCCGACCGTCAGCGTTCCATAATACTCGTCTCCGACGGAGTTCTGCTCTGAATCGACAAACTGACCGAGTCTGACGGTTGTCAGTCCCTTACATCCGTTAAACGCGTTTTCTCTGATAACCGTACACTTTCCGGGGATAATGACCTCTTTGAGCGAAGTACAGCCTTGGAACGCATTCTCGGGAATTTCCGTAAGCGTCGTGGGAAGAACGACTTTTTCGATATCCGTTCTGCCCTTGAAGCAATCTTCGTTGAGGTACATAATGTTCAGATTATTCGGAATAATCGCTTCCCCGTGGCCGTAGAAATCCATCAATGTGAAATTGGACACCCTGTAAGATGCGCCCACCTTGACGCGCACGCTCTTGACGACGTTGGGGTCGTCCTTGGACTGAACCGTAATATAAGAGCTACCTCTGGCCAGCGTCGTAACATTGCCCTCGGAGTCCACGTCGACGACCTGAGGATTGGAAGAAGACCAAATCACCTGAGGAGGCGTGCAGTACCAAGGAGAAACGCTCCAACCGAGTTTCAGCGTCTGACCGGGGTTGAGCTCGAGCTCCGGCGCAATCGCGTCGAGAGATACGACGTAACCGTCGCCGTTTATCACGGGATTGAACTTGATGCTTTCTGGCTTAGGCAGAGAATTGACCGTCTCTCCTTTTATAGACACCCTTATTCTGGCGTAAACCTTTCCGGTTTCGTCGCCGAGAGTCATTGTCGTTCTTGCCGAAACGGCAGGCGAATTGCTGAACAGCTGATAGTTGTCCGCAATCACTCTTTTGCCGCCGCCCGTCCAGGTAAGAGTCTTGAAGAGTGCGTCGGTGGAAGTCGAAACAACGGGTTCGCCTGCGTCGTTCAGCACTTTAACGGTCGGATTAAGCGTATAAAGCGTATAAGGCGACAAAGTGAGCTCGTACCAATTATAGGTGTTGCCCTTGCCGTCGACGGCGGAATCGCCCTTCACAAGCAATTCGTCCTCGGCGAAATCAACGGAATACGGATAATTCTTTGCCGTGGAAGATATACCCTCCGAACCCAGCCTTATCCTGTACGTCGTAGAATTAAGCGCGTAATCCTCAACTTGCAGATACAGCTGCTTTTCTTCGGTGCTGTTTTTGATATAGTCGTCGTACAAATCGGTTATCTCAAACGAAACCGTGCTCGTCTCGCCCTTCTGCCCGTATACGGGTATAGCGTATTCGGTGAGCAGACGGAGCTTATTTTCCTCACGAGTCTCGTCTATATAACATGGCAAAATATCTTGAACGTACTGGTTGTCTCTGACCTCGACGTCCATATATATACGGTACTTAACTACCTTATTTACTGTATAAGGAACATAGCGTATCTTATACGACAGCATTTCGGGGGCTTCATAGTCCGCCGTAAACTGGAAGTCGAACGAGTTTCTTATGTCAAGTATGGGATAGCCGTTCTTGTCGAGAACGCGGTTTCCGTTTTCGTCTATACGGTAGCCTTCTTTGTCAACGTTCTTCTTATTCTGTCCCGCAAGAGCGCCGTGCTTCTCGCCGTTCGCGTCTTCGTAGTGACCGTAATCGATTTCTCCTACGAGCGAAACGTTATAAGTCGAGTTGTTGGAAAGTCCCCATTCGGCGGGATTCAGTTCGAGGGGCACGAAAGCGCCGCGGTTAGAGCCGCCTGCCGCATAGGATTTATTTACGTTCTCCTGCCTTTGGACGAATTTGACCTCGCCCGTCGCCGCGTCCGTAATAACTACGTTCATATAAGCGGCGCCGCGCAACAAACCCGCATAGACTGCGTATATCTCGTAAATCGTATGTCCGTACGTCGTGTCGTCGAACATGGAAATTGCGATTTTTTCTCTTTCGGGATAAATCTGAACTTCCTCTTCGTCCTGCTCGTATATATACTGTCCGAGGGGGAGAATATATTCGTCGTTGTAATACATGCCGATGATTCTAGTCTCGGCAGCGCTGGCTTTGAGCTTGTTTTCGGTCTTGATTTCGGAGTCCTTTTCGCTTTCCGCAAGTTCGTACGTGTCGTAATCAAACAGAGGCGCGTCAGTCCAGTCGCCGTAAAACGCCAGATAAGGCAGTCCAAGCGTTATCTTCGTATTTCCCGTCGCAACCATAGACACGAAGCCTTCGACAAACATTCCGTTGATGAAATTCTTATCGAGATACTCTCTCGCTCCCGCGCCGAGAGTAATTTTGATTTCCACCTCTACGGTGCTGTTCTGCGGTACTGTAAGCGTGCCGCTGTGGACCTGTCCGCCCACTCTGTACTCGATAGTGCAGTCATTATTCAGAATATAAGCCTTTTCCGCCACCGTCTTCATATCGGAGGACATGGTTTCTGTCATAACGTAAACCTTCGGCTCATAGGTCTGCATGCTATCCGTCGTGTTATGCATTGTGAATCTAAGCTCGTACACGCCCTTCTTCATCGGGTCGTCGAAAAGCTCGATTTTGGTTTTATCGCTAACGTTGCCTTTGGCGTCGTTGACAGTGATATAGCCCTCGGAGTCTATCGCGTCCTTAATACCCGCAAGACCCGCGCCCTGCTTTCTGGGCGAATAGGGGTTGCCGCTGTCGTTATTCGCAATAGTGGCGGTACTCATAAGCACTTGATTTATTCTTGCGCTGAGATCCTTGCCTTGAAGCCCCTCGGCTTTGAGGTGCTGACGCAGAAGCGCAATCGCGCCCGCCATATTCGGAGCCGCCATAGATGTGCCGCTGTATACGTCGTATCCGCCTGCAACCGCCGACGTAATTTCGCCGCCGTGAGCGGTGATTTCGGGTTTGAGATGCAGGTCGGGCGTGGGTCCCCAGCTCGAAAAATCAGACATGAACGGACCCGCAATCTGTTCGCTTGCGTTGACGGTTACGCTTCCGCACGACGTTCTTCTGTCCGCGTTATCCACAAGCACCTTGCCTGCGTCCATAGTTATAGAACACGTCGGAATCGGGTTCTCCACGTCGCCGAGAGACATTCTTATCGTACCTGCGACGCTGTTGTATATGATACACGCGTCCGCGCCTGCGTCCATAGCCGCCTGAACCTTTTCCGCAAACGTAGTGTCTCCGCGCTTGACAAGAGCAATCGTTCCGTCATAGCCCGTCTTATCCGCAAGTCTTCTCTTTATAGTAGAAGTATAGTTGCCGGGACGTCCGACGTCTCCGATAACCACGTATTTGAATTTCAGATTTTCCGTTCTTGCTACGGAAGCTACGTTCCTCGTCTGCGCCGCGATTTCGTAGAGCAAATCCACAAATTCAAACGCCACGCCGAACTCGTTGCTGGATTCCGTTATAAACGCAACTTGATTTGGGTCGTCGTTCGCAATGAGATAATCTGATTTCTGTCCATTGATAGAAGCGACGGAAAGCGCAAAGCCGTATGTCGAGGGAGAGCCCACCGTACCGCTGTCGGGATTGCTTGCAAGGTTGGTACCGTTGCCGCCGCCGAAGCCGGAGCTGTAATCGTTACTTGCCGCGACTACGAGGCTGATACCCGCCGCCTCAACCTGTGCGTAAACTTCCGTAATCCAAGTGGAGCTTCTTTCGTCCGTAAAGCCGGCCGCCGTTCCCAAACTCATATTGATAACGTCCACGCCGAGCAGGGCGCAGTCTTCGACCGCCGCGAGAATGTCCATGGAGTTTGCTCCGCCGAGTCCTTCGCTGTCAAGGTTGTCGGTGAAAACCTTGCCGATGACAAGCTGTGCTTCGGGAGCAACGCCGATGAACTTTTCGCCCGTCTCCTTGTTCACGACGTAGTCGCTGCTGCCCGCAACGATACCCGCCACGTGAGTGCCGTGCGAGGAGTAAGACGGATATACGTCCGTATCATCGTCCGCATAATCGTATGCAAACGGAATTTTCTCATTGTAATAGAAATCGTCCGCGGTACCCACCGCATTGAAATTGGGAGAAGAAATCTTTTCCTCGATATAAGCCTTGTCCCAGCCGAGGCTCGGATTCTTGGGCATCGCGGCAAACGCTTCGTGCGTATAGTCGAGACCCGTATCGAGCACTGCCACGACCATACCCTCGCCCTTATAATCGATATCCGAGGAATCGTAAATGCCCGTCGTATAAACGTTCGCGTTGTTAGTCACCGCCTCGACGGTAGGAACGGCATAATTTTCCGTATAATACACGTCGGAAACGCCGTTCATCTTTTTGACGGCGTTGAAAGCGTCCGAATTTATCTTTATAGCGACCGCGTTCGCAAGCCCCGTATAGGAATACTTAAACTTGTAGTCGATACCGTGAGAATCGAGCTTGGAAAGGAACTTCTGCTGCTCGGCTTGAATATTTGCCTTCGCCTTTCTGCCCTCCACGCTCTTTCCGAATTCCGAATACTCGTTATAACGGGTACTGGAACTGAATTTGTCGTAAAGAGTATCCCCGATAAGCTCCACAATCACCCAGCGCTCGCCGTCGTAAGAAGCAATATTCTTTTGCATAAGCGACTGCTTGACATATTGCTCTCTGAGAGCGCTTAGGTCCATATTGACCTTTTCAAAATTGTTAGCGGCGGAAGAACCGTTGCCTCCCGAACCCACGCTGCCGTCAGCCGCAAGGGAAATACCTCCGATTGCCACGTTGAAAACGGTGGTAAACACCATAACCGCAATAAGCACAATCGATACGATACTCAGCCTCTTTTCAGTCTTTGACATCTCTATCCTCCAAAGGTTTCCCCCAAAACCTATCGAACATTCTTTGAATATGTTGTGAATTTATATGTATTTTTATCTCACACGCACATAGCGTATAAATACTTTGTTTTTATATTTTAATACAAAACCTAATAATAGGCAAATGATTTTTTATATAAAAACACCCTTAAAAACCTTTAATAATTGCAGATTTATGCATTATGACGCCGTTTTTATGAATAAACAGTGACATTTTATGCATTTATTTGGAATTTAATTTCCATATTTTGTGAAAAGCACAACGCCGAGGCGCCACATCTAGGACAAAAAATAAGTTTACACTTTTACTATATGCGGTAAACTATTGTATTATTGCATACTTTATAATATAGCTCCGTTCGGATAATTGCGCATCTGCAATAAGCAAACGATAAACCCGCGCGAATGTATTTCTCTCAAAATTACAGCAAGCCGAGCATATTATATGTCAAATTTACTCGTTTAGCATGCCGAAAAACCCGCATATCCGACAATAACACATATCCGAGAATCAAAATCCGACAAAAACACAATGTCCCAAGTATTCCGAACTTCACTCTGCCCCGTGCAAACGGCAACCGTAAAAATCTTGTCGAAAATCCGATTTAAATAAAAACTCCGACTCGGTTATTCCATATGAACGTATAAATTGCGAATATTTATACAAAAATAATTTAACAAATTTTTTCGGAGAAATTAAAAAAATTTAAGATTTTTACAAGCAGTTTTTGTTGCGCGTCCGAATTGACGGGCTCGCAAGATTTTCCCTGCGGCTATATCGTAACACTTTTTCACCGAAACATTTCGGAACGGATAATTCGGAATTTATTGCAAACAGTTGAATTTTTTCTCTCACGGATGTATAATACTAACCGTAAAATAACTAGGAGGCTACACAAATTATGCCATTGGTTACAACAACTGAAATGTTCAAAAAGGCGTATGAAGGCGGATATGCAATCGGTGCGTTCAACGTCAACAATATGGAGATTATCCAAGGTATCGTGGAAGCGGCGACCGAAGAGAGAGCTCCGCTCATACTACAAGTTTCCGCGGGCGCAAGAAAGTATGCAAACACGGCCTATCTCACCAAAATGGTTGACGCCGCCGTCGAAACGAGCGGACTTCCCATCTGTTTGCATCTCGACCACGGCGACAGCTTCGCGCTCTGTAAGGATTGCGTAGACAGCGGCTTTACTTCCGTTATGATAGACGCGAGCGCGCACCCGTTTGCGGAAAACATCAACATCACCAAGCAGGTTGTAGAATACGCGCACGACCACGGCGTCGTGGTTGAAGCCGAGCTCGGCAAGCTCGCGGGTATCGAGGACGCAGTAAACGTATCCGCAAAGGACGCGGCATTCACCGATCCCGACCAAGTGCAGGAATTTGTCTCCAAAACGGGCGTGGATTCGCTTGCTATTGCAATCGGCACGTCTCACGGCGCATACAAATTCAAAGGACAAGCACAGCTGCGTTTCGACATACTCGAAGAGGTCGGCAAGCGCCTGCCGGGCTTCCCCATCGTGCTTCACGGCGCGTCCTCCGTTCCGCAGGAGCTTGTGAAAATCGTCAATTCCTACGGCGGAAGCATGCCCGGTGCGCAGGGCGTTCCCGAAGAAATGCTCCGCAAGGCGGCTACTATGGCTGTTTGCAAGATAAATATCGACAGCGACCTCCGCATCGCGGTCACGGGCGCGATACGCGAGCACTTCGCCCTCAACCCCTCTCATTTCGACCCCAGACAGTATCTCGGACCGGCAAGAGAAGCAGTAAAGCAGGTTGTGAAGCATAAGCTGGTAAACGTTCTCGGCTGCAACAACAAAGCATAAAACAGCGATATTGAACGATTGACTTTGTAAGAGGCGTTTTTGCTAGCCGTCACGTACTAAAATACGTTAGGCGGTTCTCAAAAGCGCCTCTTTTGCGTCACTCATCTCAATATCTCCGTCTAATATTCAAAATAATAAAATTTCTTACTTTCCGAACCAAAATTTCACTTTTTTACTAACAGTAACTTTTCAATCAAACCTATATTATTTCTCAATAATAAATCACGGTCTCAAATTACCTCATATAAATAAACAAAACCACTAAATAACTTTATCGTCGTCGACCGCGTTCTCGTTCTTTTTCGCGTCCCTTCCGATGATAATGTGCCTATCGCCGTTCTCGTCGATATACTCCTTTTTTATGAGTACTCTGCCGTCCTCGTCAGCTTCCTTTCTAAGCAGCTCCAATTCGTATTCATTCTTTCCGCCGTACTTTGCAAGCTCCGCCTGTCTGCGCTTTTCCATGCGTTTAGAACGCGTAAAATAAAGAATGAACGCAATAACAATCGCCAGAATGACAAATCCGTATAGGAACAAATCCGCAAACTGCTTGGGCATAAAAAATGCGATGACCGTCAGTATGGAGCCTGCGACAATATTGCCGAGGAACACCGCAAGCGCGGCTTTCCAAACGGGGAAATCAAGGAAACTGCCTATACACGAGCCCGTCCAAGCCCCCGTCATAGGCAGCGGAATAGCCACAAAAAGAAACAGCCCCAAAAACTTTTTCGTATCCGTCGACAGCGGCTTTCTCTTCATTTTTCCGTCCTGCGCAGCTTCCTCCGCCTTACGCGCATCGTTTTCGGCGGAATAGGCGGACTCCGCCCTGTCGGCAAGCGAAGCCTCTACGCTCTTCGCCAACTTTGAAAACCATTTCGAGCGTTTCATACGCCTTATAAGCGGTCTGGTGATAAGAATAAGCGGCAAAATAACAGTAGTTGACCCCGCCACACAGCAAAACATGCCCGCAATCATCTCCTGTACACTGCTGAACATTCCCGACATAAACACAATCGCCCCTCTCAATTCGATGATGGGGATAATCGAAATAACGTATAACGTAAGATAATCGTTGCCTGTTATCGTACGGAAAAAGTCGATTACGGTATCAATCACTCGGCTGTCTCCTCGCGCGTCATACCGCGCTTGAAATCAAGTATACGTGACGACAAAAATTATGTCAAGACGAATTGAACGATTGCGCTTGTCATTACGCGCATGTTTGAGTATAATTCTGTCTATATAATTCTATTACGAGACGGTGAAAAAATGCAAAAAATTCTCAGCGCAATGCGGCGCGCGATACAGGATTACAAGATGATAGCGGACGGCGACAGAATATTCGTCGGACTTTCTGGCGGAAAGGACAGTACGCTGCTGCTCTGCGCTCTCGCCGCGTATCAGAGGTTTTCGCCCGAAAAATTCACCCTCGAAGCCGTCACCGTAGATATGGGTCTGACAAAGGACAACGCCGTGCCATTTTCCGCTCTGACGGAAAAATGCAACGAACTGGGCGTAGCTCACCATATCGTGAAGACGGACATTGCGGAAATAATATTCGACGCAAGGAAGGAGTCTAACCCCTGCTCTCTCTGCGCCAAAATGCGCAGAGGCGCGCTCAACGGCAAGATAAACGAATTGGGCGGAGGCAAGCTCGCTCTAGGGCACAATGCCGATGACGTGGCGGAAACCATGCTGCTGTCCCTAATCTACGAGGGTCGCTTCTCCTGCTTTTCCCCGACGGCTTACATGAGCAATTCAGGAGTGTCGCTGATTCGACCGCTCATTTATATAGAGGAAGGCGACATAAAAAGCGCCGTCGACAGACTTGATCTGCCCGTAGTCGACAATCCCTGCCCTATGAACCACACAAGCAAGCGCGAGTATGCCAAAGACTTGATAAAGCATATCTGCAAGGACGTACCTTTTGCCAAAGACAGGATTCTAGGCGCAATCTACCACCCGGAAAGAAACAATTTGTGGCAGCCTTTGCCAACTTCGTTGGAGTGACTACAATATGATATTTCGTTATTAGTATTTATAAATTCGCCCTACTAGTTCATCAAGTGATATTCCGTAAAAATCGGCAAGTTTAATACAATCTTCAATAGACGGAGAATGCTTTCCGCTCTCATAATAGCTGATTCTCTGTTGCGATATACCCGTCTCCAACGCCAGTGCGCTTTGCGAATATCCTTTAATTTCCCTTTGATATTTTAACGCTTCGCTGCAATTCATAAAACTTACCTCTATTCTATATTTGTACAAAAATATTTGTAAAAAAACTTTACTTACAAACTTATTTGTAGTATTATTTTTAAAAACATATTTGTAGAGGTGAATTATGGATTTCTCATATGTATGTGACAACGTAAAATACTTGCGTAAATCGTTGCATTTAAGCCAAGAAAAATTCGGTAAAGCAATCGGAATATCGCAATCAAAAGTCAGTGCGATAGAGATATATAAGATAATCCCGACTCTTAACGATATTTTTGCGATATGTCACGCGTACGATATTTCCATCTTGGAATTGCTTGAAGAATAAAATACGGTCACAAGCTCGCTTGTATATATTCAAATTCAAGCACTGTAAAAACGCGATATTGAGTAAGTCGCACTTTGCATTTACTCAATAAAGCGTTTTTATATTTATCAAGCTGAGGGTGACGTGTCCTAATAAGCTGTGGGGCGACGTGGTCTACAAGGGTGTAGGTTGAGTACTTTAATTTAATAACCCACCCCTTCCCTTCGGGCTTTCCCCTCCCGCTCGGAATAGGAACGCTTTCTGCTTATACTCTACGTTACTCACGGGAGGGGAACTCGGCGCTCGCATATACGAGCATAGAGCACTGTTTATATCACTCGTTCGGGGCAATATAAACAGAATTTGCCCCTCACTTGTACGGGACGTCAAGCTCGGCACTCAGGTAGGCGCGCGCCCTGCACGCGCTGGTGCAGCCCCTTGAATAAGTGTACATCGTGTTCACTTCCTATCCAACTATAATAATAAAAACCGCGATATTTGGATGCAGTGCGCGAAAACGCCCATATTCCGAACCGCCTAACGTACTGACGTACGTGACGGTGAGGAATATGGGCGTTGACAATGCAATGCGCCAAATAGCGCGGTTTTTGATTAAATGAGTTTGAGAATGCAAGTAGCCGCGGCATCCCCACGCCTATTTCCCGTCTTCAAAATCTTCGTATATCCGCCGCCTTGTCCGAGCTGCTCTTTGCGAGCGTCGTACTTGGGCGCATACTCCTTGAAAATCTTCTCGATAAGAGGATGCTTGACGTCCTTTATACGGGCTTTGTATGCGGGCTTCGTTTCCTTTTCGCCCTTTACCTCGTGCAAATCGACGAGTTCCGCCATAAGTCTGCGGCGAGCGGCGAGCTTCTTCGGTCCGTCGTTTGTAATCTCGACCGCAGTCTGAGATTTCACGCCCTTTGCGTTTGTCGTAGTCACTTCCTTCGTGACCTTCACGTCATCCTTATACGCTCTCATAGCGATAGTGATATATTTTTCCGCAAGGCTTCTGACAGCCTTCGCACGGTCGACGGTGGTGCTGATTTCACCGTACCACAGCAACTCGGAAACTTGATTTTTGAGCATTGCCAATCTTTGGTCTGTGCGTTTTCCTAATTTTTTCGGCATATTGTCCTCCTTAGTCCTCTTGCGTCTTCAAGCCCAGACCGAGGTCTTCGAGCTTTTTGACAACTTCTTCGAGGGATTTCTTTCCGAGGTTTCTCACCTTCAACATATCGTCCTCGGAACGTCTTGTCAAATCGTCTACGGTATGAATGTTTGCGCGCTTCAAGCAGTTGTACGAACGGACGGACAAATCCAAATCCTCCACGGACATTTCCAGCACTTTAACCTTGCTGTCCGCCTGCGGCTCGACAAGGATTGCCGTTTCAGCCATATTCTCGACGAGGTCGACAAAGAGCTTGACGTGGTCGTTCATAATCTTTGCGGCAAGAGAAGTGATTTCTTTTGCGGTGGTCGTGCCGTCAGTGGTTACCTCGAGCGTGAGCTTGTCAAAGTCTATGCTTTGCTCGACGCGGGTGCTTTCAACTGCGTAGTTTACTTTCACGACGGGGGTGTAGATAGAATCAATCGGGATATATCCGATGGATTCGAGCGCTTCCTTGTTCTGCGCGGAGGGAACGTATCCTCTGCCGCACTTGACATAGATAGACATATCTATTTCCGCGCCTTCGTCGAGAGTGCAGATGACCTGTTCGGGGTTCATGACCTCGATGCCGACCGCACACTCTATATCGCCTGCCGTAACGGCGCCGACGGAATAAGCATGCAAACGGCAAAGCTGCTTGCCCGCTCTTTCCAAACTGCTTACTGCCTTAAATCTTACTGTTTTGAGGTTGAGGATAATCTCGGTGACTTCCTCTTTTACGCCCTTGATGGTGGAAAACTCGTGGTCTACTCCCGCGATTTTTATGCCGACTGCCGCGGCGCCGGGGAGCGCAGAGAGAAGAATACGGCGCAAGCTGTTGCCAATGGTGGTGCCGAAACCGCGTTCAAGCGGCTCGACTACAAACTTGGCGTAGTTTTTGCTTTCGTTCTCCTCGAATGTTATCTTTGGACTTTTTATCTCCATCATTTCTGTTTTCCTCCGACAGATTATTTCGAGTACAACTCGACGATGAGGTGCTCTTTGATGTCGAGGTCGATATCCGCTCTTTCGGGAAGAGCGACGACCGTACCGGTCAGAGTGGTATTGTCAAAAGACAGCCACTTTACGATACTGAGATTTTTGGTCTCTTTGACGGTGTTCCAAAGCTCCGCGTCCTTCTTATTTTCCTTTACGGCGATAATGTCTCCCGTCTTAACGATATAGGAGGGGATGTTGACCGACTTTCCGTTGACGGTGATGTGTCCGTGATTGACAATCTGACGCGCCATAGCTCTGGACGCGCCCAAGCCCATACGATACACAACGTTGTCAAGACGTCTTTCGATGAGGACGAGCATGTTCTCACCCGTGACGCCGCGCATTTCGGACGCTTTGTCATAGTACATCTTGAATTGCTTCTCCGTCACACCGTAGAAACGCTTGGTCTTTTGCTTCTCGCGCAGCTGAACGGAATATCCGCTGTTCTTTTTTCTGCCCTTGCCGTGGTCTCCGGGAGGAGCGTATTTTTTGAGCAACGGGCATTTGTCGCTGTTGCACTTGTCTCCTTTGAGATAAAGTTTGCAACCCTCGCGTCTGCAAAGACGGCAATCGGGTCCTGTATACTTAGCCATAATCTTTTATCCTCCTCTTACAGTCTTCTCGCCTTAGGCGGACGGCAGCCGTTGTGGGGAATGGGAGACACGTCCTGAATAAGCGTGACTTCCAGACCGATGTTGCCGAGGGCGCGGATAGCGGACTCTCTGCCCTGACCGGGGCCCTTGACGTAAACCTCGACGGTCCTCATGCCTTGGTCGTATGCAATCTTCGCCGCGTCCTCGCTGACCATCTGCGCCGCAAAAGGCGTAGACTTACGGCTTCCGCGCAATTTGAGCTTGCCCGCGGACGACCAGGATACTGCATTTCCGTTCATATCCGTGATTGTAACGATTGTATTGTTGAAAGAGGCGTGGATATGCACCTGTCCTTTTTCAACGCGCTTGATATCTTTCCTTTTCTTTATCGCTTTTCTTGCAATGCCTGCCATAATCGCGCCTCCTTATTTCTTGCGGCTTACAGTACGCTTCGGACCCTTTCTGGTACGGGCGTTCTGCTTTGTGCTCTGACCGCGCACGGGAAGACCCTTCCTATGACGCACTCCGCGATAGCAGCCGATTTCCATAAGCCTCTTGATATTGAGACCGACCTCGCGTTTGAGGTCGCCTTCGACGTGCAGATTTTTTTCGATGTAGTCACGAATAAGACTAACCTGAGCCTCAGTCAAGTCCTTGACTCTCACGTCGGGACTGATTCCGGTAGCTTTCAGGATTTTTTGAGATGTCGGAAGACCTATTCCGTAAATGTAGGTCAAACCGTATTCAACTCTCTTGTCGCGCGGAAGGTCCACGCCGGCGATTCTTGCCATTTTCTACCTCCGATAAGTATAAAAAATATATTCTATATATGCCACGCATAGGTAGTTGCCCTAAATTGGAATGAAGCAACCAGCCGCCCTACGCACATTTCCGATTTTATACCCCGCACAGCGTTCCCGTTTTGCAATGACCCGTTTCATTTACCCCACAAAACGCGAAGGTTTTGCGGGGACACCGTTTACTGTCAAGCGGATAAACGGAGTCGGGCCCCAAAGGGAACTATCAGCCCTGACGCTGTTTGTGATTGGGATACTTGGAGCAGATAACCATAACTCTGCCGTTTCTTTTGATGACCTTGCATTTGTCGCACATAGGCTTTACACTGGGTCTGACTTTCATAGTGAACCTCCGATAAGTTCTTATTTTTTTGACCTTACTTGTTGCGGTAGATAATTCTGCCTTTCGTCAGGTCGTACGGTGACATTTCGATTTTAACCTTGTCGCCTTCGAGGATTCTGATGTTGTTGATACGCAGTTTGCCTCCGAGATAAGCCAATATCTCGTGACCGTTGTTGAGAACCACTCTAAACTGAGTTTTCGGCAAAACTTCAACCACTTTGCCTTCGGTTTCGATTACGTCTTCCTTTGACATAGAACCTTCCTTATTCTTTGCTGTCATTGTAAAAACGGAGTGCGCTGTACAGCTCTGCGTCGAAAATCTGCGTTCCGTTTTTAAGTTTTTCCGCAATCTTGGCAAGCACGTCGCCGTCCGATTGCAGATGCTTTACGTTTTTGAGCTTAGCTTTTTTTATTCGTCTGGCGTCGCCGTCGGCGATTCTGACTCTGTCTTCTCCGACAAGCTCAACAACCGCGAAATACTTTCCGCTGTCGCGCCCAGCCTTGGAATATACTATCTGACCAAGTTCCATATCACAATGTCAATATTTCCGCGCCGTGCTCGGTGAGCGCAACCGTGTTTTCATAATGCGCGGAGGGCTTTCCGTCCTTTGTCGTACAGCTCCAACCGCTCTCCACCGTCTCATAGCCGCCCAAATTCACCATAGGCTCTATTGCAAGCACAAGTCCGACTTCCAGCTTTACGCCGTGTCCCGATTTGCCGTAATTCGGCACGGGCGGATCCTCGTGCATTTCGCGTCCTATGCCGTGTCCGACCATGGACCTCACGACGCCGTACCCTCTTGCTTCGCAATGCTGTTGTACGGCATGGGAGATATCTCCCAGTCTGCCGCCGACCTTGAACTGCTCCACACCCTTGAAAAAGCTCTCTCTCGTAGTTTCCAC
This sequence comes from uncultured bacterium, assembly GCA_949432885.1. Taxonomy (GTDB): domain Bacteria; phylum Bacillota; class Clostridia; order Christensenellales; family CAG-917; genus CAG-475. The sequence continues at coordinate 39,504 of CASQXY010000004.1, read as the reverse complement.
GAGCAATCTTTTTTCTTGGCTTATTTCTCCGACGGGAACCGTCCTCGCAGCGTCCGCCTGCCAGCCCTTATACACCAACCCGCAGTCTATGCTGAGTATCTGTCCCTCTTCCAACCTTTTATCGTTCGGAAATCCGTGAACAACCACGTTGTCGGGAGATGCGCATATCGTGCCGGGGAAACCGCCGTATCCTAGGAAAGACGGCTTGCAGTCATGCCTAAGTATGTAATCGTGCGCAAATTCGTCAAGCCTTTTTGTAGTTACGCCAGGTTTCACTCTCTCTTCGAGAAAGAGAAGGCAATCTCTCAAAATCGCGCCCGATTTGCGCATACACTCTATTTCGGCAGAGCTTTTTAGGATTATCATTCAAGCACCTTTTTGACGTCCTCGAAAATTTCCTGTATAGAGCCTGTCGCAGGTATGTTCACAAGTTTGCCTTGATTGCCGTAATAGTTTATAAGCGGCTCGGTCTGCTCCTGATAGACTCTGAGTCTGTTTTGCACCGTCTCGGGCCTGTCGTCGTCGCGGATAAACAAGTCGTCTCCGCAAGCCTTGCATTTGGTCTCTCCGCCCAAAGTGGAGACGTGATATGTCGCGCCGCACTTGCAAACTCTTCTTCCGCCCAGTCTTGAGACAATCATATCGAACGGAACGTCGATGTTGACAGCCATATCGATGCTTGCCACTTTATCGAGCGCCTCCGCCTGAGGTATCGTACGGGGGAAGCCGTCCAAAACGTAGCCGTTTTTGCAATCCTTCATAGACAGTCTATCCTCGACGAGACCGATGACGACTTCGTCGGGCACGAGCGCGCCCGCGTCGATATATTCCTTCGCCTTAACGCCGAGGGGAGTTCCCTCCTTGATGTTACGTCTCAGAATATCGCCCGTGGAAATGTGGGGAACTCCGTATTCCTCACAAATAAGTGCCGCTTGTGTGCCTTTGCCCGCGCCGGGGGCGCCTAAAAGAATTATATTTTTCATATTTTCTTATTCTAGCACTTTTTTGCCCGTAAAGCAATCGATTGAAAGACCGATTTACGCCAAGCGGGCAAAATATGCAGGTTTTGATTATTTGAGGAAGCCCTTGTAGTGCTTCATCATGATTTGAGATTCGAGCTGTTTGTTCAGTTCGAGCGCGACCGACACGACAATCAGAAGTCCCGTTGCCGAGAAGGAGTTTGCAAGACCGAGGTCATAACCGGAATACTGACCCGACAGCGCGATGAACACAAAGGTCGGGATAAGCGCGATTATCATAAGGAACACAGCGCCGAACAGCGTAATACGGTTGTTGGTTTTGCGAAGCAAATCGCTCGTCGGCTTACCAGCTCTGATACCGGGGATAAAACCGCCGTACTGCTGAATATTCTTGGATACGTCGTCGGGGTTGAACTGAATCTGCGCATAGAAGTACGAGAACCCCAAAATCAACAGCGCGAGCAACACATAGTAGACGGGAGTGCCCGTTCCCATATATCTGGCATACCAGCCTGCCGCGGACGAGTTGCTGAAAAACAACTGAATTATCATCTGCGGGAACATGAGCAGAGAAGACGCGAAGATTATCGGCATAACGCCGCTTCCGTTGACGCGGATAGGAATATACGTAGTCTGTCCGCCGTACATCTTATTGCCCTTGATTTGCTTGGAATACTGAACGGGGATTCTTCTCTCTGCACCGTCGACAAAAACGATGAAGAAGAGGATTGCCACAACCACCAGTATATATCCGACAATGTTCCAGATATACGTCCACTGATTTCCGACCATTTTGAGCGCGTTTGCGATGCTGCTGCCGGCAGTTGCCAGTATACCGATGAAGATGATAATCGACGTTCCGTTTCCGATGCCGTACTCGGTGATTCTTTCGCTCAGCCACATGACCATCGTGCTGCCGCCTACCAACATGACGATAGTAACCGCCATAGTCAGAACGGGCGCAGTTTCCGAACCCGTCTCGAAATCGAATATAGGTCTTATCGCTTTTCCGTTATACAGGGTAACGACGATACCGATTCCTTGTATTATTGCAAGAATAATAGCAACAATTCTCGTAATCTGAGTAATTTTCCTTCTGCCTTCCTCTCCCTCTTTTGACAGCCTTTCAAGCGGGCGTATGACCAAAGTGAGAAGCTGCATGATGATGAACGAGTTGATAAACGGCAGAATACCCAACGAGAATAAAGTCGCGTTGGACATAGAGCCGCCCGTCACTATCGTCAGCACGTTGAAGAAATCGTTTGACGAGAACAACTGATTTACAGCCGTCGCGTTCAGCGTAGGCAAAGGAATATAGCATCCTATACGATAAACAAGTATAAGAGCAAGAGTGAGGAAAATCTTCACTCTTATCTCTTTGGACTTGAATGCGTTTTTGAGCGTTTCAAACATTAGAGCACCTCTGCTGTGCCGCCTGCCTTTTCGATTTTTTGAATTGCAGACGCGGTGAATTTGTTAGCTTTTATGACAAGCTTCTTTTCAAGCACGCCATTGCCCAAAACTTTGAGACCGTAGTTTTCGGTCTGCTTGATGATTCTCTCATCAATGAGCTTGTTGATATCAACAACTTCACCGTCCTCGAATCTGTTGAACACGTCGACATTCACCGTATTGTAAACGTGAGCGAATCTCTTGTTGTTGAAACCGATTTTCGGGAGTCGTCTTGTCATGGGCATCTGTCCGCCTTCAAAGTTGGGACGGACTCCGCCGCCGCTTCTCGCCCATTGACCCTTGTGACCGCGGGTGGATGTCTTACCCGTGCCCGAGCCTATGCCGCGTCCGACTCTTTTGGATGCGGTTTTCGCGCCGTCTGCGGGTTTGATGTCTTGTATATTCATAGTCGTCTTCCTCCTCAGATTTCTTCCACCTTGACGAGGTGAGAAACTTTTGCAATCTTGCCTCTTACGCAAGCATTGTCGACGAAGGTCTTTGTCTGACCGATTTTATGCAATCCCAACGCTTCGAGATTGGCTTTCTGATTTTTGAGGATACCGTTTGAACTTCTGACGAGAGTGATTTTAACGGAATTTGCCGCTTTTTCTGCTTTCTTTGCCATAGTTTCGTCCTCCTTAGTCAACCGCGACTTCGACGCCGCGAAGCTGCGCGATTTCCTCTGCGTTACGCAAACTGCGCAAGCCCTCTATCGTAGCCTTTGCGCTGTTGATAGGATTGTTGGAGCCCAAAGACTTCGTTCTGATATCCTTAACGCCTGCGACTTCAAGCACCATACGCACCGCGCCGCCTGCAATAACTCCGGTACCTTCTTCGGCGGGGAGCAAAAGCACCTGACCGCGTCCGAACTTGCCCGTCGTTGCATGAGGAATCGTATTGCCTTTAAGAGACATCTGCCGAACGTTGTGTCTGGCCTGCTGAGAAGCCTTCTTTATCGCCTCGGGCACTTCCGCCGCCTTACCCATTCCGAGTCCGACGTTACCGTTGCCGTCGCCCACCACGACCAAAGCCGAGAAACGCATGTTTCTGCCGCCCTTGACCGTCTTGGTGACGCGGTTTACGGCAATGAGTTTTTCGGTGAAGCCGTCGCTTTCTTCTCTGTTTCTATCGTTTCTTCTGTCACGATTGTCTGCCATAATTCCTCCTAAAATTCAAGACCGGCTTCTCTTGCGCCGTCTGCCAGTGCCTGAACTCTGCCCGTATAAAGATATCCGCCTCTGTCAAACACGACCTGCTTGATGCCAAGCTCCAAAGCCTTTTTCGCAACGGCTTCGCCTACGAGCTTGGAAGCCTCCGTCTTAGTCGCCTTTGCGATTTTCGCGGCGACCTCTTTCGTCAGCGTAGACGCCGAGCAAAGCGTGTTTCCTTTCACGTCGTCAATGACCTGAGCATAGATATGGTTGGTGCTTCTGTACACGCAGAGGCGGGGTCTTTCGGCGGTGCCGCCTACTTTCTTTCTTACTCTCGCGTGACGGATAACTCTGTCTTGATTTTTATCTTTCTTACTTATCATAGTCTCACCTCACTCATCACTTCGTCGCTCTCTTGCCGACCTTCTTGACTACTGTCTCATCCTTGTAGTGGATGCCGTAGTTGTGATAGGGCTCGACGGGCTTGTACGCCTTGATAATCGCGGCTTGCTGACCGACGAGCTGACGGTCGATACCCTTCACGACGATTTCGAGAGGCGCGGGCTGCGCAAACGTGATGCCTTCGGGAGCTATCACCTCGATAGGATGCGAATAGCCGATGTTGAGTGTCATCTTGTTGTTTCCGCTGAGCGTAACCTTGTAACCGACGCCGCTGACGATAAGGGATTTTTCAAAGCCCTTCGTCACGCCCACAACCATATTGTGGATGAGCGCGCGATACAGACCGTGAAGCGCACGGTGGTCCTTGTCGTCGGAGTGGCGTCTGCACACGATGTGTCCGTCCTCCAAAGCGACGTCTATGGACTTGTCGACTTTTTGGGTCAACGTTCCGAGAGGTCCGCTGACGGTGACGAGGTTGTCCTTATTTTCAAATGTAACTCCTGCTGGAAGCGCGATAGGAGCTCTGCCTATTCTCGACATATCTCTCTGCCTCCTTACCATACGTAGGCAAGCACTTCGCCGCCTATATGCTGAGCTTTCGCCTCTTTGTCGGTGAGAATACCCTTCGACGTGGAGAGAATGGCGATGCCCATTCCGCCCAGCACCTTGGGAAGATTGTCCACGTTTGCGTATACGCGCAAACCGGGGGTGGAAACTCTTTTGAGTCCCGTAACAACCTTCTGATTTTTGTTCGGGGCATATTTAAGCGTGATGAGGATGGTGTTCTGAACTCCGCCCTCGACGATTTCGTAGCCCTTTATATATCCTTCTTTGACCAGAATTTCCGCGATTGCAACCTTGATTTTGCTTGCAGGAACCTCGACGGTTTCATGTTTGGCAGTCAGGGCGTTTCTGATTCTTGTGAGCATATCCGCTATTGGGTCTGTCATAATCTTTACCTCCTCTTACCAACTTGCTTTCTTCACGCCGGGGATTTCTCCCTTATAGGCGAGATTGCGGAAGCAAACTCTGCAAATCCCGTACTTTTTGAGTACGGCATGCGGACGGCCGCAGATACGGCAGCGCGTATACTCGCGCGTCGAATACTTCTGAGGCCTTTGCTGTTTTATTTTCATTGCTGTTTTGGCCATAATTCACACTCCTTACTTGGCGAAAGGCATTCCGAGGAGCTTCAAAAGCTCGCGTGCCTCTTCGTCTGTCTTTGCCGTCGTTACGATGCAAATATCAAATCCGCGTACTTTTTCGACCTTGCTGTAATCGATTTCGGGAAAGATGAGCTGTTCTTTTACGCCGACGGCGTAGTTGCCTCTTCCGTCGAACGACTTTGCGGAAATTCCGCGGAAGTCACGGACTCTGGGGAGAGCAATAGATACGAACTTGTCCAGAAAATCGTACATTCTGTTGCCGCGCAAAGTGACCTTTGCGCCGACGTTCATTCCCTCTCTGACCTTGAAATTTGCGACTGATTTCTTTGCTGTTGTGATAACGGGTTTTTGACCTGCAATCAGCTTCAACTCCTCCACTGCGAGTTGCAGGGATTTGCTGTTGTCTTTGCAGTCGCCGAGGCCCATGTTGAGGACGATTTTCTCGATGTGGGGAACTTCGTTCACGTTTTTGTAGCCAAAGCGTTTGATGAGAGCCGGCACAACCTCTTCGGCGTACTGCTTTCTCATACGGTATCTGTCAGCATTACCAGCATTCTTATCGGTTGCAGTTGCCTTAGCAACCTGATTTTTTTTGTCTGCCACGATATTACCTCCGATTTATATCAGTCCTTGTTTTCCTCGGACTTTTCTGTTTTTTTCTTTGCCGCCTTTTTAGCCGCTTTCTTTGCCGACGATTTCTTCTCGTCGAGGGAAGCGCCGCACTTGGGGCAGACGCGAACGGATTTGTTTTTGCCGTTTACGTCCTTAATCTCGTGCTTCACTCTCACCACGTCGCCGCAGGAATCGCATACGTGCATTACGTTGGACGCGTCAATCGTGCCCTCTCTCTTGATAATGCCGCCTTGATCCTGTGCGTTTCTCGGTTTTTTGCTTCTGGAAACGATATTGACGCCTTCAACGTAAATTCTGTGGGTGTCGGTGTTCACGGCAAGAACCTTGCCGACCTTACCCTTGTCCTTTCCGGTGATGACCATAACGTTATCGCCCTTTTTAACACTCAGATTTGCCATAATACTATCCTCCTTCTTACAGCACTTCCGGAGCAAGCGAGATAATCTTCATATAGTCCTTGTCACGAAGCTCTCTTGCGATTGGTCCGAAGATACGAGTGCCTTGGGGTTGCTTTTGGTTGTCGATGATAACCGCCGCATTGTCGTCAAACTTGATATAGCTGCCGTCCTCGCGTTGAAGACCGAACTGCGTGCGCACGATAACCGCTTTCACGACGTCGCCTTTCTTCACCTTTCCTCCGGGGATAGCGGATTTGACGGACGCGACGATAACGTCGCCTATATTGCCGCTTCTTCTGAAAGAACCGCCCAAGACTCTGATACACATAATTTCTTTGGCTCCGCTGTTGTCCGCGACTTTGAGCCAGCTCAACGGTTGAATCATAGTTCGCTCCTCCTTACTTCGCCTTCTCGATTATTTCCACGAGTCTCCAACACTTATCCTTTGAAAGCGGCCGAGTCTCTGCAATGCGCACCTTATCGCCTATGCCGCATGCGTTATTCTCGTCATGCGCCTTAAACCTTTTGGTGCGGCTGACAATCTTCTTATACAGGGGATGCTTTACGCGCTCGCTGATAGCGACGACTATGGTCTTGTCCATCTTGTCGCTAACTACGATTCCCACTCTCTCTTTTCTGAGATTTCTTTCTTCCATATTATCCTCCGATTAGCCCTTAGCTTCTGCCTTCTTGGCTTTGGCAAGCTCTCTTTGGCGGATGACGGTCTTGACACGAGCGATATCGTGTCTGACTTCCGTCAACTCCTTGGGGTTATTGAGCTGATTAGTGGCGTTTTTGAAGCGAAGGAAAAACAGTTGGGATTTGAGCTCCGCGAGCTTCTCCTGCAATTCCTTATCGTTCATATCCAAAACTTGTTTCGATTTCATTGTTCACCGCCTTCGACCTTAGCCGTATCCTCAGCCTTGACAAACTTACACTTGACGGGCAGTTTGTTGGCTGCAAGACGCAAAGCCTCTTTTGCTACTGTTTCGTCAACTCCCGCGATTTCAAACATCACGCGACCGGGTTTTACAACCGCTACCCAGTACTCGGGAGAACCTTTACCTGAACCCATACGGGTCTCGGCAGGCTTCTTTGTGACGGGCTTGTGGGGGAAGATATCCACCCAGACCTTTCCGCCTCTGCGGATATATCTTGTCATTGCGACACGGGCAGCCTCGATTTGGTTGGAGGTAATCCAGCCCGGCTCCTGCGCAACAAGTCCGAACTCGCCGTATGCGACGATATTGCCCTTGGTCGCTTTGCCTTTCATTCTGCCACGCATTTGGCGACGTCTTTTGACGCGTTTAGGCATTAACATTATTGATTTCCTCCTTCAAGTGGATTTTTGCCGAGGACTTCTCCCTTGTATATCCAGCACTTCACGCCGATAGCGCCGAACGTGGTGTGCGCCGTCGCTACGCCGTAATCGATATTCGCACGGAGCGTTTGAAGCGGAATGGAGCCGTCGCGGTACTGCTCGCTTCTTGCGATTTCCGCGCCGTCCAGACGTCCGCTGACCATGGTCTTGATGCCCTTTGCGCCCGATTTCATAGCCTTTGACATCGCCTGCTTCATCGTGCGGCGGAAGGACGCTCTGCCTTCGAGCTGCTTTGCGATATTCTCGGCGACAAGCTGCGCGTCCGCATCGGGCTGTTTGACTTCCATAATATTGATGCTGACCTTTTTGTCCGTCTTGCCGAGGAGCTTTTCGACCTCTTTCTTTATCTGCTCTACGCCTGCGCCCGCCTTGCCTATAAGCGTTGCGGGACGGGAGGTATGAATGCTCACGACAAACTTGTCCGCCGCTCTTTCGATAGTTATCTTGGAGATAGCGTTGTCATAGTATTTCTTCTTGATGAACTTACGCACCTTGTTGTCCTCGACGATATTGTCGGAGAAGTGCGCCTTGTCCGCATACCACGTTGAGCTCCAAGGTTTGATAATGCCGGTTCTGAGACCGTTCGGATCAACTTTCTGTCCCATTGCGATACCTCCTTATGCCATCGAGTCGAGCACGACGGTGACGTGGCTCGTTCTTTTGTTGATACGATAAGCTCTGCCCTTGGACACAGCCTGAATGCGTTTGAGAGTGGGGCCCTCGTCCGCATAGCACTCCGCGATATAGAGGTCGTTTCTTGCGAGATTCATATTGTTTTCCGCGTTCGCTGCCGCGCTGTTGACGACCTTTATCAAAACTTCGCTCGCCGCCTTCGGCGTATTTTCGAGGATTGCGATTGCTTCCGTTACGGGCTTGCCCTTGATTATGTCAAGCACGATTCTCACTTTGTACGGAGAAATTCTGACATATTTGGCTGTCGCATGCGGTCTGGTGTCCGCTTTCGCCTTGCGCTCCAAGGCTTTCTGTTTACTTCTTGTAGCCATAAATCCCTCCTATCAGCGTTTGCCCGTAGTCTTGTCGCCCGCGTGACCTCTGAAAGTACGCGTAGGCGCAAACTCGCCCAGCTTGCAGCCGACCATATCTTCCGTGATATATACGGGAACGTGCTGTTTGCCGTTGTGGACTGCTATCGTATGACCCACCATTTCGGGGAAGATTGTTGAGCTTCTCGACCACGTTTTGATGGACTGACGCTGTCCCGATGCGTTCATAGCATTGATTCTGTTCATAAGGCGCTCTTCAACATAGGGGCCTTTTTTGACACTTCTACTCATTTTCTCCTCCGATTAGTTCACACGCTTGATGATAAACTTGTTTGAAGCTTTCTTCTTCTTTCTCGTCTTATAACCGAGAGCCGGCTTACCCCAAGGAGTAACAGGTGAAGGCATACCGACCGGTGACTTGCCCTCGCCGCCGCCGTGCGGGTGGTCGTTCGGGTTCATGACGACGCCGCGGACCGTCGGGCGCACGCCCATGTGACGGGTCTTACCTGCTTTGCCGACGCGGATGATTTCGTGGTCGATATTTCCGACCTGCCCCACCGTCGCTCTGCATCCGATAAGGATATATCTCATCTCGCCGCTGGGAAGACGCACGATTGCGTACTTGCCTTCCTTCGCCATGAGCTGAGCCGCGTTGCCAGCCGCTCTTGCGATTATGCCGCCGCATCCGGGCTGCAACTCGATATTGTGTATCATCGTACCGACGGGGATAGAGGAAAGAGGAAGCGCGTTGCCGACCTTGATATCCGCGTCGACGCCGCTTTCCAGCGTGTCGCCCACGTTAAGACCGAGAGGCGCGAGGATATATCTCTTTTCGCCGTCCGCATAGTGCAGAAGCGCGATGTTCGCGGAACGGTTAGGGTCGTACTCTATGGTAGCGACCTTCGCGGGGATTCCGTCCTTATTGCGCTTGTAATCGATGATACGGTATTTGTTTCTGTTGCCGCCGCCGATATGACGCACGGTTATTCTGCCCATGGAGTTTCTGCCGCCCGACTTGTTGAGCGACACGAGAAGCGAACGCTCGGGAGTGGTGCACGTAATCTCTTCATAAGCGGAAACCGTCATAAAACGGCGCGCAGGAGAAGTCGGTTTATATTTCTTTATAGCCATAATATATAATCTCCTTTTCCTTATGCGAGGCTCTCGAAGAACTCGATTGCTTTGCTGTCGGCAGTCAAAGTCACAATCGCCTTCTTGTAGGAAGAGCGTCTGCCCTCGTTTCTGCCCATTCTCTTCAACTTACCGTCATAATTGACAGTGTTGACCTTCTCAACTCTTACGCCGAAAACCTTTTCCACAGCAGCCTTAATCTGAGACTTGGTTGCGGATTTCAAAACCTTAAAGGTGTATTTCTTATCGGGAATGCCGTCATAGCTCTTCTCCGAAAGTATCGGCTCGATAATTATGTCGTATGCTGTCATAAAGCTGCCTCCTCGATTTGCCTGAGCGCTTCAACCGTCATGATAAGCTTCTTCGTGGAAACGATATCGTAGACGTTGAGCGTTCTCGCCTCGCAAACGCCGACGTTCTGAATGTTGGCGCTTGCGCGCAGCGCGTCTTCGTTGTACTGACCGAGGATAAACATAGCCGTGCCCTCGGGAGCAAGCGCCTTCGCCGCCGCCGCCACGTGCTTTGTCTTCACCTCGGGCAGCTCGAATTTGTCGATAAGGACAAGCTCGTTCTGACGAAGTTTTTCCGAAAGCGCGCTGTAAAGCGCGGTCTTGTTCATGCGCTTATTGATTTTCTGAGAAAAGTCTCTGGGTTTTTTTGCGAATACCACGCCGCCGCCTACGTACTGGGGTGCAACGATGGAGCCTTGACGGGCGCGGCCCGTACCTTTCTGACGGTAAGGCTTTGCGCCGCCTCCGCGAACCTCGGTTCTCGTAAGGTTGCACATCGTGCCCTGACGCTTATTTGCAAGCTGAGCCACGACGACCTGATGTATGAGAGCCTCGTTGTATTCGCACGCAAAGACAGAATCGTTTACTTCCACGCTGCCGATTTTCTTGCCGGCCATATTAAACACGTTCTGTTTCATCTTCTACCTCCGCTTAGCCCTTAACGGACTCTTTCACTGTCACAAGTCCGCCCTTGGGACCCGGTACCGCGCCCTTAACAAGCAAGAGATTTCTTGCCGCGTCGACGCGTACGACGGTGAGATTCTGAACGGTCACCTGCTCGTGACCCCACTGTCCCGCCATATGCTTGTTCTTGAAAACGCGAGAGGGAGAGGAGCACGCGCCCATAGAACCTACGCCTCTGTGATATCCGGAGCCGTGCGCCTTGGGTCCGATATGGTTGTTCCATCTCTGGACAACGCCCGAAAAACCATGACCCTTCGATGTGCCCGTGACGTCAACTTTGTTACCCTCCGCAAACACGTCGCAGGTGATTTCCTGTCCGACCTGATAGCTAGCGCTGCCGTTTAGACGCAATTCGCGCAGATACTTTCTGACTGTCACGCCCGCTTTTTTGAAGTGTCCGCCGACGGGCTTGTTGACTCTGGTCTCCTTGACCGCGCCGAAGCCCACTTGAACCGCTTCATAACCGTCGTTCTCCTTGGTCTTTACCTGAACCACGGGACAAGGACCCGCCTCGATAACCGTGACCGGAATGACCTTCCCCTCGGGGGTGAAGATTTGACTCATTCCAATTTTCTTTCCGATGATTGCTTTATCCATAATTATAAAGTTCATCCTCCTTTATGCAATTAAAGTTTGATGGAAATATCCACGCCCGCGGGCAAATCCAGCTTCATAAGAGAATCCACCGTCTTGCTCGTCGGATTGTAGATATCAATCAAACGCTTGTGTGTTCTGAGTTCAAATTGCTCGCGGCTGTCCTTATACTTGTGCGTAGCGCGCAAGATGGTTATGATCTCCTTGTCCGTCGGAAGCGGAATAGGTCCGGAAACCTTTGTACCGGTCTTCTTCACGGTCTCGACGATTCTTTCTGCGGAAACGTCGATGAGGTTGTGATCATAGGCTTTGAGCTTTATCCTTATTTTCTGTCCAGCCATTTTGTTGATAGCCTCCTAAATAGTTCGTACACTTACCCGTGTGTGTCTTTTACTTTTTTCACCGTTGCGGCGCAACGGAATATACGTGCATAAATGCACGCTCGTACACTGTATCATTTTTATAAAAGACCTGTCAAGCAAAATATTCGGTTTTTTTGACGATAAAAAAAATAAATTTATTCATTTGTGGTTGAAACAAACTTAATATACAAAATATGGGACAACGCGCAATCAATCCGCGATGTCCCATATATTTTATGATTTCTAATCTATATACTATATTATATAATAAATAACCTGAGTCACACGGGCGGATATTCTACTCTATTAAATCTTATACGCTCGTACACGGCATTTGCGATTATAGACGCTCCCTCCGCTGTGGGATGCGCTCCGTCGGAAAACAAATGCGCCTTACCCTCGAACATCTCGTACAAATCTATATATCCCGTATACAGCTCCTGCGACAGCTCCGCCGCGGTCTCACGCAGGTCGTTTTTGATACGTTCGTCGCTTATTCCGTACGGCTCTCCGAAGACGGGCGTAGGCGCCATAATCCAAAGCTCCTGCACGCTTTCCAAATCCAGATAGCTCTTTATGATTTTTCTGTAATCGTTTTTATAAGCTTCTTTACCCTTCCAGTTTCTGTCTTTCGTATCGTTTGAGCCGAGCATGATTATCACAATCTCGGGGTTGAAATCCAAACTCTTTCCGTAAAGCTTTTCCTTAGTATAAGGACGGTCGCCCGAAAATGACGCCGTTCTGCCCGAATAACCGTAATTGTTTACGCAGTACTTATCCCCCATAAGACGTCCGAGCCGAGACGGATAGTTGTTTTTCGTCCAATCCGACACACCCATGCCGTAGGTAAGACTGTCGCCGACGCACGCGATTCGTATCTGACCGTCTTTCGGGGTGTTCATAGGATGTGCCGTCGACAGAAATCCGTTCACGTACAGACACGGAAGAGTTACGCATAGCACCGCCGCCACGAATGCGACGACCGATGAAATGATGATTATAATTTTCTTACGTTTCTTTTGCATAATGTTATCCCGTCTCGTATGATAAAGATATTATAACATTAGGTGCGAGCAGTTACAAGAACAAAAACAAGTATTGGCACTCTGTGGCACTTCGCGCCGGCTGTCCCATTAAGGCGCAAGAATTATTTTATTATTTCTCCCGTCTTAGCCGATTGATAAATCATCCAGTAACCTTCGATTTCTCCGCCCTCGCCGAGGGGAAGCCACACGCACATATTTTCCAGTTCCGCAGGGGCGCGTTTGGATACGTTTTCGCCAAGGCGGACCTGTGGCACGCCGTAACATATAAACGACGGCTCGTCTTCGTCGAACAAAAGTCCCACGACGTAATATCCGTCCTCGGCGTCCACCCTCACCCATTTGGAATTAGGCACGGATTCCGAAAGCAGTTTTTCTTCGGGATAACATACGAACATCTCGTCTATCTGCGGCTTTACCGCATAATAAAAATTGTTCCCGTCGTATTTGATCCAGTCGCCAAGCGCCGCGCCTGCTTTCATATCCAAGCGAGGTTCTCTTCTTCCGTTTTGAGTCGCTGCGCTCGGCTCCGCTTTGCAGGACGCCTCGTTTGCATTTTCCTTGACGTCTGCGGCGTTTCCTTGGGTTTGTACGTCCGAATCGGATTTTGCGCCGCCTATTATGCCGCCCTCGCGCGCCGCATCCGAGCCTTTATCGCATGACATAATTGCGCCGTCCGCAACCTCCCTGCCCTCGTTTTTCCCCGCGGTAGCGTTTATATCATTCTCCGTCTGATGAATTTTCTTGGGCTTTTCAAAACGGTTATAATCGTCGATTTTTTTCAGCATCAAGCTCTTAGCGCCCTTACCTCCGAACATGGTGAGCGAACTCGAACGAACGACGCAGCCTACTCCGTCATTTGCGCAAAACGGCACTTCTGCTATACAATTTATATCTTTAAGTGGTATTTCTGCTATATTATCGCCGATAAGATAAAGTGTTGTTCCCGACGGTCTGAAATCCAGCGAACAGTTGACGCGCACTGTATTCTCTTTGCCTGCGACGCTTGATATTTTCACAATGCCCTTGTGCCCTCCGCCGCTGAGGACGATAATTTCCTTCCCGATAGCCATAATTCACCTCGTAGAAGTTTATGAGGCGATATCGGATAAAATTACAGTTTGAAAAAATAGTGAAAGATAATAAAATAATCCGAATCGGGAGTCAGAACAGACGGGACAGCGCGACATAATCGGCAAGCGACAGCGCTTCGCCGCGCACAAGCGGCTGAAAGCCTGCTGCGACAATCCTGTCAGTAGCCGTACCCTTATCTATATTAAACGCGACGCTGAGATTGTTGGCAAGGGTCTTCCTTCTCATTGCGAATGCGGCGCGCACGAGTTTGTGAATTAGAGCGGCATTCTCTCCCGCCAACTTGGTATCGTCCGCGTCGACCCGCACAACCGCGCTGTCCACGTTGGGAACGGGATAAAACATATTCCTGTTTACGCGCCTTGTAATCCGCGCGCTTCCCCGCATCTCAATGGCGAGAGTAATCGCGGAATAATCGGGTGTGTTCGGCTTTGCGACAAACCTGTCAGCGACTTCCTGCTGAACCATAACCGTAAGACTGCGTACGCCAAGACCGCTTTCCAAAAACCGCATAACGAGCGGAGTCGTGATATAGTACGGCAGGTTTGCCACGACCTTGAAGCTGTCGCCAGCAATATCGCGGATTTCGCCGTCGGACATTTTTAGTATATCTCGGAATATCACTTCCGCATTGTCCACGCCCTGCAAACTTACAGAAAGTATTTTTTTCAGATTTTCGTCGACCTCGAAGGAATATACCTTCTTCGCAACAGAGGCAAGCGCGCGAGTAAGCGTTCCGCCGCCCGTGCCGATTTCCACCGCAACGTCTTCGCCCGTAACGCCGCTGTCCGCCACAATCGCGTCCAACAGGTTTTTATCGGATATAAAATTCTGCCCGAGCGATTTGTTGAATCTGAACTCGGAGCTCTGAATAATATCTTTCAAATTCGGACTATCCATTTCCTTCTCTTCCAATATTTTCCTGTATATATTCGGCTACGAAGCACAATCTACATATGTACCGAAGATAAAATTCCTAAGTACAAACGAAAAACGGAAGTCACGGCAAAAGCCTGACTTCCGTTTGATTTTAATATTCCGTATCCTCGTATACGGTTTCGCGCACTCTGAAATTCGCGCCCGTAGTCGCAACGAGTCTTCTGCAAGCCTCGATTTCCTCTTCTCCGATGAAATCCACAACGCTCATAGTCGTGTCTATGCCCTCTTTTACACAGTCCTTCACAAAATCCAGCATAGCGAAAAACGCGTCCTGTCCGTATTTGCTGCGGCATATTTCGTCGTACACCTCGGGTGTAGAAGCGTTAAGCGATACCGAAACGCTGTCGATATAAGGAGCTATCAGCTTTGCGACGTCCTTTCTGTTGTTTATCAGATTGCCGAGCCCGTTGGTATTCAGCCTGACACTCATGCCCTTTTTCTTCAAATACGGTCCGATTTGAGACATCATAGACAGATTGCATGTAGGCTCTCCGAAGCCGCAAAACACCGCTTCCCGATATTTGGAAAGAGGAAACAGCGATATATCTTCCGTAAGCTCGTCGAACGTAGGCTCCTTTAAAAGCCACAGCTTGTTCCCGCTCACTCCGTCCTTGAAACGGCGAAGACAAAATTCGCAGTTGTTGGGGCAGCGGTTGGTTATGTTCAGATACAGGCTGTCGCCGAACTCATATACGTATATATTGTTCATATTTTTCTACCTCTCCCGTTTCTATTTCATCCTCGTAAACAGCCTTTTGGCGTTGCGCGAGGTGATGTCCCCGATATCGGTTGCGGCGAGTCCGAGCACTTCCGCCGCCTTTTGCGCGACGTAGGTTATATATTCGGGGCGGTTAGTCTTCCCTCGAAAAGGCACGGGAGTCATATACGGGCAATCGGTTTCGAGCAGCAGTCTGTCGTGCGGCACGGCTTTGAGCGCTTCGATATTATGCCTCGCGTTGTTGAAGGTAATCGCGCCGCCGAAAGCGAAATACGCGTCGAGCTCGCCGAATATTTTCACAAACTCCGCCGAGCCCGAATAACAGTGCAGAAGCACGCCGTTGTTCAGATATCCTCTATTCTCGAAAAGTATCTGCCTTGCATCCTCGTACGCCTCTCGTATATGAAGCGCTATCGGCAGTCCCAAAACGTCCGCAAGCTCTATCTGCTCTCTAAACGCGCCCTTCTGTATCGCGCGCGGGCTCAAATCATAATGATAATCGAGCCCTATTTCCCCGATTGCAACCACCTTGGAGGAGGATGACAGCGTCGCCAGCCTTTCATAGCTGTCATAATCCGCAGTCACCGCGTCGTGCGGATGTATTCCGATTGCCGCATAAATGTTCTCGTGTTTCTCCGCGAGTCTTACGGCAGCCTCGCTCGACGGCATGTCGTAGCCGACGCATATCGCGCTTTCTATGCCGCGGTCGAAAAGCCCTTCCGCAATCGCGTCCGCCTCGGGCGCAAGCCTTTCGTCGTTCAGATGACAGTGAGTATCTACAATCATTATCTCACCGTACTGCCGCTTGCCACGGGTTTTTCGGGGGTTACGAGCACTACGTTCTCGCCGTCCTCCGTCTGCTCGCACGCGCAAAGCAGCATGCCCTGACTCTCTATGCCGCGCAGTTTCGCGGCTTTGAGATTGTACACGACGACAACGCGCTTGCCAACCATTTCCTCGGACGTATAATATTTTGCTATTCCGCTCACGATTGTGCGAATTTCATCGCCTATTTTTACGGTGAATTTCAGCAGCTTGTCCGCCTTTTCCACCTTTTCTGCGGTCATTATTTCGCCCACTCTGAGCTGTACCTTTGCAAAATCGTCAATTGTAATTTCGTTTATGTCCACAACGTTTTCCACTTTCTTCTCCTCTTTTTTCTCCGCTTTCTTCTCGGATTTGACGCATTCGGTTTCAGACGCCTCGCCGCCATCTTCCGCTATTATGCCCTTGGCGATAAGCGAAGCCTTGACCTTTTGAGGGTCGAGCCTTGCAAACAAATGGGCGGGATTGCTCTCCGTCTTGATTTCGCCCAGCAGTCCGAATTTATCCAAATCTTCATACGCTCTCGCCTTTGCGCCGCAATTCTCGATAGCGCGCCTTGCCGCGTCGGGAATGAACGGCTCCAACAGCGACGAGCAAATGACAATCGTCTCCGTAAGATTGTAAAGCACCGTCCTGAGTCTGTCGCTCTTCTTCTCGTCCTTTGCAAGCACCCAAGGCATAGTTTCGTCGATATATTTGTTGGCGCGCCTTATTACGGACAGTATCTCGCCGAGCGCGTCCGCCACACGGAAGCCGTCAATATTGTCGAATACGCGTTTTTTGAGTCCGCAAACAACGGCTTTGAGGTCGTCGTCGACAGGCTCGCTTACGCCGCCGTCGCGCACCTCGCCGTCGAAATACTTATTGCTCATGGCGACCGTGCGCTGTACGAGGTTGCCGTATACGTTGACGAGCTCGCTGTTTATCACGTCGATGACGGAATCCCAGCTTATAGTGCCGTCGTTGTCGAAAGGCATCTGTCCGAGCAGATAGTATCTAACGGCGTCTACGCCGAACTCATTCACCAAATCATCGGCGTAAATCACGTTACCCTTGGACTTGGACATCTTTCCGCCGTCCTGCAACAGCCACGGATGACCGTATATCTGTTTTGGCAGGGGCAGTCCCAACGCCATAAGGAATATGGGCCAGTAAATCACGTGGAAACGCACGATATCCTTTCCGATAATATGCAAATCCGCAGGCCACTGCTCAGCGAACAGAGAGCTTCCCTCGCCGTCGCAGTCGTAGCCTATGCCCGTAATATAGTTGGTCAGCGCGTCCAGCCACACGTATACAACGTGCTTCTTGTCAAATGGAACGCGAATTCCCCAGTCGAAGGAAGTGCGCGATACGCACAAATCCTGCAAGCCGGGCTTTAAGAAGTTGTTCACCATTTCGTTCTTGCGTGAAATCGGCGTAATAAACTCGGGAAAAGCGTCGTAATACTCACGCAGTCTGTCGCTGTACTTGCTCATGGCAAAAAAGTACGCTTCCTCCTCCGCCATTTTTACCTCACGTCCGCAGTCGGGGCATTTGCCGTCTACGAGCTGACTTTCCGTCCAAAAAGATTCGCAGGGCGTGCAATACCAGCCCTTGTACGAAGATTTGTATATATCCCCCTGCTCGTACAGCTTTGCGAATATTTTGCTGACCTGCTTCTCGTGCTCTTCGTCGGTGGTGCGGATAAACTTGTCGTACGTCGCACCCATCATATCCCATATGCTTCTTACCTGCGCCGCGACCTCGTCTACAAATTGCTTGGGGGATTTTCCCGCCGCTTGCGCTTTAAGTTCTATTTTCTCGCCGTGCTCGTCCGTGCCCGTCATAAAAAACACGTCGTATCCCTGCATACGCTTGGCTCTTGCAATCAAATCAGCAAGCACTATTTCATAGGTATTGCCTATATGCGGTTTGCCCGACGTATATGTGATTGCGGTAGTAAGATAATACTTCTGTCTGTCCATTTCCACCTCCGTGCGCGGCACGCGCGCCAACGGATACATTAATAATTTTAGTCAATTATACTACCCCGTTTTCAAATTGGCAATTAAAACCGCGCATGCGGGCGGCGATAATAAATTCGGAGCTGTTTCAATGAGCAGTGCGCCCCGAGCGTATATTTGCAATTTGCGACAAATATAGTTTGTATATGAACATCGCATTCACGGCGCTGACGCTCATCTCCATTGTGCTTCTCACGTTCACCTCGCCCGCAACGGCGTTTCCGACTATGTTGCAGGGCGTCATGAACGCGATTACGCTCGCCGTCAAGCTCGCCGCGATTTATGCGGTTTGGCTGTCCGTGCTCAAAATGATGCAGGCGTCCGAGCTTGACAAAAAGCTGTCCAAGCTCCTGCGTCCTCTCATCAAAAGACTGTTCAAAAAGGAAAGCGACGAAACGTACGGATGGATTTCCATAAACCTCGCCGCAAATATGCTCGGCATGGGCGGAGTCGCAACTCCCGCGGGAATTAACGCCATGCGCTCGATGTCCGTCGAGGGTCAGACTGTCGCAAGTCCCAATATGATTTTACTTCTCATCATCAACGCGACCTCCATACAGCTAATCCCAGCGACGGTTATAGCGATGCGCGCGACCGCGGGGAGCGCAGACGCTTCGTCCATATTTCTGCCGACCTTGATATCCACTGCCGTATCCACTTTAAGCGGCATAATCCTATGCAAGGTTTTTGCGCTTTCGGATAGCAAAAAAGATAAAGAATATTACGTAAACGGAGGTTTAAATAACAGAAAAAGCCATATAAAATGCTTATCCTGTAAAATTAAGCCTTCCGTTGTGTCACGGAGACGCAAATGAGCGTATATATTCTACCCGCGCTCGTAATCATACTACTCATCGTTTGCATCGTCAAACGAGTAAAGGTATACGACTGTTTTCTGGAAGGCACAAAAGACAGTCTCGGACTCATAAAAAGCATATTTCCGTATATCGCGTCTATCTTCGTATGTATAGAGCTTTTCAAGGCAAGCGGACTTTCTTCTATAGTCTCGGGCTGGCTGTCAAAGCCGCTTTCCTACATTGGAATACCCTCCGAAATCACCGAAATTATGCTTCTTGTTCCGCTGTCAGGCAACGGCACTATCGCGCTTCTCGAAAGCATAATCGCCGAGTACGGAGTGGACAGCTATCCGGCACGTTGCGCCGCCGTAATATCGGGCGCGACCGAAACGATTTTCTATATCGCCGCCGTTTATTTTTCCGCCTGCAAGGTGCGCAAACTGCGTTATGCTATTCCTGTCGCCATATTCTGTACTCTGCTGGGAACAGTCGTCGCTTGCGCTTTGTGCCGCATCATGTGACGTTGGCGTCCGCTTTCAGGCACCGACTGCTATGTCGTAGAATATATAATTTTAATATAATCCCGCATATTACACATATATGTGTTCATAAAACAATATACGCGAATATGTGTAAGAATTTGAAAAAATGCGGAGTGCGATTATGAAATACGGAGAGGCATTGAAGCTACAAAGAGAACTGGCTGGTTTGAATCAAGTGGAGCTTGCAAACAAAATCGGAATATCCCAACAGAACATAAGCCGTTGGGAGCGCGACGAGGTTTTGCCCAATATTGATTTTTGCGTGAAACTTGCGGATTTTTACAATATAACTTTGGACGAGCTTATCGGAAGAGACAGGTAAACAGAAAGTGAGCTCGACGAGTCGCCGTTCAAGTGACTCCTCGTTTTCACACCTTATCGGGCTGAGGGGTGACGTACTTTGCAAAGGTATACGGCGGGTACTCTAAAATGAACAACCCCCTCTTTCCCTTCGGGCTTTTCTCCCACCACTCGAATTAGGAACGTACATTATTTAACGTTCTGTCGCTCGCGGGGGAGACAGTCGGCGCTCGCATATACAAGCATAGAGCTCTGTTTATGTCACTCGCTCACAGGCAGAAAACAGAATTGCCTGTTCGCTTGTACATAGCGTCAAGCTCGGCACTCACGGGGCGTTCGCCCTGCGAACGCTAGTACAATCTCTTGAATGAGTGTTCGTCGTATTCACTCCTATCCTACTATAATAAAAACCGCGATATTTGGATGCAGTGCGCGAAAACGCCCATATCCCGAACCGCCTAACGTACTGACGTACGTGACGGTGAGGAATATGGGCGTTGACAATGCAATGCGCCAAATAGCGCTGTTTTTATCTCTTCGAGAACTGCGGAGCCTTACGCGCCTTATGCAATCCATACTTTTTACGCTCTTTCGCTCTCGGGTCGCGGGTCAGATATCCTTCTTTTTTGAGGATAGCTCTGTATGCTTCGCTGTCCGCAACGCAGAGCGCTCTTGCGATACCGTGACGGATTGCGCCCGCCTGACCTGTAAAGCCGCCGCCGTACACGTTGACGTACACGTCGAACTTATCCGTCGTGTTGGTAGCGACAAGAGGCTGGTTGACGATGAGCTTCAAAGTGTCGAGAGTGAAATACTCGTCAATCGAACGCTTGTTGATGACGATTGCTCCCTCTCCGCCGGGGATGAGGCGAACTCTTGCGATAGCCTTCTTTCTTCTACCTGTGCCTAAATACTGAACTTTTTTGGTTTTCTTGGTAGCCATACTTCACCTCTCAGAAATTGAGTTTGAGCTCAACGGGACATTGCGCGGTGTGATTGTGGTCGCTTCCCACATATACGCGCAGTTTTTTGAGCATCTTCGCGCCGAGGCTGTTTTTGGGAAGCATACCCTTAACCGCCTTGTACACTGCCATATCGGGCTTTTCCGCCATCAGCTTCTTATACTGAATCTGTTTGAGACCTCCGACATAACCCGTGTGATAACGATAATACTTGTCCTCCAGCTTGTTGCCTGTGAGAACAACTTTGTCGCAGTTGATGATAATGACATGGTCGCCGCAGTCTACGTTGGGAGTGTACTCGGGTTTGTTCTTTCCTTTCAGGATAGAAGCAACCTGAGAAGCGAGACGTCCGAGCACCATATCCGTTGCGTCGACGACGTACCACTTGCTTTCAACTTCACCGGGCTTCGCCATATAAGACTTATTATTTTTTGCCATTGAAGACAAATCCTTAGCCATAGTAGCCAACCTCCGTATTTGTTTTCCGTACAGTCAATGAGACAAGAGGGGCTAGTTCCGCCAAACACCGACCTTCGGGGAACGATTGCGCGCTCTCAGCGCCGCAAACGGCAAACGCCACAACCGTAAATTATGCTTAATAATGATATAAACATTGGAAGAACAAGTCAAGCGATTTTTGACATTTTCCCTTTTACAATTAAGAAATTATTCTTATATACAATAAGAGCACGTATTTCAATCGATATCCGCGCGTCTATCGAGCGGCTTTGCAAAAACGACAGCTACGGAATTTCCGCCGAGCTCTACGGAGGGCTCTCCTATAACCTCGTATCCGCCCATAGGGATAAACCTTATCCTCTCAACCGCGCAATCCTCGCTCGGAACGGCAGTGAGAGTATATTTATTCTCGCCCGACTTTTTCAGCTCGAAGCGGATACTTCCCTGCTCGTCGTAGAGCGTATATCCGCCCTCGCCCATGCAAACTATCGCCTCCAACTCATAAAATGATGTCGAATTGCCCTTGCGGTCGGGAAGCATCGGGATAATGCTTCCGTTTTTTACGAATACGGGATAATCCGAAAGTCCGCATTCGATATCGTACGTTTTTCCGCCCTTGTAGCTTTCGCCCGTGAAGAAATGCGTCCAGTCGCCCTCGGGCAACAGAACCTCCATTTCGGTTTTCCCGTTCCTGCCCTTTTTCGTCACGGGCGCGACAAGCATATTTTCGCCGAAGTAATATTGATTCCGCCATTTCTTGCTATACGCCTCTTTGCACTTCATATAATAGTACATCGGCGATACGAGAGGAATTCCGTCGTTCGCTGTGCGCACGTTGGCGGAATATACATAGGGCAGAAGTCTATGGCGGAGCCTGAGAAAATCCTCCGCGATCGGCTCCACGCGCGGATACAGCCACGGCTCCTTGCTCCACGCCTTGTTATTGGAATGCAGTCTGTTTATGGGCGAAAATACCCCGAATTGCAGCCACCTTAGATACAGCTCTTCGTTTCCCCTGCCGAACAGGTGTCCGCCTATATCGTGCGACCACCAGCAGTATCCCGCATTGGATGCGAGCGCGGTGAAATACGGCTGAAATTTGAGGCTCTTCCAGCACACGACCGTATCTCCCGAAAAGCCGAGCGGATAGCGGTGAGAACCGAGCCCCGAATAGCGCGAAAGAATAAGCCCCTTATTACCGCCGCGGCAGTTGTCGAGGAAGTGATAATGATTGAGCAGCCACAGCGGGTCGAGCCCTTTCACTGCGGACTTCGTGCCCTGCTGCCAGTCTATCCACCAGAAGTTTACGCCGTCCGCTTCATACGGGTGATGCAAGATATCGAAGTACGCGTTCAAAAACTTTTTATCCGTCAAATCGAACTCGACCGCCTTCTTCGTGCTTGGGTCTATGCCGCACTCGCGCGCCATATCCTCGTACTGCGCCTCGAAATAGCGCACGCCGTCGCGCGGATGCAGATTCATTGTTACCGCAAGCCCTCTGCTCCTCAGATTTTTCAAAAACGCTTTATAGTCTGGGAATAGGGATTTTTCAAAGGTATATCCCGTCCAACCCGCGCCCTGAAAGGATTTATACTCCGCGTCCTCCGGCACGTTTTTCACAATATGCCAGTCCATATCTATAGTAGCGACGGTGAGCGGAACGTGTTTATCTTCAAATTTGTCCATAAGCGCAAGATACTCGTCGGCAGAATAGGCGTGATAACGAGACCACCAGTTTGAAAGCGCATACTTGGGCAGTACGGGGGTATGTCCCGTAAGCCCGTAAAACTCTTTGAGTCCGCCGAGATAATCGTCGCCGAAAGCAAAAATATACTTGTCTATGCACTTCCCCTGTCGTGCGGCGACGCTTCCGTCCTCGTTGAGCAGGAAGGAGCGGCTGTCATCGTACTCGCTCACTCCGCTGACGGCGAAAATGCCTTTTCGTATATGTCCGAAACAGAAATGGTCCTTCCTTTCGATTTTACTCTTCCAGCCGCCAAGAATGCCGAAAGTGCCGTCCAAAGTCCTCGCTGTTCCGCCTAGATTGGCGCGGTTGGACGGAGACGATTTTTTGCTTCCGCCCTCAAATTCGACGCTTACGCGCATAGTTTTCAAATCGACGTAAAAAGTGCGCATATTTGTCTTAATCAATAGTTTATCTTTACTTTTTTTATATATAAACTCGGGTTTTGCAAAGCTTCGGCAAAATACTGTCTGCGTTCGTTTGTCTGTGAAGCAGCCTTTTTCCACGCGTATGATTCTGTCGCTCAACACGCTTATGCGCACGCCGCCGTCTGTCAGAACGTATTGTTTATCGGTTGCCGCGAGAGGCATGGAAAATCTCATATCGAAACTCCGAATTCCGTTATTTCGCCGTTAGGTTTCGGCGCGACCGTATAATAAATCTTAACAAACGCGCATGCCTCTGTCAATAAGCAACGCCGCGGCATACTCTCGGTCTGCGCGTAGAATTCTTAATTGACAGCATAATATTATTAAACTATACTTCTAATGACGCCGACACTGCGGCGTTATTTTTAGGTACAATATGAAAAAGGCAATTACAAAATGCTTAAAATACTTCAATAGCTTTATACGGTCGGATTGGTATATCTTATTCAATTCTCTCCTTATTTTCGTCGGTTGGTGCACGGGCGCGTGGGTGGCTCTGCTCTGCGTATCCTTTGCAATCGCGTTGCTTCCGCTGTTGTTTGTGCGGGGGACAAAGCACTTGCTTGTGCCTCTTATGCAATTCACTTTTGCCATAAGCACAAACCGACACGCGCTTCACGGCTTTGCGCCTCTGCTTGCGATTGTGGCATTGCTGTTCGCGGCGCTTATCTTCAATCTCGTACGCTTCAAACCCGACTTCTCCTTCATGCGTCCGAAAAGGATAAAGGGATTTCATCTTTCCATGCTCGCGCTCTCGGTTCCCTTTGCGCTCGGCGGCGTCGGCTCGCCCTACGAACATCCTCTTGCCGTACTCGCGGCTCTCGGTCTCGCCGTGCTGATAGGGCTTGGATATACTCTCCTTTTCGCCACAAACGCAAACTGCGAAACGAAATCCGAGCTCCCCGAATATATGCTCAAAATTCTGCTTGCGTCGGGGCTTTTGATATCCCTGCAGCTCCTCGTATACTTTGCGAGGGCGGGCAGCGTTGAGACTATAAAGCAGATGATTATAGGCAAGGATATTTCCATCGGCTGGGCAGGCAAAAACAACGTCGCGCCGACAATCGCGATGTGTATTCCCGCCGCATTCTATTTCTGTCTGAAAAAATCCAAGCTCGCGCCTCTGTTCGCATTCGCAGGACTTGCCGAATACGCGCTCCTGTTCACGACGGGTTGCCGAGGAGCCATTCTGTTCAGTACGCTCGCTCTGCCTGCTCTGATACTATACACCGCCGTCAAATGCGAAAATAAAATTGCATTTTGCTCCACCGTCTGCGGAGTGTTTATAATTGCCGTTGTCGCACTCGCGTTTATGGGCGAATTTGTCGTAGACGTGCTCGACGGCATTATCGGAAAAGGCATGAACAGCGCGGGACGCGTCGAAACGCTGTATCCCGAGGCGTTTGAAGTTTTCAAACGCTGGCCGATATTCGGCTCTGGCTGGGACTATCGCCTCGGCGAAATGGCTGGGGACGGATACACTCCGTATTGGTATCACAGCACGGCGGTTCAGGTTCTCGCCACGATGGGCATAGTCGGCGTAATATCGTTCTGCGCTTTTTATTTTTGGAGATACAAAACCTTCCTTACTCTAAGAAAACAGCCCGCCGCAGTCATGCTGCTTGCGGGGCTTGCGCTTTTCGACGCGTACGGAATGATTGACACCAACTTTTTCGGACCTACGTTTTTCGTAATGCTTATGTGCATTACCCTCGTTGTGGAAGTCAACGTTCCCGACGGCAAATGCCGCGCTTTCGGCGGACGCGACCCGATTGCGGATATAGCGCACTTATGCAAACTCATAGGCACTCGGCTCAAACGCAAGCCCTTAGCGGCCGAGGAAGCGGTTGCCGCCGAAGCGGAGCAAATCCGTCCGACGGAACAGCTACCGCCCCAAGAAGCGGAAAGCGCCGAAAAAACGGAATAATTTACAGACGCGATATTGTTCAAAACAAATTTGCGCCGCAAATCATCGCCAAATTACAAACGGCTTCGGAAGTAAGCCGTTTTTTTATAACGCGTTTGCCAGACAGCCTCTATAAAAGCCGTCTTCTAGCTCAGGGTCATTGTATAATCGGAATCGGTTGTGTAGCAATGCACATAAATCGAATAGACTCCCTCGTCCGAGAGATAAATAACGCACACCGTCTTCTCGCGCGAAAATACGCCGGCGGAAGCTTCGGTTCTGACGCCAAGCTCAACGGTATGTTTATACGTACAGTTTGGGTTGTAACCCACTTTAATAAAGCGCTTATACTACACGGCAAGCCCCGAAGAAATGTTTATCGGAAGATTTGTCGTGAACAGATTGCTCCCTTCCGAATCCGATTTGTAAAACGTTATAAAATATCCGTCCGACGCCAAGTGGAGTCATACAAGTCGTTCCCGAAATATATATTATCGAAATTCCAGCGGAACCACGTAAGAAACGCCGATATCACCGCCGTCAGTCCGCAAACATTTACGATTCTTTCATCATTGTTCCTAAACGCCGCCCTCCATAGAACTCATATGATGAAATTATTGTAATATGAAAATAAAGTATTTTGACAAAAAAATCAAAATTCGATTATATTTCCGCACGGCGTCATATTCTTTTATGAACAAAAATTTCCCTCCTCGAATGCTGTCAGCAACGCAGCAACGCTTCATATATTAAAATGTTGGAGGCAGTATGTGCGGAATTGTTGGCTACTCTGGATATCAAAACGCTAAAAATATAGTTATCGACGGTCTCAAAACGTTGGAATACCGCGGATACGACAGCGCGGGCATAGCCTTCGGCAGTGACGATATATCCGTTTTCAAGACCGCGGGAAGCGTGGCGGCTTTGGAAGCGCTGCTTCCCGATATATGCGCGCATACCGCGATAGGTCACACCAGATGGGCGACGCACGGAGTTCCCAATTCCGTAAACGCGCATCCGCACCTGTCTTTCGACAAGACAATCGCAGTTGTACATAACGGGGTCATAGAAAACTGCGACGAGCTCAGGCGCGAGCTTGCCGCAAAGGGCGTCACGTTTGTTTCGGACACAGACAGCGAGCTCATCGCGCACCTTTTGGCGCTCGAAGACGGCTCCGACATGATATCCGCAGTGAACCGCGTCGGCGCAAGACTCAAAGGCGCGGCGACATTTCTTGCAATAAGGAAGGGAGACGACGCGATTTATGCCCGCCGCAAAAACGCGTCTATGGCTGTCGGAATAGGCGAAAACGAATGCTTTGTCGCAAGCGATACGCTTGCTATATCCAAATACACATCCAAAAGCGTAATCCTAAAAGACGACGAGGTCGCAGTGCTCCGAGGCGGAGAGGTGAAATTTTTCAAGGACGGGAAACAGATTCCGAAACAACCCGTAAAAATCCGCCGCACTCCGCCTAAGCCCTGCGCCTGTCATATGCGCTCGGAGATTGACGAAATCCCCGCGGCTCTTATGCGCACGTACGAAAGCGCGACCCGAGCGATTACTCCTGCGGTTCTTTCTGCGCTCTGCAACGCGAAACGCATATACCTTACGGGTTGCGGCACCGCGTATCACGCCTGCCTATACGGCAAGGAAGCGCTGGAACGGAGGCTCAACGTTCCGTGCGACGCGATTGTCGCAAGCGAATTCGATAGGCTGAGATTTGCGGACGAAAACTGCGTCGTGATTCTGATTACGCAAAGCGGCGAAACCGCGGATACCCTGAGCGCGCTCGAATTGTGCAGCAAGGCGGGGGCATTTACGCTTGCAATCACCAACGTCGCGCACAGCAGCGTTACCTTTGCGGCGGACAGCACGATTCTGCTCGACGCAGGCGCGGAGGTTGCGGTCGCGGCGACCAAATCCTATAACTGTCAGCTGCTTGCACTGTACATTCTCGCAAAGCGCGCGGGAGGAGGCGACGTCTGTATCTCGGATATCGCAAAGCTCGCAGACGCCATAAAAACTCTGTCCTCGCACGACCTATATGAAGACAGAATCAAACGCGCGAATCTGTTTTTCATAGGTAAGGGCACGGACGGCATAACCGCCCGAGAAGCGGCGCTGAAATTCAAGGAAATAACATACAAAATGACGGACGCTTATTTTGCCGGAGAGCTAAAACACGGCACGATTGCCTTAATCGACGAAAAGAGCGCCGTCATCGTAATCGCAACGGCACAGGAATACAAGCACAGGATAGAAGCCACCGTAAGCGAGCTGCGCTCGCGCGGAGCGACCGTCACCGCACTCTCCTCCGTCGGCGACGTCGGAGCGAATAAAACCGTTTACCTGCCCTATCTTTCGGACGACGAACTTTATCCGCTTCTTGCTATCGTTCCCTTGCAAAATCTGGCGCTGACCTCCTCTCTGTGTCTCGGACTCAATCCCGATAAACCGCGCAATCTGGCAAAAAGCGTAACTGTCATATGACGGCAAATTTATAGCGTTTTGCCGTCATAAATATACAAATTATACTGAAAAGGCATTTTATCTGTTATAACCAATGGATAAAATGCCTTTTTTATCTTTTGCGCTTCAATTTACGCGCCGTAAAGCTGTTGTTGCCAACGTCATAAATCAGTGTTATAATGTGCCTATCAAATTTCAAGGGTGGTCTATGCTGAACGAAGAAATGTACTCGCTCGGAAGCAAGCGCTCCGTCATAAGAGAACTGTTTGAATACGGCAAAGCTAGAGCCGCCGAAATGGGAAAGGATAAGGTTTTCGACTTTTCTATCGGCAATCCGAGCGTTCCGCCGCCGACCGAAGTCGCAAAAAAGCTGAAAGAGCTTGTCCTAAATACGGACGCCGCGGCGCTTCATGGCTATACCTCCGCGCAGGGCGACCCTGCGGTCAGAGCCGCCGTCGCAAACAGTCTGAAAGCCAGATTTAATACGCCGTATACTGCGGACAATATTTATATGACCTGCGGAGCTTCCGCCGCGCTTGCGATTACAATCCGCGCCCTGTGCGAAAAGGACGACGAGTTTGTCATATTTGCGCCCTACTTCCCCGAATACGAAGTGTTTATAAAATCCGCGGGCGGCACGCCTGTTTCCGTGTCTTTCGACGGGGACTTAGGCATAGATTTCGACAGCCTAGAAAAAGCCGTGAGCGACAAAACAAAAGCGCTGATTGTCAACTCGCCAAACAACCCCAGCGGCACGGTGTACGGAGAAAAAACGATATCGCGCCTTGCGGAGTTTGCAAAAGCATTTGAAAAAAAACACGGCAGACCTCTTTTTATAATCGCGGACGAGCCCTATCGCGAGCTCGTATACGGAAGCGCGGAACCGCCGTTTATTCCGAACTATTATGACGATACGATTTACTGTTACAGCTATTCCAAATCGCTTTCACTGGCGGGAGAGCGCATAGGATATATCGCGGTGAGCCCCAAGGCGCAATGCGCCAAAGACGTGTACTATGCCGTTATGGGCGCGGGACGCGCGCTCGGATACGTATGCGCGCCCGTTCTGTTTCAGAGGCTGATTGCCGAGTGTACGGACTTGCGTCCGAATATTTCCGCATACAGGGAAAACCGCGACCTGCTTGCAAACGGTCTTTCAGAAATAGGATACGAATGCGTACTTCCCGACGGAGCGTTCTATCTGTTTGTGAAATCGCCTATCGGGGATTCAATCGAGTTCGCGCATAAGGCTAAGGAGGAGGGAATCATCATTGTGCCGGGTGACGATTTTGCGGCGAGAGGCTGGATGCGAATCGCCTACTGCGTAAGCAAAGACGTTATTGACCGCTCGATGCCCGCATTCAGAAAACTTTTTGAAAGCTGTATGAAAAAATAATATCAATAAAAAGCCCCGATGCTTATCGGGGCTTTTTATGTTTTGTAACGCTTATGCCGAGAGCTGACTTCGCCAGAGTGCGTCCAAATCGTCCATATTTATCCTCTTGGAAACGATATACGTCTTTCCGCTTTCCGCGTCGAATTTGCCGTAGCTCGACGTAATCACCGTTCCGTCTTTCAGCACTACAAGTCCCGCGTAGCCCGTATCTCCGTTCGCGTTGTCGCAAGGCTCGGTCTGCCCCGCGTTGTAGGTATGCGCCAGCTTGACGCGGTACTGCCCTTCGGCGGTACAGTCGCCCGCATACCACTTTACAAGGTCATCAAACGTACCCACCCAGGCTATCCAGCCCGACGAAAAGAAATTTGTGTGTTTAATTCCGTTTGCTTTCAGCTTCGCTTTGTTGCGCTCTATGCCTCTGAACGTTATAAACAATCTGCCGTCTTTGAGATATTCCGCCTTATGCCGATGTCCGTCCAGTGAAGACGGTGTTTCTTTAAGCTGCGTCCAAGTCCTTCCCTCGTCGAAGGAAAACGTCATAAAAGAGTTCATTCTGTGGCTTTCGCATCTTGCCAGAATACACAGAACATCTCCGCTACCGCCATCCGACCTTATGACCTCCATCTCGCACAGTTTCGC
Organism: uncultured bacterium; assembly: GCA_949432885.1. GTDB lineage: Bacteria > Bacillota > Clostridia > Christensenellales > CAG-917 > CAG-475. Next base: position 9,608 of record CASQXY010000004.1, on the reverse strand, counting down.
CATCTTAGCAAAGAAACGTTGATCTGCCGACTTTCCGTTGACTGCGGAATTTTTCAGGAGCTCTTCCGGATCGCTCCATTGCATATTACCCGAATCGTCAAACGTAAGAACCGTCTTATAGCAGCGGAAACCGTCGTCGTGGAACAGCCCCATCCATTTATCGACAAATCTGCCGTTTTCTTTGAGTCTTGTAAGCGAACTCATCGCCACAATCGCATTGACCTTGTGAGACGAGTTTATTCCATAGAATTTTCTAAACTCCGACCAGCTTTGTCCGCCGTCGTCGGATTGCGATACATTGAAACCGTCTCCCGTTTTATATCCCTTCCATTTCGGATTTGCCGATACCATAATCAACTTTTTATCGCCGTTTGTGAAATTCAGCTCATACAAGGTGGGCGTCTCCTCGCTATATTTCCAGCTATCGGGCAGATTTGTCAGCCTTGTTCCGTAATCCAGACCGTCATAAGTAATCTTGCATACCAGCTCGCCCTTGCCGTGTCCTTTGACATAGCTTGTGAAAACCCTTTCGTTTTCCGTCCCTCTGTCGAGAAGTATGCTGTCGGGGTGCGCCAGATAATCCTCTCCGTCTTCCCCGAAGTCTATCACAGTGCGATTGTACAGATAATCAAATGAAGGCTCCGTTCCCTCGGGCTTTACAGACAGGTCTATCTGCTCGATGCCGTACACTCCGCCCTCAGTCGTATATCTGAAATAGAAAAAGTACAGACACAAACCGATTATCAGCACCGCCGCCATAATGCCTGCGACAACGGCTATTGCGATTTTGCGTTTCTTACTCAACTGCTATCCCGCCTCAAATTGTATATTATTCTTTTATATTACCATTTTATAAAGCGGTTTTCAACTCCGAAAACGCTATCTGTGTATGATGCTCAACCTCACGCAGACCAGCTTTCCGTCTCTTGTCGCAACCTTTTTGCTCGTCACCGTGCTGTCGGTGCAAATACGCGTAACTTTTACATTCATAGTTTTCTCCTTTATGCCTCGTCGGCAGTATATAGATTGCAGACATAATTTTCACAAAAGCGTTGCTATTTGTCTGCTACGGTTATATAATACCGTATGCAATGTACCGTTTTCGGTACAAAAACGCATATATTATAGAAACACAAAGAAATGTCAGATAAATTGTGTCGGGAGACTTTTATGGCGGCGGAAGCAAAAAAGACTTTGATAATGCGGATATATCAGACGCTGGATAAATACAGCGACGAAAACCATCCGCTGAAACAACAGGATATAATCGATATACTCGAACGAGATTACGACGTACTATGCGAGAGAAAGGCCGTTGGCAGAAACGTTTCATATTTGAAGGAAATGGGTGTTGATATTGAAACTGACGCGCGAGGCACGTATTTGGCTTCGAGGAATTTTGAAAACGCGGAGCTCAGACTGCTTATAGACAGCGTACTAAGCTCTCGCCATATCAATTCCACTCATTCCAAACAGCTCATCGACAAACTTATCAAGCTCGGCGGATACAACTTCAAGAGCAACGTAAGACACGTATATTCCGTGAAGGACTGGGACAAGTCTCAAAACCGCGACTTTTTTCTGAATATCGAAATTGCGGACGAGGCCATTGAAAAAGGCAAGAAGATAACCTTTGTCTACAACAGGTCTGGGGTGGACGGAAAACTCCGCGCAAAAGACGTGCATACCGCCTCTCCGTATCAGATGCTTCTGCACAATCAAAGATATTATCTTATGCTGAAAGACGACAAATACAGCACCGTGAGCTACGACAGGCTTGACAAGATGACAGACATGCGCTTGCTCGACGAGGACGCGATTCCAATAAAGAATATAGACGGATTCAAAAACGGTATAAATTATAAGGAAATCGCAACCTGCCTGCCCTATATGTTCAGCGACAAGCCCGTGCCTATAACCATAAAATGCGCAAACTTTATGACGGACGAGCTGTACGACTGGTTCGGGGGCGGATTCACCGCAATGCAGACCGACGACGAGCATTTCACCGCGTCGCTTAAAGCAAGTCCGCAGGCTATGCTGTACTGGGCGCTTCAATACAACGATAAGGTGGAAATCATATCCCCCGAATCCCTGCGCGCCGAGGTCGTCGCCGCGCTCAAATCAACGCTAAGGCTGTACGGCGCCGAATGAGCGGACCGTCAAAATGCAAAGTTGCCGCAAGACGTTGATTTTTTGCAAACGAAAGACTATAATTATGACCTAATTCGGTTATCGAGGCTCAACGATGAAACATACTCGCTTCGGATATAATCTGTACAGAAAAGGACTGCAACTCATGGCTGTCGGAGTCTGCACCGGCATGCTTGCGGGCGTTGTCGTTACATTTTATAATCTTGCGGCTGATTTCCTTGCCTCTTATTCCAAAAACCTTTATAGAGGCATACTCGAAAAACCCGAATTTATTCCTCTTTTGTTCATCGTGCTTGCGCTGTCTGCCTTCGTAATCGCAGTGCTTGTGCATCTTGTGCCTATGATACACGGCAGCGGCATTCCGCAGACGGAAGGCGCTTCGCGCGGACTTCTTACAATGAAATGGTATCAAGTGCTCCCCGCAATGGCGGCGGCGAGTCTGTATTGCATATTCTGCGGACTGAGCGCAGGCGCGGAGGGTCCGAGCATGTATATCGGCGGTACTTGCGGTCAGGGCGTGAGCAGGATTCTGGGCGGCTCGGATATGGAAAGGCGCTATCAGATTACGGGCGGCGCGTGCGCGGGTCTTGCGGTCGCTTTCAACGCGCCTCTCACGGGCATAATATTTGCTTTCGAGGAAGCGCACAGACGTTTTACTCCCTCCATTTTTATCTGCGCTTTTTCCTCCGTCCTATCGGGACTTATTACTCGCAACCTGCTTTTTGACGCAATGAATATGGAGGTTGCAAGCGAAATCACCAATTTCGTATTCCACACGCTTCCGATAAAAGGATACCTTTACGTAGCGTTTGCGGCGATTATTAGCGGCTTGTTCGGCGTAGGGTTTTACAAACTTGCATTCCTTGCAAGAAAGCTGATTTCAAGGTTGACGGCGCTAAAAGGCGCACTTAAAATGCTTATTCCGTTCCTATTCGCAGGAGTTGCGGGACTTATTACGGTTTACGCAATGGGCGGAGGCCACGCGCTTATCGAGGCTATCGGCACTCACGGCGGCACGGCGGAGATGTCCGTCGAAAGCGTATTTTCATCGCCTATCGTCGTCACGCTTCTTATCGTGCTCATTCTAAGGCTGATATCCACGGTGCTCAATCTCGGCGCGGGAGTGCCGTGCGGAATATTCATTCCCATGCTCGCGCTCGGCGCATGTATCGGCGCGCTTGCGTCCAAGCTGTGCGGACTTATGGGAATGTCTGCGGCGTACTCTGACTGTATTGTTATGATATCCATGGCGACGTTCTTTACCGCGGTCGTGAAAGCGCCGCTCACCTCTATTGTTATGGTCGTGGAGCTCACTTGGCAGTTCACCCTGCTTATTCCCGTCATACTCGGCGTGTCGATAGGTTATATGATAAGCGAAGTTTTCCGCATCAAGCCTCTTTACGACGCGCTCCTCGAAAGCTATATGGAAAGCCAAAACGTTACGCTTCGCCGCGAAATCTACGTCACCTCCCTCGAAGAAGGCGCGGTTGCCGCGGGGCATGCGATACGCGATATCCTGTGGCCCGGGAATCTGCTTATACGTTCCGTCATGCGCGACGGCACTGTGATTACCCCTTCCTCGGATACTGTGCTGCAAGTAGGCGACCAGCTTACCGTACAGGCGGAAACAACGAGCCCCGAAAACCTCAAACAGTGCGTGGACGAAATCGTGAAACCGCGCAAAAACGACGTGTTCCGAAATATTGCCGAATTGTTCGGCCGGATTTTCAAAAAGAAACGCGATTGATTTTGGATGATTTCGAAATTATAGTTTGCAATACTAATTAAAACTACGCCGGACAGCGGTTATACTCCGCCCTACGCATATCCGCTCTCAGGACTTCGGTCGGTCGGATTTTTTTCATATACACAAAAATATACAGAGCGGCAATCAAAATCAGATTAAGCGCCCAGCTTATCGGATATGACAAATACAGTATGAACGGCGTATGCACCTTTTGGAACACCGTAAACACCCACACAATACGATATACGCACACGCATATAAAACATGGTATCATCGGAGATATGGAATAGTTCATTCCCCTCAGACAGCCCACAAAATTTTCCACAATTCCGCACAGGGCATAAAGCGGCAGTATCACCCACAGCCTGTCCACCGCGTAGCCTATTACCACAGGATCCCGAGAGTACAGCGACGCGAGCGGATGAGCTAGCAATATGACGAAGCCTCCCATAACTACGCTTACCGCGGCGGTTATTATACTGCTGTCTGCGAGAATGGAATTTATGCGGTCGTTGCGCTTTGCTCCGACGTTCTGACCTGAAAAGGTCGTCGCCGCATTCGACACCGCGTTCATTGCGGTGTATACGAACATTTCAAGGCTCGAACCCGTGGAATTGCCCGCCATAAGCTGATAACCGAATACGTTTATGTTCGATTGAATTATGACGTTTGCAATGGAAAAGAAGGAGTTCAGTATGCCCGACGGAAGCCCTACGCGCACAATATCGAGAAGCTCGCGCTTCCTTATTGCGAGTTTTTTGGGAATAAACCTGCAATATCCCTTTTCCCTGAGCAACGCAATTATGACGAGAACTACCGATACGTATTGGGAGATTATCGTCGCAAGCGCAACGCCCGCTACGTCGAGTTTGGCGAATATAACGAATATAAGATTGAGACCCGCATTCAGAACGCCCGCTATCAGCAGGTATACGAGAGGCCTCCTCGTATCGCCCTTTGCGCGCAGTATCGCCGCTCCGAAGTTATAAACAACGTTGGCGGGAGCGCCTATAAAATAGATACGCAGATATAGCGCGGCTTTGTCTAGCACTACGGCATCCGTCTTCATCCACACGAGAAAGTCCCTTGCGCACAGCGCGCCGACCAATGCGACGGCCACGCCGCATATCAGCGCGAGAAGTAAGGAGGTGTGCACCGTTCGTTCCGCACGTTCGGCATTTCCCGCGCCTATCGCCTGCGACATAACCACGTTCGCACCAAGCGAAAGACCGATTGCGACATTTATTATAAGTCCGATAAGCGCGTTGTTGGAGCTTACCGCCGCAAGCGATTCGGAGCCCGTTTCCGAAAACTGTCCTATGACCACCAAATCCGCCGCATTGAAAAGTAATTGCAGTATGCCCGACATTGCAAGCGGCAACGAAAAGGCGATGAGCTTCCCCATCAATCCGCCTTTTGTCATATCCATGCCGCTTTTTGCTTTTATCATATGAAAACACTAAGTTGCGCGTATCGCGCGCCGCTGCGCCTTTTTTTGCTCCGCGATATTATTTGTATCGCTTTCGTGAAATAAATGCAACCGAATTCGACAAATTGTTGAAAAATATATTATACATTGCATAACTATATACTTTTACAAACAAAGCTTTCTTAAATTCATACGTAATCATAAACGCAACGCAAGTTCGTAGGCTTTTGAGAGGTAAAATAAAAGCGGCGCATAAGCGCCGCAGTTGTTTGTCGAACGAAATTATCAGTCGTCCAAATCTTTCCATAAAGACTTGTAATTTTTTTCATAATACACGATATTTTCGATATTATCCTTGCCCATCGTATTCACGTCGATGTTGTACGCGGTCTTTTTCTTCGCCGCAAGCAAAGTATCGTATATCATGCCGTAAACGGTGTTGGCATTGTAAGGATTGTCCTCGTCGGGCGCGTCCTTGCCGAACGAAAGCAGATAATCCGAAGGTAGCGTACCGTCCGCAGGAAGCGCAGAGCCGTTTTCGGAATACTGCGCGTAGAAATTCTCGTCCCAGACCGTATAGCTGTTGAGGAGCACGAATATGCCGGCATACGCGTTGTTGGTCGTGCCGGATTCGATAAAGCTGTCCGCCGCCACGTATACCTTGCCGTTGCCTGCAAGCGTACCGTCCGCAGAAGCGCCTTTGAACGCGGTGTTCAAATCCGCTTCGCCTACGCTGAACGAACCCGTACCAGCCTTGATAAGATTGCGGGCATAATCCGTAAACTCTTCAAGGAAGCTGCTTTCCCCGCCCTCGGGAGTGACGAGATATCCGAGTCCATTGTTGTTGGAGCTTTCCGTCACTGCGCCGCTGTCGTCTCCGACGAGATAAAGCCACGCCGTCGCAACCTCTCTGAGCCAATATATGCCCTGCGCCACGGTCAGATTATCGTCGTCGGCAACCGCCTGTTTCACCTGTGCGAAGCTGTCGTAAATCTGATGAATTACGCCCTTGACCGTAGCACTGTCTTTGTCGACATCAAACGCGGGTACTTCTTCGAGAAGGTACGCCATTGCGGGATGCTCCGTCGCGCCGTATACGATACCGTAGTTTCCGTCCTCGTCCTTCTCAAATGAAATGAGTTTGGAATAATCGTTTACGCCGTCCTTAGCTTTGTATTCGTTGGGGTCGTAGCCCTCTATCTCCTTTATGCCGTTATAAGGATTGTCGGGGTCGGTCATCGGGTCGCGCAATTCTATCTGATTGTTGTTTTTATCCTTGACGATAGCCTTGCTGTCGTACTTGGGGTTGGAAACCTTCACCGTCATCTGAGAAAGGAGCTGGTTTCGTTTTATTTTGACGGATTCCTTATTGGCGGGATTAGCGGTGTACATCTTTGTCAGCTCGTCCAGCTTCTCCTCGTCAAGCTTCAAGAGTATGTTCACAACAAAGCCGTAGCTGTCTCCCGAAACAGGGTGGAAATAGGTGCCGTTGAGCTTATCGGCAAGCGCGCTCGAATAGCTGGCTTCGGAATCCGCAAAGGTCTCCTTATTGGAGGCGACTATGCGGTTGAACTCCGCCTCTACCTCCGCGCGGGACACGGATACCTGTTTGCCTATAAGCCTTTCGAGCTTGGTCACGACAAGGGTTTCCATTTGATTTGCGAGATAGTATTGATAGCACTCCTCGTCGGTGGACTTGTAGATGTTGGCTTTCAGATTCTTTCTGAGCGTCGCAAGGCTCTTATCGATATAGCTGTTGACCGTCTTTTCGAGAGTGCTGTCTTTTTTGACCTTAATCTGGTCGACGTAATCCTCTTCGAGCACCTTTGCGTACAGCTCCGAGCGATACTCCGCGGAGAAAAATTTGGAAGAAAGCGTCACGGTCTCGTCTTCGGGGTCGTAATCGTCCTCCTCTTCCTCGACTGCGGGCTTCTCAGTGCGAGGTGCGGTATACTTCTCCCACTTCGCATAGAGAGTCTCGTTGGCGTCTACCTTTTCGCCGATATCGATAAAGTTGCCTTTATCGTCCTTTACGTATTCGCCTTTCTCGTTTTTCTGATATTCTCTGAACTTGAATTCCGTTCCGTTAAATTCCGAATCCTTATACCAGCCGTAAAAAGTATAGCCTTCCTTCGTAGGCGCTTCGGGCTCTTTGACGGTGGTGCCTTTCTGCACGCGCAGACGCGTCACGCTGCTTCCGCCGTTTGAATCGAAGCGAATGGAAACGCCGTCGGTAATTTCAATTTCCTCGTCCTTAGGCGCGGCGGTAGAACCGCTGTTGTAATTGTCTTCCGTGATATTGTCCTTAATCAGCGAGCTGAGCGCGTCGTACATGCTGTCGTTTGCGTTTTCAATCGCCTTGTTCCTCTCGCTTGCGGTGAGCAAATCACTTATATCCTCAGGCACTGAGGACAGACCCATGAGCGTAGAGACCTTTTCCTTGGCGTAAAGCACAAGCAGCTTCTGCTGCGCCAGCGATTGCAGAATGTAGTTCGCCGCCTGCTGGAAGGTCATGCCGTAATAGCTGTTGTAAGCGGGCGCATAGCTGTTGAAGGACGCCGTGAGCTCGAATTTGTAAATATTTGCGCTTTGTCCGTTGTAATTAACGGTGGCAACTATCTGCGTGGCGTCGCGCTCGTCGTTCTTTTTGAAAATCTCGTCGCAGCCGACCAGCAATGTCAAGCTGAAAGCCAACAGAAGTATGAGTACGGTTGCAACAGTCAGTTTTTTCTTCATATCTAAAACTCCAAATATGAGAATATATCAATAGTATTTCCATTATACACACATGCACGCAAGCACGCAAGCACTTTTTACCGACTTTTGATTATTAATAATCGCCGCATGCGCGCTCCGCTGTCGCTGCGGATTGAACGCGTTTCGCACTTGACAGCCTCAAAGCCTTGCAATAAAATCTAATAAAACCGCTTACGGAGGAGAAAAATGAGTAAAAACGTTTTTATTGTTTCGAGCTCGCCAAGAAAGGACGGCAATTCGGATATGCTTGCGGAAGAATTCGCAAAAGGAGCGCGGGATGCGGGACACGCCGTGCAAAAGATAAACGTACGGGATTTGGATATGAAGTTCTGTTCGGGATGTTTGTATTGCCATTCGGCAAAAAAGTGCGCGATAAACGACGATATGAACGCCCTGTACCAAGACGTGAGAAACAGCGACGTGCTCGTGTTTGCTTCTCCCGTGTACTACTATTCCGTATCGGGACAGCTTAAAACCTTCCTCGACAGGCTCAATCCGCTGTACACGCTCGACAACAGATTTACGGAAGTTTATCTGCTTTCCTCTTCCGCCGAGGACGACGCGAGAGCAATGGACGGCAGCGTTTCGGATATCGAAGGCTGGATAGCATGCTTTGACGCCGTAAAGCTGAAAGGCGTTCTGCGCGCGACGGGCGTTACAAATAAGGGCGAGGTTCAAAACACCCCTTACGCTCGGCAGGCGTACGACCTCGGAAAAAACGTCTAACCCAAAAGCTGTTTCCCCCGATATCCTTGCTATAAGCCGATTTAACGATTCTATTGCATTAGAATAACGAAATACTGCCGCACAGCATATTGTCACACAGGTACAATCAGCGTTCACGACCGCGAGCCCTAGGTCATTGAAATCCTCGGGGAAAATGCGCTGGGAGAACTTAAAAAACGGCAAAATTCTATTACAAATAATCAATTATTAAGACTTAACTTCATTATGCCGCCGTACAAATACCAGTCCTCAAACCGCGAAATTCGGTTTCGGGAAGTTTGGGTATTCTAAAATCCGACCTACCGCATTATCTAACCTCGTAAACTCTCCTCTCGGCGGTAAAAGCAATCGTTACTTTACGTGAATCTGCCTCGGGTTGCAGGAAATAAGCGCAAGAGCCGCAAGCAAGAATATTAATATCAAATCACAATCCTGCAATATTTGCGCATAACGTTTCCCCCGACTGCAACCGCTGTTATAGCGTCCACTCAAACTTATTTCAAGCCGCCACCTTTTCTGATTGCGTCAAGTATTTTCCGAATACTTTTTGAGTTCAATTAGAATGCGTAGCGTATACGTCGTATTTTTGCCGATTTCAAAGATTGCCGATTTGCGCATACTGCGCCGACGCCCCCTGCCATAACCTTCTCAAAAACCATTGACATGTATACGCTGGTATGATAGTATAATTAAGCTAAATTGAAATGCGAACACTGCCGCGCCGCGCAGAGATATCGTAGATTTTTGGAGAAATACCCAAGAGGCTGAAGGGGCTCCCCTGCTAAGGGAGTAGTA
>CASQXY010000003.1 GCA_949432885.1 uncultured bacterium | reverse complement strand
TATCGTAGCCGGCTTCCGTGACGGAAATCAGCTCTAATTTCAACTCGGAATTGGTGATATTGTACATATCCAGCATCAGCGACACGTCTATTCTGAAATGAGCGGAGGAATAGCCCTTGGACGTGGATGGGATATCAATCTTTATACCCGTCAAATCGCCGATGATTTCCTTGATAATACGTCCTATATCGATACTGCCCTCGGTTATGCCCAATTCGAGTTCTATCGAGAAGCCGACCGAAATAATCGTGTCATAGAAGGGATTAAGCGGAACCGTCGCCGTCAGCTCCTTTTCCTCGTCCGTCAAATCCTTGGAATACTTTTTGGTGGTATTTCCGATAGTTACGCTGTGCGCCTTCTCGTCAAGGATGTAATCTGGCACAAGCTCTATACCCGAGCTGAAATCGAGGGACAGACCGCCGAGTTTGAGACCCATGCTCAGACAGCCCGTAGTGATATCCGCGCCAATCTTGAATTCGTCGAGCGCGGCATAGTGATAAACCGTGCGGTAGTAACGTCCGCCGGGGGTCTTCACGTATCCGTACAGCCTCGTCTGCAAAGCCGTGACCTTCTGATATTCGCCGTTATATCTCACATAACGGAAATCCGAAGCGGCATTGTCGTTGACAAAAATGTTCTTTGAAACGTCGATTTTCTCATATTCGCCGTCAATCTCTGCGTATAAATCGTAAGCGCGCAGACTTACGGGAGCGCCGTTTTCAAGCAACGCGTAGTAATTCGCGCTCTTTTCAACAGTCTTACCTTCCGTCTTGCGGGTTATGAGCCAATAGTAGTTCGTATCGAATACGTATGTCTTGCCGGGGACATATGAGTCGATAACGTTATACTTCTTATTGTCCGTCTCGTCCTTGGAGTACAGCGTGGTATAATCCGCTTGATAGTAACGGATTTCGCCGTTCACTTCGGCAACGTAATACTCGTCGAGCGCGACGGTCCTGTATTCGTTTTCGTTCGTATAGAGATTGTATCTCTCGTCGTAATACTCTCCGCCCAATTCCCACTTGGCTCTTTCCACGGGGTCGGTTATAGAGCTTACTTCCTTATATACGGTTTCGCCGTGCGTTACGCCGAGCGAAATTTGCATTATGTCGAATATATCTTCGATAGAGCCGAGATCGGGAAGGATTGTGCCGAGCACGAACGCTATGAGCGAGCGGGTAAGCTGAATCTGGAACGCCGTATCCGAATAAGCAAGCGCCAAGACTGCATTTCGGATTACGTCCGCTCTTTCCTTATCCAGTTCGCTGTCCGAGCCCGCGGCAAGAGCCTCCTTGCCCTGTTCGCCGTTTCCGCCGCCGATTATTCCGCCTATTTTATCTATGGCGTCCTTTGCAACTTCAATGAAATCGTCTATGCGCGAATAGCTCTCAGCCGACGAAATAATCTGGGTTGCGTCTATGTAGAGGTCGCCGTCTCTCAGATAAATACCTCCGAGAACCTTCAAATCGCCCAATTTGTTGGGGTCGTCGCTCGAATATCTTGCAAAATCGCCGTTTTCGTCTACCTGTATAAATTCTATGGCGATTTGGAGTTTGTTGAGGTCGCTGTTCTCAAAGAACTTGTCGAAAGACGCGCCCGAGAGAACGCCTCTCAAATCAAGCGCCGCAAGGTCTACGTTGAGTCCGATATTTATGCCTACGCCGCCGTTGAACACGGATTGCGCCTGCAATTCGATTATCATATCCGCAAACAGATTGCTCACAAGTCCGCCCACGTTGTAGGTCTCGATGCTGTTGCTGTTGAAATACACAAGTCCGCTTACGTTCAGATAAACGTTTTGATTGTTATATTCGGGAGCGCCCTCCTTGGAGTACAGCTTCACGTCGGCAAGCGCCGCGTTATTGCCGGCTGCGTCTTTAACGGGCGCCTCGTCCTGTCTGAACTTGGACATAGCCGAAGTGTCTCCGTTGTAATCGTTCATATGGACGTATATATCGTTCGCCTCGTCGTAAACGAACAGACCCAGATTATCGGGAATGTACGTAAGGACGTTTGCGACTCCTTCAACAACTTTCATGTACTTACGATTGTATCTGGGAGTCTTCTTATCCAGTTTATCCTTTTCGCCCTCGTTGATAAGACGGTACGAGCCTGCCACAAACAGGTAGTCGCCGCTTACGTAATTGCCTTGGCCGTCTCTCTCGGTTTCGTCGAAGCCGTAGTACAAAGTGCCCTCGACCACGTTTTCCGTATCGACGGCGTTATAGCTGTCGCCGTAAAATCCGTTTACTATTGAGAGAATATTGTCGATATACTCCGCTATGCTTATAAAGCTCCACTTTTCATCTTCGCCGAGCAAGCCGCGGTAGTCCTCGGTGCTCACCATATCGAAGCGCGCATTGAGTCCGAGAAGTATGTCAAAGCTGAAATGCTTGCTCACATCGGACGGGTCTGGCATATTTGCGAGAGACGCTATAAATTCGAGCGTGAGCATTTCTTGACCGTATCCGTCAATCAGATTGCTGGGTTTGAGGAACAGACCCGATTTGTCGTCCAGCTCCGAATAAATATTGTCGAAATCGATACCCAGCATCTCCTTGAATATGGAGCTAATCATATTGTTCTTGAAGAACACGTTCAAGGCGTCTATCCTGTTCAGAACGGGATTACCTTCCCAAGGAGTTCCGCTGAGCACGATTTGCTTTACGATAAGATTGAGCAATTTGACTAAATCCAACTTATTATTGCCGTTGTCCTTATCGTCGCCTTCCGCCGCCGCAAGCGCTTCGCCCTTGGAGCCGCCCAGATTTACGTTCATCACGTCAAGCAGGTCGAACAGATTCAGCTGTATCTTGGGTCCGTTTACGCGGGACGCGTCAAGATATACGACTCCGTTGACAAGATATACATATATCTTGGAGGCGCTGTCCGCTCCGTTTTCATAGGTGAAATCGAAGCATATTGACGCTTCCAAAGATTTGAGTATGCTGTCCAAATCGAAGTTCAGATTATCGAAATCGATGTTGTTGAGGTCAAGACCGAGAGCTTTCGTATCGACACGGAGTTTGATATTTATCATTATTCCGTCGTCCATCGCGTCGTCAAGAAGAAGCTGTAATCCGATATGCGCGAGGAATTCCCTGAGCGACGTCGGCTTAGGCTTGCCTTCTATGATTTCCTTGATGATTTCGTAATCGAATTTGCCGCCTTCCGTAGACAGAAGTATGAGCGGCAGAAGAGTGTCCAACACCTTCTCGTCTTCAAGCAGTTGGTCGAAGATATAATCAAGCACCGCGTCCATACCGAAGCCGTCGCGCACGAAATGACCGTTGGGGTCCTGTACGAATCTGCCGTCGGACTGCTGACGGGAATATCTCTGAGACGGATTGTATTTTTTGAGTTCGCGCTCGTCCGCTATATAGGTATAGGTCGCGCCCGTGCTGTAATCTATCAACAGGTCGAGGTCGACTTCTATGATGCTCATATCGCTGCGCTTTGTGAAATGGTCGTCCGCACCGTACAGCGTCTTGCCCGCATGGTCGGGGTTGCTCGCGTCGTACTCCTCGTAACGGGGTCCGTCCGTTCCGTCTACGAGAACGTATTTCTTATCCGCGGTTTCGCCCGCTTTGAGCTCGTAATAATCCTTTCTGTTTATCGCGTCAGCAATCGTCTTTTCGATTCTCGCATACGCGTCGCCATTCACGCCCGTTTCCACGTCAAGGTCGCAGAGTTCGATGCCGACGGCAAGCAAAGTGCTGTCCACTTTGACGTCGATACCTATTGGGTCGAGACTGAAATCTAGGCTGAGCGAAAGTCCGAGGTCGAAGCCCTCGATAATCGTGTCGATATCGTAGCCGAAATCAAGCGTAAACAATTCTACTTCGTCGAACGTGGAATCAATTCCGCCCACCTTGGCATAGTTGCCCGTCGCGCGCTTTACGTATACGCCCGACTTCTCCATGATTTCGGGAAGATTTGTTCTGTCCTCGATAGGAATTCCCGTAACGCGGTCGTTAATATATTCTTTCACGTACACGCCGTCTTCCGCTTCTACGAATTTTTTGTCATCGATCTGATTGTAGCGTTCGACGTAGTAGCCTTCAAATTTGTCCGCGGCAAGCTCTTCGCCCTCTTCGACTGCGGGATTTATAACGGTGTATACGGATTTATCTCCCGCAAGCGCCGCGATAATTCCCACAAGCACGTTTTGAGTCACAAGAGCGCCGAGTCTCTTATCGGAGATGTTGAGCATAATTTGCATCTGCTCTTCCGCGGTCAACCCTTCGGGCGCGCCCTCGGCCGCAGCCAAGGCTTCTCCCGCAGTATTGTCTTTCACCTTGCCGAGCAGGCTTGAAACAAGCTCGCAAATCTTTTTTGCAATAGCAGTGTCCTCTACGTAGAACGCCTCTTCCGCAAAACTTCCGAAATCGATATACACGGATGCTCCGTCGACGTAAATAGCCAAAATATTCTTGTTTTCGAGAACGTTTGCAAGCTCAATGATAATCTTGGTGTCGTTGGGATTGTTCAGCGTGAGGTTCGCGCCCAACGTAAGCGCAAGATTGTACGTCATATCGCAATCGAATTTGATGCCCAGTGCGAGACCCGTATTCTTTATGAACAAATCGATGTATTTCTCGATTCTGATTTCCTCTTTCTGTTCCTTTATTTCGAGGTCGAGATTGAGCTTCGCGCTCACCGTAATATTGTCGAGATTTTCCGTACTAGTATACTTTCCGCTCTCGAAGTCGTCGGGAAGTACGGAATCGTCCGTGCCTATGCCGAAGCTCAGACCCGAAATTTCGAGACCGAGATATACGGGGTCTATTTTGAGTTGAAGCGCAAGCGCATACTTCCAAGCAAAGCTCAGATAGCTGTCAGTAGGATTGAGTTTGATGAAATCCTCGGGAGCGATATCGGTCTTTGCAATCATGTTGACAAGAGCGGTGACGAGCGCCTCGGCAAAGTTGACCTGCGCGCCGACCTTATCGACCGTAATTCCGCCTATGTAATCGCTCAGATTGCCGAGAACGGTGGAAATAACTCCTCCCGACTGCTCCGCGCCCGTTACAGCTTCGTCTTCTTTATTGTTATTATTATCCTTATTACCGTCTGTGGTTTTATTAAACGACGCAAGCAAATCCGCAACGTTGATATTCGCCACCGCGATATTGAAGTCGTCCTTCAAATCCAAGTACAGCGTACCCGCCGCATATCCGAGGAAATCGCCCGTGTATACGAGTCTTACGGCAAGCAAGGTGGCGTCGGAGCGCTGTTCGGGGGTCATATTGTCCACGTCGGTTATCGACTTGCTGTAAAGCTCGATTGCCAAATCGGAGTGAGACAGTATGTAATCCAAATTGAACAGGGACGCCGATACGTAAAGAGTATCGTTCGCAAAGTCGTCGGCGTTATCCTCCGTCACCGTGACTTTGACGTAGTTCTCGCCCATTTTGAGATACGCTACGCCCGTATGCTTCTTCGCTGTAAGCTCTACGACAGCGAGTCCGTTGGGAATATACTGCTTGATATAGAGCGCGCCTTCATAGGTATTCGTGTTCTTCCTTTCGTCTTCGGTCAGCAGATAATACTTTGTGCCCTCTTTTCTGTATATTTCGTCGTATTTAGATAAAATATCTTTTTTATTGGCTTCGGCGATTTCGGCAAATACAGCATTCTCGATAAAGTCTATGGGAGTGCTGTTATCGAGCCTCAGATTGAGCGCGACGCGGAAGCCGATTTCGGAGCCCGCGGGCACGGGTACGCTGTAAGAAAGCACCAAATCGTTGAGGAAAGAGCTCACCGCGCTGGAATCGTCCGCAATAAATGCGGAAAGCCACTGACCTACCGTCCAGTCGTGACTGCCTGCGTCCGCGCCGATGCTGAAAGTGCCTTTGAGTTCCGCAAATACGGACGGAATTACGATATCTCCGTACTCGTTCAAAATAGGAACATTGAGCTCAAAGCCTATATCTTCCTTGCCGACATACTCTGCGATAGGAATCTGCTGAATATCTCCCGTCGCCTTATCCGAGTAATCTACGAGTATATTTCCAAGAGAATCGCCGCCGATTTTAATGCCCAAATCGCTCGCGTAAATCTCCGCGCCGATATTTTCCTCGTTGTTGGAGCCCTTGATATCCGCCTTTATTCTGAACGCCTTCCCGTCTCTGCTTTCGAGGTTGTCCCAAGCCACATTAATCCACGCCGTCATTTCCGTAACGTCGATTCCCGTAAGCTCAAACAGCATTTCGACAAGACCTTTGGCGACTTCTATCGTGAAATCCTCCGACGTGAGCGTTGCAATAAGGGTAAGCGCAAGCGCTCTTCTCTCGGCATAGCCGAGCTCGCCGTTTACAGCCGCCGCCATCGCCTCGGAGCCGTCCATTGCGGTGCCGTTTATGACGATAGACGAATCCTTGGCTATCATTTTGAGAATAAGGTCGTACAAATCTATATGAGTCTCGAATTTGTTAAATCCGAAATTGCTCGCGTCCACGTAGAGCACGCCCGGCAGATAATACAAGCCTATCAACACCTGCTCCGCGCCGCCGAATTTGCTGCCCGTAAGCTGTATCATAAGCTCAGACCTGTCGTCTTTCGTGCTTATATTCTGATTTTTGCCGAGCAGATAATCCAAAATCGCGGTCAGGTCGAGGCGCGCGCTTACATTAAGTTTATACGCAAAGTCACCCTGCTCGCGGAAGCCCACGGTAATAGAGCTGGAATACGCCTCTCTCCAAACGCCGTCCGCGTCCTTATAATACAGCAGTCCCGCGTAGTTCGACGGAACGGGTTCGTCGTCTATGGATTGATAAATATACAGATATTCTCCCGGCGCGTCGGGATTTTCCACCTTTTTGAGCCAGTGCGTGCCTACGCTTCCGAATACGATATTGGTTTCGCCTTCGCAAACGGAGAGTTCCGCGCCCAGCGTAACGTCGAGAGACAGATAGGGATATTTGAGTATTTCAACGTATGCGGTCGAAGGCGCGGACGAAAATTCATCGAGATAGCGCGTATTTGTGTCCGACATACCCGCCTGCAAGCCCGTGACGCCGATATCGAAGTTGAAATTCTCTCCGATTCCGAAATTCAAACCTAGGCGCAAATCCGTAAGATTCAGGCCGTCGGCAAGCGTAATGTTTATACCGCCCTTTGCGCTCGCGTCCGAGAAATCGAAGGTAATGCCCTTGATATCGAGCATATCGAGTACTTTGTTGAGAATATCCGTGGCAAAAGTGACGGAAATCGAATTTTTCATCATCGAGAAGCCGTCAATCATGCCTGCCAGCATAACGATGATTTTATCCGCGGTTATCTGAGTGTCGCCCGTCTGCTCATCGTCGGCGGCGCCCTGCGCTTCGTCCTTATTTCCTCCGAAATCCACGCCGAGCATCACCATAAGCTCTTCGAGGTTGATTGCGATTCTCTCCGCGTTTATGCAAAGCACGTGAGCGTCGATATAGATGAATCCGTCCTGCAAATAGATTGAGAGGACTTCGCCCCCGTCGCTGTTTTTGATAAGACGTATCATCGCCGTGGAATTGAGAATAGCGGACATAGACAGACCGCCCGACAAATCGAGGTCAAGGCAAATCTGCGCCGACAGACCGCCCTTTATGGAATCGAGTTCAAACAGCACGTCAAGCATCAGACCTTTGAGGCTGTCGTTGAATTCTATCTCGTCGAGGTTGATTTTGAGTTGCGCAAGAGTGCCGCGCAGCGCCTCTATATCAATCGACACGTCCGTAGATACGTTGATATGCAGAATATCCGTATTCAGCGTACCGTCTTGGAGCAGAGTAAGATACTCGGAGTCGTCTATACTGTCAAACAGAGTCTGGAAGCCATCGGGGTCTACGACGGAGCCGAACTTGATATCGCCCTTTATCTGCAAATCAACAAGCGTATCGTCCTTGCTTACGCCGAAGCCCGCGTTTACGGTAAGAGATTTTTCCTTTGCGAAGCCGAGGTTCTTATAGATAAGATTCGCGTCCACAATGGGCACCGTGCCGCCAGCAAGATTTCCGTCGGGCGCAAACACCAGACTGAGAATATAATCCAGTATATCCTGCGTCAGTTGCACCGCGACCGTATTGATATTGAATATATCGCCGTTCATCGCAACGTCG
The DNA here is from genome assembly GCA_949432885.1 of uncultured bacterium. GTDB lineage: Bacteria > Bacillota > Clostridia > Christensenellales > CAG-917 > CAG-475. The sequence continues at coordinate 107,536 of CASQXY010000003.1, read as the reverse complement.
ACGTTGTCGAGAATTGCGTTTATAAGGCTCATCGTGTCGTAAATATCGTTTCCGCCGTCCGACACCATGCCCGAATGCTGTTTGATTATCGTTCCGTCGGAAGCGAGCTCCGCATACTGCGCCTTCGCCGAGGAGCCGCTGAGACCGTTTATCGCGTCTATGATAGTGTCGAGCAGCTTATCGAACAGTTCGTCGAGGATTTCATGCAGTTTTATATCCGTAAGTTTGAGCTTCGTATTGTCGTCGCCGAACACTCCGCTCGCGTCGATATAAACCGCGTTTGTCCTGCCGTCGTAATACGCGCCGAGGCGCACTTTATTGTTTTCGCCTCTGAGTTCGACCGCTATCTTGGTTTCGGAAGGAGTTTTGGTATTGATATCCGCGCGGACGTTGAGAATAACTTGATTTCTCTGCTGTCCGAAATGTATTTCCTTCCCGAACAAAGCGGACAGGCTGTCGTACATAGCGTCGCCGAGACCGTTTTTCAGAATATTCGAGAAAAGCGTGCCGAAAGAACCGATAATATCGTCTATCGTCACCGTCTTCTTGTTTATGTCGAGCGTAAGCGTCAGATTGCCCTCAAAAGTCAAAACGGAATACGTTTCCGTCTTCTCGGCGATAAAATCGTAGAAGCTCTGGTCGGTTTTATCGTTGTATTTGCGGTTTTTGAGGGTTTTGACCAAATCCAGCTCGGGAGTTCCGACAAATTCCGCCGAGGTATATCCTAGAGCAAGTCCGAATTCGCTTTGGAATTCACCGTATTTGTTGAGAACTTCTTCGGATATCTTGGAATTGAAATTCACGTCCAAGCTCGTTTGAACGCCTTTGAGCATATCGTTTTGTATATCCGCTTCGATATACAGCGCCATGCCGGCAAGCGCGCCGAGCTTGCCGAGGTCGAGACCTATAACTTTGTTTACTATGCCGATAATATCCTCGGAAATGAGGCTTTGAAGAAGAGGAAGAACGCTTGCGACAAGAGAAAGGTCGCAAGGAATTTTTATTGTTTTGAGACCGTCGCTCTTTTCAACGAGCGCGGAGTTGGAGTTGCCGAGGAGGAAGTTCACGATAATGTCCTCGACCGTAAGATTGACAAGGTCGAGACCGATGAGATTTTTGATAAGGCTGCCGATATCATAGCCGAAAAGCTGATTGAAGACTATATTGGAAATATTCAGTTTGTCGAAAGCGTCGGTAAGACCTGCGGCGAACTTCGCCATATCGATATTATCCGTCCATACGACGTGGACCGCTTCGTCCTTCTGCCCCGCGGCGCGCTTTATGCCGCGCACATCCGCGACCAGCTTGCCTTCGTAATAGTAAAAGCCCGCGAGGAGTTTTCCCTCCCCGTTTGCGGTAAGACGGGACAGCTCGTTTGTATCCGCAGCGGCGGCACCGAGCGCGCTCTTTTCAAACTGGCGCAGCTCTATGAGCATTTCGCTGTCATCGTTGCCGTTTTGCTTTGCCTTATTGTCTATTGCGGCGGCGACGCGCATCACGAACAGGCTCTCGTATCCGTCCTTGCCGAATCCGAGGATAAACGAGGTATCGAAACTTATGTACCTATTGTCGTTCTCCTTGGTGGCGGCGGCAAACGCGGCTTCTTTGAGCATCGTCCACGCCTTCTGAGAGCTTATCGTCTGAGACTCCGATATACCCGGGTCATTGGGATCGCCGGGATTGAGGTTGGGCAAATCGCCCGAATCGTTTGGTTGCGTCGGATTGCAAGCCGCAAATACCGCGGTCATAATAACCACGAGCACCAGCAACAGGACTACCGACAGTCTTCTCTTTCTCATAATCTTCCTCCGAAACCTACGCACGCATACGCGTACATAGATATCATACGCTAAAATTATACCCCGCTATGACATATGTGTCAAGGGTCAATTTGGTTTCCCATTATATTCCAAAATATTGCGGCAAGTGCTGTTTTCACCCACAAGCGATTGTGTGTACCGCCGCGCTTTGAACTACTTCCGACCGGCTTTTCGGAAATATTTCCCCTCATTTCGCAATCGGTGCGCAGAATCGGAAACCTTCCGAAAAAAATACGAATAAACCCCAGAAAATATTTGCGGAGGCAAAATTTACCATTGCGAAAAATATTATTTTCGGTATTCTAATGGCATTTTTTAATTTTTTTCTTCGTTTCGCACACGATTGACAGCAAGCCATGCCGATGATATAATTCTAGTTATGCCGACAGCCTATCAATCCATTCCTTATAACGTTCGGGCTCGTTACATTCCCTCAAAAAGAATATGGGAAATTGATTTTATACGCGGTTTTTGCGTATTTCTGATGATTTTGGACCATCTGACCATACTGCTCGCAGATTTCTTCGCACCGTCTTGGTACGGCTACGGTTATTACTCACAGGGCTTGGGAGACGCGTTTTGCAGAGCCTGCTACTGGTGGACGCTTTCGGACCTGCGCACGGTTATACACAATATCGTTCTGTTGCTTTTTTTCGGAATTTCGGGCATATCCTGCACGCTTTCGCGCTCCAACCGCAAGCGCGGCGCGCAGCTGATGATTGTTGCGATATTATACTCTTTCTGCACTCTCTTCGCGCAGGAGGTCATGAATATAGGCGGGATACTCACCGTCTTCGGAGTGCTCGATTTCCTCGCCGTCTGCATGCTCCTCTACGCGTTGATATCCTATGCATGCAAGTACGATAGCTACGCGATATCACGCATAGCGGCGGGCATAATAGGCATAACGCTGATTCTGTACTTCTGCTACACTCCGCCGAGGAGCACGCCGAAGATTTTTGCCGTCATATTTCCGCCTCACGATATCCGCGGCAACCCCTCCCTGTTTTATAAACAGGCAGAGTTCTCTCCGGGCGACCTATTTACGTTGGTTCCGTACGCGGCTTATTATTTCGCCGGCGTAGCGATTGCTCCTATACTCTACGGCAGGCGCAGGTCTCTGCTTCCTGCGCTGGAAGGCAAATGGAGCGCGCCCATGAGGTTTATCGGAAGACACGCGCTTATAATCTACGTTTTGCACGTAGCGGCAATGGCTCTTCTGCTTGCCGCGATTTCCTATCTTTTTATAACCCCCGGAAGCTTCGGCATATAAAAATATTCGATTAGAATGTCGATTTTCGACGAATGCGCTATGACTTCTATGTGGGCGGCTTTCGACTTTTCCGACCCGAAAACGACATAATCCGCAGACCCGAAAAGGTCAATACGCGTTTTATCCTCGATATCGAAAAACAAAAAACAGCCGCGGAAATCGGCTGTTTTTGCAGAAATTTTGCTGAATAAAGTTTATTTATGCTTAGGCACGTGTTGCGCTAATTGCAGTTGCATACGTCTGCCTTCCGCTTCTCTCTTCGCCGCGTCCACCTGTTTCAGTATGCGCCTCGAAAGCCTGTCCACCGCCTTGACCCCGCTCACGCTAATCGGCAGAAGTCCGTCGGAATAAACGGTAATGGTTCCGAAATTCAACAGACGTTGGAAAAGGCGCTGTTTTGTCTCTATATTAATAATTTTGCTTAGAGGAATCGTATCGTTGACAACGGACAGAAAGCCCTTTCGCACAGCCAGCTTATCTTCGGTCACTATAAACTCCTTGGAATATATAGATATAGCACGCACAATCAAGCCGAGGAGTACGAACGCCGCCGCTCCGACAAGCACCCATTTCATAATATCATCCGTGAAATACATAACGTGGTCGTGCTTGAATACAACTCTCTCTATCTGTTCGTTGAAGCCCCACAGAACGCCTATAATTCCGCCGAGAATAAGGGCAACGAGCAAATTGCGCAGATAAACCGCGCTCGAAAAGTGCGCTTTGGCGATTATTCTATCCGTTTTGGAAAATCTTCTTTCAAGAGTTTTCATCGGCATCCTCTCTATTTAAGACATTTGGGGAACTGCGCCACGTGCAAACGCGAGCATCCGAAGGGCACGTATATCCTTTCCAGCGTTTCTTCGGAATAGGACGGTTTAGATGGAATTTCAGAATATCCGTAAATGTCGTATTCCCAATTCATCACGTTTTTCGAGCGTATTTTAAGCTCGAAGGGCGGCTCCTCGAAGGAAAATGGCGTGGACGTGATATTGTGCACCGCAGTAATCTCGTCCTCATACAGCGTTCTCGCTCCGTTTCTCATTCTTCTTGCCAGCACGGGCGCGATATTCCACTTTTTTAGGAAATTCAAGCTGATTATCCTGCCGTCCGTTTCTCCGACGCGCTGTTCATATGGAAGCTTCAAGGACATAAGCAGATTGCCCTTAAACAGACTGTACGTTGAATCCCCGTTCGTTTCCACGGTGAGCGGAATGTCCATTTTGAGCATAAACGTGCTTCCCTTGCGCAAAACGCATTTGACGGTGATTTCCTTTGTTCCGCTTGCGACGACCTGCCCGCCCGTAATGAGCTGCATAGTCATGTTTTTGGGAACGCGGAAGTTTATCTTTACCTCGGGCTCGCCGTCCGCCTGCTCCACCTTAAACACCACGGTATTTCTGAAGGGATATCCCGTCCTTTCGCTTATCGTAAGTCTGCTTCCTCCAATCGAAATATCCATATCGCAGGGCGTATAGGTGAGGAAATTCAGCTCGTCGTCCTTTATCATGCACGCCGCCTGCATATAAAGCGGAAACGCGCTCAGTGCGGCAATCGCGCCCTTGGACAGCTTTTTTGTGATAAAAGCGTTTCCGAATTCGCTTTCGCTATGCGGCATTCTTCTATTGGGAGAAGCCTCGATCTGATTTACGAGCAACACGTCCTGCACCGCGGAGCAATCATCGAAGCACGCGGCGGCAACGGCGTTGAAAGTAATCCTTTCCAGCAAATCGACAAGAAAATAATCTCCCGTCTCCTTTATGACCTCGATAAGAGATTCAATCATCTCAACGGACGCCTGCACGTCCACGCCGCGCACGGGACCCGACCCGAACAGCCTTGTGTCCGAAGTAAACATGCCGAGCGCCGTTCCGTGATACCTCATAAGCGACTGCACCAGCTTGACGGAAAGGTTTTTGAGAGAATCATCTCCGACAAATCTGCCGTATACGGCTGCATACTTCACCGCTTTTGCGAGGTTTACGCCGTCAGTTTCAACGGCTTTTTGCTGTTTTTTCCAATTTTTTTCCACAAAATCGGGCGTGAGCGGCTTGACCTTGGGGGCAAGCTCGTACTTCTCATACGCAGAAATCTGCTTCGCCAACTTTTTAAGCGCGGAATCCGAAACGTATTTGTACGCCGGCGCTTTATAATGAAATTTGTCGGACAGCTTAAACCAGTCGTTGGAACTGTCGCGCAGTTTTTCGCCCAAATCCTGCAGCCACTCCAAATCAGTGGCGCGGTACACCGCTTCGAGCGCGGGTATTTCCTCCAAAAGACGCGCTCTGGAATTATACCAGCACGGCGTTATATCGTAGGTGTTGTACTGATTCTTGAAATACTTTTTGAGAAAAGCGAGTATTCTGTCCGAACCCGTATACTCGTAATTGCTCAAAAGCGCCTTAATTGCCTCAATCTTCGGGGTAAGCGAACGATATTGTCTTGACCCGAAATCCCCTCCCTCGTTTGCGCTGTTGAGTATGGGTTGAAAAAATCCCGACATCCTGTCCTTCAAATTTTTATCGTCGAGAGCCGCCGCGAGCAGCGTGAGACCGCGTGCGTATCTGGGCAGACTTTCGCCGCCTTGCCACTCGCCGTTTTTGACAAGACCTTGCAATGCGCCAAGCCTCTTTTGCAGGTCGCACATGTGAAGCATCTCGTCTTTCAGCCACCCCTCGGCGCGGATAGCGCCCAGCGGCAGTTTTTTCAGGTTTTTGTCAACGGATTTTGCCACGCTTTCCTCTCGAATTATTATTAGCGCTTACAGACAAATCGAACCGCATTTCAAAATTATTCTATAAGGCGGATTCCGTTCGCCCGATGCGATGCGAAGTTTCATTCATCTGCGCCCGATTTTCATTTCGCAGAATTGCGCGCGAAATGAATACGGACATTTCCCAATATTACTTCAATATCATAATTTATCATATAAAATTGACAAATGCAAGGGAAAGCACTATGATAAACCCGATTGCAAGAGGTGGCACGTGAAATACGCTCTTATACTTTTAGACGGAATGGCGGACTATCCTATCGATTTATTCGACGGGAAAACTCCTCTCGAAGCCGCCCGCACCCCTATTATGGACAGACTGGCGGTCGCTTCCGAGATAGGTCTTGTCAAAACCGTCCCCGACGGCTTCAAACCGGGGAGCGACGTCGCAAATCTGGGCGTACTCGGCTACGACGTGCGCGAGTGTTATACGGGCAGGAGTCCTCTCGAAGCGCTGTCCATGGGCGTAACGATGAAGGACGACGACCTCGCTATGCGCGCAAATCTGGTGACGCTCGCAGGGGACGGGGATTTTGAAAATAAAACGCTTTCCGATTACGGCGCGGGCGAGATAAGCACCGAGGAGGCGCGCGCGCTGATTCGCGACCTTGACGACATACTCCCTCTCGACGGCTTTTCTCTGCACGCGGGGATAAGTTACAGACATTGCCTTATCGCGGAGCATAAACGTCCGAACGAGCTTCTCACTCCGCCTCACGACATAACGGGAAAGCGGATAGGCGAATATCTGCCCAAAGGAGACCTCGCGGACAGGCTTACCGACATCATGCGCAAATCATATCTGATACTGTCCAACCACCCCGTAAACGAAGCGCGCGCAGCGAGAGGTCTTCGTCCTGCAAACGCGTTATGGTTCTGGGGCGAGGGCACAAAGCCCGCCATCGGCAGTTTCACCGCCAAATACGGCAGAAGCGCAGCTATGATAAGCGCGGTGGATTTGCTCAAAGGCATCGCGATTGCGGGCGGCATAACAAATATAAACGTCGCGGGCGCGACGGGCACTATAACCACGGATTTTTCCGCAAAAGCAATGGCGGCAATCGCCGCCTTAAAAGGCGGAACGGACTTCTGCATGATACACTTGGAAGCCACGGACGAATGCGGTCATCAAGGCGACGCTCTGGGGAAAAAGCTGGCTATCGAGCTTATAGACGAAAAGGTCGTCGCGCCTATCTACGAAAGCCTTATGCAATCGGGAGAGCCTTTCAAAATGCTCGTTATGCCCGACCATTACACTCCCGTCAGCGTTCGCACGCACACCTCGGAGCCCGTGCCTTATATGCTTTTTAGGTCGGACAGCGTTTTGGGACACAACGTCGAATACTCCGAAAAAAGCGCGGCTGCGAGCGGCATATTATATGAAAAGCCGTGGGAGCTTACGGAAAAATTTCTCGCATAAGCTACGCGTGACGTAATTAAAATACAAATGCTCTAAATGGCATAAAAACTTTGTGTATTTCACAAAAACAGCAATTTATGCAATAAAAACCGCAGATAAACTGCGGTTTTTGTAATTATTATCCGTTTATTGTGATATCATAAACGACGGCTCAGTCCTTTTCTCTATACTTGCGCTCGGTCAATTTATCCATTGTGCCGTTCTTCTTTCTTCTGCCGTCACGATAGTTTTCTATCTTGACCTTGTACTTTTTCGCGATATGCCTTGTGACCAGTTTCATCGCAAGCAGACATATCTTAAGACCGAGCTGAACAACCGCGACGACGAACGTGAGCACAAACATAATCCACTTTCCAACGTTCATATCGTTTGCCGCCATTCCCGTAAGCGAGACCGCAGTAAGCGCCAGAAACACGACGTTTATAACCGCCTTGAAAATCCCCAGCCCCTTCTTATACGCCTTTGTGGATTTAGTGCCTCTTTGGGGGTCGCGCACAACGAAAACTATAAGTCCTATAAACACCAAAACGTAAACCGCAAGTATGGCAATCAACACGTACGATACGACGCTCGAAACCCAGTCCCTGCTTACGAACAAACAGGTGGTGACAATAGCGTACGCGGTGGATACGAGAGTCCATATCGCGCTGATTTTGCGCAGCGCGGACGTCTCCCTGTTCACCCTTACGGTTTCGCTCTTCCCAACCTCGGCGACGTATTTTTCCCGAGGAATCTTTCTCCGTCCAATAGACTTGCGCACCCTGTCCGCGTCGCTTTTAAGCTTCGCTTCCCCGTCCGATTGCTCCGCGCCCTCAGCTTGAACAACGCCGTCGTCCGCTTTGATACCGTCCTCAGCTATCCCGTCCTCCGAGCCGTCGGCCGACTCTTCCGTGCGCTCGGCGTATGCCGATTCTGCAAAATCCGCAGGTGTGGAGTCCGTGCATTCGGCAGAAGCTTGCTCCGCGGCGCTCTGTGTGACCGCCGCCTCGGCCTCCTCTCGGCAAGCGTCCGATTCCGAAATGTGCACGTACTCGTCGGACTGATTGCCGCAAGCGGATACGGGCATATCCGCGGATACGCCTTCGCTTTCGGATTTCTCTCCGAAAATACGAACTTTCAAATCCTTGATTCTTTTCAACATAGATTGAAAAGCGCCCTTGTCGGGCGCTTTGCATTATATCTCTTTTGCGATGACCCTTCTTAAAAAGTCCTCCATAAGTTTTACATTCTCAACCGCTGCGCCCTTCGTCCAGTTTAAGGGATAACAATGGTTGTCCATAAACTTGGTGGAATGATGCTCCTCTACGTGCACGCCTTTTTCCTGCAATTTTGCAATAAGCTTCTGTCCCTGACCTTTGCAGAAAAAATCCTTCTCCGCATAGGTTATAAACGAGACGGGGAATTTCTCGTCCACGAAATTAAACGGCGCGAGCACGTCGTAGTATTCGTAATTTTCAAGCTGTCGCAAACGGATGCCGCAGAAGTCGATAAGAATCTTTTCGGTAAGATTCATCGGCAATTTTTTACTGAGAGCCTCGTTTATATCATAAATACCGCAGTCAAGCATCGCAGTGCGGAATTTGAGCTCCGTATTCACTCCGAATCTTTCCTGCAAATCCTTATTGTTTGCAACGCACGCGAGCATGGCGGAATAATATCCGCCCGCGCTGTCGCCCGACACGCACATATTGTCAAGGTCGAGGTTGTACTTCTCCGCATTTGCGCCCACCCAGTTGAGAGCCTTTACAAGCTGTTTTATGCCCGTCGGAAATTTATACTGCGGACCGAGCGCATAGTTGACGTTCACAACAAAGAAGCCGAGACTTGCAACCCACCTCGAAAGACCTCTTCTGTAATACTTGTCGCCTGCGACAAAGCCGCCGCCGTGAATGAGGAAAAACACGGGATACTTTTCGCCGTCCTGCTTGGGCAGGCAGTAAGTATCCAGTTTTTCGCACTCGGTATCTCCGTACGAGATATCCTTTTCTTCGCAGAAGTTCACATCCTTGAAACGGAGCATCTTGATTTTATTCTGTCCTCTATCGAAAGCCTTATCGATAAAAACGAATAAACTGCGCGCAAATGTCATAATCCCCTCCTGATTTACACTTGTATAATATATGATATGATTTTAGCACAATACGCTACGCCGCGCAATATCTTTTGAGAAAAACTCGGATACTCCATCGTAAATTTCGCAAAACCGCAACCGCCGTTATGCCAATTTTATGAACTCCGCAAGATTCCTCTCGAAGATATCGAAGTACCTCTTTACTGTCTCCGAATCCTTTTCGTTCCCGCGCATTGAGGTCGACAGAGTCATTTTTCCGAGAAGCGTAGTGACGGACATAAGGAAATACGGCTTGTACTTTGTCGCGCCCGACATAAAGCCGCCCGTAAGCTCCGTTCCGTCGAGAAAGAGTTTCTCGTCGCCCAGTCTGCCTATGTTACTGACCGCGAGCAACGGGTTGTCGTAGCCGAGCTTTATGGCAAACTCAGCGATATCCTGCGGAAAAATCGTATATGCCAGCTTCAAAAGCGGAAGAGAATACAGCCCTATAAACTTATCCCGTTTATATCCTCTCATCGACCGCGCGACGTTTACCACGGTGTCGCGCATACTCTCGCCTCTGACAGTAGTTCTGCACGCGATCCAAGCGGTGTGATTGGTTATTCCGCCGTATGCTCCGCCGCCGTCTATATGCCTCCTCAAATCGACGGCGCAGGACACCGTGAGCGGACTCGAACCGCCGATGCCGCACAGCTCGTACAAGGTGCGCACGGTAACCGCCATAACTGCGTCGTTGACGGTGAGCCCGAGCGATTTAGCCGTATCTCTCATAAGTGCGAAGCGCTCCCCGTCTATCTCTCGTCTTACGATGCGGTTTTTGTCCGAATCGGAGGGTTCAGTCCACGGAAACGGCACTTTATCTTTGTTTTTGCTCACATTTTTGTACAGGCTTCGAGCTTTTTTCAAATCCTTTCCCGTCAGCTTGGTGTACACCTGTTCATAGCCGCGCGAACCCGATTTCATATCCAGCTCGGCATATTCGCCGCGCCTTAGGTCATTGTAATTTTCACACAGCCTCGCCATGAAATACTTAAAGTCGCCGCCGTCCATACACATATGGTTTACGAGCACCGCGAGCACGCTCTTATCCTCCTGCTCGAAAACGGCGATTTTTATCTGCACTTTATTGTCGTACGCGATACCGCCCGAGAGGAACTCGTCGGAATCCGCCTCGGCGTTTTCGCTTTTTACAAATGTCACGATATCGTCGGCGGTGTAATCCTCCTCCTTCCAATAAGGCTTTATTGCCGTTGTCTGGAAACTGCTGTGCAAAACGGGCGCGCGTTCCACCATAAACACGACTGCATTTTTGAGCGTTGCCTCGTCAATCCTGCCGTTGTAATAGAGTTTAAGGTGCACCATTCTGTCGTAGAAGCTGCGGAACAGAAACTGCATTCTATCCCACATCTCGGCTTTGAGCATTTTCTTTTTCATATACGTATCCCGTTTGATTTTGTATCGGTTATATAAATTTAATCCGACCTTGTTTTCGGTCTTTCACCATTTCGTCCAGTATTCCTCATCTATTACGGTACAGTCGTCGGAATTTTCACGTTTCTTCTCCCGAGCGCGTATTACGACAACCCCTATTATCTGAACAAGCGCAGCGACGATTCCGCCTAAACACAGCAGCCATGCGGGATGCCAAATATTTATTCCGTTATAGGACAGACCGAGTCCGAGAATCACGTACAGCATAACCAGAACCGTCTCTATACATATAGGCAGCTCTATCCATCTGAATCTGCTCCCGCTCGCAAACGCCGCGACCGTATCTATTATAAATATGACCGCCGTCAGGGCTAGGAAAGTCATAAAGCTTCCCTTTACGCCGCCCGCCAACTGCAAAAACAGAAATACCGTGACTCCGATCGGAATTTCTGCTCCGACGATAGACGCGCGCATAGCAACGAATTTCTTCCGTCTTCCAAGCGCTACGCAAGCCGCAATCGATATAGCAGTCAGAGCGATAAGGATTCCCACTGCGATTATCAGCCAGGTAGGATGCCATACGCGCGTAACAAACCCTACTATAAGATAGATTGCGACAATAACTATAAGATACATAGCGCCAAGTGTTGCGCAAAGCGTCGCTATCTTTATATTCACGTCCCGTTTTAGAGTCCTGTTCTCGTAATCGCGCAACTCCGCGTCGAAATCGCCGAGCTCCGTTATGACTGTCCCATAGATAAGCTCTTCGTCCGACATACCTTTGATATGCAACTCCTGCGCGCGGTCCATTAGCTTAATCAGCAGGCTTTTCCTATATTCCATAGCCGCTTTCGTGGGCGCTATCTGTTTGAATTTCGCTTCCAGATAGCTTTTGAATCTCTCTTCCATACATTCTCCTTATCCGCGTATATATGCGCGCAAGTCCGATATGTACTCAATATAAACAAAATAAAACTCTCCGTCAACTCTATAACAAATTTTCAAACGTCCACATAGTATACAGAGAGGCGGATTGCCGATTTCCCTTACATATCGCTCTTACATATTTGAAGGAGGATTACTATTATGTTTTTCAACAACGATTGCAACAACCGTTGCTGTCATCACCACCCTGCAGAAAGACCGTGCGACGTCATACGCGACACCACGACGGTATGTTTACGCGGACCTCAGGGTCCCGCAGGTCCGATGGGTCCCGTAGGTCCCATGGGTCCAATCGGTCCTATGGGCGCGCAAGGTCCCGCAGGCGCGACAGGCGCAATCGGTCCTATGGGTCCGCAGGGACCTCAGGGTCCGCAAGGTCCTATCGGAGCAACGGGCGCAACGGGCGCGACTGGTCCTCAGGGTCCCATCGGAGCGACCGGCGCCACAGGTCCTCAGGGAGCAACGGGCGCAACGGGCGCTACGGGAGCCGCGGGTCCCGCGGGCGCGGCGGCAGGATTCGGAACGCCCGCAGCGACGGCGACCGAGCTTCCTTCGGGCTCTGACCCCACCGTTTCCGTGACGGCAAGCGGTCCCGACACCGCAAAAGTCTTTACCTTCGCCTTCGGAATACCTCAGGGTCCCGCAGGAGCGACGGGCGCTACGGGCGCAACCGGTCCGCAAGGTCCGATAGGTCCTACGGGCGCGACAGGACCTCAGGGTCCCGCGGGCGCGACTGGTGCGACTGGTGCAACCGGCGCTACGGGCGCGGCAGGCGCCGACGGAGAAGCGGCGGGCTTCGGAACTCCCACCGCAACGGCAACCACTCTGCCCGAAGGCTCGGCGGCAACCGCAACCGTGACTGCGAGCGGTCCCGATACGGCCAAGGTATTCAGCTTCACCTTCGGCATACCGACGGGAGCGACGGGCGCTACGGGCGCGACAGGTCCTCAGGGTCCCGTAGGTGCGACTGGTGCAACGGGCGCTACGGGCGCAACCGGTCCGCAAGGTCCCGCGGGTCCCGCAGGCACGAGCGACGGCATATACGCAAACGGCGGAGCACAGACGGTAGCGACGGGCGCGATAATTCCGCTCACACAAGCCGCGGCTTCGACAGGCACCGTGATGACGGTAACGGCAAACGCAGTCAACGTACCAACAGGCACCTATCTAGTGACCTTCGGCGCTACGGGCACTTCCGGTGCGAACGGAGTTATGAGTATTCAGCTTTACGCAAACGGCGCTCCTCTCGCAACGGAAATCATCAACAGCGAAACCGCAAACACTCAGCAGGCGAACGTGAGCAAGACAATCGTATACGTCGCAGCTGCGCCCACGGCGCTCTCTATCCACAACTCGTCGACAGAAAGCTCCGACTACACCGGCGCAAACCTGACCGTGTTGAAGCTGGCATAAGCGCAATGTGCGGACTGATTCTACCGTATTGAGTCCGGCTAAGCGCAAAAAGCACAGGCTGACAACGCCGTGTTGAAGTCTGCATAAAGGACAAGAGTAAACAACAATAAACGGCACATATTGTGTCGTTTATTATATAATCCATATTTTACCGTATAAAATTGATATTATAAACTCTCTTTTAAGTTATTAAACGAACAAATTATGTCACACCGCCGAGGAGAAAAAATCAATCATCATTTCTAGCTTTTGTTCCGCCGTCTTGTTGTTTGCTTCCATTATGAGAGTGGGAGGAATCGTAGTGGTAAGCACGACGTTTCCGCTGTGTTCGGCTACGGCTCGCATAAGCACCTCGTTTTTGAAAATATCCGAATCGTAAAAATTCGCTCCCGCTCCGAGCTTGTTTATGACAATTCTGGAAACGTCGAATCGGGAAGCCAGATTTTTCAGAAGCGCTATATTTATAAGATTTTCAAGCGGCAAATCCACCGGTCCGTACACCTCGGAAAGTTCGGCGATAAGGCTGTCGCGCGCGGATTTGCTTCCTATTTCCGAAATTCGTTTGTATATGCGGAGCTTGTCGCGGCTGCTCACAAAGCCCTCGCGTATAAACGCCGCCGCGTCTACTCTCATCTCCGTATCTCTCGCGGGCTTTTGCACAACGCCCGTCTTGATTTCCTTCACCGCTTCGTCAAGCAGTTCGAGATACATTTCATATCCGACCTTTTCGATATGTCCGCTCTGCTCCGCTCCGAGCAAAGAGCCCGCGCCGCGAATGGAAAGGTCGGACAGCGCCACTCTGAATCCGCTGCCTATATCGGTGTTGTCCAGCAGGGTTTTGAGACGTTTTTCCGCGGTATCGGTAAGCGTACCGTTTTCGGGAATCGTAAAATACGCGTGCGCGAGCTCGCCTCTTCTTCCCACTCTTCCGCGCAACTGATAAAGCTGAGAGAGCCCGAAATTTCCGCTGTCGATAACAATAAGCGTATTCGCGTCGGGAAGGTCTATTCCGTTTTCTATAATAGTCGTTGCGACAAGCACGTCATACTGCTTTTCATAAAACGCGGACATTCTCGCTTCGAGCTGATAGGGAGGCATCTGCCCATGCGCGGTTATCACACGCGCGCCCTCGCAGAGTTTCTCCACCGTTCTTGCAAAAGCGTCTAGACGGGATATGTCGTTAAGGAGCACGAAGGTCTGTCCTCCCCTCGCCATTTCTCTAGACACGGCGTCGGCGAGCAAAGCGTCGCTGTAACCCACCACATAGGTCTGTATGGGCAGTCTGCCTCGTGGCGCGGTTTCCAACATAGAAATATCCCTGACACCCGTAAGCGACATGTTGAGAGTGCGCGGTATTGGGGTCGCGGACAGCGTGAGAACGTTGACGAGCGGATATTTGACTTTCAGCTTTTCCTTATGCTCCACTCCGAAGCGCTGTTCCTCGTCGAGGACAAGCAATCCCAAATCCTTAAACTCCACTTCCTTAGAGAGCAGTTTATGCGTGGCGACGACCATATGCACCGTGCCGTCTTTGAGTCCGTCGAGAATCTTTTTGTTTTCCGCTTCCTTTTGCAAACGTGTAAGCAAGCCGCATTTGATGCCGAATGGCGCGAGCCTTGCCGCGAGATTCTCATAGTGCTGACGGGCAAGTATCGTCGTAGGAGCAAGCAGCGCCGCCTGTTTGCCGTCTATGACCGTCTTGAACATAGTGCGGAAAGCGACCTCCGTTTTGCCGAAGCCCACGTCCCCTACGAGCAGTCTGTCCATAATCCTGCCTCGCTCCATATCCTCTTTAATATCGGCGATAGCTTTAAGCTGGTCGGCGGTCTCCTCATACTCGAACGCGTCTTCAAATTCCTTTTGCCAAACGGTATCCTCCGAATACGTAAAGCCCTTTTGTTTTTCCCTTTTCGCGTAAAGCTCCACAAGGTTGACGGCAAGTTTGCGTACGGATTTTCTTACCTTTTCCTTCTCGCGTTCAAACTCCCTGCCCCCGAGTTTGTTGAGAGGAGGATGCTCTTCGCCGACAAACTTTTGCAGATTGTTCATCTGGTCGGTGGCAACATAGAGCACGTCTCCGTCCCTGTATCTGAGCACGATATACTCGCGCTCGAACTCGCCGGTCTTCATCAGGGTCGTTCCCTCGCAAAGACCTATGCCGTGAACTCTGTGCACTACGTAATCTCCCGCTTTGGGAGCCGTGAATTTTGCCTTCGGGGCGACGATACTGTCCGCGCGGCGTTTGCCGACGCATTCGGATACGCCGATAAGCGCAACTTTGGTGACGGGATAAATTACGCCCGTTTCCACTTCGAGAGGCGTCGCAAGCACCTGCGCTTCGTCGTTTCCGTCCTCGCTGAACTGCGCGCCGATATCGTATTCCGAAAGCCCATCAACGACGCTCTTCGCCCTTTCTTTGCTTCCGCAGGCAAGTATGACTTTCGCTCCGTTCAGTATGAAGGTCTTGATATCCCGTCCTATTGACGGAGGGTCTAGATAATACTTTGTCACGGGCTTGTTCATCGGCTGTACGGTATACTTGGGCGAAAAGATAGGATTGCCGAGTTCGAGGGAACTGAAACTCATCTTCCGTGCAAGAAGCAACTGCCGTTTGAGCTCATGCAAATCGATATATACGTCCCTGTGCTCTTCAAGGATTTCTCCCGCCTGAGCGAGGGATGATATTCTGCCCTCGAATTCCTTTTGCAAAATTCCGAGTTTCTCCCATATCACCTTAGGCTCGTCGAAAATTATAAGCCTCTGCGAGTCCTCGTTGAAAAATTCCGTCAGCGACTGCATGCCGTCTTCGATAAACGGAAGCGCCCAAATTGCGGAAAGGTCGCACGCGCCCTCGTGCAATGCCGAAAGGGTCTGCGCGGCGTTTTTCTCGTTTATATGTCTGCAAACCGCCGCTCGCGCGGACGCAAGCCCTTTCCCGTCCAAAAGGATTTCATCCGCAGGCGCAAGCCGTACGCTTCCGACTTTGTTGGAAGACAGCATGGTTTCGGGGTCTACAATCTTTATTTCCTCGACCAAATCGTCGAAAAAGTTTATGCGATACGCGATTTTGTCCGTCGAATATACGTCAAGAATATCGCCGCGAAGGGAAAAGTCTCCGATTTCCCCAATCATCTCCTGCCTTTTGTAGCCTGCAAGCGCAAGCCTGTCGGCGAGCTCCACGGGAGATACGATATCCTCTTCGCATACGCGCACGGTAAATTTGTCCACAAGCGCGCGGGAGGGGAACTTCTGCAACATACTGTCCGCCGAAGTTACCACGACGTCCGCCTTCCCGTCGGCAATGTCCGCAAGCGCGAGCATTCTCGCTATCGAATTTGCGCGGGAAGCGCTCTTGCGCATCATGAGCATATCGTCCCTATAAGGCAAATGGCGCACGCGAAGCCCCCAGCTTTTAAGCTTTCCTGCGAGGCTTTTCGCGCCCAGCTCGTCCGAAACGACCATTAGACGGGGACAGCCGAGCTGTGAAATTATATGAATTTTCGCACCCTCGCACACGCGCACGACGGACGCGTCCGAAAGCATGTCGAAACGCCGACGGGATTCCGTCGGCACTTTGTCGCAGAAGACGTCCAGCTTCGCCAGCTTTTCGCCTAAATTTCTGAGTTTTAAAACCTCTGGCGTATTCACAATCGACAAACCGTTATGGCGCTCAGCGCTTGTTCAGCTTTTCCTGCACTCTTGCAATCGGCAAACCTTTTGAAAGCTCCAAAAGCGCGTTCACGGCGCCGTTTATCATGCCGTTAAGCTCGTCGTGATACGAGTAATCTATTTTTGAAAGCACAAATTCCAAAAGCGGTATTTCTCCGCTTGCAAGCTCTTTTGTTTTAGTGCCCAATCTCAGACGCAAGAACGCCTGCGTGCCGAGCTCGGCGACTATATTGCGCATACCGTTGTGAGTGCCCGCGCTCCCGTCTTCTCTAAGGCGCAGTCTGCCCATCGGCAGGTCCACGTCGTCGTAGCACACGACAAGCTCGCCCGCCTCGTCTATACCGTACGCGCGCACAAGCTGTCTGACCGCCTCGCCCGAAAGATTCATGTAAGTCTGCGGCTTTGCGATAATCACATTGTCTCGCTTGCACTCCGCGATTTTGGAGTCGCATGCGGATTTGGAAAATTTCGCGCCCAGCTTTTTCGCCAGCTCGTCCGCGACCATAAATCCTACGTTATGGTAGGTATTCCTGTATTTTGCGCCGGGGTTTCCCAGACCGACTATCAGTATCATGACAATCTCCCGAGCAGGTCGGGCAATCGCCCTAACTCTGCGGTTTTGTAATCGTTTTGGTGTCCTGCTTGACTCTTCCTATGGTAAATGTGCTTTCCTCGACGTCGCGCGTTACGGTGGTGCCCGCGGCTATAAAGGCGTTGTCGCCCACGACAACGGGCGCGATAAGATTGGTGTTCGCCCCCAAAAAACAACGGCTTCCGACGGTGGTCTTGTTCTTCGCCTTACCGTCGTAATTGCAAAAGACCGTTCCGCAGCCCACGTTTGTGCCGTCGCCGACGTCGGCGTCGCCTACGTAGCTCAGATGAGAGGCTTTCACGCCCTTGCCGAGCTTGGACGCCTTCACCTCAACAAAATCGCCCACTCTGCATTCGCATCCTATCTGCGCGCCGCGCAGCCTTGCAAACGGACCGACCGTAGCTCCCCTGCAAATACAGGAGTCCACGACATGGGACATCTCCACGCTCGCTCCGTTCTCGACGACGCTGTTGCGCACATACGACGATGAAACCGTAGCTCCCGATTTCACACAGCTGTCGCCCTCTATACGCGAAAACGGCAGGATTTTGGCGCCGATCTCGATTTTTGCGGTATCGTCGATAAAGGTTGTGTTTTTATCCACAATGGTAACGCCCGCAAGAAGATGAGAGTCGAGTATCCTGTCTTTGAGAAGATTATATACCATATTGTAGGATTTTGTATCGTCAATCTTCAAAAAATCCTCGTCGTTGACAAAAATTCCCTCGTCCGTCGCTTTGCCCATACAGATGAGCGATTCGCTGTCCTTAGACCCCAGACGTGCCATAGTCACCTTTCTCATGCGCAGAAGCGCCACGTAGTGAAGCACGGAACTTTTTCTCAACAGCGGCATATCGAGTGTGAGTATCACATTTACCGCGTCCTGCATATAATAGCCGTCGGGACGGGCTTTATACGCGGACTCCTTGACGATACGGCTGTCCACTGCCTGAAAATCCGCAAATTCTTTCATAACAAAATCCGCCGCCGTCCTGCCGAGAAGCGATTGCTTGGAGTTTTTGGTTTCTATAAATATCAGATTGAATCTTTCCATACCTACACTATATTCCACGGCGCGAAAATGCTTGCAGGATTTATGTCATAATTATTTCGGTTTCTCGGATATTCGGGCTTATATTCTGCGAGAAGGGCGCGCTTGCAACGAGGTCCGAAGGCAAGACTGTAAAGGGAGAATTATTATGGATAAGAATAAAAAAGAAAAAATCGTTGCAATCGTCATCACGTCTTTGATATCGCTTGCGGCGTCGGTTATAGGATGTCTGCTTGGCATATCGCCCGACGCGCAAGCCTCATACGTTTACGATACGGCCGTTACGTGCAACTCCGCAATAGTTTACACCGTAGACGTATAATCGCCAGACTCGCAACCGTCGGATAACTTCCGCTCTCAACACGTTCGCTCCGCGGGCAACGCGCCCTTTATAGGCTCTTCATCCCAAACAGTCAAGCAAAAGACAGCCGTAATTTACGGCTGTCTTTTGCTTATTGCGGAACTTATTATTTGAGTGAGCAAATTTTATAACAATACTTTTGGATTATAGTTTTTTAAATTCACGCTTGCTCTTAAAAAAACTTGAAAGCAATGCGGCGCATTCCTCCTGTCTGTATCCGCCGCCGACCTCTATATCGTGATTGAACAAGCCCTTTTTCAACAAATCAATCTTGCTTCCGCATGCGCCGCTCTTAGAGTCGTACGCGCCGAAATACAGCGCGCGTATACGCGAGTTTATCATCGCCCCCGCGCACATGGGACACGGTTCCAGCGTAACGTAAAGCTCGCAATCTTCCAGCCACCAGTTGCCAAGCGCTTTTGCGCCCTCTTTCAGCGCAATTATCTCAGCGTGCATTGTTGCGTCATTATCCCGCTCCTTGCGGTTACCGCCGCTTGCAATCACTTGCCCGCCCTTTACGAGAACGGCGCCCACAGGCACCTCGTCGCACTTCGCACTCTCCCTCGCAAGCTCTATCGCCATTGACATAAATTTATCTTGATACATGCATAATCACCGTTTTATCTTTACTATTTGCGCGTGTAAACCAGCTTTTTGGTTTATTTATATTTAATATATGGATTTTGTGACGGCGCAAACCGCTTCTATGACGGTTTAACTACGCCGCATATATTTTTTATTTAAATATCTTCATTTGTGATAGGGCAAACCTGCGTTGATTGTAAAGGCTCGGTAAATCTGCTCGCACAGCACCACTCTGAAAAGCTGATGCGGAAGCGTGATTTTGCCGAAAGATATCACCGCGTCCGCAGAGCGTTTAAGTTCTTCCGAATGCCCGTGACTTCCTCCGATAAGAAAGCTTACGTCCCTGCCCGAATCCGCGCCCTTAGTCCTTATAAGAGCGGCGAGGTCTTCGCTGCCGACAAGCTCCCCCGCGGGGTCCATGGCGACGGTAAAGCCCTTTGCCCTTTCCGTAAGGCGCGCGCCTTCTATGCGGGACTGCTCCTCCGCGGTCTTGCCCTGCGGCGCTTCCGGGACCTCTGTGATTATAACCTCGCAAAAGCGCGAGCAGCGCTTGACGTACTCTGCTATCGCCTCCGAAAAACAGTTTTCCTTTATCTTGCCTACCGCGAGTATACGAACCTTCATCTCATTATTCCCCACACAAGGCTGAACAGCGTTGCGCCTACGCCTATAACAACTATAAGTATAAAAGGAATATCCTTATAAAAAGGCTCGGCGCCCTCGGCCTTACCAAACGGTTCGCCCGAGACGATTCCGCGTTTCTCCGCGTCCTTACGCATGCGCATATACAAAATTATCATGACCGCAAGACATACGGCGACGAGCAGCATGCCCGTAATAACGCCGACGACGGTGCCGGTCATCCAGTTTTCGATTACCGTAACAAACGAGAACACGCCTCCGTTCTGCGCAATGTATCCGCTTATGACGGAAACCGCGTTGTTCAAAAAGTGCATAAACATACCGGGGAATATCGAACCCGTATAGTACATCGCAAGCGCCATACAGAGCCCCGCAAAAAAGGTATACCCCGTCTGTACGATATTCTGATGCATAAGCGAAAAAAACAAAGCTGAGACCAAAACGAATTTCCAGCCGCATTCCCTGTAACCTGCATACACCAGCCCTCTGTGCGCTATCTCCTCGAACGCGGCTGGCAGAAGCGCGACCAGCGCGAGCTCGCGTACAAGGACGCCGAAATCGCTGTAATCCGTAGGCGAAGGAACGCGGTTATAGCCTATAAGTCCGAGCACCGTCTGCCATACGTAGGAAATGCCCATCGAGACGACTATCATACATATTGCAAGCGCAAGCGTCCTAAGGCAGTTGCGTCCCGACACTCCCTTAACGCCGAAATCGACCTCGAACGACTGCAAGCCCTCGCGTCTTCCGACGGTGAGAAAATATAGCGCAAAGGTCATGACTCCGAATATGAGAATCTGCACCACGCAACTGTAAAACGCGTCCGTATCCGTAACGCCCAAAGCGGAATATATATTCAAAGAAGAAGCCACCCTCAAAAGCAGGGAGGCGATTATTACAGCCAAATATATAAATCCTATGGAATTCCGTTTTGTCATATCAGTCTCGCGATAAAAGCGTACAGCCAGTATGCGGCGACCAAGCCGAGCGCGAGCCACACGCCGAACATCGGCTGAGCTTTGCCTATATACTCAACCTCGTTGCCTGAGGACAGGGCGCGCGTGAGCCGTTTCCAGCCGTTTTTCGTGAACAGCGAGCCGAAGAATACGAAAAAGTCCTTGACTGGATTTGACTTCTCGGGCAGGCTGTCGGCGTAAATGGTAAAACCCTCGTACTCGATTCCGCCCTCCACGAGCTTATAGTCTTCCTTGCCCGAGAGCCTGTACATAGCGTACAGCGCAAGCACGAGGATAAACAAGCCTACTATCACGCTCGCCGCCCCGACCAACCAGTTGCAGTAGCCCAAGCTGTAATAAATCATATCCACCTGCGGCAGATATGCGGTGAGAGTTATGCTTATGAAATTGTTGAAAAAGTGTACGAGCACACACGCCCAAAGCGAGCCCGAAAGAATCATCACTATCGCCAGCACGACGCCCAGTCCGAACTGATGTACCGTTTGAAGCGGATTTGCATGCATAAGGCTGAAAAACAGCGCGGAGAATAAAATGCCGAACCATACGTTCCTCGTGGACAGCCCGTGAAATACGTTTCCTCTCATAAGCAGTTCTTCGCCGAACGCAGGGAGAGCCGCCATGACGAGCAGGGACAGGAAGTACACTCCCACGTTGCCGTAAGCAGGCATCGTGACGGATGGACCGTGATAGCGTATGATTCCCAAAAACGAGGTCCACAAATTTGCAAGCGGGAGAAATACGAGTATAGTGGCGATTGCGATTACTGGAGTTAGAAAAAGCTGTTTTACGCTGTGCGGTTTACGAATGCGCGCAAGCGAAAATTCGTCTATCCTACGTACTTTGGCGTATATGAATACGCTTGCAATAAACCCAAGCTGAATTACGACGTATCCGACCCAGTCTCCCGCGCTCATCCCGTCAAAGCCCGCGCCCACGCGCGAAAATATCAGATTTGAAAACACCGCGAGCAACGAGCCCGCGCAAATCCCGAGCAGATATATTGAGGAGCCTTC
The DNA here is from genome assembly GCA_949432885.1 of uncultured bacterium. Classification (GTDB taxonomy): domain Bacteria; phylum Bacillota; class Clostridia; order Christensenellales; family CAG-917; genus CAG-475. The sequence continues at coordinate 85,500 of CASQXY010000003.1, read as the reverse complement.
GCTCGCGCCTATGGTTTTTCTCATAAAACTTCCAGGACCTCGCTTCTTACGCATTGCGAAGCAACGTGCAGTGCAATTTCGCTGTCGCATTCCGAGAGCGTAGCACAGACCGTATCGTACGCCAGTTTCTCGGTGTTGTTGTTTTCGCTGATATGTCCGAGCATAATATCCCTAACCGCGCTGTCCGCCGCGAGTCTTGCCGCAATACGTGCGGTCGCGGCGTTGGAAAGATGTCCCTTATCCGACAATATTCGCGTTTTCAGATAGGGAGGATATTTGCCTTGTCTGAGCATATCTTCGTCGTGATTTGCTTCGAGCAGAACCGCGCGACTGTCTTTGATATTGCGCAGTATACCGAGAGTGGGCACGCCGATGTCCGTGGCAACGCTGCACCTTGCCTCCCCTACTCTGAAAGAATACGCCATCGGATAAACCGCGTCGTGCGGAATACGAAAGGGTTCCACGTCTATATCGCCGACGGTATAGCCGCCCTCGTAATAGTCGACGTCCGCGACGTTTTTTATATCGCCGCACTTGAAATAAATTTCCTTCGCCGTAAGCGGATGCGCGTACACCCTGCAATATTCGCTGAGCTTGGGCAAGCCCCTGACGTGGTCGGCATGCTCGTGCGTTATTATCACCCCGTCCAAAGACGACGGACTCAGTCCGAAATCCCGAAGCTCCTCTCGTATGCGCGAAAAGGAAATGCCCGCGTCTACGAGAAGCGCCGTTTTGTCCGAAAGAATGAGAGTTGCGTTGCCTTTGCTTCCGCTTGCGAGTGATACGAGCCTGAGTGACATTATTTCAAGTTATTTTGCGCCGAGCGCGTAGATTATCAAAAACGAACGCGGCCGCGCCCGTTTCTGCTGTTTTTTTCAGATTTCTTTTCCGTACCTTATTTGCTGTTCCGCCGCGTCCTCTTTATGGTTTATGATTATGGAGAATATGACGGACAGCACAAAGCCGACCGCATTTACGCACAGCACGGTGATAAACGCCGCCTGCTCGTAAAGCACAAACTGGTTCTCGACCAGATTCCACACCATAGGTACGAGAAGAGCAATAAGCGTAATACAGGATATAATCGCCGTGACGGGGCGCGGATACCTGTTGATAATAAAGCCTATAATCGAGGTTATCACGAGCACCGCCGTAAACGCGGGCACCGCGATATACACCAAATCCTCGGGACGTCCGAGCACGAATTGCTTTATTTCCACCCAATTCTTGATTGTTCCTATAAAGTTGAGTTCCCCGACATAAAGACTGCCCACATTTTCCTGCGAATCCGCAATGACGAACAACAGCACGATAAACGACGTAAGCAACAGGGAAACAGCCGAGAATATTCTCGGAAGCTGACTCTTTCTCTTTTTCTTGGTTGCCTTTGTCTCCGTAAAGCTCTCGAACTGCGTTGCCTCGCCGTATTCCTCTGCAACAGCCGCGAATTCCGCCTGCGGTCTGCCGTCGGTGCGAAGCACTCCCGCGTCCTGCGTCATATACGGCACGACAGCAAGCGGCACGACTATGGGTTGAAGCTGTATCGTGTTGTACTTCGGCGCAACGATAGGCACAGGACCGCCTGTTCCCACCTGCTTCATAACGGTGCCGTCCGCGCTCATCTCTGCGGGCGGCGCGGTGTACGCCTCCGCTTCGTAGACGGGCTCGTCCGCAAGCACCGCTTCTGCGAACTCGGTGGTGACGATCTCCTTATTACGTTCCTTCCTAGACATAAGTATCCTCCTGCGCCGAAATGCGCCAGACGGTTATTTGATATATCCGTTCTTGTCCGAATTGACAAGAGTACATATGAGCGAAATCAAAAAATATCCGACCGCAAACAGAACTAGGCTGAACATTTCGCTCGTCTGATATCCGTGAATAAAATCCCTTATAAAATCTATCTTCGCTATGCCTATAACCTCCGCACCTACGAGCGAGGCAATAAACATAGACAGCACGCACAGCAGATAAATCGCCGAATCCGCGATATACTTCACGGGCTTTACCGCAAAGAAAACGGCGAAAACGCTTTTTATGAGATTTGTGGCAAGACAGATTATTCCCACGAGCAGCACTATGCTCGGAACGGTCTTCACCCACGCGTAATTCACAATTTCGCCCGACCATCCGTGAGCCGACGTAAACTTGAACGTCTCCACGATATTGTAAATCGCCCCGTACTGCTTCGGCACGAACTTAAACGGACATTCCTCAATCCATATGCCGACCGCGCCGAGTATAAATGGCAATACCATAACCAGCGTGAAAAAAAGCATTATCGAGCCGATAACGGCGTTTTTACTGCGCTTGCGGCGCTTCCATTTTTTGCTCTTATCCTCTGTCTTGGGTTGGAAATCGTTCTCCGTCGTCCACATGCGCACGTTCTCGGATTCGGGCTGTTCTATCTCGATATGCGGCTGAATGACGTACTCCTGTACGACGGACGGCATAACGTGATAGGCGGCGCTGTGCATAGGAGGAGGCGCGAGCCTTATGCCCGCGTCGTCAACGTGCCTGTTATTCCTGTTGCGAACGTCGTTTTCCGCCATATTATCTCCGTTTGCCCCTCTTTGTCGCGCTAGGCTGCGGCTGAGGCTCGGGCTCTAACTGGGATTCCATATACTGCCTTACGGGTCTGGGCTCGGCATACTCGGGAGTGTACTGCACAAGCGGCTGTTCCTGCGTCACGTAAGGCACAAACGCCACGGGCTGAACGATAGGAGGCATCTGCCTGTTGGGATCCTCCGCCATAAAATATCCGCCCTGTCCGGCATATTGCTGCGGGTAAGGCGCGTAGGGAGCCTGCCAGTAGGGATATCCGCCAAAGCCGCCTCTGCCCGTAAAATCCTCGGGCTGCTCCTTTTTCCCCGTCGCCGCCTCTTCGGAAGCCTCCGTCTTTTCGGGCGCGGGAGCCTGTTCGCGAGCTTCGGGATTTTGTCCGAACTCTTCGAGCGTGGGCGTGACCTTCCTGTTCAAATCCTCCTCGGGCGCATCGATTATGCGCAGCTTGCGCTTGACGGGAGGGCTTTGCTTGACCTTGTTCTTCGCAAGCAGAAGCAGGGCGCGCGCCTTGTTTCTGCCGCAGTTGGTGCAATAGGTGCAGTTGAGCGGGTTTATAGTACCGCAAGCGGGACAGACGTAGGTATCCGTCTCTATATCGTCCTCGTCTATCTGCGAATACGGGTCGGCGTAATATTTGGAGTAATCTTTGAGCGCGACGGACATTTTTCTCAGCATGTCCACGTCCTCGGAGCCGAGCTCGTTTATCATCCTTTTGTACGCTTCGAGAGTTTCCAGCTTCTGATTGTACGTCTCCTCCCTCTGGGCTTCGACGATACGCATCTCGTTTTTGGCGGCTTCCATCTCGTCGGCGGCTTTGGCGCGCTTTTCGGCAATCTCCTTATCGACAGCAGCCATTCTGTCGCGCTCCATATTGTCAAGCCGCTGTTTCATCTTGCGCGCGTCGAGCATATCCTCATCGGAGTGCGTTTCGTTGCTTATCGCGATGGGCGCGCCGCAGGATATGCAGTACTTCGCCCCCGGCATATTCCTCGCGCCGCAGACCGCGCACACGGGCTTTCTCATAACGGGAAGTATGCCCCCGCACTTGGCGCAGTATCTGCTCCCCGAGGAGTTTCTCGAACCGCAGACGGGACACACGGTCATATGGTTGTCAACCACGTCCGCGCCGCACTTGTGGCAAATCGCCTGTCCCTGCTTTACTTCGACTCCGCAAATTTTACAAACGAACATATGTTTGCTCCTGTTTTACTGCCGCATAAAACCGCCGTTATTGCGGCTTGTAGCTGTCTTTCAACCCTACTATGCTGTTGAACTCGTTGCTCTCGTTCCTCTTGATGAAATATCCCTCTCTGAGAAACTGGAAACGCGTATGTACGGGCGAGTCCGCGACAAGCCTCTCCGCCTTGCCGTGAAGCACGGTGAGTGAGTTCGGATTGAGCCTGTCCATATAATCGCCGTCTCCGTCGTTTATGAGATAGTCGAACATGTTGAGCGTAACGTCTACGCAGTCATCTGCGCTCACCCAGTGGATTGTGCCCTTGACCTTCATATTCGCGCCTTCCTCGCCCGAGCGCGTGCCCTCGATATATTCGACGTGCACGGCGGCGACGTTCCCGTCCGCGTCCTGCTCGCAGCTCTTGTAGCGCACTATATACGCGCCTTTCAGGCGCACAATGCCGTCGGGTTTAAGTCTGAAATACTTGGGCGGCGGATTGAGCGAAAAATCATCCTGCTCTATATACAGCTCGCGGGAGAAGGTAACGGCGTGCGTGCCGCTATTCTCCTTTTGGGGATTGTTTTCTATATACGCGAGCTCCGTCTTGCCCTCGGGATAGTTGTCCACAATGAGTTTGAGCGGCTTGGTCACGACCATAGCGCGCTGTGCGCTCGCGTTGAGATCCTCTCTCACGCAGTGCTCCAATATGGATATATCCACCTCGCTGTCCGCCTTCGCCACGCCTATGCGCGCGCAAAAATCGCGTATAGCCGCGGGCGTGTAGCCTCTCTCCCTTATGCCCGACAGCGTACTAAGACGCGGGTCGTCCCAGCCCCAGACTATTTTTTCGTCCACGAGCCGCTTTATGAAACGCTTGCTCATCACGGTGTGCGTCAGGTTGAGCCTCGCAAATTCTATCTGTCTCGGACGGCGCGTAAAGCCGCAGTTTTCCGTCACCCAGTCGTAGAGCGGACGGTGGTTTTCAAATTCCAGCGAGCAAAGCGAGTGGGATATGCCCTCTATCGCGTCCTCTATCGGGTGCGCGAAATCGTACATGGGATAAATGCACCACTTGTCCCCCGTATGCGGATGACTCGCATGGCATATGCGATATATGACGGGGTCGCGCATATTTATGTTGGGAGACGCCATATCTATCTTTGCGCGGAGCACCTTTTCGCCGTCGGCGTATTTGCCCTCGCGCATAGCCTCGAAAAGCGAGAGATTTTCCTCTACGCTCCGGTTTCTGAACGGGCTCTCCTTCCCCGCGACCCCAAAGCTGCCGCGCGTCGCGCTTATCTCCTCGGCGGAGAGGTCGCAAACGTACGCCTTGCCGTCCTTTATCAGCTTGACGGCGCACTCGTACATCTTTTCAAAATAGTCGCTCGCGTTGTACAGCCCGTCCCACTCGAAGCCCAGCCACTCGATGTCACGCTTGATGCTCTCCATATACTCCACGTCCTCTTTTGCGGGATTGGTGTCGTCGAAACGTAGATTGCATTTGCCGTTGTACTTTTCCTTAACTCCGAAATTTATGCACAGCGCCTTTGCGTGCCCTATATGCAGATATCCGTTTGGCTCGGGCGGAAAACGCGTGATTATCCCGTCCACCTTGCCGTCTGCGATATCCTGTTCGATAAATTCCTCAATAAAATTCTTTGACTCCATATCAGCCTCTTTTTCCTCCGCACGCATAGTGCAGATTTACGTCCCTTGAATAAACCTCCATGCAACCGTCCTTTTCCTCGAATCCGAATCTTTCAAACTCGCGCTTGACGGAGGGAATACGCAAAACAAGCGGCGCGCCCTCTATCAGCTTGAAGAACATGGCATGCAAAAAGAACGTCCTATCTCCCTCTTCCACGCCGTCCGCAAAAACTATGCTGTCAATCACACCCACGGGCTCGCTCTCCGCGCTTATGGTCATACGCCATACTGCCACGGGTGTTTCCCCGTCGTACATTGCGAAATTCGAGCCGAACGGCTCCTCCGCAATTCCGAGCGTACGGTATATTGCGCGCGCGTCTTCGTAATTTACAAATCTAACGGTTAGCATAATATAAATAATATAGTACGAAAACGTCCCTCTGTCAAGGACAACGGCAAGTCAATTATTGGAAACGCACGTCCGGCCGTTAGCCGAAATATAACAAAACCGCGCGGCTTTTAGGACTGCGCGGCGATATTCTGCAAATCTCAGAAATTTCAAAGACCTATTCGGACATCAGTAAACCACCCTCAAAAGATGAAGTCCCTTCGCAGGCAGAGTTTTGCCCGCAAGCGTTCTGTCTCCGCTTTCAATCGCTTTGCGTACGTCCTCTGCGGTGAGTTTTCCCATTCCGCAGTATACGAGCGTACCTGCGATTATGCGCACCATATTGTACAAAAAACCGTTGCCCGTCACGCTTATCTCCACCGTACAGCCGTACGCTTTTCCGCAATCCGTCGGGGCGTGCGCCCCATACGTTTCCTCCCCGTCCGAAGCAATACGGAAGACCCCTTCGACCTCGCCTTCAAACGGACGGACGCGCACGTCCACCGCGTATACGGTGCGCACGGTGTTTTTAATCACGCTTCCCGTAGCCTCGAAACATTTGAAATCGTGCTCGCCCTCTATCTCGTCCGCGCCCTTTCTCATCGCTTCGATATCGAGAGGCACTACGATATGCTCGTGCGTCTGTTCAAGCAAAGGCTTCCTATGCCGCGACAGGTACAGCTTATAGCAATACGTCTTTCTCTTCGCGCTGAACCTCGCGTTGAAATTCTCGGGTGCGGTCTCGCAGGACAGCATGCTCACGTCGTCGGGAAGATAGGAATTGACGGCGAATGGAATCTTGTCCGTCGGCACGGAAGTGTCCGCGTCGAAGTGTACGACCTGCGCGAGCGCGTGAACTCCCGCGTCCGTTCTTCCGCTCGCGGTCGCGCTTATATCCTGCCCGAGGGCGCGCGACAGCGCCCTCTCCAACGTCTCCTGTACGCTCATTCCGTTGAGCTGTTTCTGCCAGCCTACATACCGCGCTCCGAAATATGAAATCACCGCAGCATATCTCACAGCAAGCCTCCGAAAATCGCAACGTCGATATTAATACCGACGGTAGGGAAATAATATCTTTCCAAAAGTATGACGGTAAAATATCCCGCAATAAACAGCACGGCAGCCAAATCGCCGAAGCCCAATTTTGCCTTTTTCATCTTTGTACGCTTGTCCGTGGCGTTGTAACAGCGCGCGTCCATTGCGAACGCAAGCTCGTCCGCTCTGCGGAAGGAATTGACAAACAGCGGAATGAGCACGGGCAGCATGGCTTTCACTCTCGACAGCAGACCTCCCGTATCGAAGCTCGCGCCCCTTGCCTTTTGCGCCGCTATAATCTTGTTCGTCTCCTCGAAAAGAGTGGGGATAAATCTGAGCGCAATGCTCATAATCATCGCTATGTCTCTGACGGGAACTCTTACGAGCTTCAAAGGCGCCATAAGGCTTTCCAGCCCGTCCGCAAGCTGAACCGGAGTCGTCGTAAGCGACAGCAATGAAGCGCCCGAAATCAACAAAACGAGCCTTAAAACCATCTTTATTGTCGTATGAACTCCTGTTTTGGTGATTACAATAGCTCCGCTCTGCACCAAAACCTCGCCTTCCTTGATGAAAAACAGATTGATAATCGCGGTTATCGCAACTATAAGCAGAATTCCTCTGACGGATTTGAGGACGGACAGAATCGGCAGTCGCGCAAGCAGTATCGTCACAAGCAGAACCGCGGCGGTAAGCATAAAGCCGAAATACGTCCGTATAAAAAATATGGACACTACAAACAGTATCGTAAGCAACAGCTTCACTCTCGCGTCAAGCCTGTGCACGGGTGAATTTACGGGATAATACTGACCGAAAGCGACGTCCTTAAACATTCTCGTCCTCCCCGTCCCAGCGCTCTTCGCCCTCGTCCGATGCCTCGCCATACTCGCATCCGCCGGCTTCGTATCTATCGTCGTATTCGCTGCCGCAGCCGCCGTCATACTCTTTAAAATCTTCCCTATCCTCGTATTCCTCGGAAGCGGATACGCTCAGTTTTCTGCGCAGCGCAGCGCCGAGCTCTCTTGCAAGCTCCGCCATAGTCACGATGTCGTTCGGGAGTTTCACCCCTCTTGATATCAGCATATCCGTAAGGGATGTTGCGGTGGGCAAATCCAGTCCAGCTTCTTTGATAAGACGTCTGTTGCAAAACACACGCTTCGGGGTGCCGTCCGCTATTATTTCGCCGTCTTTGAGCGCGACTATCCTGTCCGCGAGCTCCGCCATGTCATCCATGTTGTGAGATACGATTATAACTGTCGGCGACACCTCTTTTTGAAGTTTTTTTACGAGCGCGAGTATCTCTTTCCGTCCTATCGGGTCAAGCCCCGCAACGGGCTCGTCCAAAACGAGAATTTTGGGTTGCATGGCAATCACGCCAGCAATAGCGACGCGTCTTTTTTCTCCGCCGCTCAGGTCAAACGGACTGCGGATAGCAAATTTGTCGTAATCGAGCCCCACCACTTCGAGCGCGCGGCGAACTCTTCTGTCTATCTCATCCTTTTCCAGCTTCATGTTTTTAGGACCGAAAGCCACGTCCTTTGCGACGGTGTCCTCGAAAAGCTGATATTCGGGATATTGAAAAACCATGCCCACTTCAAAGCGTAGTTTTTTCAAGGTCTTTCTATCGGCTGCGGACATTCCGTTGACAACGACGGACATCCGCTTTTTGTCCTGCGGCTTTATAAGCCCGTTGAGGTGCTGAATAAGTGTGGATTTTCCGCTTCCCGTCGCGCCCACGATACCGAGGAAAGTGCCCTCCTCTACGGAGAGATTTATATTCTTCAACGCCTGTTTTTCGTTGGGAGTTTTCGGGGAGTATACAAAACTCAGATTGCTTATTTCAATAGCCGACATATTCCCTCCGCAAGCTCTTCGTCACTTATGACGACTCCGTCGAACACGAAGCCCTCTTCTGCAAGGGCGCGCGACAGCTCCGTAATAGGCGGCAGAGTCAGTCCGCACGCCTCGATAAGTCCCGAGGCGAATACCTCTTTGGGCGTTCCGTCTATTGCTATACGGCCCTTTCTCAGCACCACGATTCTGTCCGCAAGCGCGGCTTCCTCCATGTTGTGAGTGATATTGACGACGGTAATTCCGCTTTTGTTCAGGCGGCAGGCAACTTCCATTATCTCCTTTCTTCCATTGGGGTCGAGCATCGCCGTCGATTCGTCGAGGATGATTATGTCAGGCTTCATCGCCAGTACGCCGGCTATCGCAATACGCTGTTTCTGTCCGCCGCTGAGTTTGGAGGTGGTGCGGGTGCGGTATTCGCTCATGCCGACCGCTTCGAGAGCTTCGTCCACGCGCCGAATTATCTCCTCTCTTTCGACGCCTATATTCTCGGGGCCGAACGCGATATCGTCCTCTATTATGGTTGCGACAGTCTGATTGTCGGGGTTCTGAAACACCATCCCGACCTTTTTGCGGATTTCAAACATATTGCTTTCGTCGGCGGTGGAAATCCCGTCTATAAGGATTTCTCCTTCCTTAGGCTGAAAGAGACCGTTCAATAACTTTGCAAGCGTGCTCTTTCCGCTGCCGTTCATCCCCGTCAATGCGACAAACTCACCCTTCCTAATATTCAAAGAGAGATTCTTGACGGCTTTGACGTTGTAGCCTTCTCTGACGGGATACGAATAACTCACACCCTTGATTTCAATCTGAAAATCCGACATAAGCGGATTATATCACAATGCGCGCCCGCGCGCAAATACAAATGATGGTTTGCATATAAAACGGCGTCCGCCACAGACGAACGCCGCAATATGAATATATTTATGTCCGTCGGTTCAGACGCGCTCCGTAAGCCCTATCTGCGTCATCATAAATTCCGCTCTGAAAAACAGCTCTCTGCCTCCTTTTTCGTTTTGAGTGAGAGTAAACACACAGTACGGCTGAGTATTGCCGTTTTGCGCGATAGCGCTCACATATATGCCCGTGTGCTTTTCGCCGTCGTGCCCGATGAGCTCCTTTACGCAATAGGTGCTGTCAAAGCTTAACGTAAGCACAGCGTCGGCAGGTATGCGTTCAAGCAAATCCTCGGGAAGCGCAAGCGTCCGACCGATTTCTTTGAATAACGCCTTGATTTCGGGGTCTTCGGTATCAAGCCCCGTGATATCGAAACCCAGACTTCTTTTGATAAGCCCTAGCGCGCTTCTCACGTCGCCTGCCTTGAAATATTCCGTAAATCCGGGGAACATCGGCTCAACGTAGTCGTTGAACATTCCCGAAAGCTCCACCGAAGCGAGTATCTGCTCCACGTCGAAGTCGGGCGCAATGGTTTTTATGGAATCAAGCAGTTTATTTACGTCTGAAAACAGCTCCGCCTTTGTCTGTATCTGACAGTGCATAGTGCCGTCAGCTTTGAACTCCGCATAAGTGTTAGCATTGTCAAAGAACGCGTTGCGCACCATCATAATATAAGGATTTCCGAAATTCATAACCTGCGTGTTGCTCACGTTCAGTCCGAAACGCACGTCATTTTCAAAATATGTCGTATTTGGGGATTCGCCGCCGTCCTTATCACATGCGCAGAGCGCAAACGCGCAACATGCGACGAGCACAATCAGCAATACGGCGGCGGTAAACTTTTTTATCACAGCTTTCTTCATATCGCGCCTCCCGTCAATAAATCGGCGTATAGCCGTCGATTGCGCTGAAATACGCAATGCTCACGTCGAAAAACGTTTTCGCAGAATTTATCCCGTCTATCGCCCCTTTTGCATCGAAACCGTTTATGCCCGTATACATCCTGTTTATTTGGTCTGTTCTTATTGCCTTATAATTGGCTACGGCGTCAGGCGAAGATAGGTTCAGCGAATCCAGCAAATTCTGCGTGAGTCCCGCAATTACCGCATGCCCGAAATTGGACGGGTGCGTCCAGTCGGCATATATAAGCGACCTGCCGAGCCCCTCCTCCGAAAGATCAACCTTGCCGTTTTCGTCCTTATCGAGACAAGTCACCCTTTCAAACTCCGCCTGCGCGTCAAGCACTGTAAACGCGCCCTCATGCTCCGCAAGATACTTGTCCAGCATTCCGTTGAGCTGCAAAAGCAGATAATCCGCAACCCTTCTCACCTTTGCAATAGTATCGATTTTTCCGCCGCCGAAACGGTTGTGCGTATCATCAATCTCGGCAAGCTTGTTGCATACGACGGAGCTCAGATGCTTGGAATTTTCGTAAAACGGATTGTAAACCTTCTGAAAAACTATTTTCGCGTCGGGATTGAGCGATTTGAGTCTGTCTACGATTTCGCCTATATTCCTATATGTGGGCGGAAAGGCGAATTCCACATCCTCGGCATTGCCGTCGGCGTCGAACTTTTCAACGGATTTCCTTACAAGCGGCTCTGTCATACTGCCTTCTTCGAGCGCGTTGATGAGCGTTTTATGCGCCGCGTCCGCGCCCTTGCCCGCCTCATATTTCGTCTCGAAGTCGGGGTCGGCGACTTCGAGTATCATAAGCCCGAGATTGTATTGCAGCATATTGTTGCCGAGCACGGAAATATGTATCATATCCGCCTCCTGCAAATGCGTTTTCATCAGCACCGCGTTCTCGTCCTCTCGGCACAGCATTTCAAGCAGACCGTCCGTGCCTGCCATACCGCCCGACGTCTTATGTCCCGAAACCGAATGGTTGTAATACTTGAAATTGTTGATTTTCCCCAGCAATGCGTAATAACCGTAATTGTCCCGTTCCCCTAGAGGAGAAGGACCTATCAGTGCCTCGGCAATGCTGTCGCCGACGTACACAATCGTATAATCCCGTCCGCCGCCCTTATCGCACGCAACCAAAGCAAACGCCATCGAGCCTACCAGCAAAACGATAAGCAATAAACCTGCAAACCTCTTCATTTTGTTCCCCCTAGTTATAAATATACAACTGTATATTTTATATTATAATCCGTATTTTGTAAATACGTAACCTGACAATTGTTCAACAGTTTTTTTCAAAATATTATTTCAAATACAGCCTGCCGCATCATTATCGAAACACGTTATTATGTATCGCCACCGCGTCGTTTCCGCAATTCTAACATAATATATAGGCTTTTTACACGCATATCAAAATTTTTGCCGCCAAATTGCATTCAATTCTATTCAGTCCCATCTCACAACAGACTTTATATTTCCTACATAGAATCACCGCAATATAATTACAGCAATGTTAAACACTAAAAAAACATAATATATAGTCGATGCTCACGTCTTTATGTACGTCTACGCCGTTCGTTTCAACAGACTTCAAATTATAGGTTTGCATGACAGTAATAACTTAAAACGGCAAAGAAAAAACCTAAAACTATTCTCGCAAAAGGAGTCCGTTTTAAGTTTGTTATGGTGGACGACAACGTGTGCCGTAAGAACCGTTTAAAAGACAAAACCACGTAGACTCAAAAACTGCATAAGCAGTCGCTCGATACAAAGAAAAATGGCTGACAAGATAGTTGGTCTTATCAGCCATTCGACGTTAAATTGAAATTTATCTTACGTTTATTCAATCAACAAAACGCCCAATTGTTGTTACGCTAATTCCCAAACCATGATGCCGTTTGTCTAATTTTTTTAATTACACTTTTTGGATAAATATAAACAATTAATATTATATCCCGATTTCTTATATAGTTCGAATGCGTCGGTGTTTGGTGCAAACACTTCAAGCTGCGTATAAGCACAATCGTTTTTCGCAAAATATTTTTCGGCGCGTTGCAATAGGGCACTGCCGATTCCTTGCCCGCGCTTTGCTTGCGTTACCACCAAATCGCTTATAAAACCGATTTTCGGGCAAGACGTGGTGATGTCATCCTCGCCGCCGCCTTGAAATATTTTGCATACAATACAACCGACCGCCGCGTTATTTTCTTTTGCCAAAAAGATTCTGCCGCTATGCTTTTTAATCTCTTCCAAGACATTACGGAAATAGTCCTCTCGGTAATTATCCTTTAATACAATAACGCCGCGCTTATCCAAGCCCGCTAAATAGCTTTGCAATTCCACGAATAAGTCTTTAACGGCTTCGGCATATTCGTCGCTGTACTCTACTATATTCACGTTCGTACAACCTCCCCGTTGCATTTTTTATGTCAGAACACTAAATTACTGTTTATCGTACTGACATTATAACAAAAACAGAATATTTAATCAAGCAAACGGTAAGGCACTTAATGATTGCTTTCAAAGAATATGAAAAATGACCGATAAGAGGGTGGGGAGTTCTTATCGGTCATTTTTTTGTGGAGCGGTAGTAACCTAAAACGAATTTTCTATGATAAATTGAAATTTATTTCGCCAACGTCGTATATTTTACAATAAATTTGCTCTTGGCGTCGGTATAGCCGTCTCTATTATATTCAAACTTTTCCCAAAGTTTGAGTTTAAGCGCTTCATATTTTTTGGCAACGTCAGGGTGAGCAATCAAATAATCGCGAAAGTATATTTCGTCATTATCGCCGATAAGCCGCAAATGTAAATGAAAAACTTTTTCGGCAAATCCGGCTTCTGTATATCCTTTATTCAAAGATATGCGGTGCTCGCTTTCGGACATTTTTACCCAACCGCAATTTTGAAGCGTTGCGGCAATATCCTGTAAATTTTCTTTTACCTCCACAAGAATATCCACTATCGGCTTGGCCCAAATTCCTTTGACCGCTGTGCTTCCGATATGATTTATAATAGTTCCCGTCGGCAGTATTTTTTTTAGTTCTGTGGATTCTTCGGCGTAGTATTGCGCCCAACAGGCTTTATGTTCGGTCAATATAATCGGAAAAAGTGTCCATAGTTCTTCCATCGTCATTTCACATAATTTTTTACTCATATTTTCTTTCCGCTAAATTACTGTTTATCGCTTGATTTAAGCAAAATAATTATTGCACAAACAAAACGATTTTTCAACCATATAAAGCTGTAAAAAGTAAAATGGCACTGTGGCAGGCACTTGATATATAACAAGCGGCTTTCGCGGCATAAACCGCCGCGTGTGATTGATAAGAATACCGCCGAACACCCGAAAAGCGTTTCAGCGGAAATATAACGGCGTTACACGGCGCTATGCGAAACCGATTTAAGGCAAAAAAACCTAAAACTATTCCCACAAAAGGAGTTCGTTTTAGGTTTGGACTGGTTGAGGCAACAGGACTCGCCCATCAGCGATTGCTGACGCAGTCCAATCGCGTGCAGTGTGACCTTGGTCACAGGCACGGCATAGCCGTGGGTGGCATAGCCACCTTCGAGCCTGTGCCTGACAACAAAAAAATCCGCCCTGACGGGCGGAAAGATTTTGGTGGAAGTAACAGGACTCGCCCATCAGCGATTGCTGACGCAGTCCAATCGCGTGCAGTGTGATCTTGGTCACAGGCACGGCATAGCCGTGGGTGGTATAGCCACATTCGAGCCTGTGCCTGACAACAAAAAATCCGCCCTGACGGGCGGAAAGATTTTGGTGGAAGTAACAGGACTCGAACCTGTGACCCCCTGCTTGTAAGGCAGGTGCTCTAACCAACTGAGCTATACTTCCTTTTTTGAGAATAACCGCAAATCGCGGTTATCCTCTGTGGTGACCCTACCGAGGTTCGAACTCGGGTTACCGCCGTGAAAGGGCGATGTCTTAGACCACTTGACCATAGGGCCGAATGAGAGAAATATTTACAAGCCGAAGGCAATTATGCTTTGCCAAAATAGATTCTGCTTACATAATACTATATTGGCGAGTGCAATTCAACATGCAGTGCTGCAAATATTACCGAGTGAGGTTCTATGGTATATACCATATGGCGCCGCTCACGGTTTCCCATAACATAGAGAGTTACGCTCTATGCCGCGAGCATTGCGGCTACCTCGCATTTTTTTCGAGCACCCGCCGTGGTTGACACGGCGAATGTTCTATAACTTTTATCTGCAAAGCAGATTTTGTTCACTGGTAGCGGCGATCGGATTCGAACCAATGACCTGCCGGGTATGAACCGGCCGCTATAACCAACTAAGCTACGCCGCCACGTCGCAATTCGGCTTTTATGCTCGTCTTTGTCTTGCGTCAAAGCCTTCGCTTGCACCCGATTGCTCCTCTTCTCTCAAATAAAATCTCGCTGTCAGCACCGCCGTCGTTTTATCTCGCCATACTCCGCTCATTTTATTTTCGAGGCTTGCCGCTTACGCGGTTTTTACAATTCGGCTTTTTGACTCGGCTTTGTCTTTCGTCAAAGCCTTCGCTTGCACCCGATTGTTTTTTATTAAGGCTCTGCCCTCGGCAGAGCCTTAATAATTCAAGAACGGATTTCCGTCCGTATGGTTGCGGGGGAAGGATTCGAACCAACGACCTCCGGGTTATGAGCCCGACGAGCTGCCAACTGCTCTACCCCGCGACGTTTAATGCTTGCTTATAATATGATAAATCAAATAAATTGTCAAGCGTATTGAAAAAAAAGTTTTGCCGAGCTTACAGGTTATAGCCAATCAAATCCTTTACAACTACGCTTGCGACTATAAGCCCTGCGACGGACGGTACAAACGCCACGCTTGCGGGCACGCTCCGTCTTACGGCTTTTATACCTGCACCTTCCCCGTCGCGCGGCTCCCGCCCCTCGTCCGACGTCGGAGCGTCTCCGCACTTAACGGGCTCCTCTTTGGAATAAACGACTTTAAGGGAATCGACCCCGAGTTTTCTCAATTCTCTCCTCATAACCTTGGCAAGCGGACAGACGGAGGTTTTGAAAATATCCGCGACCTCGAACGCCGTAGGGTCGAGCTTGTTTCCGGCGCCCATAGCGCTGACGATAGGCACTCCGCACGCTTTGGCGTTTTGTACTAGCGCCAGCTTGGCGGCAACGGTATCGACAGCGTCCACGATATAGTCGAACTGCGAAAAATCGAAATAATCCGAATTCGGCAAATAGAACACGTTGTACGTCCGCACCTTGCAATCGGGATTTATGGAAGCTATACGCTCGGCGGCTACTTCTGTCTTGAATCTGCCCATCGTATCGTGCGTAGCGAGAATCTGACGGTTTATATTGGTTTCGTCCAACCTATCGCTGTCGACGATATCGAGAGCCCCCACGCCCGACCGCGCGAGCGCCTCGACCGTATAACCGCCTACGCCGCCCAAGCCGAAAACGGCGACTCTCGACTCGGCAAGCCTTTTCATCGCGTCTGCGCCCAATAAAAGTTCAGTTCTCGAAAACTCGTTTCGCATATTCATCCGCCATTCTCCAACTAGTTAAACCGCGCTATCGGAGTTTTATATATTCAAATTTGCAAATAAAATCTCTTTTCGGCAACTAAAAGGCTTCAAAACTTTACGTCCGACGCATTTTGTCAATAGATTTGAGATTTTTATTGAGTCTGTCTATAATTCTATCCAACCGCCTTGTTCTTTCAGACCGTTTGCATTTTTTCTGCGCATAGAAAAATACTTCTTGCAGCTCTTCCCGTCTGCGCTTTGCATTTGACCGTCTATCCACCCGAAGCATAGAACATTTTCGGGAGCCTCTGCAACGGTTATCGTCTTAGGCTCTCCTATCTTTGAAAACAGAAGCCATACGCCGCCGCAAGACAGGCAGTTGGCATGAAGCCACCGTCTGCGCCTCTCTGTCTGAAAATTTCAATATTTCCGTTATGGTACGTTCCGCGGCGTTAAGCCCCGGCGCTAACGGCACCGACTGCTCGCTACGCCAAATTTTATACGACGATTATACCCCATATCGCGGACATTATCAAGTCGGAAACGGGAAAACTATTGCAGACCGCCGCACGCGGTCTATTTGAAAAGCGAGGTTGAAAAGTATCTGTCGCCGCCGTCGGGAAGTACGGTTACAATCGTTTTATCGCGGTTCTTTTCGCTCAAAGCGAGCTCGGCCGCCGCCCATAGCGCCGCGCCAGAGGAAATCCCTACCAATACGCCCTCGGATTTTGCAAACCGCCTCGCCGTCTCGAAAGCGTCTTCGTCTGCCACGGAAATTATGCCGTCGCAGAGCTGCATATTCATAATCGGAGGCAAAAAGCCCGCGCCTATGCCCTGTATGCCATGCGCACCCGATTCGCCCGCAGACAGATTGCGCGCAGAACGCGGCTCAACGGCTATCACCTTTATTTCGGTATTTTTGCTTTTGAGGTATTCACCCGCTCCCGTCAGAGTGCCGCCCGTGCCCACTCCCGCGACGAAAAAGTCCATACAGCCTTGCGAGTCCTCCCATATTTCGGGTCCAGTAGTCGTTCTGTGAATATTCACCCCCGCCGTATTTGAAAACTGGTCGGGAATGAAGGAGTTCGGGATAATCTCCGCCAGCTCGCGCGCCTTTTCTATCGCTCCGCTCATTCCGCGGTCCCCGTCCGTGAGTACGACTTCCGCTCCGTATGCCTTCATCATTCTGATTCGTTCCGCGCTCATCGTACACGGCATAGTTACGATAAGTCTATATCCCCTTGCCGCCGCTATTGCCGCAAGACCGATGCCCGTATTGCCCGAGGTAGGCTCTATTACAGTTCCGTGCGCGCGAAGCAAGCCTTTGTCCTCCGCCTCGCGTATCATCGCAAGCGCGACCCTGTCCTTAACCGAGCCTGACGGATTCAAATATTCGAGCTTTGCAAGCACGCGAGCTTTAAGCGCATATTCTCTTGCGAACCCCGACAGCTGCAAAAGCGGAGTCTTTCCGACTATTTCGTCTGCGGATTTGTACAATGCCATATTGCCTCCCCGC
Source organism: uncultured bacterium (assembly GCA_949432885.1). Taxonomy (GTDB): domain Bacteria; phylum Bacillota; class Clostridia; order Christensenellales; family CAG-917; genus CAG-475. The sequence continues at coordinate 68,000 of CASQXY010000003.1, read as the reverse complement.
CGCAAAGCGGCAATACAACATAGATATGCACCCGGACGTTCAAATGCAAAAAAAAGCCGCCATGCGGTGAGCGGCTCTCGTATTCACTTTTTACGCAATTTGCATACGGCGCTTTTCAATCTTTCGAGCGCGCTTTTCAGCGTAGTCCTAGGACACGCGATGTTCATCCTTTCAAAGCCGCTTCCGCCGTCGCCGAAAATATAACCGTCGTCAAGCCATAGCTTCGCTTCGTTAAGCATAAAAGAACTCAGACTTGCGTCGTCAAATCCGAGTTTCCTCATATCCAGCCAAAGCAGATAGGTGCCCTGCGGTTCGAGCAGGGATATTTCCGGCAGGTTTTCGTCTACGTACCGTTTTGCAAACTCGATATTGCCTTTCAGATATGCGAGCAGCTCGTCAAGCCATTCCCCGCCGCGCTCGTAAGCCGCACGGCAGGCGACGATTCCCATAATGTTGGGATTGCCGCATCCTCTTTTTGCCAGCTCGGCTGAAACAAGCCCTCGTACGGAGTCGTCGGCAATATAGATATTTGAAATATGCAATCCGGCCAGATTGAACGTTTTGGTGGGCGCGGTACAGACCGCGCAAATATCCTCGAACTCCTTTCTGACCGCAGCGAACGCCGTGTGGCGGCAGCCGAACGTAAAATCTAAATGTATTTCGTCGGATATCACAAAAACCCCGTGTCTGAGACAAATGCTTCCCAGTCTGTCCAGCTCCTCTTTCGTCCACACGCGTCCGACGGGATTGTGCGGATTGCAGAGTATAAACAGCTTGACTCCGTGTTGTATAATCTTCCTCTCGAAATCCTCGAAATCGATAGTATAGTAACCGCCGTCGTTGATAAGCTCGCTCACAACCAAAATTCTCGAATTGCTTCGCACCGTTTCGGCGAACGGATAATATACAGGCTGACAGATAATGACGGTATCGCCCTCTTTTGTCATTGCGCATACGATTGCGCTTATTGCGCTTACCACGCCAGCGGTGATGAGGAATTTGTCGGGATTCGCAGCCCAGCTGTGGCGTTTTGCAAACCAGTCCGCAACGCAAACGAAATAATCCTTCGAGGGCGCGGAGTATCCGAAAATGCCGTGCTCCGCTCTTGCCTTTATCGCTTGCGCGACGCAGTCGGGAGACTTGAAATCCATATCCGCCACCCACATAGGCAACGCGTCCTGCGGCACTCCGTTTCCGCAGGCGAAATTATACTTCACGCTGTCCGTATTTTTCCTTTCGTAAATTCTATCGAAATCCATATTTATCGCCTGTACCGTTTGCGCGCCGGTTTTCTGTGCGCAGTCGCCCGAGATGTATATATCTACTTTAACAGTATTCGCCGGTATAGTCAATAAATTATAATTTCCATATTTGAAACCGTGCAAAAATTGAAAACTCCGCATTTGATTTATCTCACATATGCGGAGTTTATCTATACATTTTATGACTTTAAACCCATTTTCAGCGATTTGCCGACTTCTTGCGCCCGAGATTGACGTTGTCGCTCGCGCGGTCGCGCAGACATTCGACAGGATTGGGATTATGCTCCGCACGATAATCCTGTCCGCTGTTGTCTATATGCGCTCTTATGACCGCATGACTGGGCGTCATCTTCTCGTCGTTACCGTTGACTATACGCTGATACTTGAAGAAATCCGCGTCGTCGGGCAGTCCGTTTACGTTTATATAGCCCTCTTTGAGCGAAGTGTTTTCCACTGTCTCGGCAATGATTTTGCGGATATACGCCTCCTGCGGAGAGAATACGAGAAGCTCGGGGAAGTTGCCGTCGGGGATGACCTCCTGCCATTCCTTTTTGCCGTATTTTTTGAGAGCCTCGGCGGCGATGTGAAGATGGGTGATTTCCTGTCTAAGGCACTGCTCCCAGACCTTTTTCACGTTCTTGTCCGTCTCGCTCTTCCAGCAGGAATAGTACAGGTAGCACTCGGTGTATTCGTGGTTGAGCCAGCACTCGAGCCAGCCCTCGTTTACGTCCATAAGCGAGCCGTACTGGGTGACGTGCTGCTCCTCGACCATTGCGATTTCCTGATACAGGCGTCTGCCGAGGTCGGTCTCGTAAAAGGCGCACTGGTTCATATAGTAGTTCATCGTCTGCTGCTCCGCGGCTGTGATAATCGCGACGTCGAGCTTGGTGATAGGCGCTGCCTTTTTGAAGTTTGTGGGCTTGCGCACGTCGTCGTAGGGGAAGCGGTGATGCGCAATCGTAGGTCTTGCGGGCGTGATTTCCGTGTAGCCGTTGACGAGGCGCTCCGCGTGTATGCCGTGCTCCATATCCAGCAGGTCGGCGTATCTGTACAGGTGGTCGAAGTCTTCGAGAAGCGCGAAATCCAGCGCGGCTTTGACGTTCATATCAGGCTCGCGCTGGGCGAGTATCGCGGTAAGCTCGACGGCAAGCTGTTCGTAGGCTATCGTGGTTTCGAGCACCGTCTCGTCCTTTGGTTTGAGACAGGCGATTTTCTTTTGCTGCTGCTGTTCGTTCTTGCGCACGAATTCCAGCTGTCTGCGCAAGTCGTTGTCCTTGCAGTGGCGGAAGAACTGGTGAGAATACCACACCGCCTCGTACTCGGTGCCGTTCATCAGAATTATGCGCGTCTTTGTAAACGCGTCGGTGTCGTTTTTGGAATAGCTGGTCGGATAAATGCTCTTCCAGTCGTAAAAAAGCTTTTCGGACTTTTCGGGTGCTTCGTTGAAAGGGTTGAATGCCATAATAAATTCTCCTGAATTTGATGACATAATTATTCACCGCGCGATTTCGTTTTATACCATACCGCGCGGCTTTTATTGACACGTAACAAATAGTTCATATAAACCGCAATCTAATTACAAAAGCATACCGCCTGTGTCAGCGTTCATAAAGATTTATTATTTCTTTGTTTTTTCTTTTTGCATAAGCGAACGCCACCGCGGTACCGCTTTTCCGTTCTTTGTTTGGAAGCGGTAAAAATATTTCTTGTTTGATTGCAGACAATTTGTAATCGGAATTAAAATAAAAAATACAAACATCCGAAAAATCTATCATCTTTTTATTTCTTTCAACATAAGCGCAACGTCCGGCATTCTGTATTTCCCGAGGAAAAAAAGTCTCCTCATACGATTCCAATAAATAATCTTCGTAGTCTTTTGAAATAATGGGATATTCCGCTCTTATATAAACCCGTTTAATATTCGGATAACGTTTTTTCAAGCCCGTTACAATTTCCAAGCACAGTGTGTTAAATCTGCTCCTGCTACCAAATAAAAAGGTATCTGCTCCATTTGAAATAAAATGCGAAATAACTTCTGTTAAACGAATTCTAAGTTGTTCAAAATTGATAATTGCGCGATGTCCGATAAAGCATACTACCATAATAGCCCCAAATCGTGGAATTTCACGATTATTATAAAATAATCATTCTCACAAGTCAATATCGTGGAATTCCACGAGAGACATTCTTTGATTATCCATATACTAAAATCGTGGAATGGCGATATGGAATTCCGCGAAGAGGTAGTTTTGAAAACGAATGAAGCAATCCTTAAACGAATAAACGAGATTTGTAAGGAGACGGGTAAAAACGTATGCAACGCCTGTCTTAACGGCGGTAAATCTCCCTCGGCTTTGTATGACCTTATAAAGGGCAGAACAAAATGCCCGAAGGTCACGACGGTCAAGAGCTTTTGCGACGGCGCGGGGATAACTCTGTCTGAATTTTTTGCAAGAGATTACTTCAACGACTTAGATGACGACGAATAAAAAGCTCGGACTTAAAGTTCGGGCTTTATTTACGGTTTGTTTCAAAAATCCGTCTTGCATTGCGCATATATATATGGTAAAATATATGCCATATAAGGAGAGAGAATTATGGCAGATTATCCCGAATATATTTCACCCAAGCGCAAACCTGTCCCCACACCCGACAGCATAGTGGAAAACGGTGTAGTGCATTACGGCACTTTCGACTCGCCCTTCAAATCGCTCAACCTGCTTGACGCGGACGCGCCCTGCGGCGGCAAAAAGCAATCCGCAAAGAAAAAAGCGGGCAGACTCACCGAATGGGAGGCGTTCGAGGTCAATATGGACGAGGGCACGCTGATAAGCGCGATTTACAAGACCACGTTCGGTATGGGATTTTCTATCTTCGTATGGTACGACAAGGCGGAAGACAAAATTTACAGCTGGCGCAACGTCGTTCCCAAAAAGAAATCACGCGTCGCGGCGCAGCTTGTTGACGATTACTGCCATTGCAAAACCAAGCACAGCGAATATCGCATAAACAACGACCTTGCAAACGGCTTTGCTTCTGCGAAAGGTTTTTCCGAGGGCAAGAGCGGCGAGTTTTCCATAGATATGAAGTTCGAGCGCGTATCCGCCCCCTCCAACGCGGTTATGCCCCTCGCCAAGACCAAGGACGGCGAGCTTTGCAATCCGCTTTACAGCGAAAAGGATTTGTTCAAGGCCACGGGACATATAGTGCTCAACGGCAAGGTGTACGAGTCCAACGAGCGCACGGTCGGCATCATCGACGACCACAAGGGCTACTATCCCTACAAGGCGCACTACGACTGGCTTACGACTATGTGCAAAATCGACGTCGACGGCGGGCAGAAGCATTTCGGCTTCAACCTCACTCGCAACCAGTCCGTAGATCAGGATGCTTTCAACGAGAACTACATATGGGTGGGCGAGGAGCTTCATCCCCTGCCCCCTGTCGTATTCACGCACAAGGACGGCAAGAAGAAAGCCTCCGAGTGGCACGTCACCGACGAAAAGGGTCTGGGGCTTGTGGACGTGACCTTCAAGATAAGCAAGACGTTCTATATGCCTATACACCTCGGCGTGCTGGAATGCTATTATGCCCTGCCCTTCGGCAAGCTGTCGGGATATCTTACCGGTATCGACGGCAAAAAATATTATGTCGACGGCATGACCGGCGTAGGCGAGGACAAAACTACGAGAATGTAAAATAAGAGATAAACCAAACAAAAAACTCCCTCGCAGGAGGGAGTTTTTTTTGGAGAATAGTCAGGTATTTTAAATATATTGACCTACCGCTTCTCTTCGGGCTTTCCTCTTCCGTTCTGAGCAGGAACGATTTCCGCTTATACTATACGTTGCTCATGTGGAGGAACTCGGCGCGCGCATAGACGAGCATAGAGCTCTGTTTATGTCACTCGTTCGGGGCAAATAAATATCTTATCACCACTTATTCTCGACATACTCGCAGAAAGCGTACATATCCTTGATTTCGAGTTTCCTTCCGTCGTCTAGCACGACCGTGCCGTTCCACAGACCGTGCACCTGATGGGAATGCATTCTTACGATATTAAATACGTTTGTATCCGCATGGTGGTCGTATGTCGGCGTCATAGTCAAATCGAATCTGCCGTCCTCGGATATAAAGCGCCACGGCTGCATATATTTGTCCGGTTTGGGGAACACCTCCACGTCCACCGAGCCTATTTTGTGCGCTACGCCGTCATAAAACAGGCAGGTTTCCGTCGCATTGCTCTCGTCGCCTATACCCCAAGTGATTTCAAACCCGAAGATGTGGTCGTTCCCGTCCTCGTCCTTGATATACTGCGCGCCGTTGCCCCAATACCATACGTTCTTGTACGGCCACACGCCGCGACCCCAGTCGAGCACGCAGAAGGTGTCCTTTTTCTCGAACGTATACGTCTCCTCACCGCAGACGAACGTACCCTCGCATGGCATGCAATTCTGTTTCATGGTCATAAAGAAGCGCGTGGGCAGATATTCGCCTTTTTTCTTGAACGGCGTGACAATCGTTATATTCTGATGGTCGTCGAACAAATCCATCGTAAACTTCGCACTTACGTTCCCCTGCTTGCAAGGACCGTAAAATTCAATCGTGCGCGAATTTTTCTCCGTTACGGCACGGAAGGTATATTTCCCTTTTTTGTACTCGCATACGTTCGGGCAATCGCAGTTCTCGGGCATAACTACTTTGTTCTTGCCGCCAAGCCACAGCGCCATACTGGTTATGATTTTTTTGTTTTTTCCGCTTATATCCACGAGATTTGCGGACGCGTATCCGCCTATCGAGATGTTCGCCATAGAAATCTGCACCATATATCTGCCGTTCGACACCTGATAGAAGTCCCATTCCTTGCCCCTGTACTGCGGACGGGCAACGGTGCGGTCATAGTCGAAAATATTATGACGCGCCCAACCTCCGTGAACCAAAAGGTTGCCCTTGCCGTCAAGAAGGCGCGTCGGCTCCGTATACTCAATCTGATTTCGCTTTGCCGCAGCCTCTTTCCAGCCGACGTATGTTTTTTTTACCTGTTTTGCCATAATATTCCCTCCGAATTTAAGTTCTGACATAATTGTATTATACATTCGTGCAAATAACAATGCCGAATTTCAAGAGGAAATCAAAGTTTATAAACGTTAAACCCTTTGAATTACCTAAACGACGGGCGCGTCGTCATAAAACCACTGTTTTGAAGACGAGGTAAGCGCAAAGGAATTTTTATTGAATTTCAAAAATCTGGACGGATAAGAAAGCTGAGCAAGAATAACCGCGATAAACACAAACATACAGCCCGCAAGCTCGATATCTGTGTGTTTTTCCTGTAAAATTATCACCGCGCCTATAAGCCCTACGACGGATTCCAAACTCATAATAAGCGAGGCGACGGAGGGCTCGGTGTATTTCTGCCCTATCGACTGTAACGTATAACCCAATCCCGCCGAGAACAATCCCACATACAGAATGTTGATTAGGCTGTCCGTATCCGTAAACGCGGACGAGGACGGAAATTCCGTAATCGCCATCATAGGCACGCTGAGGACGGCGCAAGTCAGAAACTGAACGAAAGTCAGCTTTATCGGGTCGGAATCTTTACCGAAGATATCTATAAATAAAATCTGCACCGCAAACATAACAGTGCTTACGAGGCTCAGCAAATCGCCTATATTGAGAGGCTCGTTCCCGCTCGAACACATAAGCCAAAAGCCCGCGATTGCGACGGGGATAGCAAATCTTCCGAAAACGCCTATCCTCTTGCCTATAAGCAAACCGAGCACAGGCACCAACACGATATACAAAGCCGTAATAAAGCTCGCTCTTCCCGCGGTGGTAAACTGTATTCCGTACTGCTGCAAATTGCTTGCGAGCAGGAGCGACAAGCCGCAGCATATACCTCCGAAAATCGTATTGACGTTCCAGTCCGCGCTTTTTATACCGCGCTTTTTGTTTATCGGAACACAGATTAAAAACAGAATAAAAATAACGCCCGTCGCCAATGCAAAACGCACTCCATTGAACGCAATGGGGTTTATATATCCCGTGGCGCGTCTTTGAAACGCAAACGCAAGTCCCCATACTATTGCGCAGACAAACAGAACCGCGTTACCGAATATACTATGTCTCTTCTGCATCCGACACTCCGAACGTCAAATTTATATCGCGCGACAATTTGTCGCGCGATACGATTTGCATATTATATGCGCCGCGCGCGCAAATGCGTTATCGTCATGCGAACACCGCAAGCAGGAAGCCCGCCGCGACAGCCGAACCGATAACGCCCGCCACGTTAGGACCCATAGCGTGCATAAGCAGGTAGTTGCCCTTGTTATACTGCAATCCCACCGTATTGGACACGCGGGCCGCCATAGGCACCGCCGATACGCCTGCCGAACCGATAAGCGGATTGATTTTGCCCTTGGACAGCACGTACATAATCTTTCCTATAAGCAGTCCGCAAATTGTTGCGAGTATAAAGCCCGCAAGACCGAGCACCACGATAACAATAGTCTTCGCCGAAAGGAATGTCGCGCCGATTGCAGTCGCGCCTACGGATATTCCGAGGAAGAGCGTGACTATATTCATAAGAGCATTCTGCGCCGTATCCGAAAGTCTTTCCGTAACTCCGCATTCTTTGAGCAGATTTCCGAACATAAGACTTCCCAGAAGCGGAGCGACCGACGGGAGCAACAGACTCACAATTATCGTAACGAGAATGGGGAAAATGATTTTTTCCTTCTTGCTCACCTTGCGCGTAGTGGTCATGACAGTCATACGCTCCTTTTTCGTCGTAAGCAGCTTCATAAACGGAGGCTGCAAGAGCGGTATGAGCGCCATATACGAGTATGCCGCGACCGCGATAGGAGCGAGCAACTCGGGAGCGAGCGTCTTTGTGAGGAATATGGCCGTGGGACCGTCCGCGCCCGCGATAATGGAAATCGAAGCCGCTTCTCCGCCCGAATACATGCCCGTCGCCACCGCGAGGATGAGCACGAGATATATTCCGCCCTGCGCCGCCGCGCCCATAATCATAGAGCTCGGTCTCGACAGCATTGGTCCGAAGTCCGTCATAGCGCCGACGCCTATAAAGATAAGGCAGGGATATACGCCTGTTTTTACGCCTATATACAGTATATCAAGCAATCCGCCGTGTTGCAATATATAGCCGTAGTTGACGCCGTTTGCAACTGCGTCCGCGCCCGTCCACCATTCGGCATGATAAAGTCCTCCGCCGGGGAGGTTTGTAAGAAGCATTCCGAAAGCGATTCCGACAAGCAGCAGAGGCTCGAATTTCTTTTTGATACCAAGCCACAGGAAGAACAGCGCAAGGATTATCATAATCAGAGCTTTCCATCCGTCCGCGCCGCCGAAGCCCATAAATCCTGTGCTTTCGCCTAGATTTTTAAGTATTTCTCCTACATTCATAAGTCGGGCTCCTTAAAGAACTTCGACGAGCGGAGCACCCGTTTCGACGGTCGCTCCCTTTTGTACGAAAACCTGTCCGATTTTACCGTCCTTGGGAGCGACGATTTCGTTTTCCATCTTCATAGCTTCGAGTATGATAAGCACGTCGCCGTTCTTGACCGACTGACCGCTCGTCACCTTGACCGCGTTGATATTACCGGGCATAGGCGCAGTGACAGCCGAAGCGCTTGCCGCCGAAGCAGGCGCTGCGGCAGGAGCCGCGGCCGCTATTGGAGCTGCGCTTTGCGCAGGAGCGGCAGGAGCCGCCTGCGGCAGAGCCGCGTCAAATTCGGACTTGACGACAGCTTCGCCCTTTTCTACCTCGACCTCGTATATTTTTCCGTTCAGACTGACTTTATAAATCATTTTTCTTCCTCCACTCTCTTTATAGACTTGAAGCGCAGCTCGTTGAGCGGCGTACCCGTCGTATCCGCGACGATTGCCATAATCATTGCCGCGTCGCGCTCGTCCGTATTGATAAGTTTAAGCTCTCCGCAGGTGCCTGCCGCAACCGGAGCGGACTGAGCCGCGACTTCCGCCTCTTCCGCGTCCTTTTTCAGCTTCTTCCAAAACATCATCTTGGATTTTGCCGCCGCGAGCTTCTCGCCCCATTCAGGATGCTTTTCCTTTAAGACCTCGCTCTTGTCAAACGCCTTTCCCACAATCGATACTATAAGCATAATCAAAGCGAGAATGACGAAAACGATAACGACACCTATAAGAGCGAGCAGAATAGCGTCTACGACCTGTATTTTATCGGTGCTTTTGAAAACTCCGCTAAGCAAGGATATTCCCATAATAAGCTCACTCCTCTATCGGCTCGATTGTATACTTGACGATTTTCTCTTCCTTCGCCTTACGCGCCGCAAAATATTTTTCGGTCACCTGCGGGAAGAGAATATATGACAGTACGTCCTCGTCGTTTTTGGCGGTTCCTTCAAGCTCCGCTTTCGTCTTTTCAAAAATAGGCTCCAACGTGTCGGCATATCTGCCCTCTATCGGCTTTTCGTCTCCGAGAGCCTTTTTCATAACCTCGGGATCGATAGGCGCGGGAGACGTGCCGTACTCTCCTCTGCAATACGCCTTGACCTCCTTGGATATGTTCTTGTATCTCTCGCCCGACAGCACGTTGTTGGTCGCCTGTACGCCGACCATCTGGCTCATAGGCGTGACGAGCGGCGGATATCCGAGGTCGGCTCTCACCTTGGGAGTTTCGATAAGTACTTCTTCAAACTTATCCATAGCGTTCTGCGCTTTGAGCTGGGACACGAGGTTGGAAAGCATTCCGCCCGGCACCTTGTAGTTGAGCGCGTCCGTATCCGTCGCCATCATCTTGGGATTGAGCGTGCCGTCTTTGAGATACCCGTCGCGTATAGGCTTGAAATAGTCGTTGACCTCTTTGAGCGCATCGTCGTTCAGACCCGTTTCGTATCCGAGCTGTTTGAGCGCATAGTTGAGAGTCTCCGTCGCGGGCTGGCTCGTGCCGCCGGAGAAGCAGGACGTCGCGGTGTCTATGACATCCACTCCCGCCTCGATAGCTTTGAGATATGTCATAAACGCCATTCCCGTAGTGCAATGCGTATGAAGCACGACGGGGAGCTTGACCTCGCTCTTTATCGCGCCGATAAGCTCGTACGCCTCATGCGGAGTCATAACGCCCGCCATATCCTTGACGCAGATGGTCGCGACGCCCATATTCTCCATCTCCTTCGCCTGCTTTGCAAACGCTTCGAGAGTATGCACGGGGCTCTGAGTAAAGCTGAGCGTGCCCGATACGGTCGCGCCCGCCTTGATTGCGGCTGTTGTTGCGACCTCTATATTGCGCAGGTCGTTGAGCGCGTCGAATATGCGGATAATATCGATACCGTTTTCAACGGACTTCTCCACAAACATTTTGACTATTTCATCGGGATAGTGTTTATATCCGAGCAGGTTTTGCCCTCTGAGCAACATTTGGAGCTTCGTATTGGGCATAGCCTTGCGCATATTGCGCAGCCTCTGCCACGGGTCCTCGTCCAAGAACCTAAGACATACGTCGAACACCGCTCCGCCCCAGCACTCTACGGAATAATAACCCGCTTTGTCCATTGTGGGAAGAATATCGGCAAACTTGGAATACGGAAGACGCGTCGCAATCAGCGATTGGTTGGAATCGCGCAAAACGGTTTCCGTAAACTGAACCTTTTGGGTTTCAAGATTTTTTTTCATATTGCCCTCCAAAAAATATACGAATGCATTATATCATCTAGCTTTCGCTCGTCGCAAGCAAAATCAGTACTTTTTTATCTATTTCTTATGAATTTATATTATATTTTATTATTATACTAAACAAAACCTTCAAACGTAACGCCTACGCCCTTTCAAGCAATACTGATTTGCGCGCCGCCCAAACTCAAAAACTCAACGTCTATTTTTGAAAAATACTTGACAACACAGCAGAATACGCATATATTATATTTGAACAGTTGAAAGATTGTTCAAATATTGGAGGCGTTTATGACCGACGAAAACAAGAGCGCGAATGCCGAAGCGATGAGCGCGAATGCCGAGTTTGTAAAAAACAGAATACCCGACGACGATACGATAGTTGCGGTCGCGGAATTTTTCAAGGTATTCGGCGACCCTACCCGCGCAAAGATTATGAGCTGTCTTTCAGTAAAGGATTTGTTCGTCAATGAAATCGCCGAGGTCGTAGGCATGAGCATATCGGCGGTATCCCACCAACTGAGAGTGCTCCGCGCCGCCAAGCTGGTCAAGGCGAGCAAGCTCGGCAAAGAAGTGAAATATTGCCTCGACGACAATCACGTAATGCAAATTATCGAAAGCGGCATAACGCACATCAACGAGGAATAATCTCACCCTGAGAACCAATATAAATTATAATAATATTACAAGACCCGGCGTCTTGTTTTATAAACAACAACAGTTGAATGATTGTTCAACAAAATAAATAATCAATTATAAAAATAGGAGACGGACTATGAAAAAAGTGTACAGACTCAGAGATTTGGACTGCGCAAACTGCGCCGCGAAAATGGAACGCGCGATATCCAAAATAGACGGCGTGAGGGAGGCAAGCGTAAGCTTTATGTCGCAAAAGCTCTCCGTGGACTTGGATGAAAGCAGATCGGAAAGCATCGTCGACGAGATAGTGCGAGTATGCAAAAAAATCGAACCTGACTGCATAATCGTAAGATAATATAATTGAATTGGTATGATAAAACTCGATTTAAGCAAAAAACAGCAAAAAAATCTTATACGAATACTCGTAGCCCTCGTCGCGTTTGTCGTCGTGTTCGCCGTCGACAAATCTATCGAGCTGTCGTCGTGCATACATTCGGAGATAGGCTGGCTTCTGCCCTTTTTCCTGTATCTTGCGATATACGCGACGATAGGATACGACGTTATATTCAGAGCCGCGAGGAATATAGCGCACGGACAGATCTTCGATGAAAACTTCTTAATGTGCGTAGCTACGCTCGGCGCGTTTGCGCTTGCCATTGTAAGCGGAGTGCGCGGAGAGCATATAGAGGGATTCGACGAGGCGTGCGCGGTTTTGTTATTCTATCAGGTCGGCGAATTTTTTCAGCATTATGCCACCGACAAATCCCGCAAATCCATTTCCTCGCTTATGGATATCCGCCCCGATTATGCCAACGTAATCAGAGGCGGCGAGGCTGTCATAATTCAGCCCGACGAGGTGAAAGCAGGCGAAATTATTTTGGTAAATCCCGGCGAGAGAGTTCCCCTCGACGGCGTTTGCATAAAGGGCAATTCCTCCGTAGACGCCAAAGCGCTTACGGGCGAATCCCTGCCGAGAGAGATTTCAGAGGGAGATTATGTCATAAGCGGAAGCGTAAATCTTACGTCGCAAATCCAAATACAAACGGACAGGGAATTTTACGATTCCACCGTTTCCAAAATTCTCGACCTCGTTGAAAACGCGGCGGACAAAAAATCCAAAACGGAAAATTTCATTTCCAGATTTGCGAGGTACTACACTCCTATCGTCGTTTTCCTCGCCGTTGCTCTCGCGGTTATCCCCGGCGCAATTACGGGCGAGTGGTCGGACTGGACTTACCGCGCGCTCAGCTTCCTTGTCGTTTCCTGCCCGTGCGCGCTCGTCATATCCATACCCCTCTCCTTTTTCTCGGGAATAGGCGCGGCGTCGAGACGCGGCATTCTCATAAAAGGCTCCGACTATTTGGAAAAATTCGACCAAGCCAACGTATTCGTATTCGACAAGACGGGCACTCTTACAAAGGGCAATTTTGCCGTCGCGCAGGTATGCCCCGAGTATCGCCGCGACGAAATTTTGGAGCTTGCGGCTACCGCGGAGCAAGGCTCGTCCCACCCGATTGCAAAATCCATACTTGCCTGCTGTCCTATTAAGCCCGAGAGAGGCTACACTCTTACGAACGTGGCGGGACAAGGCGTCGCGGCATATTCGGACATTTCGGGCGGAGACGTCATACTCTGCGGCAACGAAAAGCTTATGGCGGAAAACGCAATCGCGTACGAAAAACAAAGCGGCGCGGGCACCGCGGTATATGTTGCCAAAAACGGCGAATACATAGGCTCTATACTCATAGCGGACGAGCTGAAAGAGGAAACGGCTTCCACTATCGCCGAATTGAAAAAGCTCGGCGCGCGCACGGTCATGCTTACGGGAGACAACGCCGAAGTCGCAAAATCCGTCGCAGTGAGCGCGGGCGTAGACGAATACAAGGCGTCTCTGCTGCCGCAGGATAAAGTTGCCGAGGTGGAAAACATCCTTTCGCAGAAGAAGAAAACCGACGTCGTATGCTTTACGGGAGACGGCATAAACGACGCGCCCGTGCTTATGCGCTCGGACGTGGGCGTGGCAATGGGCGCGATAGGAAGCGACGCGGCGATAGAAGCCGCGGATATTGTGCTTATGAAGGACGACCTGAACGGACTGCCGCTTGCAAAGCGAATCGCACGCAAGACCATGCGCATAGTCCGCCAAAACATAATCTTTTCACTCGCGGTGAAAGCTGCGATACTCATCCTCTCCGCGCTCGGCATAACGGATATGTGGATAGCGGTATTCGGCGACGTTGGCGTTGCGGTGCTTGCGATACTCAACGCCATGCGCGCGAATATGAACACGCGAAAAGACGATAAAGCCAAAGCAAACCTATGCATATAAAAGCAAGAAGCGGGCTCTGCGAGCCCGTAAATTAGCTTAAAAAATCAAAAAGGCAAGCACATTCGCTTGCCTTTTTATATTCCGATAACAAATTTCTGATTACGGCGATTTCCAAAGCAAATCTGCCGGCCATCTGCGCCATATAAAAAATACCGCGTCGTCTAGATATCATATCAATCGAAGCCGCGCAGCCCCGTTATCCGAACTTTATCCTTGAACATAAGCAGATATTCCTCCGCTCTGCTCTTGGGCACGGGATGATAGCCGTGCTCTATACAGCCCTCCGAGTCCTTATAGTTCTGTATATAATAACGTTTCGCGCCGCACACCCAATCCGCGATTTCCCGCATATCGTCCGCGGTGTGAAACTCCTCTATCAGGGTCGTACGGAACTCGCCGTCCGTCTCGCTTTCCTTGATAAGACGCATGCTCTCGTTGATTTTGTCCATATCGACGCTTTTGAGCCCCGTAGTAAGCGGATATTTTTCGGGGCTGTTCTTTATGTCCATAGCGACGTAATCGAGCAGGTTTTCCGCCAACAATCTTTCGAGCACGGAAGGATTGAGTCCGTTGGTATCCAGCTTTGTAAGATAGCCGAGCTCGCGCACGCGGCGGAAAAATACGTCTAGGTCGGGTTGCAACGTAGCTTCACCGCCCGTAACGCTTACTGCGTCCACAAGCCCGCGCCTCTTTTCGAGATAATCGAAGACCTTGCCCTCGTCAATCCTGTTTGCCGCCACGTCGCCGATAACGAGCGACCCGTTGTGACAGAACGGACAGCGGAAATTACAGCCGCCCGTAAATACTGTACAGCAAATCTTGTCCGCGTAATCCACCATAGAAAATTTTTCAAAACCGCATATAATCATAAGTAGATTTTAACACATATTATGAGCTCTGCAAAGCGAAATTAATAGTTTGCGCCAAACGTTATGCTTCACTTCGTTGCGGCACGCAAAATCATTGCGACTAGTTTTTGTCAGTTTTAACATATAAGTGTTATTCGCAATGAATTTTGCTATAAACGCAAACTCACGAGGGGCAAATGAGGCAAGTAAATCGCTACATTTTGCTGGAATAAAGATTGATAAGGCGGTACACGACGCGTCGCCGTTCAAGAGGCTGCCGGCGCGTGCAAGGCGCGCGCCAATCCGAGCGCCTAGCTTGACGTTTCGTACAAGTGAGTGGCAATTCTGTTCACGGGGTCCCCGCAAAACGTCCCTGTTTTGTGGGGTAATTTTGCCCCGAACGAGTTATATAAACAGTTCTCTATGCTTGTATATGCGAGCGCCGACTGTCTCCCCCGCGACGACGGAACATTAAATAGTGTACGTTTCTAATTCGAGTGGTGGAAGCTGAATGGAAAGAGGGAGCGTTTCTATTTATAGTACCCGACGTATCTTCATAAAAACTTCAAACACCGATTAGAAGCTCGCATAAAATGAAACGCGTCCTCTATACGAGGACGCGTTCATGAAATTGCGAAATCCCGCGCACGAAGTGCGCCCACCAAGCAAAAGATTGCGCGAAACAGAGCGAGAGTTTACAACGACACCTTGAATTGACAGCAAGCAATGTTTTGCGCGGTAGAAGATTAAAAATTCGCATAAAAGGAAACACACCCTCTTCCGAGGGTGTGTTCCTAAATTTGCGAATTTTTAATCGGAATCGAGCGACTCCAAACGTATCTGTCTCTTTTCCTCTTTTGTGAGCTTCCTGCCCTTTCCTATTATCATACTGTCTCCGTGCTTGACGAACAGCATGAGCACGATAGCCGCGACAACGCACACTGCGCTGTATATGAACAGGAACGTACTGCCTGCCTTGCTGTCCATAACCAAGCCCGCTATAAAGGGAGTTATCGCCTGCGCGGACATCGTGGCCATATAGTAGTAGCCCGTGTACTGACCCACCGTCTGCGCGGTTGAAAGCTCCGTAACCATCGGGAAGGTGTTGACGTTCGCAATAATAAGACCGAAGCCTGCAATGAGGTAGAAAAGCGCAAACAGCGCCGCCGCAAGCGTGCCGCCGCCGGGCTTTACGCATGCGAATATAAGCACAAACGAAATGACCGCAAGACCGAAGCCGATGATTATCGACTTTCTTCTGCCTATCTTTGCCGCCATATATCCGACGGGAATGAACGCGATTGCGCTTATGCCCATGCTAACGCCCGATATAATGGACGCTATGCCCGCGGATAGGTTGAGCGTTTTTGTGATATAAACGGAAAGGTTGCTGGATATCGCGTTATAGCCCATAAACCACATGAATATCGAGGCGAGTATGAGCCAGAACGAAATGAGCTTGGAACGTTCGCTTTTCGTTTTGCCGTTCCACCATTCCTTGGGTGATTTACGTTTTGCCTTTGCTCCGCCTACGACCTCATGCGCAAATCTGAGAGTATCGGGAGACATTTCCTCGGCGTTATCGGGAGTCTCGGGCATATCGGCTACAAAGTTGCCCGACGTATCCGTCATAAACGCGTCGACCGCAGGCGCAGGCGCGACCTTGATATCGGGGTTTTTGTCCTTTTCATCGTCGGGAACGAGGTTTTTGTCCTTTTCATCGTCGTTTTCTTCCTCATCGTCGATGCCGTATTCCTTGCAAATCTCTTCGCATTTTTCCACCATCTTACGCTCTTTCACAAGGGCGAGAAATCCTCCGAGGAGGAGCAGCATACCCGCGGCAACGCAGGAGAAGATTATGACATAAGTATTTATACTCGGCTTGAAAAGAGCGACCGTATAAATAAGGAATGCAATCGCGCCGCCGATACCGCCGCACAGGTTGATAATTGCGTTGCCCTGCGAACGCAGAGGCTTGGGCGTTACGTCGGGCATGAGCGCGACCGCGGGAGAACGGAAAGTCGCCATCGCCACGAGCACGAGCAGGAGTATGACCATATATACGCCTATGCTTGCGCCGCCCTGAGTCTTTGTGACCTTGTTGTAGATGAGGTCGCTTTCGTAGTTGTTTATGCCGGGCGCTACGAACTTATTGTACAAATCGTTGGTTTCTTTTATCTGCCGATACGTCGGACTGGCTGCATCTTCCGCAACGATATGGTCGTCGGGGTTCACTTCAACTCCGTTATACTTCCAAGTTTCTGCGCCTAACATGTTCAGCACGGCTTTCTTGACGGACAGATTTGCGTCGAGTTTGAGATTGATGAAAGTCTCCTTTGAAATGCCGTTGTTGTTTAGATAGGATATATCGCAGTAGTTCTTGTCGCCGCTTTCGTACATATCGGTGAGAAGAGCTTCAAGCACGGTCATCTGCGTACCCGCCTTATCGCCTTCGGTGTGCAGCCTCGGGACCTCGACGCCGTTTTCGATTTTATATGCGGGATCCTCCCAAGTCAGCTCGTAATCCGAAATATACTGCGTAGCTCTCGCCTGCTGTTTTAGCGTAGATACGGGCACGAAAATCATAAGTATAATCGAAGCGAGCGTACCTATCACTATAAACGGCGTACGTCTTCCGAACTTCTTGACGAGTTTTCCGTGCGCGTTGTCGCTGAGCTTTCCGAAGAGCGGAAGCATAAATAGCGACAGCAGATTGTCAAGACCCATGATAAGACCGCGCAGAGAGTTCGGCAGACCGTAGGCGTGTTCCAAGAGCAGCGGAACGACAAAGTCGTACGCCGTCCAGAACAGCATAATAATCGCAAAAGCGAAGCCTACCTTGAAGGTCTGACCATAGTCGAGTTTCAGAGGCTTCTTCTCCTGCGGGTCGAGCGTGACCTCGGCTCCGCCGTCGGCTGCGTTTGCGAAAGCCGCCTGAGCGTCGTTAGGTGCTTCAATGCCAAGCACCTCCGATTCGGTATTTTTTTTTCTCATAAAATTCTCCCGATATGATATATCTAGGCGACGAAAATACGCCGTCTGTAACATTATAGTTTATCGGAGTTGACTTTACAATAGCGAAATTAAAAACAATAAAAGAAATTTTACAGCTGTAGTTTTGTGATTGTGTATTGCAGTACGTTTTATATCGGAACGCCGAAATAATCGCACAGCCCGTAGCAGAGTATGCCGAGCGCGGCGGACATGATTACCATAAGAATGGGCTTCATCTTTTTGCCCCTTATTTTGAGGAATGACAGCGGGAACAGCACTGCAAACAAGCCTATTCCGATATAATCCACGCTCACGTTCTGTACGTTTTTGATATCCGTTATGCCGAACAGCATAGTGAGCACAAGCGTGACGAACACTGACATAAGAAGACCCGTAACCGTCGAGCGAACGCCTGTAAACACCTCTCCAACCGCTCTTTTTTTCATAAATCCCGACAAAAGTTTGGCGACGATTATGATAATTATGACAGAGGGCAGAACAACTCCGAGAGTGGCGCAAATCGCGCCGAATACGCTTGCCGTCTCTATGCCCGTATATGTGGCGATATTAACCGCGAAGGGTCCGGGCGTGCTTTCGCTGATAGCAATGAAATCAATCAGCTCATTTTCGGACAGCCAGCCCTTGTCCACGACGTTGGTCATAATCATGGGTATCATCGCCTGTCCGCCGCCGATTGTAAAAAGCCCTATCTTGAAAAAAGTCCAAAAGAGGTCCAAATATATCATGCTTTGTCCTCCTCTTTTCCTTCATGTCCGACGAGCGCGTCTTCGGGATTTTCAAAAGCGCACTCTTCCGCTTCGGATTGAACGCCGCCTTTAAAGCGGAGCTTCCGCCTTTTCCCTGCCTTTGCCGCATTGCCTGCGGGCAATGGCATAGGCGACCTCTCTGTCTGCGGCATATATTTTACGATGTGAAGTTCTTCCGCCTTTTTGCCGATATATTCATCTTTTTCAACGGGTTTTCCAATGCGCTCGTTGTAATACTCGGGCGTTCCTATCGTGTGGAATCTGCGGTTGTTGATATACGCAGTAACCGCAACGAACACGGAGCATACTCCTATCGTGCAGAGTATGACGTATATAACGTCCGCCTTGAAGAAGAACACCGTCACGAATGATATCGTCATAATCGCAAATGAAAACAGCGTTTTACGCATGTCCTTGAAAAAGGATATGACCGCTTTTGCGATAAGTACGAGAACGCCCACGCGTATTCCGCGGAAGAGGAAGTTCACCCACTTATTATCCTTGACAAAGCCCAATATGACGGAAAGAACGGAAATTATGATAAAAGAAGGCAGCACCACGCCCAGCGTAGCGAAAATCCCTCCGAATACCCCGAATTTTTTTGTTCCTATAAAAGTGGCGGTATTGACGGCTATCGGACCGGGAGTGCTCTCCGCAATGGCAAATATGTCGCCGAGCTCGCTCTTCGTAATCCATTTGTGCTTGTCCACGACCTCGGCTTCTATAAGCGTAAGCATCGCGTAGCCGCCGCCGAAAGAAAAAAGACCTATTTTAAAAAACACCAAAAACAGGGACAGCAGATCTTTCATATATTGTCCGAAAGGACGTCTTTGCGCGCTTCTATATTTCATAGAGATTACAATTATATCACCCGATATCACGCTTGTAAACCGCGACAGAACATTTGCGGATTGCAACGCAAAATACTTTTCCGCCTCGTCGAAGAATGAGATGAGATAAAAACTTTAAGCCTTTATCGGCACGGCCGCTCTTACCGTATGCGGCTTCACCGTCAGTCTTTTGAATTCTCTTCCCGTAAACGCGTCGCGCCCGTTTATATTGCGCACGACCGTTTTATCCGTAGCGTTGGCGTAAACCGTCATTGTGCCGTTCGCGCTCCTGCGCTCGTAAATCAACAGCTCGCTGTCATCTATAAAAACGGTCTCGCCGACAAGGATGTCGGCATGCTTTGCGCGCATCCTTCCAAGCGCCTTATAGTGTTCGATAAGCTCCTCGTCCTCGGCGCCCCACGGATAAGTTCCGCGATTGAGCGGGTCCTCGAAGCCTTGTACGCCCGCTTCGTCGCCGTAGTATACGCACGGCACCCCCGGGAGAGTGTATTGCAACGCGGACGCGAATTTAAGCCGCTCTTTCGCCGCGGCGTACTCCTCGTCGGACAGCCTGAAATCCGCTCTTTCCCTCTTCGTCTCTGGCGGAGTCACTCCGCTGAGACAGGTGAGCGCGCGCACAGTATCGTGGCTGTCAATAAGGTTCATCATCACGTCTAGGCTCTGCTTGGGATAATGCTCAAGCACCAGCGAAACCGCGTCCGCAAACGCGCGTTTATCGCCCCCCAACGTATATGACAAAATCGCCTCTTTAAACGGATAATTCATCGCCGCGTCAAGCTGTTCGCCCATAAAATACGGTCTCCACTCGCCGTACGCCACCTTGACGGAAACGTCCTCCCAAACCTCTCCTACGATAAGTCTGTCTGAATCTCCGCGCTTTATCGCCTTGCACAGCTCCGTCGTAAATCCAACGGGAAGCTCGTCCACGACGTCCAGTCTCCACCCCGCGATACCGGCGGCGTTCCACTTGTCCACAACGCCGCCCTCGCCGATTATAAGGTCGAGATAGCCCTGCGCGGTTTTATTGACGGTTGGAACGACGGTACTCCCCCACCAACAGTGATACTCTGCGGGATAATCGTAAAAAGTGTACCAACCGTAATACTTCGATTCCCTGCTCTGATACGCGCCCAGCTCGGGATAGCTTCCTTCTCTGTTGAAATATCTGCTGTCCGCACCCGTATGATTGAATACGCCGTCGAGCAGAACCGCTATGCCCTTTTTCCTCGCCGTTGCTACGAGAAATCGGAATTCCTCCTCCGTCCCGAACAGCTCGTCGATTTGCAGATAGTCTCCCGTATCGTAGCGGTGATTCGACGAGGACTTGAAAATCGGCGAAAGATATATGCACGTGACTCCCATGGATTTGAGATAATCCAGCCTCGATATTATTCCCTTTGCGTTACCTCCGAAAAAGTCGTCCGCGCGATAATCCTTGCCATCCTCTTCGATATCGGGACGCTCGTTCCAATAGGTGTGCAGCCTGCCGCGCTTTTGAAAGCGCGACTCGCCCACCTTGCAGAATCTATCTGCAAAAATCTGATAGATAACTCCGTGTTTCGCCCAATTCGGGGTTTTATAGTCGCATTTCGATACGGTCAACTGCCATTCCGGCAGCCAATCTCCCCTCACTGCCGTTCCGCCCGAACCGCGTCCGAAAAATGCCGTACCGCAGCCGTCCGTTTCCCCCTCGAAGCGGTAATTCCAAATCCCGAACTCGTTTATCGTAATCTCGCCGCAAAAAATATCCTCTCCGTTTTCGGTGCGGACGTACGGCAGCTCGAATCTCAGCTCGGGGAATTGTCCTGCGCCGTCGCCGAAAATCTTCCGCAACACAATAAATACCCTCTTGATTTGCATTTCGCAATCGAGAGGGAATTTTATACTTGTGGATTTGCCCGCGTACGTTGCGCCGTACGGGCGTTTGTGAATGAGAGGATTGTACATTGCTGCTCCGATATTATGCGCCGTTTATCTGATGACGTCAACTCCGACGTACTTCCTCAATACTTGCGGTACGGTCACGCTTCCGTCCGCATTCTGATACTGCTCCACTATTGCGGGGATGAGACGGGAGGTCGCAAGTCCGCTGCCGTTGAGCGTATGAACGAATCTCGGCTTGCCCGTTTTGCCGTCGCGGAAACGGGTATTGTTTCTGCGCGCCTGATAGTCGTTGGCGTTGCTGACGGAGGAGCATTCCTTGTAAATACCCATGGACGGAATCCACAGCTCCACGTCGTACGTTCTCGCCATTGAAGCGGAGCAATCCCCCGCGGCGAGCTTGCTCACTCGGAAGTGCAAACCCAGTCCTTCGACCAGCCTCGCCGCCTTGTCCACAAGCTCCTCAAACGCTTCCATACTATGTTCGGGATGCGCATACTGTACCATCTCCACCTTGTTGAACTGATGTCCGCGAATCATTCCGCGCTCTTCCGTACGCGCGGAGCCCGCCTCTTTTCTGAAACAGGGAGAGTACGCAAAAAACTTCATAGGGAGCTTGCTTTCGTCTATTATCTCGCCCGCATACATATTTACAAGCGCCGTTTCGGCGGTGGGGAGCATAAATCTGTTGCGCTTTTTATCCTCGTCGCAGTCCAGCCAGTACACCTCGTCGCTGAACTTGGGGAACTGTCCTGCGCCGTAGCCGCAGTTGTAGCCGAGCTGATAGGGAGGAAGAATAAATTCATAGCCGTCCTTCAAATGCTCCTCCACGAAATAATTGAGCAAAGCCCATTCCAGCCTTGCGCCCATGCCGCGGTAAATCCAAAATCCGTTGCCGCTGAGCTTGACGCCTCTCTCATAATCGATGAGACCCAAATCCGTGCAAATATCCACGTGGTTCTTGGGTTCAAAATCGAACTCAGGCTTTTTGCCGCTCAGCATTACGACTTGGTTGTTCTCCTTTTCGCCGCTAAGCAAATCGTCGTCGGGTATATTGGGCATGACGGCGAGCGCGTCGTTTATGCTCGTCACAAGCGTACCTATTTTCGCGTCGCCCGCGGCTATCTCGTCGCCCAGCTTTCTCATCTCCTCGAAGATAGGCTCGACGGGCTGTCCCGCCTTTTTCAGGACGGGTATCTGTGCGGAAACCTTATTCTTCTGCGCTTTGAGCGTCTCGATTTGGGTTATGGTCGCCTTGCGCTCGTCGTCCCAAGCTATTATCTGCGTAAAATCGGCTTTGTAGCCTTTCTTGGCAAGCGCGGACGCGACTTCCTGCGGATTGTTTCTGATTCTAATTAAATCCAACATAGTTTATATCTCCAAAACTATTAGTTTTTATTATATTTCGACTTGCAATTACACGATTATATTGACAAGGCGATTGGGCACGATGATAATTTTTTTGACCTGTCTGCCCTCGAGCTGCGAAGCGATTTCGTCGAGCGCGGCTCTTTCTATATCCTCTTTCGGCGCGCCGTTGGCGACCGTAACTCTTCCGCGCAGTTTTGAATTTATCTGCACGGCGAGCTCGATTTCGTCCGCGACAGTCGCCCTTTCGTCGCATATCGGGAAAGGCTGATTGAATACGGAATACTTTTCGCCCATAACCTCCCACAGCTCCTCGCAGAAGTGCGGAGCAAACGGCGCGAACAAAAGCACCAAATCCTTTGCGCAATCCTTGAATACGGCATGCTTTTTCTCCACACCGACCTCGTATGCGTACATCGCGTTGACGTACTCCATAAGCCTTGCGACAGCGGTGTTGAAGGAGAACGAGGCAAGGTCGTTCGTCACGCTCTTTATAGTGCTGTGCCGCACGCGGTTGAGCTCCTTTTCCGCTTTTGTGAGCGGTGCGTCCGTAAAGCTCATAGCAAAGCACTTTTTCACAACACGCTCTATTCTCTCAAAGAAGCGGTTGACGGATTCCAATCCGCTCTCGTTCCAAGGTCCGCCCTCGACGTAGTTAAAGCCGAACATGAGATATACTCTGAACACGTCCGCGCCGAACTTGACTATACTGTCGTCGGGAGAAACCACGTTCCCGCGCGACTTGCTCATCTTGTTGCCGTCGGGCCCCAGTATCGTTCCCTGATGCACGAGCGAGACAAAAGGCTCGTCGAAATGGAGATATCCCATATCCCGCAGAGCTTTGGTCAGGAAACGCGCGTAAAGCAGGTGCATACATGCGTGTTCCGCGCCGCCTATATATTTATCGACGGGCAGAACCTTGTCTATCCATTCCGTATCGAATGGTTTTTCGTCGTTTTTGCTGTCGGGATAGCGCAGGAAATACCAGCTCGAACACACGAAGGTATCCAGAGTATCCGCGTCGCGGTGCGCGGGCTTTCCGCACACGGGACATACGGTATGCATAAACTCGTCGCATTTTTTGAGCGGCGATTCCCCGTCGGGAGTGAAATTTACATTATGAGGCAGGCGCACGGGCAAATCCTCTTCGGGGACGGGCACCGCTCCGCAATGCTCGCAGTGTATCACGGGGATAGGCGCGCCCCAATAGCGCTGACGGCTCACCAGCCAGTCGCGCAGACGGTAGTTGGTTTTAAGCCTGCCCCTGCCCTCTTTTTCAAGTTTTCTGATTATAGCCGTCTTCGCGTCCGCGGAGGTCATCCCGTCAAACTCGCCGCTGTTCACCAACACGCCGTACTCCGTATACGGCAGCGCGTCGTCGCTTCCGTCCGCGCTCTTTATAACTCTCTCTATCGGCAAACCGAGCTTCTGCGCAAAAACGTAATCCCTCTCGTCGTGCGCCGCGACGCCCATAACCGCGCCCGTACCGTAGCTTGCGATGACGTAGTCCGCGACGAGAACGGGCACTTCCCTCCCGTTGACGGGATTTATAGCATACGCGCCCGTAAGCACGCCCGTCTTTTCACGCGTGGAAGACATTCTGTCTATCTCGGTCGCCGCCGCCGCTCTTTCTCTGTATGCCTCAACCGCGGCTCTTTGCTCGGGAGCGGTGATTATATCTACGATAGGACTCTCGGGAGCGAGCACGACGTAGGTCACGCCATAGACTGTGTCCGCTCTTGTCGTAAACACTTTGAGCTTCACGTCCGAGCCCTTAACGTCGAACTCGATTTCGCCGCCGTAGCTTCTGCCTATCCAGTTCTTCTGCATTGCCTTGGTCTTTTCGGGCCAGTCTAGCCTGTCTATCCCTTCCAAAAGCTCATCCGCATAATCGGTAATCTTAAAGAACCACTGATTGAGATTTTTGTGCGTAACCTGACTTCCGCATCTCTCGCAGACGCCGCCCTGCGCCTGCTCGTTGGCAAGCACGGTGTTACAGGACGGACACCAGTTGACGGGAGCTTCCTTGCGATACGCAAGCCCATGCTTGTAGAGTTGCAAAAACATCCACTGTGTCCACTTATAGTATTCGGGAGTACAGGTCTTTATCTCGTAGTCCCAGTCGTACGTTGCGCCTATGCGGCGGAGCTGACCTTCCATGGTCTCGATATTTTTGAGCGTGCTTTCCTCGGGATGTATGCCCGTCTTTATAGCGTAGTTTTCCGCGGGCAAACCGAACGCGTCGAAGCCCATCGGATGAAACACCTCAAAGCCCTGCATGCGCTTGAACCTCGCAAACGTGTCGGCGGGTCCGTAGTTGTACCAGTGTCCCGCGTGAAGTTTTGCGCCCGACGGATAAGAAAACATTTCAAGGCAGTAGAACTTTTTGTTCACCTTGGATTTGTCGAATTTATACAGTCCCGTCTCTTCCCAGATACGCTGCCACTTGCTTTCTATTTGCTTGTAGTCCATAACACCTCGCGCGCATAAACGCGTACTATCAGTTTTAATATAGTAATCATTAGTTTAATACCCGTTTGCCCATAAGTCAAGCACACGACGATTTATGTTGTAAAATACGGGCGTCATAAATGCGATTTATCTGAAAAAAACATTGAAAAAAGCAAGTCCGTTTCGGGCTTGCTTTTTTGATTCAAACGGGTAGATGCCCGAATTTCGTTATGCCTTTGTAAACGTGCCTACGCAAGTCTCGGCATATTCGTCGTCATCGTTCCAGTCCCAAACTTCCAGCGTGCTCTTATCGTCGGACAGCTTTATCACATAGGTATAGCTTGTCGATATCTGAGAATCGTAAATCTGATATCCCGCGTATTGGTCGCTTTCAAAATAATAGTCGCCTTTGGTTGCGGTGACGGTTATAGTTTGCGCTGTCGGGTTCGAGGAGGTAGTGTAAGTAAACGTAATCTCTCCCGTCGCCTCATTTATCTGTATTTCACTCACCATCTTCATAGGCGAGCTTCCCAAACCGATTGCCGACGCTATGGTATAGGTGGGCGTATCCGAGCCCGTCGCCTGCCACTGCGCGATAAAGACCGCATTGTCGGTGAGAATATAGGTGTCTTCGGGTTGATATACAGTATCGGTGCCTTCAAGTTTCCAGCCCGCAAAGGTATAGCCGCTGTCTATGTTCGCCCATTTGTCGGCAGAGCAGCTCTCAACGGTATAATTGCCCGAGGGCAGATTTCCTCTGACCGCATCATCTCCGTGCGCGTGCTCGCCCGGCTTGTATGTCACTGTGTAGGCGACGGACCACTGCGCCACAAATACGGCATTTTTTGTGAGCGTATAGCTATTATTCACAGGGAGTACGGGGTCTGACGCCGCGCTGCCTTCCTCTTTCCAGCCTATAAACACATATCCGCTTTCTGCGGTAAACGGATTTTCCGCCAAATTATAAGTGCCGTGCGGCTGTTTTTCATAAACCGCATCCGCACCCGTACCGTGCTCGCCGCTCTTGTACGTGACAGTATAACCATGAAAAGCGTTTTCAATGTCGGTTTTAACTTCACTTGAAATCGGGTCGGCAGTACCCACGTTGCTTATTGTGAAAGTAAACGTTTTAGACGCGTTGCCGTAATAATACGCAACCGTAACCTTAGACAGCTTTTCGTCCGCCACTTCCAGCGTCAGCGAATACGGCTTGCTTTCATCGCTCATCTTTATGCTGCCAGTGATAGGCTTAGAAGAATAGGCGTCGGTGAAAATTGCAAGCAGAACGTCCTTTACGTCCTGACTCGGTTCGCTATCGGACCCGAGCGTGTATGTTCCGTCTCCGTTGTCTGCGAACAGACCCGCGTCGAGACCTGTCACCAAATCGAGGCGCAGAAACTGTTTCCAGTCGGAAGAGGATATTTGCAACGTAATGTTGTTGTTCCTGTCAAGCTTTACTCTTGTATATCCGCCGTCGAAGGAATCGTCGACTATGAGAAAATAATGATACATTCCGAACGTCATATCGTACCAATTTCCGTCTCTGACGGTATTATACGCGCCTACCTTTATCGTCGCGTTCGTGTAATCCTCCGCAAGAATATCCGCAAGAGTCTTAACGGGCGGTTGAGCGGATTTAACCTCTACGGCAGCCGTTTCGCTTACTGCAACCGTGCAGTCCCACGCTGTGTAAGCGAGTCTGATCGGATACGTTCCCGCAACGGGATTTTCAAGGTCGAGCGTACCGATATCGATGATGTCATCGGTGATTTTTTCGCTATGAGATACACCGTCGATTTTCAGCGTAAACAGTGCTTTCAACTGAGTGATGGTGATAGGCGTGCCTTCCGTTACCGTCTTCACGCCCGCCGCGTCTTCGCCGCTGAGTTTATTCTTGCTGATAGTCACAACGGATTGCGGGAATGAGGGCCGCGTAAGCTCGGTCGTGCCAAGCGCAGAAACGTCCTGCGTAAACGACATTGCTTCGCCGTCCATCATACCCTCAATATGAGCGATATGCCCGCCGTCCACGGTCAGGGATACGTCAGAAAGCGACATTGAGTTGACTGTTCCGAAAGTTTCATATTCAAAGCAGGACATGCTTTCGTTATCCAGAAAATATTTGCCTGAGGCATAATAGAAATCCGCCGATGTCAAATCCGTGTATTTGAAGGGAATGTAATAGTGCACAACGTCGCTAGCGCCTCTCTTCCATTCGTTGCCGTTCTTGTAGAAGCAGTCCAATATCTTGCCGCTGTTGTCAAACACGACCCAGCGCTCGACAGTGGGCAGTCCTTCCTGTTCGAGTTTGGTATAATAGTCGTTGCCGTCGCGCTTATAGGTGTACGTCATCGTGTAGACTTCGTCGTCCACTTCCTCGTTGACAGAATAGACCATCGTATAGTTGGAGTAATCCGCTCTCAGCGCAGTTTGAAGCGCAGCGTTTATGGACGCATTGCTTATCCAATCCGCTTCGATTGTGACGTCGGCCGTTATCGGGGTATTGAAATCAAAATGATTTCCGCCAAGAAGCCAGCCGTTAAAATAATGCTCCGCCTTTTGCGGATCGCTGACAGGTCTTGCGACTTTGTTGCCGTGAACGACGTTGCTTGTGGAAATCGTCGCACCGTCCGACTTGAAAGTTACGGTATACTGTCTATCGGACCACCTCGCCACAAGAGTGATATCGGATTTTACGGGAGCGGAAAAGTCGTAAATCGTTTCCCCGTTATACCAACCTCCGAAAACGTATCCGGTCTTTGTAGGCTGTAAAGGTTCGACCGCCGTATTGCCGTCTTCAACGGACTGAGACGGAACGGCTTGCGCTCCGTCGGTATTGAATGACACTGTATAATATACCGGCTGACCTTTGCCGTCGCAGGCGGTAAATATGCATACTGAGCATATCAACATTATTGCGACAAGCATAAGCACCAGATTTTTGGTGTTTTTCATTTTGATATCTCCTTTAATAAATATTATATCTAGCATATTACCGCTCTATAATGTTGTCAACTGAATTATCTGCGGACAGACATAAGATATCCCTTGCAATGAGACTTTGTTTTTCTTCGCCTGCACTTGTGGGAACTGCAAATTTGTGATATACTATATAAATCACACGAGAGGATAAAAATATGTTTGTATCGTTCGAGGGCTGCGAGGGCGTTGGCAAGTCCACACAGCTTAGGCTTTTACGGGAATATCTTGAAAGGACAGGACAGGAAGCGGTGTACGTCCGCGAGCCGGGCAGTACAGAGATATCCGAGCAGATACGTAAAGTAATACTAGACCCTGCCAATACGCAAATGACGGACATGACGGAGGCGATGCTGTACGCCGCAAGCCGCGCGCAGCTCGTGCGCGAGGTCATAAAGCCCGCGCTTAGCGCAGGCAAGCTGGTCATATGCGACAGATTTGTGGACAGCTCCGTCGCCTATCAAGGCTACGGACGAAATATGGGCGCGGACGTCATAAAGCATATCAACGCTCCCGCCGTGGACGGCTGCATGCCCGACCTCACCGTATTCATCGATTTAAGTCCCGAAAACTCATGGCGCAAATACCGCACAGAAGATAGGCTGGAACAGGAATCCGTTGAGTTTTTCGATAAGGTCTACAATGGTTTTCTGTGCGAAATCGACGCTTCAAACGGTCGTATTGTGCCTATAAAACCCGATTTCGATAAAAACGTTACTTCGCAGAAAATCATATCGCTTATGCGTGAAAGAGGTTTAATAAAGTGAGCGCACTCACGTTTGAAAATGCATTGAAGGGCTCGACCGCCTACAAATTTTTTCTGAGCGACCTAAGGTCGGGGCTCGGTCACGCCTATGCCGTCATGACCGGAGACGACGACGTCGCGGACGAGTTTTTCACTCTGATTGCGACGACGGTTTACTGTCAAAACGGCTCCGCATGCATGTCCTGCGCAGAGTGCAGAAAGGTGTTGCACTCAAACCACCCCGACGTATTCCACGTGAACGCCGCGCGCGATAAAATCAAGGTGGACGACGTCAACAAAATGCTTTCGTCGGTGTACATCAAATCGCTGTCGGGACGCAAGCTGTATTTCATTCATCGCGCAGATATGATGAACGTACAGGCGCAGAACAAACTGCTCAAAACACTCGAAGAACCGCCCGCAGGAGTGACGGTATTCCTCGGGGTCGCAAACGAATCGGCGATGCTCGACACCATAAAATCCCGAGTGCGCGCAATCCATATGGATTCGTTTGACGAACAAACAGTGTATAACGCAATGCTATCCCGCGGTTACAGCGAGGAGAAAAGCGCCGTAGCCGCGGCTTGCAGCGAAGGTATGCTCGGCAAAGCGGATAAGATTGCCGCCTCTTCGCAGTACTCCGCTCTTTACGCGTTTGCAATCGACGCATTGAAGAGGCTCAACCGAAGCTCGGATATAGTCGGTTTGGACGCGGACATTGCAAGTCAGGAGAACTTGAACGAATTGCTGGACGTTTTGTCCATAATAATACGGGATATGCTCGTCGTGCAGAACAGCCCCGACATGATACTTTCAAAGCATATTCCAAGCGATATCACCGCGCTTGCGGACAGGTATTCGCCGCTCGCGCTGTCAAAAATACTCGGCATGATAGGCGATACGCGAAGACAGCTTGCGCTGAACGTACCCGCGCTCTCGGCGATAGATAATCTGTTATTTTCAATTTTGGAGGTCAGACACAGGTGCCCGAAATCATAGGAATAAAGTTCAAAAACAGCAACAAGGTATATTATTTCGCGCCCAACGGTCTCGTCTGCTCGGAGGGCGACGAGGTCATAGTGGAATCATCCCGCGGACCTGAATTTGCGACCGTAGTCGTCGCAAACAGGGATGTTTCGGAAAGCGAAATCGTACAGCCCCTCAAACCCGTACAGAGGTTGGCAACCGACGCGGACAGAGCTCAGCTCGCAAAAAACGCCGAGGATAAGGCCGAGGCGCTGAAAATCATACGTGAAAAAGTCAACGAAATGAAGTTGTCCATGAAGCTGGTCGACGCGGAATATACCTTCGACCGCTCCAAGCTCATTTTCTATTTTACCGCCGACGGAAGAGTGGATTTCAGAGAGCTTGTACGCGTGCTCGCCTCTATATTCAAGGTGCGCATAGAGCTTCGTCAGATTTACGAACGCGACGATACGAAAATGCGCGGCGCGCTCGCTCCCTGCGGAAGGGCATGCTGTTGCACCACCCACCTGCCCGATTTTGAAAAGGTCTCCATAAAAATGGCAAAGGTACAGGGCTTGTCCCTCAATCCCCAAAAGATAAGCGGAGTTTGCGGCAGACTTATGTGCTGTCTGAAATATGAAAACGCCTATTACAGCGAGGTGTACAAACTTATGCCCAAGGTCGGAAGCAAGGTCAAAACGCCCGACGGCGAAGGCACGGTGGAATCCAACGACCTTATCAAGCAAACCGCGCGCGTGAAGGTACTCCTAAAAGACGGCAGTTTTGACGTAAGAACTTATGCGCTGGATTCTATGAACATCGGCGAAAGACAGTCCACGGCAGATATTGATGCTATGGCGGATGATGAATAGCTTTTGCGCCGAGTGTCACAGAGTATAAATCGAGTATTTTAATTAAAAACAACGCGCTTATAATCGGCATGAACGAGTGTGTACACGACAAACACTCTTTCAAGAGACTGCACCTCGATATCGAAACTTCGGAAGAATAACAGAAGATTCATCTTCTACTGCAAATACAGTCGAGTGCGCAAAACATATTATTCAGCTCACAAACTCACTTGTATATAACAAGCTACGCAAGCCACGTAAAAACGCGATATTGAGATAAATTGCACAACGCATTTGCTCTTTAAAGCGTTTTTATATTTGTCATATTGAGATAGAGAACGCGAAAAATTATCTCAAAAAACACGGACATTTTGCAGGGCCCCCAAAAATTCATTTTTGTGAACCGCTTAACTAATTTTCAAATACGCGATAATTTGCGTACAGACAAGGAAAAGGCACTTTTGCGAACAGCCTAACGCATATGAAATACGTGACTGTAAGCAAAAGTGCCTTTGACGCAGTATCAACACAAATTATCGCGTATTTGTCGGGCGCATGGTGGGGAACAGCAACACATCCCTAATCGACGCCGAATTGGTGAGGAACATCACCATACGGTCGATTCCAATGCCGATTCCGCCCGTAGGAGGCATTCCGTACTCCAATGCGGTACAGAAATCCTCGTCATAAGGCTGAGCCTCTTCGTCGCCCTTTGCTTTGGCAAGCATCTGCTGCTCGAAACGGGATCTTTGGTCAATCGGGTCGTTGAGCTCGCTGAAAGCGTTGCCGCCCTCGCTGGCGCAGATGAAAAACTCGAATCTTTCCGTAAGCCTCGGGTCGGAGGGCTTACGTTTCGCAAGAGGACTGACTTCAACGGGATAATCCGTAATAAACACGGGACCAATGAGCTTATCTTCCACAAAGCAGTCGAACACCTTATAAAGTGCGTTGCCCCAAGATACGTCCGCCGGCAGTTCGAGTCCCAATTCGTTCGCCTTTGCAACGAGCTCGGCAAGCGATTGCGTATCGAAATCCAGTCCCGTATATTTCTTGACGGCTTGAACCATGGTCAGTCTTTCCCACGGCGTCGTAAGATCGAGAGGCTGACCTTGATACTCGATTTTCAGACCTCCGCACACCTTCATAGCCGCCGCGCTGAACAACTCCTCGGCAATATTCATCATATCCGTGTAATCCGCATAAGCCTGATACAGCTCGATAGTGGTAAATTCGGGATTATGCTTGGGGTCCATGCCCTCGTTGCGGAACTGTCTTCCGATTTCATATACCTTGTCGAATCCGCCGACAATACAGCGCTTCAAATGCAGCTCCGTTGCAATACGCATATACATATCTATATCCAGCGTATTGTGATGAGTGACGAAGGGTCTTGCGTTCGCGCCGCCAGCAAGCGTATTGAGTATAGGCGTTTCAACTTCGATAAAGCCCTTTTTGTCGAGGACTTCGCGGATAGTGGATATAATTTTACTGCGCTTGATAAAAACTTCCTTGACCTCGGGATTGGCAATCAAATCCACGTAGCGCTGGCGGTAGCGCAGCTCGGTATCTCGGAGTCCGTGATACTTTTCTGGAAGAGGCAAAAGGGATTTGGAAAGCAGAACCGCCTTTTTTACGTGTACGGAGATTTCCCCCATCTTGGTGGTAAAAACCGTGCCTTCGATGCCGATGATATCGCCGATATCCCATTTTTTGAAAGACTGATATTCTTCGACGCCCATATCGTCGCGGCTGAAATAACCCTGTATTCTCCCGTCGCAGTCGAGTATATGCCCGAAGCTCGCCTTGCCCATAATGCGTTTGGAAACCAAACGTCCCGCAAGGCTGACCGTCTTACCTTCCCACTGTCCGTAATCGTTCAGCACCTCTCCCGCGGTGGCTGTCCTTGCGTAGGAGGTAAGCTCGTACGGATTTGCACCCATTGCAGAAAGCTCCGCAAGTTTGTCCAATCTGACCTTGCGCACCTCGCTTGCGTCCTGCTCGGGACGCTGAGGGGCAGAATTTATCTGTTCTTCATTCATAATAGTTCACAAAATCTGCGCTCTTTAAGCGCGTAGCCGAATTCGGAAATGAAATTCTCTTTGCGTTACTTAATCTTTATAACCTTGTATCTCTCTTCGCCGCCGTGCATATTTGCAAAGATAGCGATATCGCCGCCCTTTTTGCCGATAAGCGCCTTTCCGAGAGGAGATTCGTTGCTTATTTTGCCCTTGGAATAGTCGGCTTCGGTCTCGCCTACAATCTGCACGTTCATGACAGCTTCCTCGTCCTCTTCAAGTTTGCCGAGGTATTCGACGGTGACGACGTGTCCGATAGAGACCCTGTTCGTGCCGCTTTTCTCGATGATTTTGGCATTTTTGATTCTCTCTTCGAGTTCCTTGATTTCCTGCGCGACTTGGCTTTCTTCCTGCTTTGCGGCGTCGTATTCGGCATTTTCGCTCAAATCGCCGAGTTCGCGGGCGTGCTGTAATTTTTTCGCCACGTCCTCACGCAGATAGACAATCAGATAATCGAGACGCTGTTTAAGCTCTTCCAAGCCCTCTTGGGTCAAAATAACTTCTTTCATATATTCTCCTTATCGGGTGCAAACCGCCCCGAAGGGCGGCTTGCACGCGGATTCGTTATACTTATTCTTCTTCGACGGCTTCGGTCTCTTCGACGACCTCTTCCTCAGCGATTTCTTCCTCTTCGGCGTTTTCAGCCTCCAAAGCGAGCGCCTCTTCCGCCTTTTGGTCGGATATGGCTTTGAGGTTGTCCAGTTCCTCTTGATTCTTGGGCGTCACGACCATAACCTTAGTCTCGATGGATATGAACTTGAAGCCGAACTCGCTGTAAAAAATTTCCTCGATGAGAGCGCGCAAATACGCTTCTACTCTGGTCGTATTCTCGTCCAAAACCTTGATGCTGACTTTGAGACGCACGCCGTAATCGTCTTGAACAAGCGTAACCTTCTTAAACTTCACGCCCTCAATCTGACCGCAAGCCTGCTTGACGAAATTCTTGACGACCTTGACGGAAACCTTCACCGCGCCGCCTTTTTCGGATTTGACGACGACTTCCTTGACAACGTCCGTCCTTATAAACATAAGCACGAGCGCAAAGCCCGCAAGCACGAGATACAGAATGCCCAGCGTAATAAGCAAGCCGCGAACCAAATCGCTCTGGAATTCGTCGAAATCGATTCCTCCGAACGCCGTGACAAGCAGAATCATAATCAAGATGATTGCCACTACAATACTTGCCGAGGCAAATATTTTTTCCAAATTCTTTTTCATAGATAACCTCGTCTGCCGAAGCATTACGGCAATTTGTTATTTACTGTCTATATACTATATACTATTATACCGAATTAGTCAACTTTCATCTGTAATTTTATTTTTTGCGGCACTGTACAACCAAATAAACCCGGAATAAGCGATATTTCCGGCGTAACTTATTCCAGCACGGCTTTGATTCTGCGTACGCCTGCGGAGGAGCTTTGCTCCTTGACGATGCGGAATTTGCCGAGCTCCCCCGTGCGAGCCGCGTGCGGTCCGCCGCACATTTCCTTGGAAAAGCCTATCGTGTACACCTTGACCACTTCGCCGTACTTAGAAGCAAACACGCCTATCGCGCCCGCTGCCTTTGCCTGCTCGACGGACATCTCTTCGAGCACCACGGGCACGTCCTTTGCGATTTCTTCGTTTACGAGCTTTTCCACCTCGGCAATCTCCTCCGCAGTCAGCGGACGGGGGAAGTTGAAGTCGAAACGCAGTCTTTCGGCTGTTATATTGCTTCCGCGCTGATTGACGGTATCGTCGTTCAGCACCTTTTTGAGCGCCGCGTTGAGCAGGTGGGTCGCGCTGTGAAGCCTCGCGGTCTGTACGCCATTGTCGGCGAGTCCTCCTTTGAACTTCTGTTCCGCTCCCGCCTTACTTAGCGCCTGATGGTCGGCAAACGCTTTTTTGTAGCCCTCTTCGTCGAGAGTATATCCCTTTTCCTCGGCGAGCTCCTTTGTCATCTCTATGGGGAAGCCGAACGTATCGTACAGTCTGAACGCGGTCTTGCCGGGGAATACCGACATGCCTTGCGGCAGGTGGGACAGTACCTTGTCGAACTCCTTCAAGCCCTGCTCTATGGTCTTTGCGAATTTATCCTTCTCTGCAATAAGCTCGGATACGATTCTCTCCTCGTTCTCCTTAATATAGGGATACGCATCTTTATATTTTTCTACGTACAGTCTTGCAAGCTCCACAAGCGCGCCGTCGTCTATGCCGAGCGAGCGGCAGTATCTCATAGCTCTGCGGATAAGTCTGCGAAGCACATAGCCTTGGTCCACGTTGGATGGGGATATCGCGTTTCTGTCGCCGAGCAGGAAGGTCGCGGTACGGGTGTGGTCGCTGATGATTCTCATAGCCTTTGTCGCCGCCTCGTCCTCGCCGTATTTTCCGCCGCTCAGCTCTTCCAGCTTGCATATCGCAAAAGAAAATAAGTCCGTCTCGTACACGGATTTATATCCGTTGAGTATGCAAAGCATTCTTTCAAGCCCCATTCCTTGGTCGACGTTTTTATTTTGAAGCGGTTCCAGCTTTCCATCCGAGTTTTTGAAATACTGCATAAACACGTCGTTGCCTATTTCCATATACTTGCCGCAATCGCATGCGGGCGAGCAGTCCTCGCAGCACTTGGGCTTGCCCGTGTCAATAAACATCTCAGTGTCTGGTCCGCAAGGTCCCGTCATTCCGGCGGGTCCCCACCAGTTGTGCTTTCTTCCGCAATAGAAAATTCTGTCCTTGGGTATGCCGAGCTCCTCCCAGCGTTTTGCACTCTCCTCGTCGCGGCAGCACTCGCCGTCTCCCGCAAACACCGTGACTGCAAACCTGTCCTTGTCGAATTCCAGCCTGTTCAGCAGCAGTTCATACGACCACTCTATCGCCTCGTGCTTGAAATAATCACCGAGAGACCAGCTTCCCAG
The DNA here is from genome assembly GCA_949432885.1 of uncultured bacterium. GTDB lineage: Bacteria > Bacillota > Clostridia > Christensenellales > CAG-917 > CAG-475. Next base: position 32,422 of record CASQXY010000003.1, on the reverse strand, counting down.
CATCTCGAAAAAGGTGCAGTGGCTCTCGTCTCCGACGGATTCTATATCGCCCGTTCGCACGCAGACCTGCACGTCGGTGAGTCTCTTTCCAGCAGGGTGCTTCTCGCCTAGGAGATATGGCACAAGCGGATGCATACCCGCCGTCGTAAACAGCACGGTGGGGTCGTTTTCGGGAATAAGCGATGCGGATTCTATCGCGGCATGCGCTTTGGAACGGTAAAAATCAAGATACAGATTGCGCAGTTGTTCAGAATTGAGTTTCTTCATATTGTAATCCTCTTTTTACAGAATCGGCGGTTTAGCGTGCTAATATAACATGATAAACGCCGTTTTTCACTTATATTCCGAGCATATGGAAAAATCTTTCGCTCAGGTCGTTTTCTTTTATTTTCCTCGTAAAAGCGAGCGTGCAAACTCCGCCGCAGGACGCTACTCCGAGATTGGTCACGTTATTGTCAGATGTATTCAGCATCAGCGACAGCCTTTTTACACCCAGCTCGGGCGGCACGCTTATATTACCGAGATTACTCACGATTATCGTCTGCCGTGATTTGAGGAAGAGCCTTCCGAACCTTATAAGCAGCCATTTTACGCACAGCGGCACGGCTCTGAAAAGAGGGTTGCGCTGAGCGCGTACCGTCGTCGATATAAATGCGCTCATGCTCTTTCGCGTCACCTTTTCGGAGAGTTGTTTCGCGCATTCCTTTACGCACGTTTCGAGCGTCGCGCATTTATCAGCGCTAAGCGACAGCCGCACGAAGGTTATAAAATTGTGCGCCGTTTCGGAGGGGAACATCCTGCGCAGATTGACGGGAACCATTATCTGAATCGAGTGTTTCAAGCTGCTGCCGCCTGCAATCGAGCACGCCGCCGTTCCCGCTATATACGCCGACAGCGTTACGCCCGCTTGCTTGGCTTTTGCAATAAGAGAGTCGGCGGACGCCGTCCTCTCGTCCGCTTCCAGCGCTCCTTTCAGCGGAGTGCCGCTTATCCTGTGGGGAACGCCTCCCGCCATGCCTTTCAGATTCAGCTCCGACAGCTTTATATGCCTGTAATTCGCAAGAAAGCTGTCCTCTGTTTCCGCAGACGGAACGGGCTCGTCGAAGGCTGGTATATTGCAATTTACGTCAAATGTTATTCCCGACAGCTCCCTGTATCTTCGAACCGCCGCAAGCAGAAATCTCATCGCTCCGTTCGCGTCCGTAAGCGCGTGGAACATTTCGAGATAAATCCGATTGCCGTCCAATGAAAATCTGAAACGATATCCGTTTGTCTCTTCGGGGTCTATGGGGGTCTGGGGTTTTCCGTTCCATCCGAATACGGGCACGGGAGCTGAGTTTTCTTTCAAATAATATCCGCCGTAGCCCTTTTTCAGCTTGGTTTTATAAAGCGGAAATCTTTGCATAACCGCGTTGACCGCTTCTGCGAACAGCGGCTTGTCCACATCGCACGTAAGCTCCGCGCCAACGCAAAACAGGCTCTGCGACTTCCTGCCCGAAACGTAAGGATAAAAACCCGCCGATAAATCCAGTTTGTACTTCTTGGCTTTTTCTGTCCTGTCTGCCATAAATTCGCGCATCCCTCCGAACTTACGCGCCGCGCGGTTCGGGCGATAAGAGCGATAATATGTCATATATTTTATTCTCTTTTAATATTATTGTCAATGAAAAGCGCAAACAGCAAAGGAGTTATAAATATGGATTTAACAAACAAACCCTCCGTCAATGACAAAAAAAGCCCTATTTCGTCAGGCTCTTCCTCTATGCGTCCGCAAAACGTCTCCGCGCGCACTTCCGCCGCGGAGCAGAAAGGACATAAACTGGAACTCGACCACAACCGCGCCATGTGCATGACGGGCGTAGTCGACGTGCCCGTATTCACGGACAAGAACATCACGGTGAGACTTGCGGGCGAAACCCTGCTCGTCACCGGACAGGGACTCGCGGTAAAGAATTTGGATATAGAAAACGGCAAATTGCAAGTTACGGGTCGGGTAAATTCGCTGAAATACACCGCTCAAACCGTCCCGACATCCTTTGTCAAGAAGATATTCAAATAACCGCAATGCATTCTCTTCTTTCTCAGACTCTCAATCTCGGCGCAAACGCAGGGGTGCAGGCGATTCGCTTTGCCCTCTGCCTTGCAGTGGGGCTAGGTGCGGGCATAATAGCGCTACTGTATCTCAGAAAAGCGAGACCCGTGGAGCGCGCGCTCACAGACTTTTTTGCGACCGTTTGTATCGGCGGACTGTTTGCGGTATGCGTGGAATTTTTCCTCGGAGGAAAATTTGAGCTGTACGGCGGAATCGCCTATCTCCTCGGAACCGCGGTCATTCCGCTCGCAGCAAGAAAAATTCTGAGCTTAATCGCAAAAAAAAGGGAGAAAAATGACGAAGAATAGAACTTTTTGTCTGTTTTTGCGTTGTTGATTACCTTATATTCCGTTTGTGCTAATATGACGGAAGGAGGCGACAATGAGCAACGTAAAACACAAGAAATGTCCTATGAGAACACTGGCTTCCGAGGCAAAAGCGCGGCTTGCAAGCGGCGACTATCGCAGAGACTATCCTCCCATACCCAAGAACGCCACGATACAGCAACGCGAGATTTACATGAAACTTTACGAATTGCGCAAAGGCGGAGAAAAAGTGGACAACCCCATCGCCGTATTCGCGGACGAAAACAAACTCGCGTGCCTTTCGCACGAGGAAAAACAAAGATACATAATGCAACTTTGCGCCGACTATATCTCCATGCGCACGGCTCTCGATTCCGTGGAATTCAAGGCATAGACGCATTTATGAAATCCGACTGCGGAAAATCGGATTAAAGGTTTATAGCGGCAATCAAAAAGCTATATGACCGCCGCAACCAAAATCCTTTCCGAATTTAAAGCGGCGTTTAACAGTTCCGTGATGTGAGCCGTCAATCGCAGAAGCAGTCGGCGCAGTCGGTTTCGCGGAAATACTCCTCCGCCGAATACTTTCTCATCGCACGCACTCTGATATCCGCGCCCGTCGGCGCTATTCTTTTCATCACAGTCACAAGCGGCATATACAAAACCGCGGCGGTCACCGCGCTCGAAGCTACGTGCGCAAGGTCGAAGTACAGCCCCTTCAAATAGTAAGCGACCCAATATCTGCCGATATAAGCGGGCGCGAGATTCGTCACACAGAAGAGCGTGTCGCAACACGCCGACAAAACTCCGAACAGCACGCTTCCCGCAACGCCTATGGCAATCGCCGCCCAGAGTCTTCCGCCGCGGAGCAAAAGCCCTGACGCGACAGCGAGCAACGGCCAGTATACGAAATACAGCAGCACCCAGCTACCGAAGCCGTATATAGCCGTCTCGACCGCGCAGAATATCAAAGCCGCAGGCAGAGCGTACGCAATGCCCGCTGCGGAGCCGTACACAAGTATCAGCACCGTGACAATCTCCACGTTCGGCACAAACGAAAGCGCAAATTTGAATGCCGTCAGCATAGCCGACATCGCGGCTACTCTCGCTATATAAACCGCGGTTTTCGGCGCGCAGTGTTTTATGGATTTTTGCTTAATACTGATTTTAATCATTGATTTTTGACATATAAAACATCATTTTGCGCAAATTCATTGATTTCACATGTGCAAAACGCTCGTTAAACCGCGACACGCACCGCACATATTAACCGACCAGAACCGCATATACGCCGCCGTCGGCTATCGGCAGAGAGCTTATTCCCACTCCCGAATAATATAGAAGCGTATTGTTGTATGTGGTGACGACAAACACGCCCGCCTCCTCCGCTCTGCTTTCGGAGCGCGCGGGATTCCACTGAGCGGTATCCTCGTTGTAAACGCACTTATATTCCAGTTTGTCCAAATTGTGCCACACGGTATAAAAATCCCGATTGCTCTGCACAAGCACGTCGATACGCGTTATAAACGCGCCGTAGCCCGAATCGCTAGTCTCGTACGCAGTGATTTTGTCTTCCTTATAAAGCTGCGAAAGCACTCCGTGCAAATTCGTTTCCGTAGTAGATATGCCGAACGACTTTTCTCCTACATACACGGTGATATTCTTGACGCTTCCGTCGCCGTTGATGTCGCAGGCGGCGAAGCATACTAAGCACAACGCCGCAATAAGCGCCGCCGCGACCGCTGCGATGATACTCTTTCTCTTGAACATAAAAAACCTCCGTTACGTTCATGAAACCGTACGGAGCAAACAGCGGAAAAACGCAAGCTCGCCGCTTGCGATACTACCACCGCTCCCGCCGAGCGATTTCGGGAAAATTCCGCCTTAATATTTTGCGGAACCCGTCGGGCCGGTCTCCTGACTTACCGCCGAATCATACGTCGCATATATATGCTAATATAAATGCGTAACCGATTCGGTCAACAGTCTTCCCTTGCGGTGACTTCGCGTTGTTTAAGGATTACAGTAGCGGGGGCTGCGGCGGATTTGCACCGCCTTCCCGATTCTCGCGCCGAAGCGCGCACCCGACGTTTACAGTTTAACACCGCGCCGTCTTTATGACAACTCAAATTGAAAAAACTCCCGAAAATTCGAGGATTTTTACCAAAATATTACTGCGAAAGAATTTGCCTAAGTATCATTGACTTTATTGCGATATAATAATATAATAATATACGAATTACCATTAGAAGGAGTTGACAACTATGTATACAAGATGTCCCAGTTGCAGAGCGGAGATAAGTTTCATGCCTCCTGCAAATCCGGAATCACTCCCAGAAGGCTATAAGCACCGCATAAGATGTCCTCACTGCGGAGTGACTATCGGCGTAAAAATCAATAAAATAGACGTGGCGGCGACGTATCCGGGCGGATATCCGAACGCAAATCCCGTATATCAACCGCCCTATGCTCCTTATGGGCAAACGCCTGCGTATCCCGAAAGCAACGGTTTTGCACCCGTAAACACCGCTCCCGATACGACTTCGGGCTTCGATACCACGGGGTCGAACGTCAAACCGCAAAAGAAATCCGGCAGAAGCAGAAACTTCTTTATGCTTATCTTCTCGCTCGGCTTCATCATGCTGTCGATTATGAGTTATCTTATCGCAAACAACATGATAAGCGTTATGGAAGGCACCGAGACTTGGGCGGCAGGTATAGGCGTGTTCAACGGTATCAGTCAGTGGGAAGCCGTGTTCAGTTCTCCCGAAGAATTCGCATTGATATTTGCGATGCAGGACGGCATTTTGGGTATAATGCTGGGTATAGCGATGATTATGCCGATGATTCTGTTCACGGTTTCCTGCATAAGTTTCATAATCGCGTTCTTCGGTCTGATATTCAAGAAGTACAACAAAACTCTCAACTTGATTTTCAGCATTATAATCGGAGCGGCGGCGGTGACGACGTTCTTCCTGCCGTACATTATGATCTCGCAAATAATGCCTGAATTATCAGTAATAGATTACTTTATGGATATACAGGCTCGCAATGACTGGGCTACCCTCTACTTTGCGATTGCGGGCGCGGCTTGGGGCTTATTGCAATTCATATTCTCGCTTATATTCATGAAATCCATGAAGAAAAAGGTAAATTGACAAAAGTAGTTTTTGTAAAAACTTTACGCACCCTCTTACGGGGGTGCGTTTTTTATTTTAATTCTTTTTCAATTAACATATAAAAATCCGTGATATCTCCGTCTGCGTGCGTCTCGCACTGCTCCGTTACGTATTAATAAAGATTTGGATATAACAGTCTAGATTTCTTATCGTTCATAACTCCCATAGATTCCGAATTTTGAATATAAATCAAAATATAAACCAAATAAAATATTTGCGAAATCCGAAGTTTTTATCCGAATCACCTAAAATCATATTATTACCTCTAAGATAAATAAATATATAACTTATAAAGATGAAGAACGCCGAAGCGCCGCCCTATCGGCAAGCCTAATGTACTGACGCACATGACTTGACGGGCGAGCGGCGCTGACAAAGTTATTCGCTCAATAGCACGGTTTATTACATAGTACGCATTCCCATACCGTTGTCGTCTATGACATATAGAATGTTCACCTCGTCGCCCGAAAGCGCGTCGATATAGATAAAGTAAGTTCCGTCGCTGTGGCATTCAAACTCGTAGGTCAGCACTTCGCGCATTCCGTGCAAAGGAATAAGCGCAAGTCTGCCGTCGCTCTCGGAAGGAAGAGAGAGTCTCTCCCCCGCCTGCGCCGCAGTAATGACGGGAGCGGGAATTTGTCTGTCTCTATGATTGAAAGCGTAGTGCGTCGCGTCAAGTCCTATAACTCTGCTGTCTCTCTCCCTGACCTTGACCTTTACGAGGTCGGAGTAAAGTATCACGCCGTTTTGCACGGGGGCGAGGTTTATATAGCATTCGCCGTTCATGGAAGAAGACCAAACGACCTGCATATCTTTAAAGCCCAGTCTGTCCGCAAATGCGAGCGCGTTTTGCTGACAGGTGGGACCCGCTTCCTGCTTAACGGCCTGTTCCGCGCCGTCCGACGTAGACATATTAAACGCTACGAGCTTGCCTCCGTGTCTGCTTATCTGAATAAACGCGTCCGCGCCGTCCACGAGCAGGCTGTAATTGAAAGTCGGAATATCGCCGTTGCCGTCTCCTATATATTCCACGTTTTGGATTTCATAGCCCTTGAAATAATCGGATATAAAATCAACACCCGTCTGCGCGGTGATTTCCTCTCCCATAAACGCGATAGGCTCTCTGCTTTCAAGCGCGTCGGAAAAAGGACCGTCGTAAATCATTTCGGGATACTCGAAGCTGGGGTCGGAAAACTGCGAGAAGGCGGAAGTAAAGCCTTCGAGCGCGCCGCCGTCGCCTACGAACATCTTGCCTTCCCCAAGCGAATCCTGAACCTGTTCGAGCGCGTTCATATATACGTCAGCCATATCTCCCATTTTGATGAGCTTTTCTCTTTCCTCGGGGGTAAGCGGCGTGCCGTTGCCCACTCTGCGCGCAAGCGACTGCGAGTAGTCTCCGAGCTGATTGACAAATTTCTGCGCCTGCAAAATGCCGTCGTCCTGACTCTCGAACATGGCTAGGCTGTTTTCGGCAAGACTTGCCGAAGCCCAAACCTCATACAGCAGGGACTGTTGCATACGGGGAGAATTGGACACCCCGATTTTGCGGAGCGTAACTCCGAGTCCGCTCGCGCCGTCCAGCAAATCGTAATACGCTCTGGAATACACAGCGTCCATCTGGCGCTGATACGTCTCATGCGTCTGAACGGTTCTGTCGGCAAAATACAGCGCTACTGACAAGCCCACTATCGCGCTTGCGCACAATCCGAAAGCCGTGCCGAGAACGGCGGTCTTCACGACCTTTCCGTTTTTGCCTTTCTTGTTTTTCTTGTTGTCCTGCGGTTCTTCGCAGAAGACTCTGACCTGTTTTGTACTCATATTCATTCACCTCGTTTATACATATCGCGCACTATCAGCAGAACGCGTGGTTTCCTATATTGAGCTTTATAGTACGCGAGAGCATCCATTTGCTTGTCGCGGTTCTCGGGTTATAGTAAAACAGACAGCCGTAGGATGGGTCCCATCCGTTGAGCGCGTCTCTCGCCGCCTTGAACGCGCTGTCGTTGGGGGTCAGATTAATCTGTCCGTCCGCAACGCAGTCGAACGCACCAGACTGATATACGACGCCCGCGATAGAATTCGGAAAGCTGGAACTTCTCACTCTGTTGAGCACGACCGCCGCAACTGCGACCTGCCCCGTATACGGCTCTCCTCTTGCCTCGCCGTAAACTACGCGCGCAAGAAGATTAAGGTCGGTAGACGAAGTCGGGCCTCCTCCCGAAGTCGACTGAGACCCCGACAGCGTAATTCCCATAGCCTGAGCGGTCTTAGACCCGACCACGCCGTCCGCAGGCAAACCGTTCGCTCTCTGGAACGCAATAACCGCGCTCTTCGTCTTGGCGCCGAACACTCCGTCCGCCTTTCCGCTGAGATATCCCCAGCTTATAAGTTTGGTCTGCATCGTTTTCACCGCGGTTCCCGACGAGCCTTGTTTGAGCGCCGTTCCCGTCGACGAACCTGCCGAAGACGAAGAAGTCGAAAGGGTTATACCCATCGCCTGCGCCGTTCTTGTGCCTACGACGCCGTCCGCCGTAAGACCGTTCGCCCTCTGAAACGCAATAACCGCGCTCTTTGTCTTCGCGCCGAACACCCCGTCCGCTCTGCCGCTTAGGTATCCCCAGTTTATAAGTTTGGTCTGCATCGTTTTTACGACGCTTCCCGACGAACCCTGTTTAAGGGCCGCCGCTTCCGCCGTTTCCGTGTCCGTAGGATAAAATACGAGCAGTCCGACAACAATCATCAGCGCCATAAACACCAGCAAACACTTGGAAGCAACGGATATTGAACTTTTCCTAATTTGCATAATTCACCTCTTTGCATAGTGTGTTTAACCGCAACGCTTTTATACAATTTTTGAGAGCTAACCGTTTAGCTAGCCGCAAAAGCGGCAATACTCATCGCATGAAAACAAAGTACATAACAAAAAAACGTCTGTTTATTGCAATTCTTATCGCGATGGTCGCGCTTCTTGTCCTGTGCTCATGCGATTCTGGCGAGGTCTCTCAGCAGGAGATAGCGCAAAGCTGTATCAGGATACACATAAGAGCCAATTCCAACGGCGATTCGGACCAGACCGTAAAGCTCGCCGTGCGCGACAATATCACCGCCTATCTCGAAACGGCGCTTATGGATTGCTCTGATAAAAAGCAGGCGGCAGCCGTACTGGAAAGAGAAAAAGGAAATCTGATACGCATTGCGGACGCCACACTCGCCGAAAACGGCTTTAAATACAAATCGTCTATAAGATTAGACAACGAATACTTTCCCGCGAGATACTACGACGGCTACGAGTTCCCCGAAGGCAACTACGACGCGGTCGTGATAAATCTCGGAAGCGGAAGCGGCGACAACTGGTGGTGCGTAGCATTTCCTCCCCTGTGCTTTGTTCCCGATACGCAAGATGGAGAAAAGATTGTCTACAAATCTTGGATAAAGGAAATGCTGGACAAAATCTTCGGATAATTCTGTTTACATACTAGAATAACCGGCATAATGCAATCAAAACATAAGGTGCGACATCCGGCGCAAAAGGAGAAGTATGAAAATTTACAGAGAAATAGTACGCAACACCGCCATGGGCGCGCAATCCATCGACAATATCGTCGGCTATATCGAATGCGACAAGCTCAAAAATCTAGCCCTTTCCCAAAAAGAGGTTATGGAAGACTTCTATCAGCGGGCGAAATCCGAACTGGGCGCGGATGAGCTTGAAGACGCGCAAACCAATCCAATACAGCGCGCTATGCTCAAAGCAGGCGTAAAGATGAACGCGAGCTTCGACAACAGCAACTCTCACCTTGCGAGTATGCTTATAGACGGCTACAATATGGGCATAACGAGCGTGCAGAAGTGTATCAACGAGCTAAACCGCGATAACGTCGAGGTCCCCCAGCTCGCGCAGGATCTGATGAAGACCTACGACAAAAATATAAAAGCTCTGCGCGTATATCTGTAATGTATATTATTTAGTTATATATTTATATAGAATATATACAAAAATTCAAAAAATAAAAGCCGTTTGCAGGACGGCTTTTATCTGTTCATCAAGGGGTTATCCGTACGTTCGAGCAAATAGTCGAGCGACACGCCAAAATAATCCGCAAACTTTATTAAGGTATTGTAATCGGCTTCCCTCTCCCCGTTTTCATACCGACTTATGCTGTTCTGATTCATATTCAAATCGAGAGCAAGCCTGAGCTGGGATATATTTTGTTTTTTCCTTAATTCTTTCAATCTCATATAACTTTTGAAATGCGTTTTGCTATTTCTTGACATTAGTATACCGAGTTGGTATATTATAATTATCCCAATTCGGTATATTTTGGAGGTATATTATGAAAAACACAAAAGCAAAAGGGGCAAAGCTCGCAATACTCTGCCTGACGGCGATACTCGTTGTATCAATCGGACTGATATGTCTCAGCGCGTGCAATCCCGACGGCGGCGATGACGGCTCCGCCGAGCTAATGTCCGAAATTCAGTGCATTTTAGACGGAACGTTCGGTTACTGCTATGCGAACAATTTGGTTGCAAGCGTTCAATTTATATATGACCAGATGCATGATATTAATCATATTGGTAATATAGGATTTTTCTTTATAGCCTTCGCAGATTTAGATGAGTGGATTAATCCCGATAACGAGACTACGGGGCATATGGCTAACTTGGAAATATATATATTCTCAGACGAGCAATCTATTACGAAATGGATGGACGAACTCAAAAAAGAATCTCCCGAAGTCTGGGAAGAATATAAAGACTCGTATTTCATAAAAAATAACTTTTTTGTCAGCGAACGCGAAAAAGGCATCTATGAAAAGTTGATTTCATGTACTCTTCCTGACGAAAACGCTTATCCCGAATATAAATTTGTCAAAGACAGTTTGGCAGATAATCAAAACCTCAGTAAAGCACATATTTATGGAGAGTTCGGTTTTGACGAAGACAAAACTCTATATATCGACTACTTGAATTACTGTGTTGCAAATAACACAAATGTAAACAAAGAATATTTTTGTATTTCCAAAAACAGCCGTGAAACCGAGGAAAACTGGGAATGGGCATTAGAATGTTACACAGTCGAAGCAAGCGAAATAGGCACTAAGTACACCGACGACAGCTTTTCTAAGGTCGAGAACGACGTTCTGTATTCTTATACAAAACAGAAAGCGGGCTTCCGCTACGAGGAAACACCGGACGGGTATGCTTTGACAGATTATTACTATGACGATTATGCCGAAAACGTATATATCCCCGCTCAATACAACGGCAAACCTATCACGGATATCTGCGGCGCGTTCGGGTGCGAAATGTACGAAAAGCCGTATACCGTACATATACCCGCGACCATACAAAATATATCAGGATTCTCTTATTTCGTCGGGAACATCGTTCTCGACGCAAACAATCCCTACTTCTATATCACAAACGGCTGTCTAATAGAAAGAGAAACCAAAACTCTTATCCACGCTTTCGGAAACGCGGTTATTCCCTCGGACGGAAGCGTGCTATCGATTGACGATTACGCTTTCTCGGGTAACGGCTACGTTACGAACGTAGTGATTCCAAACGGGGTTACCTCGATCGGCAGCCATACATTCCACCACTGCAATCAGCTTGTAAGCGTCACTATTCCGAGTAGCGTCACAAATGTATCATCTTCCCTATTTAATGAATGGAATAAGCTCGAAGCAATATATTGCGAAGCGGAAAGCAAGCCCGACAGTTGGAGCGACTGGTGGCTGTACGGAGGCAGCTATCAGTCCGAACTCGAAAAACTTGTGGTTTGGGGCTACAACGCGTGATTTTTCTCTACATATTCGGCGGACGGCAACCTTGAAAGGTTGCCGTCTTTTGTGTGATTTTCACCATATAACGTTTTTCAACCTCGCCGATAATAAAATCGGCTATTTCCCTCTTTCCTCAAATTAGATTGTCAAGGATATCGGTTTATGCTAAACTGAATTTATGACATATCATCCGTCAGTGTTCGAGCTGAAAAATCCCGTATCCAAACAGGAAGCCTTATCACTCCACCCTATGTCGCTCGCGTTCATCGGGGACGCGGTGCAGGCTCTTTACACGCGTACGCGCGTGACGGTGGGCGCTACGCTCAAAAAGACGGGCGCGCTTCATCACGAGGTTACAAAGGCGGTCAAAGCCGTATCGCAAGCCGCCGAAGCCGAAAAGCTTCTCCCCTTGTTTGACGAAGACGAGCTCGACCTTTTCCGCCGCGCACGCAACTGCAAGGTACAGACCTCCGCCAAGCACGCCGACCCCGCCGAATACAGGAAGGCAAGCGGCTTTGAGGCGGTTCTCGGCTACTTGTATCTTACGGGGAATACGGAGAGGCTTTTCGGATTTCTTTCCACCTGCTTCGCGGATACAATATCGGCGGACGGCGAATAGCAAAAAACCGTCGCTTTGCCGTAAATCCGCAAACCGCCGAGCGTCAATATAAATTTCAATTCAAAAACATATCGGAGATACCTATGTATATATTCGGAAGAAATCCAGTAAAGGAAGCATATCGAGCCGGCAAGACGGTGGACAAGCTGTATATGCTCAAAAACGAGTTCGACCCGTCGCTCAACTCTATCCGTTCTATGGCAAAAGACGCGCGCACCGTCGTGAGCTACTGCGACCGCGCTATGCTTGACAAGCTGTCGGGCGGCGGCAATCATCAGGGAGTCGTCGCCGCAGTGACCGACTTCGATTACTGTGACATCGCAGACATTCTTGACGATGCGGAGCGCAAACTCGAACCGCTGCTCATCGTTCTGCTGGACGGAATAACCGACCCTCACAATCTAGGCGCGATAATCAGAAGCGCGGAGTGCTTCGGCGCGCACGGCGTAGTCATTCCCAAGCACAGGAGCGTGAGCGTAAACGATACTGTAATAAAGGTTGCAAGCGGCGCAACGGAGCATATAAGAGTTGCAAAGGTCACGAATATAAATGACACAATTCGTGAGCTTAAAGAACGCAATGTATGGGTTTATGCGACGGATTTCGATGGTAAACCCCCGAAATCGGCAGATTTGAACGGAAATATTGCCATCGTGATAGGCAGCGAGGGCAGCGGCATTCACCGCCTCACCAAGCAGCTTTGCGACGGCGTACTCACCATTCCGCAATACGGCAAAGTGAACAGCCTGAACGCCAGCGTTGCGGCGGGCATAGTGCTGTACGAAGCGGTGAGACAGCGCAAGTAGAAGGGCTTCGGAATATAACGCAGGCTATGAAGGATTTCGACAAGGATTTGAACGAAATAAAAAAAGCGCAGAACGGAGACCTTTCTGCGGAAAACAACGTGCTCGCGGCATACGCTCCGCTTGTCAAGGCTATCGCGCGCTCTTATTCCGTCATCGGAATCGACGGAGACGATTTGGTACAGTCGGGCATGATTGGACTGATGCGCGCAGTGCGTACGTTCAGAGAGGACGAAAGCGCAACCTTCAAAACTTACGCGGGGCACTGTATACGAAACGCCATACTCGACGCAATACGCAAGCAGAAGTCCGCACCCGTATCCGACGTGGATTTGGAGGACGTATTTCTGCCGTCGGAGGAACAGGAACCGTCCAGACTCTATATAGAGGACGAGACCGCACGTCTTTTGGGCGAAACGATATCCTCCGTGCTCAACGAGCGCGAAACGAACGTGCTCAAACTGTATCTGAGCGCAATGTCCTATCAGGAGATTTCCGAGCGGCTGGGCATGGAAAAGAAGCAGGTGGACAACACAATATACTCGTTCAAAAAGAAAATAAAAAAAATATTGGAAACAAAACAAAACCGAGACTGAATCGTCTCGGTTTTGTTTTGGTCAGATTATCGCGGCGCTTACAGTCTGTTTCACTCCTCGTCGCTTTCTTCGAGCGCGTCCGATATTGATTTGTAAAGATCGGAGCCGCGTATATCGTCTGCGCCGAGCGCCGCCGCGCCCTTGTCCGTTACGCCGACAAAGCTTCCGTCCGCTTTCGCGGCGGCGCCGAACGCTTTACTGTAAGCATATAAATTATTATCGAAATTTTTGAAGGTTTCGGTTCCCGAGGAGTACGAATTGGTCTCGTAAATATTCGCTCCGCAAACGCCTGCCACTCCGCCCGAATACGGCGCGTCTCCCGTAATCTCTCCCGCAAAGCAACTGTCCGTAACGCCTCCGCCGTAGTATACTACGCCGTTTTCATTTTTAAAGCCCATTTCAGTGACGCCGCCGATGATTCCGCCGACAAATCCCTTCCCTGCGGAGGAGTTTATGTTCAATTTGCATTCGCTTATACAGAATTTGGCTGTGCCGAAATAAACCAGAGTTATTATGCCCTCTCTTGTAGCAATTTCACTCGTTCCCAGTATTCCGCCCGCAAAGACCTCGCGCGCGTCTACGGATACGTTTCCGCTTGAAACGCAGTAAACGATTTGAGAGATAGACCGCGCGGCGATTCCCCCGACGTATGCCGCGCCTTTCGAGACGGCGGTAACTGCGCCCGAGTTTACGGATTTAACGACGTTGCCGTTTGCAATCGCCGTGATTCCGCCGACGTAAACGCCCGCGTCGTTGGCAGATTGCGCGGAAATTTCACCCTCGTTGCGGCAGGTTTCAATCAATCCGCTCGAAGACAGGCAAATACCCGCCGCATATACGCTTCTGAAATGCGCGCTGCTTTGCACCTCTCCCTTATTCACACAGTTTTTGATATACGGTGTAGAGGACGTTCCTCTATTCAGATAAGCTATGCCCGAAGCGGAAGCCGCGACCTCATGGCCTTCCTCCACGTCGAACTGCGCGCAATCGGAAGCCGAAGATATATTGGCTCTGTTCTCGCAGCTCTCCACCGCACCCGCGTTGGTCAGGACAATTCCGCAGGTGACGGGATTCCAATCCTCGTCCGAGGAGGTCTGCAAGAGCGCCGCTTCGTTTACGCTGCGAAGCAGATATCCGTTGTTCTCGGAGCAGATTCCCGCGACGTCGAATGTATCCGCAATAATCTCGCCGCTTATCGTGCAATCTTGCACATATCCGCCGTTTATGCCTGCCAAGCCGCCGAAAGATGCGTTTGCCGACGCTTCGCCGAACAGCTTAAAATCCGTGTAATTCACCTTACAGTCTTTGATGATTCCGCTGTATGCCGTTTGCGTTGCGGCGTTGAGCTTATAGCTGTTATTTTTTACAATAGCGCCGAAAATAAGCTCTTCGGAGGTCCCCGTTTGGTCGGCCCGCGCCGATATACTGCCCTTTACGTTGACCGTCACGTTGTCAACTGTTCCGTAATTGGTCAGAGCGACGAACGCGGATGAAACACTGCCCGAAATATCGGCGTTTACGTTGACCGTCACATCTTTTAAGACCGCGGTCTCGGAAATGGTGGTAAATATAACGTCGCCCTGCGTCACTAAGGTCAGATTTGAAAACTCGCCGTTGAAATCCGTAAATCTTGCGCCCTTGCCCACAGTAATCTTATGCCCGCCGCCGTTTATCTTACAATTTACTTTTTGAACGGAGAAGTTCTCGGGCACGATGATATCCTGCGTCAGCTTATATTCCTTTGCGGAAGCGAAATCAATCTGACCGAAAGTCGACGCCTCTCCCTCGACGGGATTCGGCAAGAGCGAAACGGTTGTGACGGGAACTCCGACGATAATAACTACCGCCAGTATAATACACAGGCACAGCGTTGCCGCATTTTTCTTCTCTCGGCGGCTGAGCGGACGCCTGTCAATGACGATTCCGTCGCCCTCGTATTTGACGCTGAGCGCATATTTTATGGAATATATGGATTTGAGCCGTGCGCGCACCGCCGAAGACGAGTAAACCATCGGGAAAACGCGTTTAAGCCGCTTCGTTTTGTCCAGAATGAGAAGCATTTCAAGAGGAGACACCGTTTCTTTCAGATACAGGCGCAAGCATTTGCCCGCCTTTTTTGAAAATTTCTCGGAAATCTCAATAGGCTCGCGCAATTCCTTATATACGGTTATCCTCAGCATCGAGTCCTCATATTCGGCGAGGATTCTGCGGGCTTTGTACAAATACAGCAAGGAAAGCACGGGAAATCTGCCCAGACAAAAATCCAGACACGGAGCTGTCGCATTCAAGCTATCGAACGCTTTCAAGTCGTCTTCCTTTATGACTTGCAGCAGTTTTTCTTCAATCGGCATATCCATCTTTCAACGTTCCCGTTTTACTCTCTTATTTGCTCTTGATTCTGACCTTTCTGTCCGCCGCCCACCTGTCGAACGCATCAAACAGATATTCCTCGTTTACGGTGCTTCCCTCGACCAGCGTTTTTAAAAGCGCGGAGGTTTTTGAAAACTCGGAGATGAGTACTGATATATCTTTGCCCTGCTCCGCGACCGAAGCCGACAGCAATTCGTTTTCCTTGCGGATAGATTCTATTTTATCCGCGTTTTGCTTTAAAACCGCCGCGATGTCTTTATTTATAAAATCGCTTATCCTCTCTATGTTCTTGTTGTAGCCGTCCAGCGACCTCTGCAGTTCTTTGATATTGTAAGTCGTGCGCTTCTCCTCGATAAGCGTATCTATGCGTTCCAGTTGGTCCTGCGCGTTTTTCTCGATTTCGTCGAGCGAACCTATGCTTCTCGACACCTCGGAGAATCTCGCCGACATATCCTTGACCGCTTGCGCGTATTTCTCTCCCGACTCGGCGTACTCCTCTATGCGTCTGCCGAGTTCCTGTCCGCTTTTCGCCTGCGCGTTTATCGTCGCGTGCACCTTTTCAAGCTGATTTACGGCGCTCCCCGAAAAACTCTTGGCGAGAGTATCCAAATCTTTCCTTATCTCCTCGTAGGTCTTGCTCACCGAAAGCAGCGCGTCCTGCAACGGAGATATAAGATTGCGGTATTCGATAAAACTGTCGATAAGCTCTTTTACGGAATTTTCGTTCATATTCATTTCCTCTTTGTTTTGATATTCGCGGCTTTCAAGCCCTCGGCTATTTCCTCTCTGTCACGGCTCAGAGTGTCGAGAATAATTCCCTTCGCCGCGTCGTTGTCTTCCACCAGCGTATAAAACCTTACGATTTCGGGGTCGAGCGCGCCTCCGCCCTCCGCGCAGGCGTCCATAAGCGGAAACAGCTTTTCGTCGCCCGAACGCGTAAACATTTCGCGCGCCTCAAAGTCCATGCCACGGCGCCAGTACTCGATTCCCGCTTCCCTTATTTTCCCCAGCCTGAGATAGTTTTCGTGCACGTAAATATATACGAGCATTTTGCCGCGCAGCTCCTCCGAAGACAGTCTGTCCGCGGTATTGCGCGCGTTCTCGTACTGTTCCAGCGAACAGAACTTTTCTATTCTTTCGATAAACTCGTCGTCGTCAATCTCTATCCTGCCCGCTATGCCTTTGAGGTAGGACAGCGCGCTTTCCTTGTCCATACGCTCGAAGCACTCGTCAAACAGGGGACCGAAGCTCTCGGGGCAGTCGGACTCCGCGACGAAAAGATACTGCTTGGCTCTGGACACGCCGACGTAAAACAGATTGAAATAATATCTGAAAACGGAATTTTCGTCCGCGACCTTTCTGTTGAGCGAAATCTTTTGGAGATACCGCCACTTGTCGGCATTATCGCTGAGCACGTCCACAAGTATAACCGTATTGCGTTCCAGCCCCTTCGCCTCCGCGACGGTGAGAATTTCTGTCTTCCCGAGAAACTTTCTGAGCTTTTCTTTCTTTTTCTGCGAGGCGACTATGACAGTGACGTTTTCAAATCTCTTTTCCCCCAGCGAGTAGGCAAAATTTCTGTCAAAAACAGCCGCCGCCGCGGACGGAAGCGGAGACGGAATGCTTTCGCCTTTAAGCACAAAGCTGTGCACTCCGAATCGGCGCGTGTTCATTTCGCCGAGCTTCTGCGCTATTTTCTCTATCCTCTCGGTGCTTCTGTAATTGTGTTTGAGCTGACTCACACCCGTGACGTCGCCGTACATCAAGCGTTTGAGATAACCGAAATTGAAATAGGACGGATTTATCATCTGCAACGCGTCGCCGACGCAAAACAGCTTTCTGCATAGCGTTTTGATAAGACAAAGGTTGATTTGTGTGAAATCCTGCACTTCGTCTATGATGCCGACGGAATACCCGCTCGACGGATTCGCGCCGAGAAGCTCCCTGCTCATCAGATTGTTGTCCGTATAATTGCGCCGTTTCAAAAACTCCGAATATTCCTTAGCGACAGAATATATGACCTCGCACTCGCGCCTTGTAAAGCTGTCGCTTCGCGCCTCGGCATACTCGTCTTTGCTCATCATTTCGCTCGGAGCTTCGAGCTCGTATTTGCCGAAAATCATTCCGTATATCTCTTTGTAGATTATCTCGGGCGCAATGTTCCTTATCCTGTCGAGCGCGCCTGAAAGGCGTTTGCCCGAGCTCAGAAACTCGTTCAAAAATACGGTCTCGCCCGCGACGCGCTTTGCGTCGAACTTCTCCGAATAGATGTCTTCAATCAAACGGTACTCGACCTTTTCCTTCAAAAACGCCGAGATTCGTTTCAGCACAGAAATTATCTCTCCGTCCTCGTCTACGGAAAACAAAATGCCGAGCTTGTTTTCAACCGCTTTTTTGTGATTGCCGTCAAGAAACGCAATCAAACCGTTTTCATACGCGCAGACAAAATCGTCTATATTGCGTGAAAACAGAGTTACACGGTTGCGCGTCTCTGTGAGAAGTCCTCGTGAAAACGTAGTATACAGCACGGACCCCCGATAATCGCGGCATGCGCAGTAAACTATTTTTTCCACGCAGACGTTGGTCTTGCCGCTTCCAGCTATGCCCTGTACGAGCATATTGGAGTCTTCGGTTTCGACAATCCTCCTCTGCATATCGTTGAGGTATGGGAAGTTGATAATTCCGTCCGAACCGGAAACGAGATAGAGACGGCTCAGGTCGTCGTCCGAAATTTCTTCCGACGTTTCGCGCAGGACGAGCGTAATTTTCTCCCGCTTGGAAAGGTAGTCTTTAAGCCTCCTGTCCGTGCCGCCCTCTTGGGGATTTTCGCTTGAAAATTTATAAAATACTATATCCTTTTCCGATATTCTGCCGTCGTCCGCCTTACAGCATAAATACAGATTATAGCTTCCGTCCTCCGTGCTCGCGCAGTAGCAGCCGTCGGCAAGCGCGATATCCTCTGCGAATACGCCTTCGGCAACGCGGGATATGAATGCGTCGATTTCCGTAATTCTGCGCGTAAGCGTAATAAAGCCCTCGGTCTTGTAGACCTTGCGTGAGGAAGACAGAGCTATTCTTCTGACGTTTGCGGTTATCCTTTGCATCATATCGTTATAAGTGCGTCCATATACGAGGCAAACTGCTCGTCCGTAAACGGAAACGGCACGCGCAAAAACGCTTTCGTCCGTTTGTCCGTCGCCGTATTGTTTGCAGCGTCGAAGCTAATCGGCGTATTTCTTATTGAATATTGCGCGCAAATATCCGCTTCTATACGCTTTTTCTCTTCCTTCTCGAACGTTTCTTTCAGTCGGCTGCGGATAGTTTCCAAGGCGCGCTGTTTGTTCCTGAGCTGAGAACGCTCGTCCTGACATACGATGGTCAGCCCCGTGGGCAGGTGAGTTACGCGCACCGCCGTTTCCACCTTGTTTACGTTCTGCCCGCCCGCGCCGCTCGAATGGAACACGTCGATTTTAAAATCCTCATCCTCCGCTCTTTCCTCCGCCGAGGGCGTAACGGCAAAGCACAGTTCCTCGCTCCTTGCCTGCGCGGTGTATACCTTGTGCGCTCCGACGAGCGGAGTAAGCCTTGCGATTACGTCCTCTCCGACCGCGATAAAGGAAATCTCCCGAGCGTAGCCGTCGTTTGAATACGAGGTCTTTTCTTCCTCGACCTTCACGCCGCGTGACAGCAAATATGCTTTTATCGACTGCGACAGTGCCGCGCCTATGCGCGCAGAGCCCGCTTTGAGCTTAAATCTGCAATACGCGCGCTCCTCTATATGTCTGCAACCCAACTCGTCCGAAAGCGCCGCGGATATTTGAGAGGCTTTCTTCTTTAACGCGGATATTTCCTCATATATTGCGGAGCGCTCCTCAAAATCGTTTGTCTCGGGCAAAAGCGCCGCCGTTGATTTTTCCTCTTCCAAAGCCGATATCAGCGCAAACAGCTTATCCTTTATCGCTTTGAGCTTATTGTATTTTGACAAAACGGACAGATAGTATGCCTTATCCGCCTGCACCTCGGGATATTCCAAGAGCTCTTCTGTCTCGTCGAAGCCGAATAGCGCGCTTTTGCCCGCTTCGATAATTCCGTCATAAATACCATACATGGAAACAGTATATCATTATTTTTCAAATAATGGAAGTGTAAAACTCAACGCGATATAATATTAAAGCGCGCTTAATATTGATTATATCGCGCGCGCTTGACGTTTGGGCAAAATTTTATTGACTTACAAATTTAATATAGATATAATTAATAAGTACGTGCGCGTTGCGTGCGCGTTAAAACGATTTTGATAACATTTGGAGGTTATACCGTTATGAAAAAAATGACCATTGACGGCAATACCGCTGCGGCGCATATAGCTTACGCTTTTTCCGACGTTGCGGCGATTTACCCGATTACACCGTCGTCGCCTATGGCAGAAAACTGCGACGACTGGGCAGGCCAAGGCAGAAAGAACATCTTCGGCAACGTTTTGAGAATCGCCGAAATGCAATCTGAGGCAGGCGCGGCAGGCGCGGTGCACGGCTCTCTTGCGGCGGGCGCTCTCACCAGCACGTTTACTGCCAGCCAAGGACTTCTGTTGATGATACCCAATATGTACAAGATAGCGGGCGAACTTCTTCCCTCCGTCTTCCACGTATCGGCCAGAAGCGTAGCGGGTCACGCGCTCAACATTTTCGGAGACCACTCCGACGTTATGGCGTGCCGTCAGACGGGCTTTGCTATGCTCGCTTCCAACAGCGTGCAGGAAGTCATGGATTTGTCGCTTGTGGCGCACCTCTCCACTCTCGAATCCAGCGTGCCCTTCCTCAGCTTCTTCGACGGCTTCCGTACCTCTCACGAGGTGAGCAAGATTGACGCCATCGAGTATGACGAAATCAAGGGTCTCGTCAATTTCAAGAAAGTTGACGAATTCCGCGCGCGCGCTCTCAATCCCGAGCACCCCCATCAGCAGGGCACGGCGCAGAACCCCGATATATATTTCCAAAACAGAGAAGCGTCCAACAAATACTACGACGCGGTTCCCGCAATCGTACAGGCTCAGATGGACAAGGTCAGCAAGCTCACGGGCAGAAAGTATAACCTCGTGGACTACTACGGAGCCGCGGACGCGGACAGAGTTATCGTCATTATGGGCAGCGGCGCGGAAGCGGCCGAGGAAACTGTAGACTACCTCAACGCCAAAGGCGAAAAGGTTGGCCTTGTCAAGGTCAGACTGTATCGTCCCTTCCCCGCGGAGGCGTTTGTCAAGGCGTTGCCCTCCACCGTTAAGACCATCACCGTTATGGACAGAACCAAAGAGCCGGGCGCGCAGGGCGAACCTCTGTACCTCGACGTGGTGTCCGCGCTCAACGATATGGGCGTACACAAAGAGGTTTTGTGCGGCAGATACGGCATCGGCAGCAAGGAGTTCAACCCCTCCATGGTCAGCGCAATCTACGCCAATATGAACGGCGCAAAGAAAAATCGCTTCACGGTCGGCATCAACGACGACGTTACGCACCACTCTTTGGAGGTTACGGAGAAAATCGACGCTTCCGACGCAAGCACGATTTCCTGCAAATTCTACGGTCTCGGTTCTGACGGAACGGTCGGCGCAAACAAAAACTCAATCAAGATTATCGGCGACCATACCGACAAATACGCGCAGGCATATTTCGCGTACGACTCCAAGAAGTCGGGCGGCATAACCATTTCTCACCTGCGTTTCTCCGACAAGCCCATCCGCAGCACCTATCTCATCGATCAGGCTGACTTCGTGGCTTGCCACAACGAGTCCTACGTTCTGCGCTACGATATGCTCTCCGACCTTAAAGACGGCGGCATATTCCTGCTCAACTCCCAGTGGGCTCCCGAGGAAATGGACGCAAAGCTCCCCGCAAGCATGAAGAATATGATTGCCAAAAAGCACGTGCGCTTCTACACCCTCGACGGACTTAAAGTCGTCACCGAGCTCGGCACGAAGAAGGGCGTCAACACCGTTATGCAGGCGGCGTTCTTCAAACTTGCAAACGTCATCCCCTACGAGGACGCGGAGCGTTATATGAAAGAGATGATAAAGAAGTCCTACGGCAAGAAAGGCGACGCGGTAGTCGCAATGAACTATGCCTGCGTCGACAACGCAATCGCTGGACTTAAAGAGGTCAGCTATCCCGAGAGCTGGGCGACAACCACTACGGGCGCGGCACCTTTGGAACTTCCTACGGATGAATACTTCAAGTCTTTCATCGCGCCCATCACTGCGCAGGAAGGCGACAAGCTCCCCGTATCCGCATTCAACCCCAACGGAAGCGTGCCTACGGGTACAACCAAGTTTGAAAAGCGCGGCATCGCGGTTTCCGTTCCTATGTGGATTGCGGACAGATGCATTCAGTGCAACCGCTGTTCATTGGTTTGTCCGCACGCGACGATACGCCCCACTCTTGCGACATCCGAGGAGCTTGCAAACAAACCCGAAACCTTTGTCACAAAGCCCGCGGTCGGCGTGAAGGGTTATGAATTCCGCATGCAGATAAGCCCCTACGACTGCACGGGCTGTTCCAACTGCGTAGCGGTCTGCCCCGCAAAGGAAAACGCTCTTACCATGGTTCCGCTCGACGAGGCTATCGCAAAAGAGGAGAAGAACTGGGAATATGCCGAGTCCCTCAAAGAGACGACGGCGGAGCTCAAATCCGTAAACGTAAAGAACAGTCAGTTCAAAAAGCCTCTCTTTGAGTTTTCGGGCGCATGCGCAGGCTGCGGCG
The DNA here is from genome assembly GCA_949432885.1 of uncultured bacterium. Lineage (GTDB taxonomy): Bacteria > Bacillota > Clostridia > Christensenellales > CAG-917 > CAG-475. Next base: position 9,917 of record CASQXY010000003.1, on the reverse strand, counting down.
AAACTCCTTACGTCAAACTTATGACTCAGCTCTTCGGCGACAGGATGCTGGTTGCAAACGCGACGGGCTGCTCCTCCATCTACGGCGGAAGCGCTCCCACCTGCCCCTATACCAAGAACGATAAGGGAAGAGGTCCCGCATGGGCAAACTCCCTGTTCGAGGACAACGCGGAGTTCGGCTACGGCATGCACCTCGCATACAAGACCCGCCGCAACATTTTGGCAGAGCAGATAAGCAAACTGCTTGAGCTCGGTGTTTCTGCGGATATGTCTGCCGCGCTGAACGAATGGCTTGAAAACATAGAGGAAGCCGTCGGTTCCGAAGCCGCGGCAAACAAGATACTCGCTCTTCTCGACGGCGAAAAGAAAAACGCAAACGGCGAAGCCGCGGCGCTTCTTTCCGAAATAGAAGCCAAGAGCGACTGCCTCATCAAGAAGTCCGTCTGGATTGTCGGCGGCGACGGATGGGCATACGATATCGGCTACAACGGCGTCGACCACGTGCTCGCAAGCGGCGAAGACGTGAATATTCTCGTCCTCGACACCGAGGTCTACTCCAACACGGGCGGACAGGCGTCCAAATCCACGCCGACTGGCGCTATCGCAAAATTTGCGGCGACAGGCAAACGCACCAAGAAAAAAGACCTCGCTCTGCTCGCTATGGACTACGGCTACGTATATGTGGCGCAGGTTTCCATGGGCGCTGATATGAATCAGGTCGTCAAGGCGTTCGCCGAGGCGGAAGCGTATCACGGACCGTCCATCATCATAGCGTACGCGCCCTGCATCAACCACGGCATCAAAGGCGGCATGGACAACTCTCAGTTGGAAATGAAGAAGGCGGTTGACTGCGGATACTGGCAGCTCTTCCGTTTCAATCCCGACAACGTAGGAACGGCAGCAAATCCGCTCAGCATAGACAGTAAGGAGCCTACCGACGACTATCAATCCTTCTTGATGAACGAAAACCGCTATGCTTCGCTTGCGAAGATGAATCCCGAAGCGGCGAAATCCCTGTTTGCCAAGAACGAAGAAGACGCGGCGAACAAGCGCGCGTTCTATCGCAAAAAAGCGGATTCCTACAATGCGTAATATAAGCGTATGACGGTCGCTGAGTTCCGTCCTAAAAGCCTCCCGAGATTTTGGGAGGCTTTTATTGAACGGCAGCGTAACGTTTTCTTTCCTAATATATACCGTCGACAAAATACGTCATAAAATTACGCGATATTATGGAAATAATTGCATTATAAAGTCGATTTTTTCCCAAGACGAATACCCTAATAAACAAAAATCGACAAAATTAGTGCCGTAAACCCTATTTTATTGACAACCCTATGTTGACTAATGCAATTTAATAACCTTAAACTATATTTGGATTTTGAAATAAATCAACTTCCAATCCCGTATACTTACATTCAGGAGGCTATTTATGGATGACTTGCTTATTACAATCGGTGAACTGGTAGCAACAGAAATTGAAGAAGTGGAAAGTGTTCATTACATCGATAAAGCTATGGGGAATATGTTTTATATCTACTTGAAGGACGGCAGAAAAATCATACTCAGTCTGATAGACAGCGAGTTGTAAGCAGGCGCTAACGATTTTCTTCCGTTCCTGTTTTACAAATCCGAAAGCGTTATGTAATTAAATACGGTTGGCGATACGCGCCAACCGTATTTGATAAATAACGAACGTTTAATGTGACAAACTATTTTCGACACGCCTTATGCGCTCATTTTTGTTTGAACCGGAAACGGGAGTACGCGGTTCCACGAATGTGAGCTTGCCCTCTCTGACTTCCCAGATAAGTCCCGAGAAGCCGAGCGTGGATTCATTGCCCTGCGCGCCTACCGTCCAATTCGCGTCCGAGAAATTCGCTATATCCGTAACCGTACCCGCGGAGGTGATTTCAAAATTGCCTTTTTCCGCGTCTTCCGCCTTTTCGTACGTCACTCCGTTCAAAACGAGCTTCGTCTCTTTTGCATAAAAGGATTTTGCGTTCACGGAAGAACCCTTCGCCATTTCCCCGAACAGATATCCGATGACGGATTTACCTTGGTTGCTGACGTCGATTCCGACCGACGTAAACAGCGTGCCGACCTTGCACACTTCCACGTTGCTCTGTTTGTATCTGCCCGCGATGCCGCCCGCATACACCGCAACGTTTTCAATGCCTTCGCCAATCGTAACGACAATCTGTCCCGTCGAATAGCAGGAGTTGATTGCGCCGATACCCGAAGTCACAGCGGAATTTTTATCTGTTTTATCGCTGAAATTATTGCCCATGATGCCGCCTACGGCAATTATGCTGTCGGCGTCGGGCTTGTTCTCCACTGCGATATAAAGCTCCGCGTTACAATAGCTGTTATACGCCCAGCCCTCGTTTTTGCCGACCATGCCGCCTACGCACGTCATTTGCAGAATGGAGCCGCCGACCTTAGCGGGCGCGCTTTCGGAGCACAGAGCAACGTCGGAATCCGTCTTCTGAATATTTCCCATATTTATGCCCGCAACACCGCCTAATACGAATTCCGTAAGACAGACCGCCTTTTCAACCGCGGTTTTGGAGGTGGAGCATTCTATACCGCCGCCGTTAGAGCCCGCGATGCCGCCGAATATAAGTTTGGCTCTGCCGTTGGAAGACAATCCGTCGTCCGTGCAATTTATCTCGGCAACGCGTATATTCGCGGTGCAGAAGGAAATTTTCGACGAAGCGTTGGTCTCGCCTGCGATACCGCCGAAAGTCAACGCCTCGCAGTCCGCGGTGAATCCGTCAATTTTCACGTTGCATTTGGTTATAATGCCCGTGGTATTTTTGCTTGTCGCTCTGTTTACGGCGCTTATTCCGCCGAAAACGACAGTGTGCAGATTCTCGATTCCGTTGTTGACGTTGAAAGTGATTTCGCAGTTGTTAATAGTTCCGCCGTTGACCGTGGTAATTCCTCCGATATAAACGGAGTCGTTATATTTGCCGCCGTCTTCCGCGGTTATGCCGAGCATAACGTCTTCAAAGATAATATTTCTGATAACGCCGTCGCTGTATCCGAACACCGATGCGTGCGAGGCGTTTCCGAACAGACCGCCTATAATCTTATTGCTGCTGTCATAGTTGCCGCCCGAATAGACGCCGCCGTCTATAACTCCCTTGAACACGTGTTCGCTGTCGAAAAGAGGTTCGAGCGCGTTGCTTCCAAAAGTCAAATCCGCTCTAATATTTATGGTCGCGTTGAGAATATCTTCGACGTTCTTTTTGACTTCTTCGTCGTCGCTTCTCAGCTCGTCGTAAATGCGCTTATAATCCTCGTAGGACGAAATATTTATCTCTCTCGTCCATTTCGCATAGAGCGAAAGCGTGACGGGCGTAAAGTTGTCGGGAGCCGCCGCCGCGTCCATAGGAGAGGTTGCGGTCACTTCGGGCTCGTCGAAAATAAATTTTTCTTCCTTAAACGTGCTCTCTCCGTCGTTGTTTTCGGTTTCGACCTTATAATACCAATAATTGAAGATATAGCCGTTTTTCGTCGCATTGACTTCGCCCGTTACGCTGACGGGGATTTTTTTCCCGAATCTGTAACTCATTTCGGAATATAGCATTTCGGAATACTTGGGGTCGTCTCTGAATTCCACCTTGACCTCAGGCAGATTGTCGTCGAACATGGGATACAGCTTCAACTTATAATCGAACGCATACTTGGAAAGCATATTGACCTGATTGTCGCTTTCCTCGCTGTCAACCTTCCAGCCCGTAAACTGAACGGGCTGTTTCTTGCCGTCCTTCTCCGCGATATAGTACCAGAAGCAGAACTTGGGCGTTACGCCGTTCACCTCGTCCGCCGTAGGACAGTTTAGCTTGCCAACCGAGCCGTACTCGGATTTTATGGTAGTTTCATTTTCGATATAATCCGCCGCGCCCAAATGCACCTTTTGCTCGTCTCTGGCATTTTCCTCGATATCGTACGTTCCGTCCGAATTGTACACAAGCTTCGCCGTCAAGTCGAAGTTGTGAATGTACGTGTTTGCGTCGTACTTCGCCACGAGAGTGGTATTGGCGGTTATAGGCGTGGTGTTAAAATTGAATTCCGTCGTGCCGTCCTTGGACCAATACTTGAAGGTGTAGCCTATTTTACGCGGAATTCTCAGATTTCCGTTCTCGTCCTTGGGCGGTTGAATATAACTGCCGTACGCAATCCCCGTAAGAGTGGAATTTTCAAGCGCCAGCCCGCCGTCCGTATTGAAGGTGACGGTGTATTTCGCCGTCTCGTATTGGTTTTGCCCCGAGCCGCCGGAGCCGTCCGAGCCGTCCGGATTGCAAGCTACAAGCGATACGCAAAGCAATGCCGCAAAGCAAAGCGCAAGGATTGTCATCAGTATCTTTTTCATATTCGCTCCAATGCACGCCGCGCGCATACGCCCGCGTGCGAAGAATAACTGAAATTAGTATGTTTTATTTAATAGAATCTATTATACAGCCAAATCGCCGCAATATCAACCGAAAATTGTTCTCTGTCCAATATGAAAATCGCGCTCCCGCAAAAACTCGGACGCGCGACTCGTATAATGACCTACCGACTGCTTATGTTTACTCTCCCTCAACCCCTATCTCGGACGCCGAGAATATATCTCCGTATGCATAGCGCAAATCGGCAAGCACTCTGTTCGCAACTCTGAGGGCTCTGTCAAAATCTGCGGATTTTGACATAATAAACACTTCATCTCCGTCTTTCAATACAATAAAGTCCTCTATATCGCAAGGAGCTATCACCTCAGCGTTCTCTTCCTGCGCGTCCTTTCCGTCGCTCTTTAATACGGAGGCTATATCGAATTCGTTTTTGACGACTATGCTGTAAACGGTAGGGACCCCGCCGCTTATCACCTTGACCTCGACGTTGCAGTCGGGTATGGTGGGGCTTGCGGGCTTTGACAGCCACATTGCGCCGATACAGACGGCGGCGACCGCAAACAGTATAAGAGCCGTGACGAGCAGTCTCATAACAACCTGCTTCTGAAACGCTCGGGCGGGCGTTTCTCCCGACAGCAGCTTGTTGAGAGGGGCTTTTTTTGCCGAGGCGTATACGTCGGGGATATTTTCCGCCTCCCTTTCGGATTTGAGAATCTTTTCTATATCTTTAATCTTCATATTCCCTCTCCTTTTCGATAGCCCTTTTCAGCTTCGCAAGAGCGTTGTTATAAGTCCAAAGCACGGTGCCGAGCGGCTTTTGAAGAATCTCGGCTATCTCCCTGTGCTTAAATCCCGAAATTATATGAAGCGTGACTATCTGCCTCTCGTTTTCGGAAAGCACCCTGTTCATCACCGCGGTGACGGGCGCGCCCACCTCGTTCATCGTATACCAGCCGTATTGGGAGGAAGGGTCGTCCATATCGACGGGGGTCTCGCGCTTTAAGCGCTTCATCTCGGTGAGAGTTGCGTTTTTGGCGATAGTATACAGCCACGCGTAAGCGTTGCCGCCCGCTTTATAGGAGGCAATGCTTGTTCTAAGCCTGATATACGCGGTCTGCATCATGTCCTCTGCGGTGTGATAATTGCGGCAGATAGACAGAATAAACGCAAACAGACCCCGTCGGGTATCGTTGTAGATATCCTCGAACGCCTGTTCGTCGCCCTGCTGCAAAAGCAGCATTTTTCTGTCCAGCTCTTGTTTGGTCATAGTTTTATTTTACCATATCTTTCCCAAGCCAACAACATTAAATTGTCAGACGGAAAAGAAACGGATTTTCTTTCATACAGATTTAGTCCGCGCCGCGCAAATCCCCGCAGCCCTCAAACTCATAAAAAATATTTATTTGCGGTTTAGCGTTAATTTATTTTGTGACATTACATTAGGACTATAAACTGAAAAGGAGTCGGATATGCGCACGCGCAAAGCCGTTTTAACGATACTTTCAATCCTGTGTCTTACAGCCGCGGCAGGCTGTCTTTTTGTCGCGTGCAACAACAGCGACGACTGCGCAAACGGCGCTGTCGCGTTTATATGCGTAGACATAAATCCGTCCGTGGAGCTCATCGTAGACGCGAACGACGTTGTTCTCGGCATTTCGGGCGAAAACACGGACGCGAAGGTCATGCTCTACAACGAAGGCGGACTTGTGGGAGTGCCTTTGAATATCGCGCTCAACAATCTCATGTCGCTCGCGGTCTCCTGCGGATATCTCAATCCCGCGGCAAACATAGGTCTTTCGGTTGCTTCCGCGAAAGAGGACCTAAGCTACGAGACCGTAAAGCAACAGCTTGTTTCGTCGGCATTGAAATGCGGCGCGGCTGTCGAGATTTCAAGCGCGGACGAGAATGACGTCGCCCTTGCCACCGAGCTCGACATACTCATATCCCAAAACCCCGTTTACGCGGACGTCTCCGTCCAAAGATTCAGACTTATGAAGCGCGCGGCTTCCGTGTGCTCTTTCGACGGCTCGCGCGCAATGCCCGTCGAGGAATTGATAGCGCTTATACAAACCGTCTGGTCGGAAACGACGGAGAACCTCGACGCCTCTCTTGCAAACGCAACAACGCGCGCCAGATACGTATACGAGGGGGCGCGCCTGTTTGCAAAGGACAGTCTGTACGTGACCTACTTCTTCGGCAAATCAATAAACGCCGACAATACGCTCCAATCTATGCAATACCGCGCAAGAACGCTGTATGCGTCCAGATACGTCGCGCTCCGTTCCGCGTACGAATATTTGAAGCATTGCCGCAAGCTCATAGACGATTATATTTCCAATCCGATATTAAGCGAAGAAGACCTGCGCCCCGTTTACGGACTGCTGTCTCCGCATCTGCAAATGCAATTTGAAGAATTTGCGTCAGCTCTGCAATGCGCGGGCTCGGGCATTACGGCAAAAAATCTCAACTCGTTTGTAAACACGCTGTATCGCACCGCCGAACCAAATAAGAAAGCCCGAATCGCGGACCTGTACAAAACTATCAAAACCGAAATTTTGGAAGTTTTCGAGACCGACGAGGTTATAGGCAATACGCACGCGGTGCTGAACGATATTCTCAACGCAACCGTAGACCTTGTATCCGCAAACAATATGCAGGATTTGCCCTTTACGGATTCAGTAACCGTTGACGCGTCCATATTCTCGTTTATAAATACAAACACGCTCGAAAACCTAGACGCTTCCATACAGGTTTTGGGAGAAATGACAAAAGCCGCCTACGACGATATGAAGCTGACGGACGGCGAGCTGTCTCAAATCGAAGCCTTATCGGATACGATAGCGCTGCGCGTAGAAACCGCGCAGGAGGAGTGCGCGGAAAAAATCAACGGCTATAAGCTCATGGCAGAGGAATGGTTTGAAAAAGCCAAAAACGCCGTAATGCCGCAATCAAAACGCGCATAATTCACACTCATATTTTACAAAACAGATGCTTTATATATGAATTTGAATATTTAAACAGCTTATTGTATAACAAAACATATAAATTAAGACAGCCGCATATAGCGGCTGTCTTTGTCGGAAAGTTCCGTATCTTAAACTTACGCCGTCTTGATACTTCTGAAATAAATCACTCTTTCGCCCTCATGCAATGGGAATTGGAGAGAGGGATTTTGAGCCATTATGTCTTCGGGCATAGCGGTGAGTGCCTTGCACAAATCCAAAATCTCGTCGCCGTCGTTGGAAATGTACAGCGACAGCGCGGACCTGTTTTGAGGCTTCTCCTCGCCAAGCTCCACCGCGGAAATATACTCGACCGTAACGTCGCTGTAACCGCAGACCTCCACGCTCATGCTCAGCTCGACGTCGATTTCCCTTTCCTTTCTCGCCCTCGCGCTAATCTCTTCGACGCCGCAGCAGACCTTTACCGTCTTCGAGAAAGGCTGTACGCTCTCTATTGTAAGGGAGAAAGGAATTTCCGTGCGCACGGAGTTGTAGCCGTTTTCGTCGTTATAGATTATATCGGTGTTTACAATGCCCTCGACAACCAGCTTTCCGTCCTCGTCCACAAACGCCTTGGAGGTGTAGCATCTGGCGTAAGGAAGCGCGTTTATGCCGAGCACCGCCGCCCTGTTGTCGCCGAGCACCGCAGTGCCGGATACGTGTTCGCGGAAGAATCCGCAACCGTCAAAGCAAACGTAATCCGCTCTCTCACGCGTTATCGTAACCTCGTTTGTGAGCGTAAACAAATCGTCTATAACCTCGACCTCGGAGCATCTATACGCCTGCACTCTGAACGACACCTCACCCTCGACCTTTATCACGTTGTCGTCGGTCACGCCCTGCAAAACTATTTTTGCGGATTTTACGTTCGCCTGAACGCAAATGCTGTCGCCCGTCTGAACGCCGTCGAGATTGAGCTCCTCTTCGAGTTCGATTGTAAATTCCTTCTGCTTTATCTCACCGCTTTCGACATAGGTCACAACCGCGTATACGTTGGCGCCAGCAATAACTCCGCCGTCCGTAGCCTCGGCGCGTTTGACCGCTACGTTGGTGTTGAGTCCCAAAACGGCGCCTATTTCACCGCCGACTTCCGCCTCGTCCTCAAAGGGTGCGACCGTCGTCTTAGAGGCTATAAATGAGGGAAGATATATGCCGCGGGTGGTCTTGTAGCACTGCTCCGCTCCTATAAGCGCCTCTATCTCGTCTCTTCTCTGCGCACTGACGGAAACTTCAAGCACAGCCGAAAGCATAAGACTGTCGTTCGCCTGCGCGTCGGATTCCACAACTTTTATCACGGGATTGACTGCGTCGTCCGACGTAAACTCGCCGTCCACACGCACGGTGAAATCCGCGTTGTAGTCAACTCCTCTGGGATTGCCGTCTTTATCCAGATAGGTAAGGCGGAAGTTCGTCCTGCCGCCCACCTGCGCGTAGCCGTCGTACACGTCCACCGAACTGCTCTTTGCCTCTACGGCGAGAGACAGCACCTTCGCAATATTCTGCATATCGAGACCGGGAGGAGAGAACTCAACAACCCTCTCCACCGACGGCGCAACATAAAACTTGCTGACACTCAGTTTATCAAAATCAAACATAGACTCCTCCATTTCGATTAAATCCTATGCTACAAAATTGAATAATATGATTTATTCCGGTCAATAATCTTGCTATGAGAGAAATAGGACAAAACCTCGACACAACCAAAGAGAGAGTCAAAAAACTGCTCAACATTCCCGTGCTCATAAAGATAAACGGAGGCAGAGGAAAAAGTACTCTGTGCCACGGCGAAGTGACCGCGCTCTTTCCTGCGGTATTTTCCGTCAAGCTGGACACGGGCGAGCTGAAAACCTTTTCCTACGCGGACGTGCATACCCGCGGCGTACTCTTTCTCAAACCCCAAAAGCAAGAGCAATAAATTGCAATCTTTCGCTTAACGCGGAATACTAAAGATGTATTACAAAATATCTATAATACAATTTAATAGCAAATAAAAATAAACGGAAAATAAAAAAGACGCTCATGCGAGCGTCTTTTTCCTTTGTTTTAATTACGCTTCCGAAATTGCGCTTACGGGGCATCCGTCCTCGCATGCACCGCAATCGATGCACTGGTCGGGGTCGACCACGTACTTGCTGTCGCCTTCTGCGATTGCTCCGACGGGGCAGGTATCCGCGCACGCGCCGCACTGTATGCATTCGTCACTGATAATTCTGGGCATTGTTCTCTCTCCTTTTAAGATGATTGACATTATAATAGCACAGCGCAGAAATTTTGTACAGCGAATTTTATTTTTTGTCCGCCGCAAAATTTATGGTTTAATAATTATAATCTCCAATCCCTGTTGCTTGGCATATTCTATTGTGGATTTTGTTCCACCGGCTCTTCCGCTGAATAACGTAATCAACAAAGATGAATGTTAATCATATATATGTTTCTTTCCGCCATTTAAAAAGATAAATTATGATTGCTTGCGAATTAAATGAACTGATAAAAAATATAGTAGGCTCACGATTAACAAA
>CASQXY010000002.1 GCA_949432885.1 uncultured bacterium | reverse complement strand
TCTCCCTACACTTTTCTTTGTCAGAAAAGCAATTCAACTCATCAATCGTCTGAATATTGATTTTATATTTGCCATTAGATAATGCTTGCATGCGCAGATATTCTTCTTTAATCCTCTGCTGGTCTTCATTATCAATAGCAATGTACTTATCACCCAATTTATGGTTCAGATATTTTAAATCGTAATTATTAATACATGTCGGCACATTAGCCGTTGCGGAGATACCTATGACTAGGCTTTGTTTAGCCAACTTCAACAATATATCTTCCGGTGTATTTGAAAAATTGAAATTATGAACTACGGATTTTGCATCATGATAATTGCTATCTTCAATTTCGGTATAGTTAAACCCCCTTCTCATATCGGAATGGTCATCTGTATTATTAAAGCTATAGTCCTCCTTTTTAATTTTCTCGAATAAATATTCCTTCTCATCCCCACTTAAATTCAATACGTCTAGTACAGTGTATATTGCTTCTTCTAACGTGAATTTTGTACTAGCCCCGCCCAAATGCTCATTCTTGAAATGCATATAGTTATTAGCAACCTTATTTAGAGCGTCTGTTAAGCCATCTATGCAATAACGCAAGTCGTGTATAACTTCGTTGATTTGAGTCCCCTCACTCGTCATATTACGATTGATTAAAGATAAAAACGCTTCCGTCTCATTCAATTTTGTATAAATGTATTTCTTTGAATTATCTTTTACAATATTAAATTGCTTTCCATCATCAAAAATGAACGACTTATTGTTTGGAAAATCAACACTCTTCATTATGTAGTTAATATTATATGCATCATATTTCTCTTGAAATATTTTTTTCCAATATGAGAAATGAGATTCCGTTGTAAACCATCTTCCACTTTCAACCTTATCTTTATTGTACTGAGATGTATCCAACAACTTTTTAGGTATTGTCAGATTCTGCAACGCAAAGTGCAATTTTAAAAACAACGAAACTATATCGACTTTGTCTTTTATTCCATCCTCAACGATTTGATCTAATAGAATTTTTTTCGTCGAATCAAACTCATCTATGAATACTACTGAATCCTGTGTAAAACTATCAATATAAGCATAGAACGGCATCCTCAGAAAAGTATAAATTGGCAAAACAAACTTTTTAGTAGTTAAAAATACCACCTTATATTTTTCCAAATCGCATATTGGATATAACTCTCTAAACCAACCATTTTGCTTAATAAATGCCTGCCGCTCATTTTGTGATTTATTATAAAAAAATTGACTCTCTAGATACCTCCTGAATTTAGGTTCACATTCTGCGGATATCCTTTGGTGTAAATAAGTTATACTTCTCTTAGCACCAATACTATTGCTATTATTCAAGTCTTTTTTCAACGCAAAATAAGATTCTATTGCTTGATATAAGTCATTATATTCTTTACTATTCCTTACTTCATTATTACTGATAGGTGTTTTCAACAGTTTATCTATTACATGCTCATAATTTGCTTTTGCTTGAAAACACTGAGCTGCTTCATCCTGTGATAAGCCATTCAATAATCCCTGATATGGTAAATTTGTTATTAAGTTGGTGACAAAGCATATCCTTTTTACATTTGGATATTTGTCGGGATTCTGTAAATAATCTCTAATTGAATTTAATACTGCCGTAGTTTTACCAAACCCAGTTGGCGCTTCTAATAAAAACAAACCTTGTTGATGACTTTTAATTGTTTTCTCCAATGTCTTTTGCATAAATATCCTTTGCCAGTTAAATATATAACTATAAACATATAAATTATAGCATAGGATGGAATGAGGTGCAAATGTACATTCTATATTATTTATCAATGATCATAGAAATAACTCTTATTTAATAGCAACGTTTACGAGATGACTATACGAAAACAGTTACTCTAACGGCACTGCTATCCCGAATTCTGCTTATAAACGACCACTCAATTGACAAATAGTTACCGCCACCATAGCAGAGAAACAGCGGTAAACTATTGTGCTCATCTCCGTTTTTATCTAAAAAATATTCAATTAACTATGCCTTATTCCAAATAAAACAGCATCCTGTAAAGCAGGCGATATACTTATTAAATCTGTTTCGCTTAAATGCCATCTAGTGTGGATTTTAGATTTGATTTTCCCTATTATTATATGTCCATTAATACAATCTACAGCATGACTATTAAAGTGAGATAAAGTCTCCGCTGCAATTCTTCCTCTTTCGCTAGGCTGGGCACTATTAATATTTCTATTTAACAATTTATCTCGCGACTCATCTTTAGATTCTTCAATACTTGTATTTACGATATCTTCAACTTCATCATCATTAAAACTTATACCCTTTTGAGTTAAAATATGTTTGATATGTTCTGATTCACAATAATAATTTTCAATATCGTTTTTTCGCGTAATAAAGCATTTAGTCTTACCATCTTCTTGAATTTTTGATACAATATCATTAATTTCAGCGTCAGTTCTTCCATCTCTATCAATATGTATTATTATAGATAAATCATTTCTAAAATCTCGCAATATGTCTGCCACGAATTTTGCATAAATTGCGTTACTCGATCCGCTAAACCGCTTAATTACAAATTCATCGTCATTAAAACCAGACGCCAATAAAGTAGTTTTTAATAGCTTAGTATCCTTGCCGTCTTCCGTGCAAATAACATATTTTACCTCTGGACGTTGCACTGTGTCGTATTCGTCTAGTGCTCCAATATCAAGTAATAAATCGTAATCGCGATAACTAGTTTCAACTATTGCACCATCTTTTACAAAAATCTTATTTGCCGTATTGCGTAATGCGCCAACCAAATGTCTCGAATGTGTTGCAATTAAAATATCTGTTCCTCTTTCAGAGATTTTTGCCAATAACTGAGCTAAAATTTTTTGATTTGTTGGATGCAAGTGCGAATCTGGTTCATCAAGTAGTAAAATGGTGGGATTGAAAAAGTTTATATATGCACAAACTTGAATCGCTTGAAGAACACCATTGCCTGTTGCATCAATCGGCTTTCTGCATACACCATTATTTACATCAACATTTATCATGCCGTCAACTTCAAGCGCAGCACTAATTTCCACTTCCGTGTTTTCAAAAATAAATGATAAGTCTTCTTTAAATTTATTGAATTTTTCAATATCTTGATGTAAATGATATAAAATATTCCTTAAAACTGTATTAGAATCTCCTTTTGCTGCCGTCTGAAAAACAGCACCTTTTGAGCGATACTCTTCACTATAAGGAATCCCTGCAAGTCCAGGTACATACATGCTGAATAAATTGTTCAAATCAGCAAGTTTATTGCATAAAACTTCGCCCTCAAACTTTATAGTTATATTTTTGTTGCGACCTTTCCTTATAGTAATTCTTGCTTCATTAATATCCGTACCTATTTGCTCTTTAATTCTAAAAAATATAGCATTTTCCGTAGGATCAGCAACGCTACGCTTATTTCGCAATGGCTCATTCCCATGAAATAATACATACGTATCTTTTGTCGGTGAATAAGGAATCTGCTCTACAAATAAAGTAGTACTATAAGAATCATTTCTAAAACGCCAAAAATGCCCGCTATTTCTTTTTGTTACTTGTGCTATTGCTATAAAGAATTGTATTGCTTGAAGAATACTGCTTTTCCCCGCATTATTGCTACCAACAAGCAAATTAATAGACGATAGATTTATCGTCGCCTCTTTGATATTCTTAAAGTTCTTTACTTGTATTTCAGTAATCATGTTTCACATGTTTCACATTTTCCAATTAGTAAAATTTTTAATAATGTAACACAAATGGAATAAAATGTCAAATCATAGAAAATTTATCTGTTTGTTATTGCATTTCCATATTGCTCTTCATTGCCGCCTATCTTTGCGCGTATTCAAGATAGTAGAAATATTTGACATAGCCGGTAAAACCACCATAAAAAGTTGTCCAATGAGCGACCAAAAGCTTATGACAAACTCAAACTTAAATCGCGAAACAGATTCCGTAATAATTATGTTAAGCCAGCACTTGAAGCTGGCTTGATTGGAATGACTGAACCAGATAAATAAGTCCACAAGCAAAATCAAAGATATTTTAAAATTTAAGGTGAGGAAAGAAAATATTTTCAACTCACTCCAACGGCACAATCATCCCGAATTTCTTTTTATATGTAAACCATTCGGATGGCGTGCTGTCAATTCCGCTAAAGGCCCCCGATTTGAACCCGAGAGGTTTAATGGGCTTTTCCTATGTGAGCGGAATTTTTTCAAATCGGCGAGTTCGTTTTTCTCCAATCTCAACTTATTTGGCATATCGTGCGAGGTGTTGTAAAAGATATAAACGCAATCCTCAAACAGCACTATGCGGTTTATAAACGAATTGAAAAACTCGCCCATCGCATCTTCGCCGTCATATTTGTTTTTTGCAAAATGAGTCAAAAACGCCTTTATATTTTCTTCGTTCAGCGGAGTCGTATACTTTTGCATTTGCGCGTTAATCTTCTTTTGCAGATTCGCATTCTTTTCTTCGAGTTCAACCAATTTGTCTTTCGTGGGCGAATTTACGACGCCCTCCGCTATCGTTGACAAAATCCGTTTATCTCTTCCAAAATAGGATTGAAACTATACTGCCCTTTTTGTTTTTTATCGAAATTTTCATAATCGTAAGTGCTTATTACCAAGCTTTCTACTCGACGAACACCGACGGAATCCACTCCTATATAATTATCTTTTTCAGCCGATTCTCTCATCTTTAACGTTTGTGGTGTGCTTTTATGTACACTGCAACACCATCTAATCCTTCGGGAACTATAGCTTCTTCTCTATCCGTCGATACTATATTAAGCTCTTCCATGTATCGCTTTAATTAGAATATCCCGACTTTATATTGTTCTATGACTAACGCACTGGTCAATAAAAAGCGCATCACGAACTATATTTCATCCCCCGCTTAAAAGATTTTGATTGTAGAATAAAGATTTTCATCCGACTTACCTATATTTTTTTAAAATTTCCATTGTGTAATTCGTATACGCAAGATAAATTTCGGAATTTATTTTATACAAATTCACTTTATGCACACAATGAATTTATGATTAAAAAAGCACTGCTGATGTCAACGTTTATAGCTCTATTCTCAACTGTGATATGTCATTTCACCGACGCGCCGCAGAACGTAGCTTACGGGGCAAACGACGCCATACAAATCACAACGATATGGGACGGGGATACGAGAGGAACCGCGAGTCTATACGGAAACGGCGAGACCTATGTGACGGATTTGAAGGTTATCGTGCGTTTTGAAGATTACGCCCCCTACGAAATCGAACTTGAAGACGGATATTCTCCTTATATCTCGACTTTCGATTTCGGCGCGGAAGACAAGCTGTTGTTCTGCTCGTCTCAGACAGGAGGAAGCGGCGGTTACGGCAATTACCGCATTTACCGTTTGAAAACGAACTCATACCGATTGCTTTATGACGACAAGACGGACAGCAAAATCACAAAATTCGACGCAGAGTTTCAGCCCGACGGATTCATGCGGATACGCAATCAATCGACGCAGTATACTCTAGACGTGTCCGTAGGTTATATGGATAAATCGTTTTACGATATGATTTTTGCTCCTGACGGAAGCGTAAAGGGAGTGCAACCGTACGTCAACGATATATCCTTCGTTTCGCCCTCGCTGAATCCCACCGACGGGTTGTGGCGCTTGATTACGTATCGCAGTGTCGTCGCCGTCGCCGAGGTAAACAGGCTTGGATACATCGTTCAGACGCTGTACTTCGACGGAAGCTCGTTTATCCCCGCATTTACAGAGTTTTCTATCAGCCTGCAATGAACCGCTCCCTGCCGCAAAAAATCACACGGATTCAAAGCTGTCCGATAGTAATCAGTTTCATTGAAAATGAAGTCTATTAGATAATAAAAAGGCACGCAGTTCGACGCGTGCCTCGCTTGATATACTTAGTATAAAGTTTATTTTTATCGGAATCGGAAGCGCGCGTATTGCATTTATTTATCCAACGTTCAAATGCGACAGCCGCCTTGTTTTCCGACTGTAATTTTGTTTATTCTTTATACCCTTCGATAACGGCGCTCGCCCAATTCAGCAACACCGTTGACATCTCGTCTAATTGCACGTCCGCACCGTTCCTTAACTCCAAAGCCGTACTGAGAACAGCAGACGGAGGAAAGATTGCGTTTTGCAACTCCGTATTCGATTTCAAATACTTCCCTGTCTCGTAAAACCAAACCGCTTGTATCACAAAAGTCGCTGCTTTATAAAGAGAGCGCAAAACATTTTCGTCTTTTTCGTGGACGAAATTATGCGCGCAAGCATGATAGATATTGCATGCGCCGATTCGTATTGCGCGCTTAACCGCTTGTTTATTTATCCTTTCAAGCAGGCAGTCCAGCGTACCCTTAATGCTCGTAGTATCGTAATAGAATTGAAATAGGTCGCTCGCTTCCCAATTCAGAAGTTCGTTTTTGCCGGAGATAAATCCGCAAACCAGTTCTCCGTTCGGCATAACGCCGAGCATATCACGATACGCTTTAAGGTCGTCCGCGCGCAATTCGTCGAGGATGACAACTACGTCGATATCGCTCTTTTCCGTCGCCTCTCCTCTGCCGTAGCTTCCCTGCAAGCCGATAAACCAAACTCTGTTTCCAAATAACTTTTCAATCTCGCTTGCAAAATCCGATATCCAGGTTTTTATATCAACCATAACCAACGTTTTCACTAATAATTGTCTTTTTTCTTATGCCTTTTCGACGAAATACACCTTGCTCATACGTTGCTCGGCAAGCGGTCTGTCATTCCTGCCCGTAGGCGTTTGCGCGATAGCGTCGACGGTATCCATTCCCTCGACAACCTTTCCGAACGCCGCATACTGTCCGTCCAAGAAAGTAGCGTCCGCATGACAAATGAAAAACTGTGACGACGCCGAATTATAAAACTGACTGCGCGCCATAGAAATAACGCCTCTCTTATGCGAGATTGGGTTGTTGACTCCGTTGACCGCGAATTCGCCTTTGACGGTATCCTTGCTTCCTCCCATACCCGTGCCCTGTGGGTCGCCGCCCTGTATCA
Source organism: uncultured bacterium (assembly GCA_949432885.1). Lineage (GTDB taxonomy): Bacteria > Bacillota > Clostridia > Christensenellales > CAG-917 > CAG-475. Next base: position 171,734 of record CASQXY010000002.1, on the reverse strand, counting down.
TGAATCCCGATATCACGCGGTGGAATATTAGCCCGTCATAAAAGCCCTGCGCCACCAGCTTCTTGAAATTTTCAACGGTGAGCGGCGCGGCTTTCGCGTCCAGCTCAACCACTATACTTCCGCCGTTCGCAATATCGATTTTCACATAATCCGTTGTTTTGTCAACATATTTATACATATAAACCTCCTATTCGGTTAAACCTATAACAATTTTCTGGCAATCGCAACTGCGACGGCTTTCGCGCTGCTCCAAGCCCATTGCAAGTTGTATCCGCCGCAGTCGCCGTCTATATCCAGCGCTTCGCCGACGGCATACGCACACTTGACCTTCAATGACATCAGACCTTCGTCGAATTCACGCGGGTCAAGTCCTCCCGACATTACCTGCGCAAGACTTACGTCGGCAAGGCCCTCTATAACCAGCTTATAGCTCTTTATTGCGGATGCCAGCGCGCTTATTTTGCCTGCGGCTCTGTCCTGCGGCGAACAGCCCGCGGCAAACATAATTCTGTCCTGAACCTTGCTGTGGAAAGTCCCGATAAGCACCTCTCCTACCGTAGAATTGGAATCGCGTTTGCGCAGAATTTCTTCCACCTCCGCACGCGAATACTCGGGCATGAAGTCTATTGTTATCAGGTCTCCCGCATGCGCTCTGCCCCTCGCTATCTCGCCCGACATATTGAACACCGCAATGCCGCTCACTCCGAAATCCTTGAACAGCACCTCGCCGACTTCATATCTGTAACCTATGCGCACGCCCGCTTTGACCCGAACTCCCTGCAAGCCCTTTATGGGTTCCTTTGCCGTCTTTATAGGCACCAGACAAGGATTCATCTGCCTCGCCGTATGTCCGAACGCCGTATAAAGACTTGTGCTGTCTCTGCCGAACGTGGCGGGAGAGCCTGTCGCAAGCACGACGTTTTCGGTTTTGAAACCGAACGCTTGGTTGGGCTTATCGTCTTGCTTTATCACTCCGCCGACCGTAAATGTATCGTTGAAATTCTCTATAAAATTTACAAAATGCCCCGTGAGAATATGCGTGCCGTTTTTCTCGACTGCGCGGCGCAGAACGTCAAGCACAGTTGATGCGCATTCGCTGTACGGATATACGCGCTTGTCTATAACTTTTGTAATAAGTCCCATTCTCTCGAACGTGGAAATAGTATCGTGCGCGTCAAAGCGGTCGAGAATTTCTTCGACGGCGCTCGGCTTGTTGTAATGCACGATATTCATATCGAGATTGGTGAGATTGCACTTGCCGTTGCCCGTAGAAAGCAGCTTTTTGCCCACTCGTTCATTGCTTTCAATGAGCGCAACCGACAGATTCGGAGGCAGTTGAGACGCCAAAAACAAACCGCTTGCTCCTCCGCCTATAATTATAACGTCAAATCTATCCTGATTCATACGCACATTGTAGCATACCTACTTTCGGATTGCAATTTTTTTATGAATTAGTCAAAAGTGCTTGTCATCTTGACGAAATTATAGTACTATGTCAATGCTTTGGAGGCGTAGCCCAGTTGGTTAGAGCGCCACGTTGACATCGTGGAGGTCACAAGTTCGAGCCTTGTCGTCTCCACCAAAGTATTAACGCATGTTTTTAGCATGCGTTTTTTATTTAGTCATCTGTGCCTCGAACTGCGCATTGCTTGTATGCAATGCTCGGCAACTTTGTTGCCGTTGTGCCCTACGGTCAAACTGACGCTCTCTTATGTGTGCAAGCACACGCGTTCGCTATTACGGCAGTTCCGCTGCCTACGAGCCTTGTCGTCTCCACCAAAGTATTAACGCATGTTTTTAGCATGCGTTTTTTATTTAGTCATCTGTGCCTCGAACTGCGCATTGCTTGTATGCAATGCTCGGCAACTTTGTTGCCGTTGTGCCCTACGGTCAAGCGGAAGGCAACGTTCACGTTCCCTTTTTTATTTGGTTAGCCTTTTATCTTCTCCTTTATAATATTGCTAAGACAGATTTTCGCATGCTTAAAATCGCAATTAATAAAGCGGAAAACAAAAAATAAATCTGATTCATTTAATGAATTATATTGCAAAACTACGAATTATCCTCTCGAAGAAAAATACTCTCAAATCCTTGCCAACTTCGCAAAATATGGTATAATAATAAAGCTATGGGGGCATAGCTCAGTTGGTAGAGCGTTTGAATGGCATTCAAAAGGTCTGGGGTTCGATTCCCCATGTCTCCACCAGATCAACCTAATTCGTGATTTGATCGAATTAGGTTGTTTTAAAAAATTGAACTTTATCGTTCTTGGAATTTACAATGAAAAAATGCTGGTTAAAAGAATACAGAAATTTAATAAATATTAATGAATTAGATATAAGCAAACACTATCATTTGCTTATGTGCAGTTTTTGTAAAAAGACGGATAATATTTTAAATGAAACCTATTTTAAGCTTTTTACACTGCCTATGGCATGCTGTCTAGATGAATCCATGTCAGAGGAATTAATAACTGATTTTAAAGCGAGCTTTAAACGTGAGTCAGATTACAAAGAAAGATTTAAATCATTTTTCGTTGCATTTTACAAGGTATTAACTAAGGAAATAACTTTGTATGATTTTATCGGACAATTGGTAAGTGCAGGAGAATACAGCTATTTGGAATTCATTTATTATCTATTACATACCGATAAGAAGATTGCTGCAATAATCATTTATATGTATTTTGAATATAGAGTAATTGTACCCCATACCGGTCTTCGCAGCCGTTATTATTTTGATAAAACCGAGAAAGATAATTTGTTTTTTGATATTGGCATGTCTTTTGATGAAGGCATCACACAGAAACTAACTAATAGGCTTATAAACGATTTTAATGAAAATGAGAATGCAGCCGCTTCGACTGCTGATAAAGCGCATTCTCCCATATATGAATGGTATCACTGCGAAATAAAATTCATAGACAAAATCATCGAATACGGTTTTACTACGGAGGAAGAAATTTTCAAGGTCGCATTCAATGACAATCCGGCTGAATATTTTTACAAAATTTTTTATAATGATAATTCTCCATGCGACTTTATTAATGTGTTTCAGTTAACCGACCAACAAAATTGGATAAAAGCTATGCAACTGCTTAAAAGTTTAATAAATGTACGAGGAAACAACTATGAGCGAATTTGAAATAATTACCGAAAACGATTATGATAAATTGTTAAACGCATATATAAAAATATATGATTCCTATGTTTTTGACGAATTTAGTTTTTCTTCTGGAAACATACTTGCAAATATATGCATCTCTTCTGTTGATGAAGCGAATCAAACCAAGATAGATTTGTTTAAAAGCAATCCCGATATTTCTTATGCCGTAGATGATATGCGGGAAGCTTTTAAAAATTTTATATCGAAAATAAAGATTCATCTGAGTGAAATAAAAGAAATCGTTATTCAAAAGAAAAAGGAATTAACCTATAACCTACAAAGTTTAGATTTCATTGTACAATTACTTTTAGATGAATTCAACATCATGCCGTTTGAAGCGTCGGTTTTTATTCAACTAATACTATTTATTGCACAGAGACTTCTGAACTATATATGTGACAATCAACAAGACAATCAATTAAACATAAATGATTATAAAAACAAATATCTGAAAAAATAATTCATCAAAAACTCTAAGTGAAAATTAGCAAACCTGCTTTATTTTTATTGTAAATCTTGCTAATATCTTTTATATTAAAACAATATAAGGAGCACTCTATGAAAGATACCATAAAAAAACATACCGAAGAGATAGAAAAGAAAGTCAAGAGCTTGGGACCTATCAAGCTGACGATACTTTTGATTATGTTTATAGGCACGATTTGCTCCTTCGTTCTGCACGATTATATCTTCACGGCGGAGAGCGTATTCAACAGGGGCATATCCGATTCTCAGATAGTCAACACTCTGCTGTCGCTGGTTCCCAAGATTATACAAGCTATAAGAGTCGTGACTATTATACTCGTTATCACCACCGTCGCGCTCGGGATTCTGAACAGAGCTTTCAAGAAAAATCAGCGTCAGATTACAGTCGTTCGTCTAATCAACAGCATAGTCAAATGCGTAGCGACCGTGATTATTGTCATTGCGGTGCTGGCTATTTGGGGCATAAACACGACGGCGCTTATAACGGGCGCGGGTGTTGTAACGCTTATCGTGGGTCTCGGAATGCAAAGCCTCATATCCGACGTCGTGGCGGGGCTCTTCATCGTATTTGAAAACGAGTTTAACGTCGGTGATATAATCACGATAGACGGCTTCCGCGGCACGGTAACGTCAATCGGAATGAGAACGACCAAGCTCGAAGCGGCGGGAAATGTAAAAATCGTGAACAACAGCGATATAAGAGGCGTACTCAATCAGACGATAAACCCCTCAACCGCAAAAGTCCTCATCGATATAGAATACGGCGAATCGCTCGAACGCGTCGAAGACGTTATACAAACCCAACTCCCCGAAATCGAGATTGAAGGCATAATCGGAGAAATAAACTACGACGGCGTCGCAACACTAGGCGCGTCGGGGGTGACGTTGCAATTCACTGCGGAATGCCATGAGAGCGATATTTTTGCTGTTCAGCGCGAAATGAACAAACGGCTGAAAATGATGTTCGACGGAAACGGCATAGGTATTCCCTTCAATCAGCTCGTCGTGCACGTCGACAAAGATAACGAGTGATACGCTCCTCCGTCACAGAGAAAGTACGCAAGCCTGCCCGATTGAATAACACGCCGACCGGATTTTAAGGCACTATCTTTTTTACGACAGGTATTCTTTGCAAAATCCATACTATCCCGCCGCTCAATGCGAATATACCAACCGCGCCGAAAATGCGGAACAGTATATGACACGAGTCGAAAGGAAGCTTGCGTATAAAGAAATCTAAAAGCAGACCGTGTATGAGATACACTCCGAAAGTTACGGGAGATATTGTCTTACACGCTTTGTACAATTTTTGAAAGATTCCGCCTTTCTTGACGTCTTTAAATGCGGTGAAAATAGCTGCCGCATAAAGCGCGCTCGGAACGTTTAGATAACCCTTGTACGCAGATACGATATATCCGTTTGCAAATGAAGCGAACTGAGTGCCCAACAGGTGGACAAGAAGCCCGGCAACTCCTAGGAAGTAAAGCGGTATTCTAAACGCAGGCTTCACTTCGTATTTGTCTATATAATATCCGAAAAGCACAAACATCAGATAGCCTCCGCCCGACAGCGGCAGCATCAGACCTGCGTTGAGGCTTACTCCCAAAAATCCCAGTATAAAAGGTAAAACGGACAAGGTTGCAAATCCCGCCACGATAAGACCTCCGTATATCCTCTTTCTGTTTTCCTCGGGGACGAGTGAGAGCACGATTATGCATGCGTAAACCGTAAAAAGCGGAATAAAAAACCAATAAGTCGGGCTGAACGCCGTATTGAAAAAGCCGTCGAAAAAGAATTTGAAGGTGATATCCTCCGCCTTATACTGCCCGTCTGCGGCACGCGCTATACACCATATACAGCTCCAAATAAGGAAGGGAATTACAGTCTTCGTCACTCTCTTTTTGACGAAGGTTTTCGTATCGTAGCGCTTCCTGTAATCTAGCAAGGTCGCGCCCGAAATCATAAAGAATATCGGCACGGCAAAATAGAAAAGACTTTCTATGATATTCGCGCTTATCCACCTCGCGTTTTGTCCGAACGCCCAAAAGCAGCCTTGGTGTGCAAAAACACCACTGCGACGCTCGACAGGACGCTGAGCACGGTTATATAGCGCGTATCTTTTTTGTTTTCAACCATATTCTCCCCTTATTCCGTCCGCATTTTTGTTACTTTTTATACTCTCTGTCGCAGTACGCGCAGCGATATACGCCTTTCTTTCCCTCCGCGGGCTTGAACGCATGTTCAAGCTCCTGCTCACAGGAGGTTATACAGCGCGGATTGTCGCAATGCAAGCCGAGCGGGGTTTCGCAGTCGCGCATGGGTTCGGAGCTTGCGTCCGTCTCGTCAAGCAGCTTCAATATAAGAGCCATTCTCATATACTTGCCGTTTGCAACCTGCTTGAAATAGCAGGCGCGGGGGTCATCGTCCACTTTGACGCTTATCTCATTGACGCGCGGCAGCGGATGAAGTATCGTCATATCGGGCTTTGCCGCGGACAGCTTCTCCGCAGTGAGGATATAACTGTCCTTCAACCTTTCGTATTCGTCTTTGTCCGCAAACCTCTCGCGCTGAATCCTCGTCATATACAGCACGTCGAGAAAGGGAATGGCATCCTCCAAACAAGCAGTCTCTTCATATTGCATGCCGCTCCTGTCCATAATGTCGGATTTGACATAATCGGGAACTCTCAGCTCCTCGGGAGAAATAAGCACGATTTTTACGTTTTTATATCTCGCAAGCGCGGCGATTAGCGAGTGCACCGTCCTGCCGTATTTCAAATCTCCGCACACGCCGACCGTAAGATTGCCGAAGCCGCCCTTCTCGCGGTATATCGTCAGCAAATCCGCAAGCGTCTGCGTGGGATGATGATGTCCGCCGTCGCCCGCGTTTATGACGGGAACGGAAGCATTCCCCGCCGCGACGTAAGGCGCGCCCTCCATGGGGTGTCGCATAGCGATTATGTCGGCGTACATACTTACAACCTTAGCCGTATCCGCAACGCTCTCCCCCTTTGAAGCGGAGCTGTTTCCGCCGTCGGAGAAGCCTATCACGCTTCCGCCCAATTCCAGCATGGCGGCTTCAAAGCTGAGCCTCGTCCTCGTAGACGGCTCGAAAAAAAGAGTCGCCAGCTTCCTGCCCCTGCACGAGTCGGCATACTTGTCGGGATGCGCGATGATATCGTTTGCCGTATCCATAAGCGAATACAGCTCGTCAACGGTGAAGTCGATTATATCCATTAAGTGTTTCATGTAATACCTATAATTTTTATATACTTACAGACCGAGCCTATTGCTCGGTGCACGCAGTCAGCGCGTGACGTTCGGCGCAACAAACCAGCTCTCATCGCTAGGGTTATTACGGAATTTTATCAGCTTAGCCACATCTTCCTTTTTGATATAACCTTCTTCGGCAGCAATTTCGGCGATAACGTCAAAATTTGTAAGAGAAACGTTTTTCACGTTTGCGGCGGCAAGTCTGTCAAGCCCATTTTGCATGCCGTAGGTGAAAATGCTCGCTATGCCCAGCACTTCCGCGCCCGCTTCGCGCAACACCTCCACAACCTCGATACAGCTTCCTCCCGTCGAAATCAAGTCCTCGACGACGACGACTTTCTGCCCCGCTTCCAACTTGCCCTCAATCTGATTCTGTCTGCCGTGGTCTTTTGCTCCCGAGCGTACGTAGCCCATAGGCAAGCCCATTATGTGCCCCGTAATCGCAGCGTGCGCGATGCCTGCGGTGGACGTTCCCATAAGCACTTCGACGTCGGGATAGTTTTCCTTTATGATTTGAGCGAGTCCGTTTTCCACGTCGAGTCTTACTTCGGGAGCGGTGAGCGTAAGACGATTGTCGCAGTACACGGGGCTCTTGATGCCGCTAGCCCAAGTGAACGGTTCGTCGGGGCGGAAGAAAACTGCCTTTATCGAAAGCAGCTCCTTTGCTATTTGCTTCTCTATTTGCGATTTATCCATATTTCACCTCTCATTTCTAATTTTCGGCGTTTTTTATAATACTACCATTTGCGATTGCCTACTGTTCAGTACACTTTCGATTTTGGCAAAGTATTCTAAATAAGCCGTATTTTGATAATTGTTTTCAGTCCACAAACTCTTTTACACACCTGTTATACGCAAAAACAGGGTCTTCCGCGGCAGTTATCGGTCTTCCGACGACTATGTAATCCGAGCCGATTTCCTTTGCCTGCGCAGGCGTCATAACTCTCTTCTGATCGCCGATATCTCCGTCCGCAAAGCGCACCCCCGGCGTGACGGCGACAAACTCTTTTCCGCAAACGTCGTGCACCTTTCCCGCTTCGAGAGGCGAGCAAACCACGCCGTCAAGCCCGCAGTCTTTTGCGTTTTTCGCGTAGTGCATAACCACCTCGTCTATCGGCTTTTCTATGAGCAGATCCTCTTTCATACTCTCCTCGTCGGTGGAGGTGAGCTGGGTTACGGCGATGAGAATGGGGCGCGTGCCGTCCTCACGCGTGAGTCCCTCGATTGCCGCGCTCATCATTCGTTTCGTACCCGCGGCGTGGAGATTGGTCATATCCACGTCAAGGCTTTTGAGCACCGCCATAGACTTTTTCACGGTGTTGGGAATGTCGTGCAGTTTAAGGTCCAAAAATACCTTATGCCCCCGCCTTTTGAGCTCGCGCACTATATCGGGACCCTCCGCATAGAAGAGCTCCATTCCTATTTTCACAAACGGCTTCGTCTCCTTGAACTTATCAAGAAACGAAAGCGTCTTTTCCTTACTATCGAAATCGCACGCGATTATCACGTCCTTTCCCATTATCTGCAACCTCCTATTATGTCTTTCAGCGACTCTATTTTATATTTTCCCATAACCCGCGGCAAATCGTTTATTATATCCCTGCACGCGTAGGGATTGACGAGGTTCGCCGCTCCCACCTCGACAGCCGTCGCGCCTGCCAGCATCATTTCTACAACGTCCTCGGCGCAGGTTACTCCGCCCATTCCGACAACGGGAACGCTCACGGCGTTTGCAACCTGATACACCATTCTGACGGCTACGGGGAAAATCGCGCTTCCCGAAAATCCTCCCATCTTGTTTGCGATAACCGGCTTTCTCGCGCGCAGGTCTATGCGCATTCCCAGCATAGTGTTTATAAGGCTTATGCCGTCTGCGCCCGCGTCCTCGCACGCCTTGGCAATCGAAACTATGTCGGTCACGTTTGGGGACAGCTTTATTATAATCGGCTTTTTCGTCACTCGCCTGACCGCTCCTGTGACCTCTGCCGCGCTCTCGGGCGAGGTGCCGAAGCTCATCCCTCCTCCGTGCACATTGGGGCAGCTTACGTTGACCTCTATCCAGCCCACCTGCTCGCAGGAGTCTATCCTCTCGCAAGTATAGACGTAATCGTCGATTGAAAACCCGCTTACGTTCGCCATCACTTTTTTATCGAAGCATTTTGAGAGCAATGGGAGCTCCTCGGATATAACCTTATCCACTCCGGGGTTTTGAAGCCCGACCGCGTTTATCATACCCGCCGTACACTCCGCAATTCTGGGCGTGGGGTTCCCGAAACGGGGCTCCTTGGTCGTACCCTTGAATGAGAACGTGCCCAGCATATTTATATCGTAAAGCTCTGCAAACTCATATCCGTAGCCGAACGTGCCGCTCGCCGCAATCACGGGATTGCAAAGCTCTATGCCGCAAAGATTCACACTCATTTCTGCCATATGATTTCCTCCTTTACGAGCACGGGGCCGTCCTTGCATATGCGCTTGTTTCCGTACAGCGTTTTACAGCTGCAACCCATACATGCGCCGAAGCCGCAGCCCATTCTTTCCTCGAAGCTGAACTGTCCGCTTGTCGCCGAAACGTCGTATACGGCTTTAAGCATAGGCTGCGGTCCGCAGGTATAGACGTAGGTATAATTCTCAGGCATAGCGGCTGTAACAAAGCCCTTGACCCCGTACGAGCCGTCCGCAGTCGTCACCGTAACGCGCGCGCCCAAGTCCCTGAACTCATTCTCGTAAAACATCTCGGATTTCGTGTTGAACCCGAGTATTACGCTCACGCGTTTGCCCTCGGCAATAAGTCTTTTCGCAAGCAGGTAAAGCGGAGGCACTCCCACTCCGCCGCCTATAAGGAGCGGACGGTCGCCCGATTTTGAGAGGTCGTAACCGTTGCCCAGTCCCGTAAGCAAATCCAGCTCTCCCCCGCGCATACCGCTCATAAGCTCCGTACCCTTGCCTACAACCTTATATATCAGTGTGAGTTCGTCTCCGCTTTGGTCGCAGACGGAAATCGGACGGCGCAGATACAGCCCGTCCAGTTTGACGTTGACAAACTGCCCCGCCGCTGTTATCGCGGACGTATCGCCCAAGAGCGTCATTCTGAAAACATCGCGCGTGAGCGGAGCGTTGTTTATAATCGTAAAAATACTTTGCTTCATTTCCCTATTCGTTTATTATAAAATTGTATCTCGCAAAAGTGAAATTCATTTGCCTCTTTTGCACCTTATGAGTTTGCGCCCAGAGCAAAACCCGCATACTTCGCAAAGATTAAACAATCTGTTATCCCAAATAATTTTTTATCGAAGTTTGCGATTTTGCGCACCGCGTTTACGAGGAAGGACATCCGGCGCATTCAACAAATTATGCGTCAATAGTGGATATGCGGAGCGTGGTCTCGTCCAACACGTCGAGAAGCACCCTCACCGTATCGAGAGAAGAAAACAGCGTAACGTTGTTTTCAATGGCGCATTTTCTTATCATATAACCGTCCTTCATCTGCCCCGTGGACTGCACGTCCTGCGTATTGATGACGTACGCTATATGTCCCTGTCTGATAGCCTCTTGAATATCCTCGCTTCCGTCGCTTATCTTTTTGAGCACGTGCGTGCGTATGCCGTTGGCTATCAAAAACTTTGCCGTGCCCTGCGTCGCCTGTATATTGAAGCCGAGGTCATAAAACCTGCGGATAAGCGGCAGAGCCTCTTCCTTGTCCTTGTCCGAAATAGTTGCAAACACCGTGCCGTAATTCTGCAACTTCATGCCCGAAGCCTGCAACGCCTTGTAAAGAGCGCGGTTGAGCTTATCGTCGTAGCCTATCGCCTCGCCTGTGGATTTCATCTCGGGCGAGAGATACGCGTCGAGACCGCGAATTTTGTTGAAAGAGAATACCGGCACCTTGACATACCATCTGCTCTTCTCCGTAGGATATATATCGAATATTCCCTGCTCTTTGAGGCTCTTTCCCAAAATTACTTCCGTCGCAATATCCGCTAGGCTGTATCCCGTAGCTTTCGAGAGGAAGGGAACCGTCCTCGACGAGCGCGGATTGACTTCTATTATAAATACCTTTTCGTTTTCGTCCACTATAAACTGGATATTGAAAAGTCCCACAATTCCTATTCCCATCCCCAGCTTTTTGGCGTATTGCAGAATTATGCCCTTGACTTTGTCCGAAATGCTGAACGACGGATAAACGCTTATGGAGTCGCCAGAATGCACTCCAGTGCGCTCTACAAGCTCCATAATTCCCGCAACGAACACGTCGCGCCCGTCGCATATCGCGTCCACCTCGACTTCCTTTCCGATAATATATTTGTCAACAAGCACGGGCTTGTCCTCGTCGATTTCGACTGCGGTTTTCAGATAGTGTCTCAACTGGTTTTCGTTGGCTACAATCTGCATTGCCCTGCCGCCGAGCACAAAGCTGGGTCTTACGAGCACGGGATAGCCTATCTCATGTGCGGCGTCCACTCCGTCCTCGATGTTGGTGACGGCTTTGCCCTGCGGCTGAGGTATTCCCAGTTTTTGAAGTACCTTTTCAAAACTGTCTCTGTTCTCGGCGCGGTCTATTGCCTCGCAGTCGGTGCCTATAATCTTCACTCCGCGCTTCATAAGCGGCGCGGCGAGATTTATGGCTGTCTGTCCGCCGAGTGAACCTATAACGCCCTCGGGCTTCTCGAAGTCTATAATCGCCATAACGTCCTCGGGAGTAAGCGGCTCGAAATATAGCTTGTCCGCCGTCGTATAGTCCGTAGATACGGTCTCGGGGTTATTGTTGATAATTATAGCCTCATAGCCCGCGCGGCGTATCGTCTGCACCGCGTGCACCGTGGAATAATCGAACTCGACTCCTTGTCCTATGCGTATCGGACCCGCGCCGAGCACGACTATCTTTTTCTTATCAGTAAGCCTCGACGCATTCTCGCCGATATAAGAGGAATAGAGATACGCTATATACTTGCCCGTATGCAACGTGTCCACCATCTTGAACACGGGCGTAATGCCGTGCTTTTTGCGCATGTCGTAAACATCCTGCTCGCAGATGCCCCACAGCCCCGCGATATATTTATCCGAAAAACCGAGCGTCTTCGCGGCGCGCAGGCTCTTTGCGTCCTTAGGAGAGGCTTTGAGGATTTTTTCCATTTCGCATATTCTCGCAAGCGCTTCTAGGAACAGCTCCGTTATCATCGTCGCTTCGTGAACTTTTTCTATGCTTTCTCCGCGGCGCAAAAGCTCCGTCACCGCGAAAATCGTATCGTCCTTAAACTCCTCGATATAACCGTAAATCTCCTCCGTCGTCATATCCGCGAATTTCTTCATATAGAAATGCGTAACGCCCGTCTCCAATGAGCGCACTGATTTCAGGAAGCATTCTTCGAGAGAAGAGCCGATGCCCATAACCTCTCCCGTCGCCTTCATCTGCGTGCCGAGCGTGTTTTTTGCGGTGGTAAATTTATCAAACGGGAATCTCGGGAACTTTGCGACCACGTAATCGAGTCTGGGTTCTATTGCCGCAGTGCCTCCCGCGACGGGAATATCTTCGAGCGCCATACCCACCGCTATCTTCGCCGTTACTCGCGCGATAGGATAGCCGCTCGCCTTGGAGGCGAGTGCGGAAGAGCGCGATACTCTGGGATTGACCTCTATAAGGTAGTATTCGCTGCTTACGGGATTGAGCGCAAATTGCACGTTGCAGCCGCCCTCTATTTTCAGCTCTCGGATAATTTTTATCGCGCTGTCGTTAAGCATTTTGAGGTCGTGTTCGTTGAGCGACATAATAGGCGCGACAACGACGGAATCCCCCGTATGTACGCCGACGGGGTCTACGTTTTCCATGCCGCATATCGTAATCGCATGGTCGTTGGAATCGCGCATGACCTCAAATTCTATCTCCTTATATCCCTTTACGCTCTTTTCGACGAGCACCTGATGCACGGGAGAGAGTTTAAAAGCGTTCGCGCCTATTTCGATAAGCTCCTCTTCGTTGTTGGCAAAGCCGCCGCCCGTGCCGCCCAGTGTAAACGCGGGACGCAAAACTACGGGATATCCGATTTCCTTCGCCGCCTTCTTCGCCTCTTCTATGCCGTACGTGATTTCCGAGGGAATCACAGGCTCGCCTATTAACTGGCACATTTCCTTGAACAGCTCTCTGTCCTCCGCGCGCTCGATAGAAGAAGAGGGTGTGCCGAGCAGCTCCACCTCGCACTCTTTGAGTATGCCTTTCTTTTCAAGCTGCATAGCGAGATTGAGTCCCGTCTGTCCGCCGATTCCGGGGACGATAGCGTCCGGACGCTCGTAGCGCAGTATTTTGGCTACATATTCGAGAGTAAGCGGCTCCATATACACTTTATCCGCAATCGCCGTATCCGTCATTATCGTAGCGGGATTGGAATTGACAAGTATGACTTCGTATCCCTCTTCCTTCAAGGCAAGACACGCCTGCGTACCCGCATAGTCAAATTCGGCAGCCTGTCCTATCACGATAGGACCCGAACCTATGATAAGAATTTTCTTAATGTCTGTTCTCTTTGCCATTTGTGAGCTCTCCTTATTCTATATTGTAAATTATTGTTTATAGCTGTAAACCACTTTTCCCTCGCGCACCGTGAGCATATTTCTTCCGAATACGCTCCTGCCCGCAAACGGAGTGCTTTTGCCCTTGGATATAAATTCGTCGGGATTGATTTTGTACTCACAGGACAAATTCCATATGGAAAAATCGCTGCAAAACGGAATGCCGAATCTCCTGCGCGGATTTATTACAAGCAACTCAATCAAGCGTTCTAACGGGATGATTCCCGTTTTTACAAGCTCCGTATACATCAAGGGGAACGCGACTTCGAGTCCCGTAATGCCGAAAGGGCTCTTTTCAAGACCTCTCGCCTTTTCCTCTGCGGAATGCGGCGCGTGGTCGGTGGCAATCATATCAATCGTGCCGTCCTCCACTCCCGCTATAAGCGCAAGCCTGTCTTCGCGTGAACGTAGAGGCGGATTCATCTTAAATCTGCCGTCTTCGCGCAAATCGTTTTCGTCGAGCACCAGATAGTGCGGCGCAGTCTCGCAGGTCACGTTTACGCCCTCCGCTTTGGCTCTGCGGATTATGTCCACACTCTCCTTTGCCGAGATATGGCAGACGTGATAAGCACAACCCGTCTCTTTGGCTAGCCTTATATCGCGCTCTATCTGCACGTACTCGCTCGCGGAGCAAATCCCGCGGTGATTATGCTCGGCGCAGTAAACGCCGTCGTGAATATATCCGCCCCTCAAAAGCTCGTTCGCCTCGCAGTGCGCCGCTATGATTTTGTTAAGGCCCGCGGCTTTTATCATAGCCGCTCTCATCATATCCTCGCACTGCACTCCGCGCCCGTCGTCCGAAAAAGCCACTACGCTGCCGCTCATAGCTTCCATATCCGAGAGCGCCTCTCCATTTTCGCCCTTTGTTATCGCTCCGTACGGCAGAACGCCAATGACAGCGTCCTTTTCAATTATATCAAGCTGTACGCGCAAATTGTCGGGCGTATCGGGCACGGGATTGAGATTCGGCATAGTGCAGACCTGCGTATAGCCGCCGCGCGCGGCGGCAAGGCTTCCGCTTTTTATCGTCTCTTTATATGAAAAACCCGGTTCTCTGAAATGCACATGCACGTCGCAGAAACCGGGAATTAATACGAAGTCCGAACAATCGAAACGGGAAATATCGGTAGAAGAGAAATACTCGACGCCCGACAGCTCCCTCGGAACAAGGCTTTTGAGTCGCTTCATATCCTTTATTTTCGTCATGGCGTCTCCTTACAAGAAAAAAGTCCCCGTCGCTTCCGACAAGAACCGTTTGACAAACACCTATTATCCTCGAAATTCCTGTCGGCGCAGACCGACCTTATTTCTTTGCTACGGCTATATTAGCACACAATCCGAGACTTGTCGAACGTTTGAAAAAACAAATTTAATTTTTTACGCAAATATCCGCTTTTTGTATTTTCTGTCAACCTTGCGCGTCGTCCGCCTCCGCAGCTTCGGACTTATTCTCTTCCTTGATTTTTTTATGCCTCTGCGCAAGAACCGCCGCCAATGCTCCCGCCGCAATCAGTATGCAAAGCCCGATAATCAGCATAGAGAGGTCGAGGGGTCTTGCGACAAACGGCTTGACGTTCGCGTCGAAGACGTACGTGGTATCCAGCACGGGATTGTCGCCGTACTGCGCGGAAATCTTATAGTATCCCGTCCTCGTCGGTTTGAAAGCGAAAGTGAAGCCCTCGCCTGCAAGCTCGCCGTTGACAAACCATTTTATAGGCACCGTCCTGTCTGCATATTTCAAGCCCGTAAGCGCAAAAACCGTCGTCGCGTGGGTGTAAAGCACGCCGCCGCGCGGCGCTTGCGACACGTCGTCGAACATGTTCTGCTCATAAGTCACGCGCACCTCGCCTGCAAGATAGGGCGCGTACTCTATATGAATCGCCTGACTCTCCTCTATCACCGTATCCCCGTAAACCAAACGGGCTGTTATAGCAGTGTCCCCGTATATCTCGGCCGTATATACGAATTTCGCTCCCGTGCCCAAAACCGTCTCGACTGAGCTGTCGCCGTCGCCGCTTTCCAGAATCCATTGAATGCTGTCGTAAAGGTCGGGCGAAGTTTCCCCGTACGGATTCAGCCTTGCGATAAACGTCAGAGGCTGTACCCTGGTCGCCTGCATATAAACGGCGTCCTCGTACTCCGCCGTGCCGAGCACGCCGTTGTGAGTAATCTTGATTGAAGTAGGCGGAACGTAATCGTATTCGGTATTTTCAAAATCCTGCGTGAGCACCGCGCCCAAATCCAAAAGCCGAATCGAATAGCCGCCCTTCTGTGTTTTTGCGGAGTCGAGATTTTTGAGCATGCGCGCTACGCCGTCTCCGCTCGGGACAGTCTTGCCCTCCGCCATATAACGTAATTGCAAAAGAGCCGCCGCCACGCTCGCAAAGGGCGTCGCCAATGAAGTACCGCTCAGCGTCTGATATGAGGACGCGGAAAACTTTGCCGTGTATATATCCGTGCCGGGCGCCGCTATATCGTAAGCGTCTCCGAAATTTGAATTGGCGTGAATAGTGCCGTCCTCGGTATAATTCATCACTGAAAACACGCCCTCTCGCGCCGCGGGATAAAACCTGTCGCCCGCTATTGCGGAATCGTGTCCGCCGTTTTCGTCGTTGCCCGCCGCGGCTACAATGAGCATTTTTTCGCGCGCGTTATCTATCGCGTAATCCAACTGCCTGTCCTTCGACCAATCGGCGTCGGAAGACATTTTGGACGCATAAATGCCGAGCGAAAGATTGATTGCGCACGCGCCAATTTCATTCGCCTTGTTTATAGCCTTTACAATCGAAGATATGGAAAACGAGCTGACCTCCGACTTGCCGTCCCTCGAAAGACTGTTCGCCTTTATGGGATATATCTTGATATAGTCTTGAAGCCCGAGCTCCTTTATAAGCATTGCGATAACGCCCGCCACGGAATTGCCGTGTTTTTCCACCTTGCCGTCCGCATTGACCGCGTTGTCCGCAAGCTCGGCGGCGGTTATCCTTTTATTCGTACGGGAATTGAATCCGACCGGCTCCCCGTTTTCCGTATACAGCAAGCCGCCGAAAAGCTCGTGCGATACGTCTATTCCCGTATCCGCAACGGCGATTATAACGGGAGACAGCCTGTTCTTATCCCAACTGTCGACGACACTCCTCGCATTGTTCACGTCGAGAGCGCCGCTCTGATAGTACCAAAGTCGGGACGAGTCATTTCCGCCGTAATCGGCGGCGAGCGCATATCCCGAAGCAGACGCGCACGCGGAAAATACCGCTATGCAAAGCAGTATTGAAATGTATACAAAAAGCGTCTTTCTCGCGCGTAAACTCATTATAAATTCCTTTCGAGAAGCTGTGCGGAAAATGCCAGCCTTGCGAGGCTTTCTTCTTTTCCGAGAACGACCGCCATCTCAATAGCGCCGCCGGGAGTAACGGGTTCGCCGGTGAGCGCCACGCGCATGCTGAACATCACTTGACCGCTCTTCATTCCGCCTCTTTCCGCGCCCTGCACGACGCATTCCTTTATGGAGTCCTCCGACCAATCTTCAAGCGAAGACAGCGCCTCCTCCGCGAGCCTGACCGCAGCGAGCGCAACGGACTTATCCACTTTCATCTTCCGATGCTCGTACATACTCAGGTCGTATTCGCCGTAACCGTTCAGAAACGCGAGCTTCTCGGGAATTTCGCCGAGGATATCGACTCTCGTCTGCATAAGCGAGGCAAGCTCCGCCCTGTCATAATTCTTGCCGTCAACCGCCTTTTCAATCCAAGGCAGCGCGGCATTATAAAACTCCTCTTTGGACATGGCTTTGAGATACTCGCCGTTAAGCCAACGCATTTTAGTTTCGTCGAAAATGGAGCTGCTGTGCGAAATGCCGTCCACGTCGAATGCCTCCGTCATCTCCTCCATAGTCATTTTTTCGCGGTTATCCTTCGGACACCAGCCGAGCAGTGCTATATAGTTTACGATTGCCTCAGGCAGATAGCCCTTTGCGATAAAATCTTCAAAATTGGCGTCGCCGAATCTTTTGCTGAGCTTGCGCGTAGCGTCCTTCATTATGGGAGGCAGATGCATATATGTCGGCCTCTCCCAGCCGAACGCGTCGTATATCATGTTGTACTTAGGCGTAGAGCTGAGATACTCCGTACCGCGTATAACGTGCGTGATTCCCATAAGATGGTCGTCGACCACGTTTGCGAAATTGTATGTGGGAAGCCCGTCGGATTTGAGCAAAATGCCGTCCTCGATATCCGAGGACTCCACGCTGATTCTGCCGAAGACCAAGTCCTCGTATTCGGAAACGGTTCCCTCGGGCACCTTCTGTCTTATCACGTACGGTTCGCCCGCTTCCAGCCTGCGCCTAACCTCGGCCGAGTCCAGATTTCGGCAGTGCTTGTCGTAGGTATGCACCCCGTTCCCGTCTTTGAGGCTTTCCAGCCTCTCCTTATCGCAGAAGCAGTAATACGCTCCGCCCAGCTCCACGAGCTTTTCGGCGTACTGCTTGTAAATACCCATTCTCTCGGTCTGCACGTACGGACCGTATCCGCCGTCCTTGTCGGGACCTTCGTCGTGGTCGATACCCGCGATTTTAAGCGTGCGATACACCATTTCCACCGCGCCGTCGACTTTCCTTTCCCTATCGGTATCTTCGATGCGCAGAATAAATACGCCCTTGTTTTTACGCGCAAACAGGTATGCGTACAGTCCCGTACGCAAATTTCCTATATGCATAAACCCCGTCGGCGACGGGGCAAATCTGGTTCTAACTGTCCTGTTCATATTTCCAGACTCCTTCGTTAAGTTTTTTTGTTCTTTCGGAGATTTCCTTCATTATTCCCGAAGCTTCAAAGGAATAACTGTCCTCGTTGCAGAAAATAAAATGGTCGAGAAGATTAACCTGTACCAACGCCAGCGCATAATGCAAATCCTTTGTAAACGCTACGTCGTTGAAAGACGGATATATGACTCCGCTCGGATGATTGTGCGCGACGATAATGCTGACCGCATGATGAGATATTGCGAAATTGACCACATCTCTCACGCGCATCTCGACCGAATCGCCGAGACCGCTGGTATTTTCATACATGGCAATCACGTTGTCGTGAACGTCAAGCCCGACCGCAAAAGCGTGCTCCTCGGGAAGTCCCATGCAAAGCCCGCACATATACTCCTTGACAACCCCTCTTCCCGAAAGTCCCGTCTTCGGGTCTTTCAGACTGACCAAATATCTGCGGAAGACTACGGGCAGCGAGGACAAAAACAACGCCGCATTCTCCGTCATACCCACGACGTCGCGCAAGCGCGTATAGTCCGAGTTGAGAACCGCGTTGAAAGAGCCGAATTTGTTTATCAGCTCGTGAGCGATTGCATTTGTATCTTTTCGCGGAATAAAACTGAACAAGAGGTATTCCAAAATCTCATGCGGCTGGAAGTTTTTAAAATCGCCGTTTTTGATTCGCTCTCTCATTCTCTGTCTGTGTCCGTCGTGCAAATGCTTTGACATATCTTGGCAAATCCTCCTAAATCTCGGGGAATTCCTTAAAAACGCTCTCGTCAAGCTTGACGAGGCGTACCAAAATACGCAACGCGTCCTCCTCGTCCGCAAAGCCGTACTTCTCGCCTATCAGTTTCCATACGCCGTATGCGTGAAGGAAATCGTACCAAAAATAGCATTCGTCCTGCATCTGGAATATTTCCAGATTGTTAAAAGACTGATACCTGCTCCACTGTCTGAGCACGTCGATAAGCGCGGAGACCTCCTCATTGCCGTCGTATCTTTGGTGTATGAACTGCAGCATATATTTTTTGACCTCCTTAGAAAAGGTCATAACGCCCTGTCTGGCATTCTCGATATCTTTGAGAATAAGCGCGGTTTCAGGGTCGTCCGAATGAGCTTTGAGCGCCTTTTCGCTTATATATGCAAACGCGTTCGTCATAGCTAGTATTGTATACTAAATAAATATATAAATCAATAATAATATCACCGAAAATTCCCGCTTTAATTTTTACGCCGTGCGCAATCGGCGTAAGACGCAGAGCCGGCGCGTATCCATATCCTTTTTCGAGTTTGACATCCGTCTTTATGCGGTCATACAATCAAACCGTTGCAAATATCAACAAATATCTGATTTACCGTGCGTAAAAGCGCTTTCGGCATTTTGTTTACGACTCCGTGTTCAGAAACTCCACTATGCCGAGATACAGCGTATAGGCAAGATTCGCCTGATAGTCCGCGCGGACGAGATTTTCCTCGTCGAAAGGATTGCTGAGGAATCCGCACTCCACGATTATGCTCGGATAGGGACTGCAAGAAAGCAGATATTTTTCCGCGGACAGCGCGCTGTACTCCCTGCCGCCGCCCACGCTGTTCACGTCGCGGTTAAGCGTGTCCTGCATAATATTCGCAAACGCCCTGCCGCCGTCGTCCGTCCTGTCGAAAAACACCTGCGCGCCGCGGCGTGACGAGGCCGAATAATAATTCATATGCACGCTGACCATAGCCGCGGGCTTTGCGTTGTTGATAATTTCCCCTCTTTTGAACATATCCGCTCGCTTTCTGTTGGACACCCCCGGGAAAGTGTGCATCGTGTCGTTGCGCCTCGTGTACACCACCTTATATCCGCCGCTTGCAAGATACTCGCCCAATAGCTTCGCCACTTTGAGATTGAGTTCACTTTCCTTAACTCCCGTACGTCTGCCTATAACTCCGCCGTCCGCGCCGCCGTGTCCGGCGTCCACAACGACTACGGTGCGCGCGCCGTCGGATACCGAGACAATAATAAACGGCGTCGTAAGCGCAAGCGCTACGAATACCGCGCTCAATGCCATCGCCGCCGCTTTGAAAATCCATGCTTTTTTACTCACTGTATTATGCATATTGTTTCAATGTTGAACTTATTCAATGCGGCATAAAAATGCATACCTATCCACAAAGTTATCCACATTCTGACTCGCAAATGTGGACAACTCCGTGGACAACCCCCGTTTTATGCCGAACAAATTCACCGTATACAGCATACTCCGCGGCATAATATTTTATCACACGAGCGCAAAAAATGCCTATTTTCGACATATTTTGCGATATCTAAACGCGGGATACTGAAAATATGTCAACGCATATACCGCAAGCCTTTCGCATAAACTTTGACGAGGTGATATTATGATTGAACTTTCCTCGGTCATCGGAAGACCCGTGCTATCGCTTGCCACGTCTTGCATAATAGGAAATGTGAGCGATGTATATTTTGACTCAAACTGTAAGAAAGCTGTATATTTTTACATACAGCAGCCTCTGAAAAACGACGCGGCACTGCTCCCGATAGAAAGCGCGGGAAGCGTATCCGACGCGGTTATCGTCGCGGATGAAAGCGCGCTTACAGCTCCGAACGGAGAGACCTTCAAAAGCGGATTGAAAAATATGCCCGTCTATACGCAGACAGGCACACTCAAAGGCACGCTTTCCGACGTTTTGTTTACTCCCGCGGGAAAGGTGATTCGGCTTGTTTGCGGAGAGTGGGAATTCACTCCTCCCTCCATATCCGCAATAGGCGACGTGATTTTGCTGAAAAATGCGGTCAAACCCGCCGCAAACCGCAAAAAACGGGCGGCGCGCATACCGAAACCCGAGTTTGATTATCCCGTCCATATCCTCGACGGCAACGCCGATAAAACGGATTCGGCCGGAGACGTTCCCGCATACGCACAGACCGCGCAATCCGCAAACGAAGCTCCATTGCGTACAAAAACCGACGCGACCGCCTCGGACGCGATTTCGCAAACGGGCGGCGCACAGACTGCTTCCGCGCCGCAATCGGACAGCTACGCCGTTTCCGAAGCGCGCCCCGCTCCCGCCGTCGCTCTGTCCGCCGACAACCGCGAACCCGTGCTTTCAAACGGAGCTTTCCGTATGATACTCGACGGCTCCGACGCGTATTCCTACGACGAAGACTCGCACACTCCGACCAGAATAATTTGCGATTACGAATTTCTGCTCGGCAGAACGCTCGGTGCAGACCTGCGCACATACACGGGAGAGCTTATCGCTACCGAAGGCAGCGCCGTTTCCGACGTTATAGTAGAAAAAGCAAGACGCGCGGGAAAACTTGTAGAGCTCACGCTCAACAGCGTAAAGCCCTCGCCCAAAAAGCGCGAAAACAACTGACTTGGGAAAGTATTGCAAAATAGTATTGTACCGCACCGTCATATAAAGAAATCAAACGATTATGTCAAAAAATTTCAACAACAAAAAAATACGCGCCGTCTCTCTGCTTGTCTGTTCGCTGATATGCGCGGCGATATGCCTGCTGATCACCGCGTGCAACCGCAAGGACGCGACAGAACGGGATTCCTCCCCATGCTATGACATCTCCGCCGAATATGACGTCGAGACCTCCACTCTCTCCGCTTCGCAGGAGATTCTTTACACCGCCCGTCAAGACTCCGATTGCGCGGTTTTGCATATATACGCGAACGCATTTTCACAAAGTTATAACGCAATAGACATTTTATCTCTTCAAATCGACAGACAAACCGTCGATTACGAGATATACGGCGAAGACAGGACTCTTCTCAAAGCAATATATCCGTTCATTGAGAACTCCACATACATAATCTCATGCAAGTATACGGTAAGACTTCCTCACTCCGATTCTAGGCTGGGCGTAACGGAGGACGGCATTGTCAATCTCACCTGCTTCTATCCCGTGCTCGCAAGATATGATGGCGGCTGGCGCGAGGATTGCTACTCCTCATTCGGAGACCCGTTTTTCAGCGATATATCTTCTTTTTACGTAAACCTGACCGTCGATGAAAATATCAACGTTGCGTCCAGCGGCGAAATCGTAGGCGTCGAGCGACGCGGCGCGAAAGGTAAAAAGACGGTGGAAATATCCGCGGAAAACATACGTGATTTCGGAATGGCGGCGGGACAGTTCGAGTCCCTGTCGGAATCCGTCCGATTGCATGAAAAAGAAGTAACGGTCAATTACTGCTATTACTCCGACAAAAACCCGACCGCTTCCTTGGAACGCGCGGTAAGCTCAATCGCCGTATTTTCGCAGGCGTTCGGAGATTACTCCCACTCGTCGTTTACGGTCGTCGAAAGCAACCTGCAAAACGCGGGCGGCATGGAATACGGTTCTTTCGTCCTCGTATCCCCCACTCCGTCCTATGAGAGCTATTTGGATACCATAACCCACGAGACGGCTCACCAGTGGTGGTATGACGCGGTCGGCAGCGACCAGCTCAACTCCGCTTGGCTGGACGAGGGGCTTACGGAGTTCTGCACCTATTATTTCCATTATCTGTCGGGTGACCGCACCGCGCACACAGCCGCGATGTCGGAAATCTCACGCTCATACTCCTCTTTTTCCGCGCTCAAACCGACGGTCGGCTTCGACGGCAGAATGAACAGACATCTTTCCACCTATCTCACGGAGGGCGAGTATGTCGCAGTCACGTATTATAAGGGCGCGTTGCTCTTCGATACTCTGCGAACTCTCGTCGGAGACGAAAAATTCCAAGCGGCTCTGAAACAGTACTATAAAGACAACATGCTGAGTATTGCAAACGAACAGTCGCTCTGCTCCGCCTTCAAAACGCAGGGCTACGACATAGAAAGCATTGTGAGCGGTTGGACAAACGATACGGCGATAATTTGATATTTTGGGACAACTCCGCTCCGCATAGGGAAAGTATTTAAATCAAAAATTTATTATTTCTGGATATAGAAAACATAAAAAGCGTTTCTGCCGGTCACGTATATCTCGGTTGGCAGAAACGCTTTTGTCGCTGTTACACGGCGCAATACGTTATTTTATGGGTTTAAGCCCCCAAATCCTCTTCGCATACTCCTCCACCGCTCTGTCCGCCGCAAAGAAGCCTGCCTTTGCGATATTGACAAGTGACATTCTGTTCCATCTCTCTTTGTCGCAATAGGTAGCGTTGACTTTATCCTGCGCGTTGACATAGCTATCGAAGTCCGCGAGCACCATATATCCGTCGGGTTGACCTCCGCGACCCGTGATGAGCGAATCCGCGATTTCGCCGAAGGAAATTCCGTTAAGCCCATGACGAAGCGCGTCGATAAGCCGTCTGATACGAGGATTGGTCTGATAATAGTGAGACGGGTTGTAGCCGTTTCTCCACATCTCGTTGACCTCCTCCGTAAGCAGACCGAAGAGGAACATATTTTCGTCGCCGACCTCTTGATGTATCTCGACGTTCGCACCGTCGAGCGTGCCTATCGTCAGCGCGCCGTTTATCATAAACTTCATATTTCCCGTGCCGCTGGCCTCTTTACCTGCGAGAGAAATCTGTTCGCTCACCTCGGACGCAGGCATAATCATCTCTGCAAGAGTGACGCGGTAGTTTTCGAGGAATACCACCTTTATCTTGCCTTTGATATCGGCGTCGTTGTTCACAACGTCGCCGAGCGTACATATAAAGCGGATAATCTGCTTTGCCATATAATACGCGCTCGCAGCCTTTGCGCCGAAGATAAACGTACGCGGCTGTACGTCGAGATTGGGATTATCTTTTATGCGGAAATACAAATCTAGAATATTGAGCGCATTGAGCAGCTGTCTCTTATACTCGTGCAATCTTTTAACCTGTACGTCGAATATACTTTCGGGGTCGACGGACACCTTGCAGTTTTCGGAAATATACTTTGCCAAATCCTCTTTGTTTGCGAGTTTGATTTGCGCGAGGCGGTCGAGCGCCTGTCTGTCGCCCATAAACTTTTGCAATTCCTGCAAATGGTCGGCGTCTTTGAGCCACTTATCTCCGATAAGCTCCGTTATAAAGGAAGCCAAACGGGGATTTGCCTGCGATACCCAACGGCGGTGAGTTATGCCGTTCGTGACATTGGTGAATTTTTCGGGGTGCATTCTGAAATAGTCCGCAAACACGTCATGTTTGAGTATGTCGCTGTGCAAAGCCGAAACGCCGTTTATCGTATGAGAGGTCGCAAGACAGAGGTTTGCCATTTTCACCTGTCCGCCCGACAGCACCGCGTTGCGTGACACGACGTCCCAGTTGTTGGGATAATATTTCCAAAGCTCGTCGCAGAAACGTTGGTTTATCTCATGCACAATTTGGAATATACGGGGCAGCAGACTTGCAAACAGCTCCTGCGGCCATTTTTCTAGCGCCTCAGCCATAACCGTATGGTTGGTGTACGAAACCGTATGCGAGGTAATATTCCACGCCTCGTCCCAGCCGTAGCCGTACTCGTCGAGAAGCAGGCGCATGAGCTCGGGAATGCACAGCGTGGGGTGGGTATCGTTGATGTGTATTGCCACGCAATCGGGCAGATTGTCGAGCGACGGATTTGTTTTCAGATGTCTGTGAAGAATACTCTGTATCGAAGCGGAAACAAAGAAATACTGCTGTTTGAGTCTCAGCGACTTACCTTCGATATGGTCGTCTGCGGGATAAAGCACCTTGTTGATGGATTCCGCAACCGCTTTCGCCGCACTCGCCTTGACATACTCTCCCTTGCTGAACATATGGATATCAAAATCCTGCGGAGCCTCCGAATGCCAAAACCTTATGCGATTGACCGTCTTTGTGTCGTAGCCGGAAATATTCATATCATAAGGGATTGCGTTGACAATCGTGCAATCGCGCTGATTGACGGTGAGCTTGCCGTTTTCCCAAGTTTGGTCAACGTGACCGCCGAACTTGACGGTGTACATCTCCTCGTGTCTGGGCGCAAGCCATACGTCGCCCATTTTAAGCCAGTCGTCGGGCTGCTCCAACTGCCAACCGTCAACGATAATCTGCTTGAAAAGACCGTAATCGTAAAGTATGGAAAATCCGCTTGCCGCATAGCCGAGCGAGGTGAGAGCGTCCATATAAGCCGCGGCGAGTCTTCCTAAGCCGCCGTTGCCGAGACCCGCATCGGGCTCGTAGGCATATATCTCGTCCATGCTCACGCCGAGGCTTTCAACTGCCTTTGTGACCTCGTCCGTAATCCCCATATTGAACAGGTGATTGCGAAGAGACCTGCCGAGCAGAAATTCCATGGACATATAGTAAATCTGCTTTGCGTTTTTCTCTCGCACCCGCTTTTTGAAATTGACGCGCGTCTGAGTGAGTATGTCTCTTACGCACATGCAGGTGGCTCTGTAAATCTGAGTTTTGCTCGCGTCCTCGGGCTTAACGCCGAAGTACCTTGCAAGGCACGAGGACAGCTGAGAGGAAAATTCCTTTGAAGTGACGTTGTATTTCATATTACCTACCTTCCTTCCGCTTTCCCCCCCGGACGAAAGTAAATTATGCCTTATTATAATATATTCAAACATATTATTAACGCAACCGACTAATATTTTACTTATTTACGCAAGATATGTCAAACATCTATATAATATATTTTTTCGCCAACCGTAACCCATTTGCCCCGCAAACAGGTCGGCATCGTTCAGCAGGATGTGTTTTTGTTCAACGGAACAATAGACGTTTGCGGGAACCCAGAACGCGAAGTAAATTCGCGCGTTTTGTTTGTCAGATCTAAATATGCGATGACGCCGAATGTCTCACACTTTGTGCGAGTGAATAGATCCAACTTACTCTATCAAGCACATATATTCGGCAACCCTCGCTTGACAATTTTCTTTCCTCGGTGATACGATTTATGTAATTCAAACCATGCGAGGGAAATATGCCCACATTCACGCAAAAAAAATGTCCTACCTGCGGCGGTAAATTGGATCTGCTGTCGGGAAATAACTACGAGTGCCGTTCCTGTCACAATGTTTATGAGCTCAACGAACGCAACGCCAATCTGTATCATGATATAGAGCTGGCTTCCACCTTTCGCGAAAGCCTCAATTTCAAACAGGCGGAACTACTTTATAAAAAGCTCCTCAAAGAATATGACGGGGATAACCTGACAGACGTTTATTGGAATTTACTCCTCTGCGAACAGCGCGTTATGTTCGAGACTGACCAGAACGGCGAGCAATTCCCCTCTTTTTACGATATATCCGCAACCGAAATAGACGAGTCCGAATATTACGGACAGACTATTTCATACGCGAACAAGTTTAATCCCGCGAATATTTCTACGTACGTAAGTCTTGTAAACAAAATGCACCTTGCGAAAAAGCAGTACAGGACTATAAACGAGACGACCAAGCCGTATGATATATTCATCTGCTTCAAGAAATCTTCCACAAAAGACCCGTCCAAACTCACCAAGGATTACCAGCTCGCAATGGACTTATACAACAAACTCAACGACGATTACAGGGTATTTTTCAGCGAGAGGTCTTTGAACAATATCGTAGTAAGAGAATATGAGCCGAATATCTACCATGCTCTGTATACGGCGAAGATTATGATAATAATTTGTTCGCAGAGCGCGTACATAAATTCGCAGTGGGTAAAGAACGAGTGGTCTCGCTTCAAGATGATGAGCAACACGACTTCACAGACTAAATCTATAATTCCAATCTTCCGCAACAACTTCCAACCTGAACAGCTTCCCGACGAGCTGAGAAGCTGCCAAGGGATAAGAGACGATATAGGCTTGCTGTACAATCTTACGCAGGCAGTGAAAGCTATACTGAATCCCGTGGACAGAGAGGCGGAACTTGCCGCAAAAATCAAAGCGGAAATGATGGAAGCGTTTTCAAAGCAATTCGCAGGACAAAACGCGCCTGATATGCAACCGACAAATCAACAAATTGCTACCCAAAAACTTGCTAAGGAAAACGCGGTGCAAAACTATATTGTTCCCTACGGCACAAAAGAAATAGGAGATTACGAATTTCAGGAGCGTACCGATTTGAAGGAAATCGCTCTCCCGAATACGGTGAAACGCGTCGGAAATTTTGCATTTGCCGATTGTTCGGAATTGACAAAGGTTGAGATTCCCAACGGTGTAACTTCGATTGGCGATTTCGCGTTTGACAATTGTATAAATTTAACGGCTATCAGCCTTCCGGTCAGTGTGCATGAAATCGGAGAAGATGCGTTCTCCAATACGGGCTTGACAAATATTGTGCTGCCCGACAATTTGAAAATGATAAACGAATGGATTCTCAACGGCTGTGAAAATCTGAAAAGCATAACCATTCCACGAAGCGTAACGGATATCTGTGCGGACTCTCTTTCGTTTTGCTCGCAACTCGAACACATATACTATAAAGGCACAAAAACGGACTGGAATGCTATAACCAAAGTAAACGGTTGGGATTTGCAAACCAAGGATTATACCGTTCACTGCTCTGACGGAAATATCATCAAAAACGCGCCCGTCGCAAAGCCTGCTGCTCCCGCACCCATAAAAATTGTTAAACCGAATTATATCGTCCCCGAGGGTACAACGGAAATAAAAGACAGTCAATTCAGAAATCAAGAGAATCTGACAGACGCTCTTATTCCCAATTCCGTGAAAAGGATAGGCTGGAATGCCTTCGAGGGTTGCGCCAAACTTACAAGCATAATCATGTCCGACAGCGTAACGGATATCGCTTGGAGCGCATTCAGCAATTGCGATTCGCTTACAAATTTAACGGTTGCAAGAGGTAATGCAAAATACCATAGTGATGGGAACTGTATAATAGAAACTTCAAGCAAGACGTTAGTTATCGGTTGCCAAAACAGCATAATACCTAATGACGGAAGCGTAACTAGCATAGGCAATTATTCCTTTTTAGGATGTAGCAAACTTGAAGGTATCACGATTCCAATTGGCGCGACCAAAATAGGTTACAGTGCGTTTGAAGGATGTAGCGAGCTTACATGTATTATGATCCCGAACAGCGTGGCGAGCATAGATTACCGTGCATTCAAGGGTTGTAGCAGACTTATGGATATCAACTATCTCGGTACAACTAAGGAATGGAAAAAGATATACAAAGGAAATCAGTGGCATGCCGGCACAGGTAAATATGTAGTACATTGCACCGACGGTGATTTGAAAAAATCGATTTTCTAATATAAGTTGTCTATTATTCACTCAGTATCAATCATATGATTTGCTATATAAAAGCATTTAATACAGCAAAAACCGCAGTTTAACTGCGGTTTTTATTGCATCAACTTCGTTTTCTATTATATCCTACAATTCTCATAACTGAATTATGAACCGCTATCGATAAGTCACTCGTTGAGCAACTGATACTCGTAGAGAGTTTTGTACAGTCCGCCTTTGGCGATGAGCTGCTCGTGGCTGCCGCGCTCTTCAACTCCCTTTTGAGTGACGACGATTATTTCGTCGGCATTCTTCACAGTCGACAGTCTGTGCGCGACGACAATTGTCGTTCTGCCTTCCGACAGTTTGTTGAGCGCGTCCTGTATGAGCATTTCCGTCGCGTTGTCGAGAGCGGAAGTCGCCTCGTCCAATATCAAAATCGGCGGATTTTTGAGGAATGCGCGCGCGATGGACACCCTCTGTTTTTGTCCGCCCGAGAGTTTGACTCCCCTCTCTCCTACGTTCGTTTCGTAGCCGTCGGGAAGACTCATAACGTACTCGTGTATATTCGCCGCCTTTGCCGCATTTATAATCTCTTCGTCACTTGCCTCGAAGTTACCGTAAGCTATATTTTCCTTTATTGTTCCGTTGAACAAAAATACATCTTGCTGGACGATGCCGATATTCTTGCGCAACGCCTGTCTGTCGAGCGTTTTCACGTCATAACCGTCTATGGTTATGCTACCTCCGTCGATTTCGTAAAAGCGCGGAATAAGGTGACATATCGTCGTCTTGCCGCCGCCCGACGGTCCCACCAGCGCAACTGTCTTCCCCGCCTCCACATTCATACAGAAATCGGATATGACATTTTTCCCGTCCGACGCCTCATAACCGAACGTAACTCCGTCGAATACGATATTGCCGTTCAGCTTGTCGGGAACAACGGCATTCTCGCACTCGGACTCCTCTTCTATGTCCATAATCTCGCAGAATCGTCTGAATCCCGTCGCGCCGTCCTGTATCTGCTCAAATATAGTGGTCAGAGTTCTTATAGGAGTGATGAGCGTGCTTATATACAGCACGAACGCGGTAAACTCGCCAGCGTCGATTTTGCCGTAATAGAAGAAAAGACCTCCCGCGATAAGCACCGCGAAATACAGAAAATCCATCAAAAACATCATCGTCGAGAAAAACTCGCCCATGACTCTATACTGTCTGCTCTTCGCCTCGACGAATTTTTTGTTGCCGCGCCCGAACTTTCCGCTCTCATGCTCCTGCGCGGTATATGCGCGAGACACGCGCACTCCCGATATCGCACTTTCTATATCCGCATTGACCTCGCCCTGCACTACGCGCACTTCGCCGAACACCCTGTTCATACGTTTGCGCATAAGCGCCGTGCATATCACTATAAGCGGAATGAATGCGAACACTATGAGCGCGAGATATACGTTGATAAACGCCAGCATAATGAACGAACCCACTATCGTCACCAAGGACAGAAACACGTCTTCCGGACCGTGGTGGGCAAGCTCGGATATCTCGAAGAGGTCGTTTGTCATTCTGCTCATTATAACGCCCGTCTTGTTGTTGTCGAAGTAGGAGAACGGCAGCTTTTGCAGATGTCCGAAAAGCTGGGCGCGCATATCCGCCTGCATTCTCACGCCCACGAGGTGTCCCCAGTATTGAAGCACGAAGTTGAGCACTGATTTGAGAATGTAAAAGCCGAGCAGCAGACACGCGCCGACGATAAGCATATTGAGCAGTCTGTTGGGCACGTAGTTGTTGATGATTTCCTTGGTCACGTAGGGATATACGAGATTGAAAACGGATATGACAAAAGCGCATATCATATCGATGATAAACAGCTTTCTGTGCGGTCTGTAATAGCCGACGAATCTCCTTAGCAGACTCGAATTACGATTGTTTGCTTTGTTTTTTTGATTGTTCATATTTGACATAACCTTTGAATTTGCTTTTTATTATAACAAACATAAAGAGAAATGTAAAACAGGTAATCCGTTTCCTTTCAACGAAAAACCTCGTTGCATTGCTTATGTCGGATATGCTGCAATAATACCGTCATATACTAAAACAGAGGAAACCGTCTTGCAGCAACTAAAACAAAGAAAATGCCCTAATGCGGAGGCAGACTGGAACTTACAACCGACAATATCTACGAGTGCCGTTCCTACCATAACGTCTATGAGCTTGAAACCGATACCGAGCTCTTTGAAACTATTACACTAGCACAAACATTACGAGAATGTCTCAACTTCAAGGCGGCGGAAGCTACCTGCCGCCGTTTGTTGAAAAAATACGAAAACCGCGACTTATCTTCCGTTTATTGGGAGCTTCTCCTTTGCGAGCAGCGCGTAATATTCGAGACGAACGCGCAAGGCGAAACTTTCCCGTCCTTTTATGACATAGTTTCCACCGACATCGAAACTTCTCCAAATTATCTAGGCGCGATAAACTGTTCTAGCGAAAGACTTGAAAACTATAAATCGCTTGTCGCAAAGCTCATCGCCGCCAAATCCACTTATAGAAAAATCAAGGCTACGACGCAGCCGTACGATATCTTTATATGTTTTAAGAAAACGCAAACGTTCAGTTCATGCATACAACTTGAAAGCGTAGAAATTCCGAGCGAAGTGAATCTTATAGATAATGCCGCATTCACTTTATGCAGCAATCTTAAAAGCGTCACCATTCCTTCGGGCGTAACCGAAATCGGCTGGCTGGCTTTTGATTTTTGCGAGTGTCTTAG
This sequence comes from uncultured bacterium, assembly GCA_949432885.1. Taxonomy (GTDB): domain Bacteria; phylum Bacillota; class Clostridia; order Christensenellales; family CAG-917; genus CAG-475. Next base: position 140,572 of record CASQXY010000002.1, on the reverse strand, counting down.
AGATATTTTTTACGACGGCACGTCCAAACAGTGGAAAGGCATAAAAAAGGGAAAGCAGTGGAATCACAAAACAAAACGGCTCGTAGTCCACTGTTCCGATAAGAATATTAGGGCATAAAATTTTTAAACTTCTTTTGTTTGAAATATCACGAAACAAATGCATCATGTTTTGCGATTAAATATCATATTTCATAGTTTATTTATACAAAAAGCCGCGTTAATCGCGGCTTTTTGCAATTTTTATTTAGTTTTATGCCATTGCAGTTTCGTCCTTTCGGATATTGCTTTAACGTCATATATTCTGGAATATATCAAGATACTTCTGCGCGCTGACGCTCCAACCGTAGTCGGACTTCATTGCGTTTTTCACAACCTTGCTCCACTGCGCCTTGTCGTAGAAGCACGCGTATGAACGCCATACCGCGTCGAGCATATCATAAGCGTTATAGGTCTTGAAGGTAAAGCCCTTACCCTCTCCCGTCTCGGCGTTGTATGCGGGAACAGTGTCTTTGAGTCCGCCCGTCTCGCGTACGATAGGCACTGCGCCGTATCTCATTGCGATAAGCTGCGACAAGCCGCAGGGCTCGAACTTGCTGGGCATAAGGAAGAGGTCGCTTGCGCCGTATATCTTGCTCGCGAGGTCCTGCGAGAACGCGAGTATTGCTCTGAACTTGTTGGGATATCTGTTTTCGACGGCTTTTATCATGTTTTCGTACTTCCAGTCTCCCGTGCCCAATATAACCACTTGAATATCCGCGCGCATGATGTCGTCTATCACAGCGCCCACAAGGTCCATACCCTTCTGCTCCGTAAGACGCGTGACCATAGCGACGAGCGGACGGTTTTCGTCATAAGGCAGATTTATCATTTCCAAAAGCGACTTCTTATTTTCCGCCTTACCCGCCGCGACGTCCTTGATTCCGTACTGCGCAAACAGGCGCTTGTCGTGCTTGGGGTCGTATTCCTTTTGGTCTATACCGTTGACTACGCCGTGCAGCTTGAAGCGGCGCTGAGAAAGAATCCCCTCCAATCCGTAGGAATAAAACGGGTCGAGGATTTCTCCCGCATACGTTTCGCTGACAGTAGTCACTGCGTTGGAGCACTCGATGCCGCCCTTCATAAAGTTCACGCAGTCGCCGTTCATCACAAGCGAACGCGCCCAATCGGGCAATCCGAGTATGTCTCCCATAAGCTCCGTGCCGTACTTGCCTTGAAACTCAATATTGTGAATTGTAAACACCGTCTTTATCTTCTGATAATCCTCGCTGTATCGGTAGAACACGTCGAGGAAAACGGGGGTAAGCGCGGTATGCCAATCGTTGGCGTGAAGCACGTCGGGGAAGAAATCGATGAGCGGAAGCACTTCGAGCACGGCTTTGGAGAAAAACGCAAATCTCTCGCCGTCGTCGAAATGGCCGTACAATCCCCTGCGCTTGAAGTAGTATTCGTTGTCTATGAGATAGTACGTCACCCCGTCGTATCTGGCTTCAAATACGCCGCAATACTGACGGCGCCAGCTAAGGTCCACAAACGTGGACGCGAGATAGCGCAGATTGCTCTGCAAATCGCCCTTTATCTCCTCCTTATAAAAAGGAATGATAACTCTGCAATCATGACCCGCCTGATTGAACGCCTTTGGCAACGCGCCCGCGACGTCTCCTAGACCGCCGGATCTGATGAACGGCGCCGCTTCGGACGCAACGAATAATATTTTCATAATTTACCTCTCTTTTTTTAGGTTGAGATATATATTATATTGAGATTTTGTAAGCACTTTCCGCCGTTGCACTCGGCTTATGCGGAGACGTACACGACGAGTCGCTATTCAAGGGACTGCACCGCGACGCGCAGGGCGAGGAGAGCGCGGTTTCGAGGACTGCTCTTTGTACAAGCGAGGGGCAAGCTGTGTTTTATTGCCCCGAACGAGTGAAATAATGAGTGCTCTATGCTGTCGCCCCCGAACGCAGGTGTCACCCATAAAGCATGGGTTCCTCCCGTATGAGCAGGGAGAACGCGATTGTGGGAAACCCTGCGGAAAGGGGTCATTGCATTAACGATATGCGGTGAGCAAAAATGCTTCTGACAAAGCATATCGCCAAATAGCGCAATTAAATCACTTTGCCTTTGACAACCACCATAGGATAGCTCTCATATCCGCTCAGCGTCCTGCCCGACTGAATTATGACGTCCTTGTCGGTTATGGTATAATCCAACGTCGCGCCGTCCATTATGATTGAATCCTCCATTATAATGGAATTGCGGATGACTGCTCCCTTGCCGACCTTTACGCTTCTGAAAAGAATGGAATTTTCCACCGTTCCGTCTATGACGCAGCCGTCGGCAATTATGGAATTTTTGACGTTCGCACCCGCCTTGTACTTTGCGGGAACGCTGTCCTTGACTTTTGTGAGTATTGTGGAGTGCTTATAGAATAGCGTATCTCTCACTTCGGGGTCGAGAAGCTCCATACTGCGCTTGAAGTAGGTGGGTATGCGGTCGATAACGGCGACGTATTCCCTGACCTCGTAGTTCATAATGTAAAGCTCGTCCAGTTTCTTTTGAAGTATATCCTTTTCAAAATCGTACGCTCCGTGCGCGTATGCGTTGTCCACAAGCGAAATAAGCAAATCCTTCTTTATAAAATAGATGTTAAGATTGCACCTCTGTTTGCCTGCGTCGCTCGCCACCGGATAGCGCATATCGGTGATACGGTGGTTCTTGTCCTCGGAGATTATAATCTTGCGGGGATTGGTATCGTCCGTCTTATAAGTCAGCACCGTGATATCCGCGCCCTTTTCAATATGGAATTTTTCCACTTCCTCGAAGTCGATGTTGAACGCGATATTGGTATTGGCGATGACGACGTATTCCTCGTTGTTGTTCATCATAAATCCGCGCAAGGTATAAAGAGCCTCGATTTTGCCCTTATAAACGTCGTGCGCGCTGTTGAACACAAAGGGAGGGAACACGGTCAATCCGCTGTTTTTCCTGTTCAAATCCCAGTCGCGCCCCATACGGATATGGTCCATAAGGGAGTTATAGTTGTTGCGAGTGATTATACCTATCGTCGTGATATTTGCGCTCACGAGATTGGAAAGCGCGAAGTCTATAAGACGATATCTTCCGCCGAACGGCAAAGACGCGGTCGTACGGTGTATAGTCAAATCGTTGAGGTGACTTTCCGCGTCGGATGCAAACAGAACGCTCATTGTATGGTTTTTCATATTCTCCCCTCCTTAGCCCAACATTTCATTTGCGCCTACGACAGCGTTCTCGGGCAACACGTAATCGGGACCGATTACGCTTATCTTCCATTCGCCGGGTCTGCACTCGTCCAAAGTCTCGCCTACCATCGCGTTCTTTCCTACAACGGCGTCCCAGCCTATAATCGAATATCTGACGTCCGCCCCGTCCTCGATAACCGCGCCGGGCATGATTATGGATGCTTCCACGTACGCCCCTTCGCCTATCGTGACCGAATGCGATATTATGCTGTCCTTGACGGTGCCCTTAACGAGCGTACCCTCGGACACGAGGCAGTTGCTGACTCTGCCCGTCGGCATGATGAACTGCGGCGGCTCCGCATTATTGCGCGCGTATATTTTCCATTTGTCGTCGTCGAGGTTGAGCTCGCTTCCGCGAAGCACGTCCATATTGGCTTCCCACAGAGAAGAAATCGTACCCACGTCCTTCCAGTAGCCGTCGAACTGATAGGCAAACAGCCTCTGATTGTCGGCAAGCATTTTCGGGATTATGTTCTTTCCGAAATCGTTTTCGCTGTCTTTATCGTTTTCGTCGTCGACGAGATACTGTCTGAGCTTGGACCATGTGAAGATATAAATACCCATGGAAGCCTTTGTGCTTCTCGGCTGTTTGGGCTTCTCCTCGAACTCCTCAATCTGACGGGAATTCTTCCTGAGATTGAGGATTCCGAAACGGCTCGCTTCCTCGATAGGCACGTCGCGCACCGCGATTGTGCAGTCGGCGTTGTTCTTTTTATGGTCTTTGAGCATATCGTGATAATCCATCTTATAAATATGGTCTCCGCTCAAAATCACTACATAATCGGGGTCATAATTGTCGATAAAGTCTATGTTCTGATAAATCGCGTTTGCGGTGCCCTTATACCATTCGCCCGATTTCGCACCCATATAAGGAGGCAGAACATATATTCCTCCGCTGAGTCTGTCGAGGTCCCAAGGCTGACCGTTGCCGATATATTGGTGCAATTCAAAGGGTCTGTACTGCGTCAGAACTCCGATTGTGTCTATGCCGCTGTTGATACTGTTCGACAGCGGAAAATCTATGATGCGGTACTTCGCACCGAAAGGAACGGCAGGCTTTGCCACGTTCGAGGTGAGCACGCCAAGTCGCGTGCCCTGTCCGCCCGCAAGCAGCATCGCAATGCATTCCTTTTTTGAAACTTTACCCATTATTTCTCCTCCTTATTTCGGGTTGTGAGATTATTTTATTGTTATCGCCGCAAGCGGCGGTTTGTCCTTTTTGCGCTCTTTACTTATTCTCTTTATATTCGGGCTTTAAGAACATGACCGAATTTTTGGGGATATTGACCTTTATCGAATAAGGCTGACCGTGAGAGGGCTTCGCCGTAGCGCGGAAGGAAGGTCTTCTCTCCTCCTCGCCGCCGTATTTTTTGAGCGCGGAGAATAGCTCCGCCTTGTACGTCACGCCCTCGGGAACGCCCATGATATATTTGAGCCTTTCCACGGGAGAAAAGTTGACTATACATATCACATACTCTCCGTCCGCCGCGCGGCGCATAAAGGATATTATGTTTTGGCTGTTGTCGTCTACGACTATCCATTTGAACCCGTCGTAACTGCAATCCAACTGCCAAAGCGATTTGTTTTCTAGATAAAATTCGTTCAAATCCTTTACGAATTTTTGGAAAGATTTATGTCTGGGATAGCCGAGCAAGAACCAATCAAGCTGCTGAGAATAGTTCCACTCTATAAACTGTGCGAACTCGCCGCCCATAAACGTAAGTTTTTTGCCGGGATGACCTATCATATATCCGTAAAACGCTTTGAGCTCCTCGAACTTTTGGTCGTAATCTCCGGGGATTTTGTTTATCATACTGCACTTTCCGTGCACGACCTCGTCGTGGGAAATAGGCAGGATATAATTCTCGCTGTACGCATAGGTTATCGCAAACGTAAGGTCGTTGTGATTGTCCTTTCTGAAAAACGGGTCGAGTGACAGATAATGAAGGCTGTCGTTCATCCAGCCCATATTCCATTTGAAATTGAAGCCCAAGCCTCCGTCGTACGCGGGCTTGGTTATCATAGGATAGGCGGTGGACTCCTCCGCTATCGTAAGCGCTCCGTGATACTTGGTGAGAATCGCGGTGTTCATCTGCCTCAAAAAGTCGCGGGCTTCTAGGTTATAGTTGCCGCCGTACTTGTTCGCCTCCCAATCTCCGTCCTTTCTGCCGTAGTCGAGATAGAGCATGCTTGCGACTGCGTCGCACCGTATTCCGTCGATGTGATACACGTCAAACCAGAACATAGCCGCAGAGATAAGGAAGGATTTGACTTCGTTCCTGCCGAAATCGTACACCTTCGTGCCCCACTCCTTATGCTCACCCTTGCGCGGGTCGGCGTACTCATAAAGCGGCGTACCGTCGAAATTGCTCAGTCCGTGCTCGTCGCGCGGAAAATGCGCAAGCACCCAATCCAAAATTATGCCTATACCCGCCCTGTGGCAGCGGTCTACAAATTCCATAAAATCTTTGGGTGTGCCGTAGCGCGAAGTGGGCGCAAACATGCCCGTGACCTGATATCCCCAGCTGCCCTCGAAAGGATATTCCGTAAGCGGCATTATCTCGATGTGGGTATAGCCCATCTTTTTGACGTAAGGTATAACTTCGTCCGCCATCGCCTTATAGTTGATGAAATTGCCGTCTTCGTATCTGCGCCAGCTTCCGAAGTGCATTTCGTAAATATTCATCGGACTTCCGTACGGATTGTAGTTCGCTCTGTCGCTCATCCACTTCTTATCCTTCCAGCGATACCCCGAAATATCGTATAGCTTGGAAGCGTTTGCAGGCGCGGTTTCAAAATGCAAGCCATAGGGGTCGCATTTGAACACCGTCTTTCCGCTCTTGGAAGTCACAGCGTACTTATAATTGTCGTATTGTTTGAGACCGGCGATAAAAACCGTCCATATTCCGTCCGAGGACGGCTTCATGTAATTCGCGTCGGCGTTCCAGTTGTTAAAGTCGCCGACTACGCTGACTTTTGCGGCGTTCGGAGCCCAAACGGAAAAATACCAGCCGTCCTCGCAATTCTCAACGCCTTTTGCGGGCGCAAACATCTTATACGCCTGATAATTCGTCCCCTCGTGGAATAAATAGCACGCGTAGCTGTCTATGACCTTACTCATAAACCTCCGTATATATGCAACATGAAAATTTAAGTTCTTATAATTATCGTATTGCAGTTATGTAGTTAAATATACTTTGAAGCAATTATACCAAAATAATCCGAGGCACACAATAGATAAAGGCAATTTTTGCAAAAATACGAAATTTGCAACTGCAAATTTGATAAATTTGTCAAAAATTGCAAAAATAATAAAAAATAAATTGCAAATTTGTGGGTTTTTGCAATTTATGTAAGTTATAAACGAATTGCTGCGATGACTGCGTTTAGTTTTTTCTTTTATTAAAACCGACGACCGCGCTTCCGCTTCCGCTCATAACGGCAATTTCAAACTCCTCTTTCATAGACTTCAATAGCTCGCCGATTTTCGGATTCAGTGCGATTGCGGCTTCCGTCAAGTCGTTTCTCGGGAATCGGAGCGCCGCCTCGACGCTGTCGGCAATAGGCAGGTTTGCATACCGCTCTCCGCCGTATTCGTCGAAAAGCGCGTAGCATTTTATAGTATCCGAGCCGCCGTCGGCAATTTTCACGCAAAAATCTTCGGTTATAACCTCATCGAGAGGAGTGAGGATTTCGCCCACTCCGCGCACCCTGCACACGCCGCCTCGGTACATGCACGGCACGTCGCTCCCGAGAGAAAGTAAGAATTCGTCGGAGGTTTCGGCGCTTCCGCCCATAAGCTCAACGCAATCGGCAACCGCCTTCAACGCCGCGGCTACGCTTGCCGAGGAGCCTCCGAGTCCCGCGCCGAGCGGCACGCCCTTTTTGACGTTTACGACGCCGCCTATTCCGAATTTTTCGGATATAATTTTCAGCTTGGGATTGAAGAATTCCGCAAAAATATGCGGTTTGAATCCGTAAAACGAAGATTCCGCGTTTTGCAGCGTTATATATTCCATATCCGCACGCGGCACAAATTCCGCCTCGTCGAAGAATTTGCGATATGGGCAGACAATCATATCGAGGGTATGCAGATTCCCCCTTTTGCCCGTAACGGCAAGGGACAGATTGATTTTTGCATACACGCGGGCGACAACGCTTTCCATAGCTCAAATATTAGCATAAGCGGACCGTGTTTACAATAGTTACGCGGCAAAGAGTCAAAATTTCAAATTGGCGTTGAGAAAGACGGTAAAATATGATATAATCTACAAAACGATGAAGCGAGGTGCTTTATGAACTTCAATATTTTGCTTGCCGAGGACGACGAGGATATCGTAAAACTGATAAAGCTGTATCTTGAAAACGACAGTTTCAATATTTTTTGGGCAAAAAACGGCGTCGAAGCTCTGGAAATATTCGGCAAGGAAAAGATTGACCTTGCACTCGTCGATATAATGATGCCTTGCATGAACGGCTATGAGCTCACAAAAAACATCAGAGCCAAAAGCAATATTCCTATCGTGATACTGTCGGCGGCGCATCTCGACAGCGATAAAATACTCGGGCTCAATCTGGGCGCGGACGACTATCTCGTCAAGCCCTTCAATCCGCTCGAACTTATTGCGCGCATAAACGCACAGCTGCGTAGGTTTTATCACCTCGGCAACGTCAATTCTCCCGGGGGCAACGAAGACGGCAAAATCGTCGTGGGCGACCTTACGCTAGATACCCATCAGCTCACGCTGGAAAAACGCGGACAGCCGATATCTCTCACCGCCACGGAATATAAAATCCTCGTTATGCTTATGAAATCCCCCGGCAGAGTTTTTACAAAAATGCAGATTTACGAAGAAGTAAACGGCGATTATTATGTGACGGACGACAACACTATGATGGTGCATATCTCCAATCTCCGCGACAAAATCGAGGATGACGCAAAGAATCCGCGTTATATAAAGACGGTCAGAGGACTGGGATACAAAATAGAAAGGCAGTGAAAGGCAAACGGGAAGAACAACGCATAATCGCCTGTGACGGCGAGCCGTGCGGCTCGGAAATCGAAGCCGCAGTTTCCTCTTCCGCGGACGCGGAGCCGAATCCGCAACCGAAAGCGGCTTCCGTCAAAAAGAGCAAGCACGGCGATACGAAAAACGCCGCCGTTGCGCATATAGACAACCGCAGCTTCCTTGCGCTTCTGATACGTTCCTTCGTTTCCTTTATGCTTATCACCGTTATTTCGGTGGGGCTTATTTTTTTGATAGCGACTTGGGCGAGCAACCGCGATACCCTTCTGTTCAGAAAAAGCGTTATATCCAGCTATGAAGACCTGCTTTCGCGCGGGAAATTTTCCGAAATTCCCGTAAGCAGGATATGCGGCGACGGCGGATGGCTCTGCGTGGTAAGCGAGCGCGGAGAATTTAAATATTCCTCGGACGGCATCCCGAGAGAATACACGCTTTCCGAGCTAGACTGTATTCAGAATTACGGCAACGAGGATATCATTACGTTGCAGAGCTTCAAAATGCCGAACGGAGACTACAACCGTCTTATCTCCCGCGTACCCTCCGACAAAAGCGGCTCTACGCAATATATACTGCTCGATTCCGATTTGAAAATCATCTCCAACTCTATTATTACGACAAAAACTCAGTTTACCGAAAAAGAACTCGACCTTTACACCTACAATACGCGACATAACGGATACGTTATCGAAAAATTTTATTTCGCACAGGGCGACGACGGCTTTTATGCGATTTGTTACGACACCAACAACGAGGAAGGCGTAACGCCTTACGTATTTTTGATTATCTTCATCTTGGGCGTAGTCGCTCTGCTTGTGACGATGCTCGCCGTGTATATAAGGTATATAAACAAGCATGTTCAGCGCCCTCTAAAAGCGCTCGGCACGGAGATGACGGATTTTGCAAAAAACGGATACAGAAAACAGCTGACCTACCACGGTTTGAAGGAGTTTGAACAGCTTGCGGACAGCTTCAACGAAATGGTGACTCTGCTCGACGCGTCGGAAAAACAGCGCACCGCTCTAGAACAGGACAGACAGCGTATGCTCGCGGGATTGTCGCATGACCTCAAAACGCCTATTACCGTCATACAAGGGTTTTCCAAGGCGATGCGAGACGGGCTCGTCAGCGATGACGAAAAGCAAAAATATCTCAATCTTATCCTCAGCAAATCCGAAAGCATGGGGATGCTCATCAACGGATTTTACGAATACAGCAAGCTGGACCACCCGGATTTCAAACTTAACCTCGAAGACCTCGACATAGCGGAGCTGACGCGCACCTATCTCGCCGTCAGATATGACGAATTCGGCTTGCAGGGCTTCTATCTCGACGTGGATATAGCGGAAGAACAACTCGTTTGCAGTGTGGACAAACAACAGCTTATACGCGTTTGGGAAAATCTGATAGGCAACTTTTTCAAATACACGCCGCAGGGCTCGACCCTGTACGTAAGGCTGTCAAAGCGGGAGAACGAGACGCTTATCATATTTGCCGACGACGGTATTGGCATATCCGAAGATTTGAGCGAGGATATATTCGCGCCCTTTGTCGTCGCGGAGCAATCCAGAAACAAACAGGGCTCGGGACTAGGACTTGCGGTATGCAAAAAAATCATAGACGCCCACGGCGGCAAAATCTCTCTTTGCAAATCGGATATAGAAAATTGCAAAACGCAGTTTGAGATAGTTTTGCCGTTGAAGAAAGCATAAACAAATTTTATCGGCTAGTTTTTAGAAGACTTTTTAGACTATTTTTTCCAATAAATATCGCTTGAAAAATTCTTTACTCCGGTTTGGAGTAAGTTAACAAAAGTCAAATTTTTATTTTATACTAAGTTATGAAATATGTGTAACGGACATAAAAATGGAAAAATATAACAGACAATGGAAGTTATCTCCCGAATTGAAAATAGATTACGAAAAGCTGTATGAAGAAGTAAGAACGCACCTTAACGATTGGGAAGCTAAACTGATTTGGTGTCTGCGCCGTCTGCCGAAAGGCACGACGGCGGAATTCTATTTCACCGCTAGAAAATTGTACAACGCTTATCAGGCGAAATTGAACCTGTCTAAGTTTTTGGAATAAAAACTTTATCAAGCTGAGGGGGACGTGCTCTGCAAGGGTGTACGTCGGGTACTCTAAAAAGAAATAACCCCCTCTTTCCCTTCGGGCTTTTCTCCCACCACTCGAATTAGGAACGTACACTATTTAACGTTCCGTCGCTCGCGGAGGGAGACACTCGGCGCTCGCATATACAAGCTTAGAACACTGTTTATATCACTCGTTCGCGGACTTAAACAACAATGTCCGCTCACTTGTACGGAACGTCAAGCTCGGCACTCAGGTAGGCGCGCGCCCTGCACGCGCTATGCAGCTCCTTGAACTGCGACCCGTCGTATTCACTTCCTATCCAACTGCAATTATAAAAACCGCGATATTGAGATGAAGAACGCGAAAGCGCCGCCCGATTGGCAAGCCTAATGTACTGACGTACATGACGTGACAGGCGGGCGGCGCTGACAAAGTTATTCGCTCAATATCGCGGTTTTTAGGTTTTTACTTGCTGACAAGATAGAGCCGCAAAGTCTCGTCTATCTGCGCAATCTCCTTTTTGCAGATTTTGGCGGAATCCAGCGCGCCTTTGAGCCCGTACCATATTGCCCTTATCATAAGCGAATCGCGCGCGTCGAGCGCGGCGGCGAAGCCCTCAACCATAACGGAGAGCGGCTCTCTTTGCTCGCTTGCGAGCGAACTCACCTCGTCGTATATGTTCACAATCAGATATTCCGTCTGCTGCTGCAAGCCCGACGGAGCAAAATCCACCGTGCGTTCCACCACCTTCGGATCTTCCTCTACGCCGTTGACCACCAAATCCACAAGCGCGAGCTTGAAAGGAGTCATAACGCCCGCACAGAAAAAGTCGTAGCTTGTCTGTTTGTTTTCCGCATGGAAGTACTCGTCGCAAAAAGTGACGACGTATGTAGAATCCCTGTCAAACTCCATAAGGAGATTTGCGACGAGCGCGACGAGCGATTTCTTCGCCTTGGGCAGTATAAACACAATATCTCCGTTTATTTGACCGCACGCCCTGTCCTTTTCCGACCGATAGTCGAATCCCTTGTTGCAATAGGAAAGTGCGGAGCGGAACTCCTCATAATACGCCAGACATTTGAGCACGCGCCTTATGCTCTCGGCGGCGTAAATGACCGTTGCGTTTTTCATATCGTCCAAGGCGCAGACTAGCGCCTGAACGCCTTCACCCGAATACGGCATATGCCCTCCGTTACGCCCCTACGGGCAGGTACTTAGACTGTCACCACTTGTTGTGGACTTTCTCCGCAAACCCCAGCACGTTTTCCAGCTCTATAACATTTCCGTCGTCAAGTATGCATTTGCCGCTGATATAGCCGAAAACTTGGTGAGGAATCATGCACATGAATTTGAGGTCAAACGGCTCGTAGCGGTCTATGAGCGGCTTGAATGTGCAATCCAGTCTGCCGTCGTCCGAGACGAATTTCCAGTCCTCCATATAGCGCGGCTCGCCCTCTTTATCGCCGGGGATAATAAACTCCGTCCTGCCGATTTTGTGGGATTTGCCGTTATAGAACAGCATATCCTCGCTCGCGGCGGAGGTATTGCCGAAGCCGTAGCCTATATTCCAGCCGAACGTGCTGCCGTCTTCCAATCTCGTATGCAGATTGCCCCAATACCAGGTATTGTCGTACGTCCATACGCCGCGGCCCCAGTCGAGAGTGGCGAGGCTGTCGCTCGGGTCGAAAGGACATTCCTTATCGCCAAGCGTAAAGCTGCCTTCCGCCTTCATACAGTTGATTTTCTGATTGAAATAGAAGTGCTTGTCCTTGTCGAATGGCGTGGCAATGACCATGCTCTCCTCCGGTACGTCGGATATAACGATGTCCCACTTCACGTCCGTGCCGAGCTTATCCGCATTGGGATATACGCCCGTAAGATGACGCTTTTCGCCGTCGTTTTCAAACTTCATCTCGACCTTGCCTATCTTCCAGGAGCAGTCGCCCTTTTCGCTTGTGCGCGGCATATTGAACTTGCCCATAGGGAATAGGCATATTGCGGAATTTGTGAACTGCGCGGGAGTCACAAAGTCCATAACCGTAATGCTCAGCGCGCCCACGAAGCCCATATCGCTGATAGTCAGACAAATCGCGTATTCCTTGTTGGAGATATAATAGTAATCCCATTCTTTGAGGCGCATTTTGTTCGCCTTTATATTCTCTCGATTATAATTATACAGCATTTTTTTTGCGAAGCCGGGCTTTGCGATATTTCCGTTTTCGTCAAGTAAATCAGTCAGCTCGACAATCTCTTGCTGTTCCTCTTTCGGAGCTTCGGTCTTAGTTTCCGCCGTTTCGTTTTCGGAAGCTGAAACGACAGGCGCAGAGCCTTTCGCTTCCGTTTTCTCCGCGTTGACGGCGATTTCGTTCGCTTCCGCTTCGAGAGTCTCTTGTACGTTTTCGGCGATATCCGCCTGCTTATTGCTATCGTATTTCTCCATATCTATACTCCATAGCTTTTATAATATATAAATGATAACATATCAAATAAGCAAATACAAGAGCGTAAATCCCAAAACGCGTAAATATATTGCCAACCCGAAAGATTTGTGCCAATACGGCATTGCGACACAGCTGAATAAATCTGCATTTTAGAAAATTCTAAGATCATCAAATTAGGCAATTATTGTCTTGTCTTTTCCAAATATGATCTTAGATTGATAAGGACTGTGTCGCAATTATAGGCGAGGCTTTTTTATTATAAAATCGTGCGCAGTACAGGACAAAACGGCAAGCCTAAAAATCCAAACCTTGCCGAACACACTACTCTGACTCCAAACGAAGATATCAAACATCTCTTTGGATGAATTAGTCGCGGAACTAATAATGTAGAAGAAGGTTACCGCTTTGTTTGCACAGAAGTTCCTGTAAACAGCAACATAAACCCCCTTTCCAGTTACGACTACGGCAACTCAACAGAATACGCGTATTATACCGATAAAGAAGATTTTTACCAAATCTCCCCTGCCGATATAGCGGATAAAATCGGGACAGAATATACGAGCGACAGCTATGTTATCGAAGAGGGGAACAAGGTATACGTTTGTCTTACAAAAAATCCCGAATACAGCAAACCTCAAAACCCTCCGCAAACTTCTTCGCCTGTTGTCTGATGACTTAGGAAGAAAGATTTCGCAAATAAACATTTTGAGTTAAATACTAAGAATATTTGTTTAATGTACAAAATCCGCAGTTTATCCGCGGATTTTGTACATTAAAATAAGTTTTATGCAAAAGATTTTATTCCTCGCCGCTTGCGCCGCGCGAGTACTCCTCGCCGCAGAGCTCGGCGGATATTCCGTACATGCCGTCGTATTTACGGAACACAAGAGGTACGACTCTGTGCGAGATAAGCGCGCCAACCACGCACCAACAGCAGTCCGTAGGCAAAAACACCGCACAGCCCGTAAGCCACGCCTTGGACATTTCGAGCGCCTTGCCCATATAAAAATTTAACATAAGATACATATACAGCACTCCGAATGTGTATACGATAGCGAGCGCGGTAAACGCGCCCAAAATAAGTCGCCAAAGCTTTGGACGGGAGGTATTTTTTACGCCTCGCGCAATAAGCGCGCCGATCGGCAGAGCTACAATATATCCGAGCAGATAACCGAACGTGGGCTGCAAAACGTAGCCGAAGCCGCCGCCCGCAGTGAATATCGGGATTCCCACAAGCCCCATGACGAGGTATATCGCCACGGCTATCGTAGCGTCCCTTGCTCCCAGCAACAGCGCGCAGAGTATGCACACAGCGCACTGCATGGAAACGGGCACTATCCCAACGGGGAATTTGATAAACGCCCCCACTGCGATAAGCGCGACGAATATCGCAATCAGCACCAGTCGCAGAGTGCGACCTCTTTTTCTTTGAAGCCCCGGCGCGCGTTTGGAATACGTCATAATTTCAGTCTGACCTCCCCTGCGTTGAGAAGCTCCGTGTTTCCGTCCTCGTATTCGACCGCAAGCCTGCAATCGCCGTCGATATCCCTCACGACGGCGGGAATTTCGCTGTCCGATTTGACAACGGTTATGCTTCTTCCGATGAGGAAGGAGCGCCTTTTGTATTCCGCCGCTATCTCCGATTTGTCGAAATTGCGATAGCGCGCAAAAAACGCGTTCAACACCTCGGCGGCGACTTTATTGCGCGCGTCGGGCACTCCCTCGCAGGCGGCGGAAGCCACGTCTTTTATGGATTTATCAAAACCGCCGTTAGGTTCTGTTACGTTCACTCCGATGCCCACTACGGCGTACTCCACTCCGCCCGATTCGAGGTCGGCGACGGCTTCGGTGAGTATTCCGCAGCATTTTCTGCCGTCGGTAAACACGTCGTTCACCCACTTAATGCTTGCGGACTTACCGCCCGCGTTTTCTATACCCTCCGCGACGGCGACCGCCGCGAGCACGGTGAGCATAGACACTTTTTTCGCTTCCGGTCTTAGTACGGCCGTCATATATACGCCCGCCTCGGGCGGCGAGCAGAATTTTCTGCCTTGTCTTCCCTTTCCGCCGCTCTGCGTATGCGCGATGACGACGACACCCTCTTCGCATCCCTCCGCCGCGAGCCTCTTTGCCACGTTATTTGTGGAATCCACGCAATCGTATATGCGAAATGATATTCCGTCTTCGGTCAGATATTTTGCAATGCCATGCTCGCTTAACGTATCCGCGTCGATGGGGAGCATATAACCGCTGCCCGTCAGCGAATATATTTTCACCCCCGCCGCTTTAAGCGCGGATATTCCCTTCCAAACCGCGGTTCTGCTCACGCCGAGCATATCTGCGAGCTCCGCCCCCGAGACGTAACCGCCGCGGTTTTCTTCGAGCGCTTTCAAAACCTTTTCTTTTGTTTTCATGCTTATACCTCGCGTGCATTATACGCCGCGCAAAAATATATTGTCAACCATATTTATATTTTAGGTTGACAATAAAAATAAAATTATGCTTGTCAAAATCGTACTTAGAACGCAAATACGAAAATAACGGAAAAGATAATCCCCGTTATGAAACTTGCGGAAGACACTCTGCCTCCGTTGAGCGAAACCGACTGCGGAATTATGTCGCAGAAGGTGACGTACAGCATAGCTCCGCTCGCAAGCGAAAGGCACACGCCCGTCGCTATATCTCCCAAGCCCCCGACGGCAAGCCCGATAAGAGCGCCGACCACCGTTGCTCCGCCGGCAAGCGCTGTAAGCGCAACCGCCTTGCCTCCGTTCACTCCGCCGCCTACGAGGGGAGCGGCTATCGCCATGCCCTCGGGTATATTGTGCACCGCAATAATAATGGCTACGAGCACGCCCGTCTGAACCTGCGCGGCGCCCGACGCTCCGATTGCCATGCCTTCGGGGAAATTGTGCAAAGCAATCGCTATAAGCATGACTGTGCCTGCCTTCAAAAGCTCTCTTCTGTTTGCCGAATACAATCCGTTCGGTTTGGAGGAGTTTTGGGATTTGCCTCCGCACACCTCGGCTTTTGCGCCGTATTTGCGGCCGCATCCCGCGTGCGCCTGCACGACGGCGAGCGCTCTGTACGCGTCGTCATCCGTCTTATGCTTTTTGTGCTCTATGAAGTCCAAAAGTCTGTTAATAAAGAAAACCGCCGCTATACCTGAGATCAGAGACGCCACGACGACCGATATTCCCTCAATTTTGCCGAGCATAAACGCGCCTTCCGCCGCCTCGGGAATCATTTCAAACGCGACGACGCCTATCATAACTCCGCCCGCAAAGCCGAGAACCTTACCCATAACCTTCGCGTCCCTGTTTTTCAGCAATGCTCCGAATATACCGCCCAACCCCGTGCCGACCACGCCTGCGACGACGGATATAACCAAAATCAACGTATTCATAATAAAGCATATTCAACTTTTTTATATTTTAACTCATACTATATCTATGAAACGAAAGGCTACAATAAGAGTGTTTAAGCTGCGGCTGTTTATACTTATCGCGCTCGCCGCGACAGCCGCTTCGGGGGTATTGGGAATGACCGAAAAATACGGCGCGGATATAGCGAATGCGCACGAAAGTAAACTTATGGCGCATTTCACAACTTATTACGGCGAAAGCTCCGAAAGCAGAAAATACAACATAGAGCTCGCCGCGCGTAAAATCGACGGAACAATTCTCTATCCCGAGGACGAATTTTCATTTAACGACACCGTAGGAAGACGCACAGAGGCGAACGGCTTCAAGAACGCGCTTATCATTCAGGACGGCGCATTTGTGGAAGGCATAGGCGGCGGAGTGTGTCAGGTATCAAGCACCGTATACAACTGCGCTCTGCTATCGGGACTTACCATTTCGCATGTAAGGCCGCATTCTCTGCCCGTAAGCTACGTAGCGCCCTCCTTTGACGCTATGGTGTCCTCCGAAAACGATTTTTGCTTTGTAAATACGCTCTCGGGTCCCATTACGCTCAAAGTCAAGACGGACGGAAAGTATATAAGAGCGGAAATGTACGGCTTCGATACGGTGAGCGTGCGCCGCCGCTCGGAGACCGTCGAGGTTCTGCCCTTCGAGACGGAATATAAAGACGACGACACCCTGCCCCTCGGCGAAGAGAAAATCGACGCCTACGGCAAGGACGGTCTGAAATCGGAAGGATATCTTGATTTTTTCGAGGACGGAAAGCTGATAAACTCCGTGCTTATACGCAGAGACACCTATCTGCCCCAAAAGCGAATCATTCTCAAAGGCACAAATCCCGACATAGCTCCCGCCGAGCCGCAGCAATAGCTTTCAAGTAATCAACCGAAATCATATCCGACCGCGACTGTTTACCGTCGCGGTCTTTTCGGATTTATTTACTATTGAAATTATAAAATCCGTAATATATAATAATTATGTATTAAAATTCCAAGGAGATTTCTTATGGATTATCAAAGCAGATATGAGGAATGGCTCGCAAGCGACGAGGTCTCGGCAGAAGATAAGCAAAGACTTGCCGAGCTAAGCGAAGAAGAAAAGAAGGAAGCGTTTTACGCTCCCCTCGCCTTCGGGACTGCGGGAATGCGCGGTGTGCTTGACGTTGGCATAAACAGAATGAACGTTTTCACCGTCCGCCGCGCGACCAAGGGGCTTGCGGACTACATAAACACGCTGGGTGAAGAGGCGGCAAAACGCGGAGTGGTCATCTCCTACGATACGAGGAAGTATTCGAGCGAGTTTGCAATAGAAGCCGCAAAGGTGCTGTCGGCAAACGGCATAAAGGCGTATCTTTACGAGTTCGTCCGTCCCGTCCCAATCTGTTCGTTTGCAATACGTCACCTTAACGCAATCGCAGGCATTATGATTACTGCGTCTCACAATCCTAAGATATACAACGGCTACAAGTTTTACGGCGATGACGGCGCACAAATGTCGCCCGAATCAACAGATAAAGTGGTCGAATTTATAGATAAAACCCCGTATTTCGGAATTAAAACCGCAAACGCGGAGCTTTGCGCAAAGCGCATAAAGGGGCTTGACAACCAGCGAATCGACGATAATATCACCGTAATCGGAAAGAGCGTGGACGACGCGTATTTCGATGAAATAAGCAAGCTGTCCTTATCACCCGAGGCAGTTAAATCCCACGGCGCGAACGTGCGCCTCGTCTATACGCCCATACATGGAAGCGGCTATATGCCCGTCACCTCCATTCTGGGCAGAATGGGCATAAAGGTAAACGTCGTCGAGGAGCAGGCGGCTCCCGATACGGAGTTTTCCACAGTCCGCGTTCCCAACCCCGAAGAGGCGGATACGCTGAGACTGGGAGTCGCGCTGGCAGACCGCATCGGAAGCGATATCGTAATAGGCACGGACCCCGACGCCGACCGTATGGGCATAGCGATACGCGACGGCAACGGTCAATTCGTTCTGCTCAACGGCAATCAGATAGGCGTACTTCTTCTGAATTACATTCTCCGCCGTATGCGCGAAAGCGGCGCACTTCCCAAAAACGGCGCGGCAGTCAAGACCATAGTGACAACCGAGCTTGCGCGCAAAATTGCGGACGATTACGGAGTCGCCACCTTCGACGTACTTACGGGCTTTAAGTTTATAGGCGAAAAAATCAAGGAGTGGGAACAGAGCGGCGAATACACCTATCTGTTCGGCTTTGAAGAGAGCTACGGTTCGCTGGTCGGTACTCACGCGCGCGATAAGGACGCGGTCGTGGCAAGCATGATGTTTGCGGAAATGGTCTGCTATCTCGACTCTGTGGGCGAAAGCGTTTACGGCGTATTGCAGGGGCTGTATGAAAAATACGGTTATTTTGTGGAAAAGGCGCTGTCCGTGACCTTCGGCGGACTGGACGGCATGGAAAAGATGAAAAAAATTATGCTCTCTCTGCGCGAAAGGACTTATTCGGATATCGCAGGCACGAAGGTGCTTGCGGTGAGCGATTTCGTATCGCGCGTGAAGACTGACGCCGACGGCAGAAAGGAGAATATCGCGCTCCCGAAGACCAACGCGCTCAAACTTCATCTCGAAAACGGAGACTGGATTTGCGTTCGCCCTAGCGGCACCGAGCCAAAGCTGAAATTTTACGTCGCAACGTCCAAAAACACAAAGCAGGAAGCGACGGAGCTTGCCGACAGATACCTTGCATACATGAAATCCCTCGCCGAGTGACGTTAGAACGATAATTGTTATAAGTTGAATACAAAGTGTTCTGTACTATAAAAAACAGGAGCGGAGGACATCCTCCGCTCTTTCTGTTAAAAAACGGAGCGTAGCTCCGTTTTTATGTTAATAATAAATTTGATAATCGTCTCATTTTTTGATTTTTTTGGGAAATGCGAGCATGTAGCTTTTGTCAATGTATCCGCATATCTCCTCAGTCGGGACGGAGCCGTCGAGGCATATTGTAAACCAAGTGCGCTTGTTCATATGATAACCCGCAAAATATCTCTTGCCGTCCGCAATACTCTGCTCGGGGTCAAGCCTCAGATCTATGACGGATATGAGCTCGTCACTGTCAAGTCCCAGCTTGCGCTTGGAGATTATCATGAGTATGCCGTACCATTTGCGGTTGTCCTTCCTGCGCCATATCGCGCCAGTCGGGAGCTTTTCCCATAAAAATTCCAACTCGTCGCCGTATTTATCGGATATGTAGCTTATGATCTGCTTCGCCTGTATTTCCTTGAAGACGTCGCGCTTGAAACAGCTATCTGCTATACGCCGAAGCACATCGTCGAATTCCGAACGCACGCGCCCCACAAAAGCGCCCGTAGCGCCCTCGACCAAATGCAAAGTGTACAGCTCGTCCGTAGCGCGGTCGACGAGGCAAACGTCCACCTCTCTTTCGCCGTTTATACGGACGGTCATTTCAAACTGCCCGTCGACGATTTGAGTACGATAGGTATACACCTCGTTATCGGCAACAAATCCGAACTCCGTCAGCTTCCCGAAATCGGGAGATTTGTGTCTGAGAGCGGCAAGCTCCATAAATCACTCCTCAGAATCCGAAAACGGATTCCATCTGAATTTGTCCAAATCCACGATGAAATCCTCACTTACCTCTACTCCGTCGGCTTTCAGCAGTCTCGCCTGCACCTCCTTGCCGCCGAACGCAAACGCGGGCGCGCAAGCCCCGAATCTGTTCAACACACGGAAGCAGGGTATATGCTCGGGGTCGGGGTTGAAATGCAACGCGTATCCCACCGCTCTCGACGCGCGCGGAGAGCCGCACAGCACGGCAATCTGCCCGTACGTCGCAACTCTTCCCTTTGGGATTTGCCGTACTACGTCGTAGACGATATCGTAAAAACTCATTCCGAGCCCTCTAAATATGCTTGTAAGATACTTGCAGCGTCGCCGACCAGCTTGGCGCACGGACGGGTTTTATAATACTCGGGAGTGCGCACGTCGGGCTCGGGATTTGTCGCCGCAATCTTTGCGCCCAGCAAATCGCGGCAGATTATACTGCCGTTCAATTCCCGAAACTCGCCTGCAAGCCGCTGTATCAGCTTGTAGTGCTCGGATTTTTTCGCGTTGTCGGGCTCATCCACTCCGAACATTGCGCCTACCGCGATACCCATACCGCTCACCGCGCCGCAAACTTCACGCAGTCTGCCGAAGCCGCCGCCGAATGAGGAAGCCGCTTTAACCAGCGTTTTTATTGCGTTCCCGTCTTTGCCTATTTCATCCGCAAACGCCAACACTACCGCCTGCGCGCACGTATAGCCTTTTAGGAAATAGCTCTCGGCAAGCTCTCTTTTGGTCATCTTTCAAACTCCCTTATCG
Source organism: uncultured bacterium (assembly GCA_949432885.1). Taxonomy (GTDB): domain Bacteria; phylum Bacillota; class Clostridia; order Christensenellales; family CAG-917; genus CAG-475. Next base: position 119,942 of record CASQXY010000002.1, on the reverse strand, counting down.
CAAGAGCGAGATAGTCCTCGTCGATTAAGCTCTCGATATCTCCGCCGTCCGCGGCGCGGGCGATTTTCCTGTCGATAGGCAGTCTTCCCAGCACTTTCAGGTCGAAATCAGTCGCCACCTCGTCCACCTTGCTCGTGCCGAAAACGTCGATTTCCTTTCCGCAGTCGGGGCATTTGAGGTAGCTCATATTCTCCACCACGCCGTAAATTTTGATATTCATCTTTTCCGCCATTTTGACAGCCTTTTCCACTATCATAGAGACGAGCTCCTGCGGCGATGTGACGATGACGATTCCGTCCAGCTTTATGGACTGATAAACTGTCAGAGGCACGTCGCCCGTTCCCGGAGGCATATCCACAAACATATAGTCCACGTCGCCCCATATGACTTCCTGCCAGAACTGCTTGACCATGCCGGCGATGACGGGTCCGCGCCAAATGACGGGGTCGTTCTCGTTTTCGAGCAGCAGGTTGGAGGAAATCATTTTGATTCCGAGCTTGCTCGCGCGGGGATATATCCCCGTATCGTCGCCTTCGATGCCGCCCTTGATTCCGAAGGAACGCGGAATAGACGGACCCGTTATGTCTGCGTCTAGTATCGCCGCACTTCTTCCCGCCTTAACGGCGCCGAGCGCAAGCAAGCAGGTCACCAATGATTTACCTACGCCGCCCTTTCCGCTCACCACGCCTATAACATGCTTTACTCTTGTGAGTTCGTGCGGTTTTTCGTACGTTATTCTGCTGCCGCACTCCTGCGAACAGGAACCGCAGTCATGATTGCATTCGCTCATATTCATATACTCCTTGCATATATATTTCGTATTTAATATGATACCACCGATTTCGGCTCTCTTCAAGCGTTTTGTATTTTGAAAATATCAACGGCAATCTCGTTCGGTATAGTATAAGTTTTAACCTTGATAGCAATAATTATAAAAACTCACAAGGAGAATTTTTATGAAACTTATCGACAGCAAAACACTGCTCAATCTCGCAAAGTCCTACGCGGGCGAAACCATGGCGTACACACGCTACAAGTTTATCGAATACGGCGCGCGCAACGAGGGCTACAATGCTCTTGCCGAGGTCATAGACAAGGTCGTATACAACGAATTCAACCATGCGCGCATGCTTTACACCTATATACAGCAGGCAAGCAACAAGACCATCGACAATATCGACGTTTGCTCGGGTTATCCTTTCAAGGAGAAATGGAATCTCATCGAAAATCTGAAACTCGCCGCCGAGGACGAGGAATCGGAAGTCAAAATCTACAAAGCGTTTGAACAGACCGCAAGAGAGGAAGGTTTCGACGAAATCGCGGAACTTTTCAAAATGATAGGAAGCGTCGAGGAATGCCATAAAATGCTGTTCGAGGATTTGCACAATCAGCTTAGCACGGGCACGCTCTACAAAAAAACTCACGCCGTAAAATGGAAGTGCGCGGGTTGCGGATACGAAGCCGAAGGCAAAGAAGCATGGGATATGTGTCCTCTCTGCAAAGCCAAGCAGGGCTTTGTTATGCTCAAACTCAATGACGGGAATTGATTAAACACTGTATTCAGATAGACAAAACGGACGCATAAACGTCCGTTTCTGTCTTTTTAGACTCTTTATTCTAATTAATTGAGCTATTCCCCTTTTTGCCGCGGCTTGTATTCTCGGCTTTGAATCCGTTCTCCGCGGCATATCGGAGCACGGCATAGCAGGTCTTTGCGTCGTGAATTTCACCGTTGAGTACGCCGTTTAAAACCTCGGCAAAAGGTACTCGGCGCACATTGAGAAACTCGTCGCTGTCGAGATGCGCCGCTGTCTTTTTCAGTCCTACGGCAAGATATATATGCAACAGCTCGTCGGTGTATCCGGGAGATGGATACAGCACTCCGTACGGGATTACCTTTTCGGCAGTCATTCCCGTTTCCTCTTCAAGCTCGCGCACGGCGGTGACTATCGCCTCCTCGCCCTCCTCCAATTTGCCCGCGGGGATTTCGGAGATAATCTTGCGGTACGGATATCGAAACTGGCGCACAAGATATACATAATTCTCTTCGTCCACGGCGAGTATAGCCGCGCCGCCGTTGTGGCAGACGTACTCGCGTTTTGCGGGTCTGCCGTCCGGCAAAGCTATGTCGTCCACTCGAAGTTTTATGATTCGTCCGCTATACAACCGATGTGCGGCAACCTCCGTCTCGATAAGGCTTCTGTCTTCGTCCGTCATATTTTCGTCCTCGCTTTTCAACCGCTTTTTCAAACATTACTATACACCGGTTTTCCCTCTCGCACAACCGAAACGTTCAGCTTTTCAAAATCCGAGCGTTATGCTATAATATTATTATCGGCGGCAATTCGTGCCGCAACAACCAAGCGAGGTACACATGCAGATAGACGTATACGACTTCGACAAGACCGCAGTGCCTTACGACAGCGCTATGAAATACTGGTATTGGTGTCTCTTACACCGCCCGTATCTGATTTTACTGTTGCCCTGGCAGTTGTTTTGGAGCGTACTTGCGTTCTGCCGCATAATCTCCGTGCCCGCGTACAAACGCGTGTGCTTCCGCTTCGTCACGTTTGTGAATACAAAAAAAACCGTTGCAAAATTTTGGGATAAGCACCAAAAGGACGTATATCCCTTCTTCCTGCCCGAAAACAGACCCGCGGACAAAAAATGCGTGCTTATAAGCGCAAGTCCCGACTTCCTTATAAACGAAATCGCCAAGCGCATGAAAGTGGACCTGTGTATCGCCTCACCTCACGACGAAAGGACGGGCAAACTGCTCGGCAAAGTCTGCCGCAGAGAGGAAAAGGTCAACCGCCTGCTGGCGGAACTTCCCGAAGCGGAAGTCGCAGACGTCTATTCGGACAGCGTAAAGCATGACTCCTATATCTTCGAGCTCGGAAAAAACCGTTATCTTACGAAAAAAGGCGATTTGACAAGGTTGTAAGGATGTTGAGCTTGTCAAACTTTATGTGACATAATCCCCAATACTGCACTTCGAGTATTTAATTTTATTCCCTCTCAGAAAAATGCTTTTTTAATTAGATTTTACTTCCTCCTCACAAGCAAACGTATAATAAAACCGCGACATCGAGATGAAGAACCAGAAAGAGGCACTTTTGCGAACAGTCATGTATTACATTTACATTAGGCTGTTTGCAAAAGTGCCTCAACAAAGTTATTCGCTCAATAGCGCGGCTTTACTCCCATTCGATAGTCGCAGGCGGCTTCCCCGTGATATCATACACCACTCTCGATATGCCGTTCACCTCGTTCACGATACGCGAAGATACTACGTCGAGCACCTCGTAGGGAATATGCGCGTACTCGCAGGTCATAAAGTCGGAGGTTATGACGGCGCGCAAGCCGAGCACGTAATTGTACGTGCGACCGTCGCCCATAACGCCGACCGTCCTCATGTCGGTAAGTACGGCAAAAAACTGCCCGTAATGCAAATCGGCCTTTTGCAGTTCTTCGCGGAAAATATAATCTGCGTCGCGGAGTATATCGAGACGCTCCTTTGTTATCTCGCCTATACAGCGCACGGCAAGTCCCGGTCCGGGGAAAGGCTGACGGGAGACGAGAGTTTCGTCAAGTCCGAGCTTTCTGCCTAGCTCGCGCACCTCGTCCTTAAATAGCGACCTAAGCGGCTCGACGAGTCCGACGAATTTGGTATCCTTTGGCAATCCGCCCACGTTATGGTGGGATTTTATCACTGCGCCCGTCGTAAGTCCGCTTTCAACAACGTCGGGATATATCGTACCCTGCGCCAGAAGGCTGCCTGCGAATTTCGCGCTCTCCTCCTCGAAAACTCGCACAAATTCCTCACCAATTATTTTGCGCTTACGCTCGGGGTCGGATACCCCCGCGAGCTTAGTCAAAAACCTGTCTTCCGCGTTTACTCTCACGAAATTGAGCGACTTGCCCGCGAATGCGCGCTCTATTTCGTCGCCTTCGTTTTTTCTCATCATTCCGTGATCAACGAAAATACAGGTGAGCTGATTGGGAATCGCCTTTTCGAGAATAGCCGCACAAACGGAGCTGTCCACTCCACCGCTGAGCCCCAGCACGACTTGCCGCGAGCCGACCTGCTCTCTTATTCTCACAAGCTCGCGTTGGATAAAGTCGTCCATATTGTAGTCGCCCTTTGCACCGCAGACCTCATACAAAAAGTTGCGCAAAAGCTGCGTGCCCTGTTTAGTGCGCTCGACCTCGGGGTGGAACTGCACGGCATACAATCTGCGTGCTTCGTCGTACATAGCGGCAATCGGACAGTCCGACGTATGCGCCGCGGGCTTGAACCCCTCGGGCGTTTCATAAATACGGTCCGTATGACTCATAAGCGTTACGGCGTTTTCGCTTAGCCCCTTAAACAGCGGGCAGTCTTTGTCGTCATAGCTCGTATTGATTGTGCCGTACTCGCTCACGTCGCATGACCTAACATCGCCGCCGAGCGTATACGCCATTAGCTGCATGCCGTAGCATATCCCGAGCACGGGTATGCCGAGCTCGAACAGCTCCTTGACGGTGTGCGGAGAGCTATCCTCATATACGCTGTGCGGACCGCCCGTGAGAATAATTCCGATAGGAGAAATCTGCTTGATTTTCTCTATCGGGGTGCTTCCCGCAAGTATCTGCGAGTGCACTCCGCACTCTCTGACTCTGCGAGCGATGAGCTCCTTATACTGTCCTCCGAAATCGAGGACTAAAACAGTCTGAATGTCATTATTTGCCATTAACCCACCTTTATATAAGCAAAACGGGCTTTAAAACCCGTTTTTGTGTTATTTTATGATTATTGCATCACGCTCCGCGCCGACGGAAATATACTTGATATTGCAATCGACGGCTTTTTCTATATACTCGATATACTTACGCGCGTTCTCGGGCAAATCCTCGTATCTGCGGCAGTCTGCTGTCGAACAGCACCAGCCGTCAACGTATTCGATTACAGGCTTTGCGATGTTGAGCGCTTCTCCGCTCGGGAACTCGTCCACTCTTCTGCCGTTCACCTCGTACGCAACGCATACGGGAATTTTTTCGATAGTATCGAGGATATCCAGTTTGGTAAGAGCGATTTCATCCGCCGATTGAACCATACAGCCGTACCTTGAAGCCACAACGTCGAATCCGCCCACTCTGCGCGGACGCCCCGTAGCCGCGCCGTATTCGCCGCCTGCTCTTCTGAGATTTTCCGCTTCCTCTCCGAACATTTCCGCGGTGAAAGGACCTTCGCCAACGCACGTTGAGTACGCTTTCATAACGCCTATCGCATTGTCCACCTTGCGGTTGGGAATGCCCGCGCCGACAGGACCGTACGCGGTTATCGTAGACGACGAGGTCGTATACGGATAAATCCCGAAATCGATGTCTCTGAGCGCGCCAAGCTGTGCTTCGAGCATAACCCTCTTGCCCTCTTTGAGCGCGGAGTTGAGATAATATCCCGTATCGCAGATATGGTCTTTCAAGGGCGAGCCGTATTTTTCAAACCATTCCAGAAGACCGTCCACAGTATACTCCCCGCCGCCGTACATGCCCTTGATTGTGAGATTCTTCCACTCGACAATGGTTTCAAGACGTGCTCTGAGATACTCGGGATGGAGCAAATCGCCCATACGGATTGCTTTTTTCATATACTTATCCGCATAGACGGGAGAGATGCCGCGGCGTGTAGAGCCGAATTTCTTGTCTCCGAGCCTATCCTCTTCGAGACAGTCCTGCGCAACGTTGTAGGGACAGCATACTATTGCCTTGTCGCTGATTTTCAGATTGTCGGGAGTGATTTTTATTCCGCCCTCTCTGAGTCTGGAAATCTCGCCGCAAAGGTGCTGGATGTCGATAACCATACCCGTGCCCATGACGTTGACCTTGTCCTCGCGCAATATTGCGGACGGCAACAGATTGAGCACGAATTTACCCTTGTCGTTTATGACGGTATGACCCGCATTGTTCCCGCCCTGATAGCGCACGACTACGTCCTGCGACTGCGAAAGCAAATCGACCATGCGGCCCTTGCCCTCGTCACCCCAGTTGATACCTACGATTGATGTAAGCATATGTAAACCTCAAAATTTATTTTTATTCTCGCGTAACTCTCCCGATAGAGGGAGCCGAACACTCTCTTGAATGTGTGCACGTCGCGCTCACGCGCGAAAAAATTACACGTTGATTTCGCCGCTTTCTCCGATATAGTCCTTATTTCTTTCAAGCAACGGGTCAACTGTATTTTTCAGATAATCGTCAACCTGTACGGGCGCGATTCCGATAAACGCTCGCACGTCGAGGAGGCTTTCGAGCTCCTGTGCGGACAGCCCGAACGTATCGTCGTTCAGAATACGGGAGAGCAAATCGTTGTCTCCTCCCTCCTGCTTCACGACCTTTGCCGCCGCAACGGAATGCTTGCGTATTGCCTCGTGCAACGCCTGTCTGTCGCCGCCCTTGTTCTTCACGCAGTACATAAGTATATTTTCCGTTGCCATAAACGGAAGCTCGGCGCTTAGATGCCTTTCTATAATCTTGTCGTACACGGTCAGTCCGCTTATAATATTGTTGTAAAGCGCAAGTATTGCGTCCACCGCAAGGAAGGCTTCGGGGATTGCGATACGGCGGTTCGCGCTGTCGTCGAGAGTGCGCTCAAACCATTGCGTAGCCGCTGTAATCGCGGGATTGAGCGTATCGCACATGACGTATCTCGCAAGCGAAGCTATGCGCTCGCTGCGCATGGGATTACGCTTGTATGCCATAGCCGAGGAGCCGATTTGCTTGGATTCAAAGGGTTCCTCCACCTCTTTGAGGTGTGAAAGCAATCTTATATCGTTGGAGAACTTCGCCGCGCTCTGCGCTATGCCGCAAAGCACGCTTATCACGTTGTAATCCGCCTTGCGCGTATAGGTCTGACCGCTGACTTCGACGCTGTGCTCGAAGCCCATTTTGTTTGCGATGATTCTGTCGAGAGCCTTGACCTTTGCGGAGTCGCCCTCGAACAGCTCAACAAAACTTGCGGCGGTTCCCGTCGTACCCTTGCAACCTAGGAGTTTGAGCCTCGAAAGCTCGAAATCGAGGGTTTCCAAGTCCACAACCAAATCCTGCAACCAAAGCGTTGCGCGCTTTCCTACAGTGGTCGGCTGCGCCGCTTGAAAGTGAGTATATCCGAGAGTGGCGAGATTCTTGTGCTTGTCCGCAAATTCGCGCACGGATTTTATACAGGTGACAAGAGCGCGCTTGATTTCGAGCAAGCCCTCTTTCATCTGAATTACGTCCGTATTGTCGCCGACGTAACAGCTTGTCGCGCCGAGATGAATTATAGGCTTTGCGTCGGGGCATGCCTCGCCGTAGGTGAGCACGTGCGCCATGACGTCGTGACGGACTTCCTTTTCCCTCGCCTTTGCAAAATCATAGTCGATATCTTCGACATGCTCTTTCATCTGCTGTATCTGAGCGTCGGTTATACAAATGCCCAATTCCTTTTCGGCTTCGGCAAGCGCAATCCAAAGCCTGCGCCAAGTGCTGAATTTGAAATCGGGAGAAAAAATGTATTTCATTCTCTTGCCCGCATATCTTTCACAAAGCGGTGATACGTAATCGTTCATATCGCCCTCCACAAGATTGAAAAAGTGTCCTAACCCTTTTCAGCATATCGCTAAAAAAAAATTGAACACTTCCGACTGATTTCACTATACCACCGATAACGCTTTTTGTCAAAACTTTATAATATTAAAAAAACTATATAATATATAAAAAATTTTCACTAAAACCGTTTTGATTTTTTTTGGGTTAAGCATATAATTAAGGATAATTAAGCTAATTTACACTCCGTAAAACTAAATGTTTTGCGGCGATTACACAGGAGAATGCTCTTATGATTATGTCCGAGCTTTACGGCAGTCTGGTTTTCGACGACAGGGTTATGTCCCGCCGCCTGCCCAAAGAAACGTACAAAGAACTGAAAAGATGCTGCGCGAACGACCTTCCTCTCTCCCTAGACGTCGCCAATATCATCGCAAACGAGATGAAAGAATGGGCGGTGGAAAGGGGAGTCACCCATTTCACGCACTGGTTCCAGCCTATGACGGGCATAACCGCAGAGAAGCACGACAGTTTTATCACCCCCACAAAGTCGGGCGGCGTGATTATGGAGCTCAGCGGCAAGGAGCTTATAAAAGGCGAACCGGACGCGAGCTCTTTCCCCAGCGGAGGTCTGCGCTCCACTTTCGAGGCGAGAGGCTACACCGCGTGGGACCCCACCTCGTTCGCGTTTATAAAGGACGGCATACTGTGCATTCCCACGGCGTTCTGCTCCTACAACGGGGACGCGCTGGATAAAAAAACTCCTCTTCTGCGCTCTATGGAAGCTGTCAACAGACAGGGTCTGCGGCTCTTGAAGCTGTTCGGAAGAAAAACCGAACGCCTCAACGCCACCGTCGGCTCCGAACAGGAATATTTCCTTGTGGACACCGCAACCTTTGAAAAACGCAAGGACTTGTTTTATACAGGCAGAACCCTGTTCGGCGCGCGTCCGCCCAAGGGACAGGAGCTCGATGACCATTACTTCGGCGCGATAAAGCCCAAAGTGGTCAAGTATATGAAGGAGCTGGACGAGGAGCTTTGGAAGCTCGGCATACTCGCCAAAACTAAGCATAACGAAGTTGCTCCCGCACAGCATGAATTCGCACCCATTTTCACGACCGTAAACGTCGCTTCCGACCAAAATCAGCTCACTATGGAAATAATGAAAAAGGTCGCGGCAAAGCACGGAATGACCTGCATTCTGCACGAAAAGCCCTTCGACGGCGTGAACGGAAGCGGCAAGCACAACAACTGGTCGCTCTCCACCAACTTCGGGCACAATCTGTTCGAGCCGGGCAGAAGTCCCGAGGACAACGCGCAATTTCTGCTTATACTCGCGGCTGTCATAGCCGCCGTGGACGAGCATCAGGATTTGCTGCGCATATCCGTGTCCTCCGCCGCAAACGACCACCGTCTGGGCGCCAACGAGGCTCCGCCCGCAATAATAAGCATGTATCTCGGCGACGAACTTACGGGAATATTGCAGGCCATCGCCGACGGTAGAACGTATTCCCGCCGCGCCAACTGCGAGGTTAAGCTAGGGGTACACGTGCTTCCCAAATTCGCAATGGATTCGTCCGACCGCAACCGCACCTCCCCCTTTGCTTTTACGGGGAATAAGTTCGAGTTCCGCATGCCGGGCTCCGCGCAGTCCATTGCGGGGGTTAATATGGTGCTCAACACCATTATGGCGGAGCAGCTAGGCAAATTCGCGGATGAGCTGGAAAACGCGGACGACTTAAAGGCGGGCATAACCGCCATCATCAAGCGCGTGATGACGGAGCACGGCAGAATTATCTTCAACGGCAACAACTACTCCGCCGAGTGGGTGGAAGAGGCAAAGAAACGCGGCTTGCTCAATCTCGCCTCCACAATAGACGCGCTGCCCTACCTGACCTCAGAAAAAAATATCGCGCTGTTTGAAAGTCAGAACGTACTCACCAAGCGCGAGCTTATATCCCGCGAGGAAATCTATATCGAAAACTACTGCCGCCTGCTCAACATAGAGGCTATGACAATGCTCGATATGGCGACTATGGAAATTCTGCCCGCAGTGCTCGAATACAAAGGCGCGCTTGTAAAAACGGCGAAAAACTCCATCGCGGTCGGCATAAATGCGGAAACGGAAATCGAAACCGCAAACACTCTCGCCGAGCTTTTGAATGCGGCAAGACAACAGATTGCGGAGCTCAAAGCCGCCGTTGATAAAGCGCACTCTATCGGCATTCACATAGAATGCGGACGTTGCTACCGCGACGAGGTTCTCGCCGCAATGAACAACCTGCGCCACACCTGCGATAAGTTGGAGCTTCAAACGGCAAAGAACTTCTGGCCTTTCCCGAATTATGGGGATTTGCTGTTTTCGGTGCATTGATAATTTGCGCCGAGTGTAATTGGCGCCAAACGTCAACCCTTTAACCCCACAAAATAGGGACGTTTTGCGCACTTTTTGCAAAAAGAATTTACGCACCCGACGGGTGCGTTTTATTTGAGCGGATAAATGGAATTAAGCTCACTTCGTGAGCGAGCGGGAGCGGCGCGACGCGTTAAACGCACAAACCGGCGGATTGTGCCTAGCCTAAGCGAACGAGCGGGCTTGCTTCGCAGACCGCGAAGTCGGAACAGCACGCAGGAAATGGGTGGGTTATCTAAATCAAAATACCCGACGTGCACTCTTGTAGAGCACTTACACCTCGGTTATACAAAAACCGCACTTAAAGTGCGGTTTTTGTATGTATAAAATCTGTTTTTTTGTTATTTTCTTGAAATCGCTTTCTTTGCGGCGTTTACGATATCCGCTGTGGTTATATGATACACCTCGCTCAGATAAGCGTTCTTTCCAACCTGTCCGAACTCGTCGTTTATGCCGACCGTCTCCATAGGCACGGGGCATTCCCTTGCCGCAACCTCCGCAACCGCACTGCCGAGACCCCCGTAAACATTGTGATTTTCGCAGGTCACGATTGCTCCCGACTTTTGCGCGCTCTCTTTCACAGCTTGCGCGTCGATAGGCTTCCAAGTGTGAATATTCACCACTCTTGCGCCTATATTTTGCTCAGCAAGGATTTCCGCAGCTTGGAGCGCTCTTTCCACCATAATTCCGCTTGCGATGAGGGTCACGTCCTTGCCTTCGTCTTTGAGGGTAATTGCTTTTCCGAGTTTGAAGTCAAGGCTTTCGTCGTATATCTTCGCCGCTTTTTTGCGGAACATACGCACGTACACAGCAGTCGGATAATCCGCAATCTGCGGCAACGCCTTTTCCATCATAGTCGCGTCCGTAGGCTCGAAGCAAATCATCTTGGGAATAGCGCGCATAATCGCCATATCCTCAAAGGGCATATGCGTGCCGCCGTTCGCTTCCGCGGCGACGCCCGGCTCGGAACCGATAATTTTCACATTGAGCCCCGAGTACGCAACGGATATGAATATCTGGTCGTAACAGCGGCGCGTGGCAAACGGCGCAAAGCTGTACGCAAACGGGATTTTGCCCATCGTCGCCATGCCTGCGGCAACGCCGATCATATTTTGCTCCGCTATGCCTACGTTGAAGAATCTTTCGGGGAATTTTTCCTTGAAGCACTTGGTGGCGTGACAGCTCATGAGGTCCGCGTCAAGCACCACGATACGTTCGTCGCGCTCGGCAAGCGAAACGAGAGCCTGCGCAAGGGTTTGCCTTATCTCTCTTTCATCCGTCGTCATGCGTCGTACCTCCCCGTTTCCTTTCTCCACATATCCTCGGTTATGGTCATGCTGTGGCAGTTTGCGGCGGCTTCGGCAAAAGTCGCGCCCTTGCCCTTGACCGTGTTGAGTATTATCATATTCGCTCTGCCCGAGCACTTGGCATTGTCTATCGCGTCGGATATCGCGCCTATATCGTGACCGTCGATATCCTGCACGTAAAAGCCGAAGGACTTCCACTTGTCTACGACGGGATAAATATCGTTTATATCGGAGACCTTGCCGTCAAGCTGCATTTTGTTGTAGTCCAGCATAACGACGAGATTGTCGAGCTTGCGCGAGCCTGCGAGCATGCTCGCCTCCCAAATCTGACCCTCCTGCGACTCTCCGTCGCCGATTATGCAATATATCGTCGCGGGATTTTTGTCCAACTTTGCTGCCATCGCCATGCCGACCGCAACCGACAATCCCTGACCGAGAGAGCCCGCGGTCATATCTATGCCGGGGGTTTTTTGCATATCGCAGTGGGAGGGAAGATTCGTCCCGTTTTTATTGAGAGTTTTCAGCCACTCTTTGGGGAAATATCCGAGGTCCGCAAGTACGACGTACATTGCGGGACCCGCGTGTCCCTTGGACATTATCACTCTGTCCCTATCCTGCTTGCGCGGATTTTTGGGGTCTATATTAGCTTTGGAATAAAAAATGACCGTCAAAGCGTCCATAACCGACAGCACTCCGCCTATGTGCCCGACTCCAAACGTACCTATCGTCTGAATGGCGTCGTCGCGTAGCTGTCTTGCCTTGACAGTCAAAGACTGTGATTGTGAAGCGTCCATATCACCCTCCTGCCGTTATAGTATAACATCGGGGAAATTATAATACAAGTGATTACACAAACACGTTACATCTTTTTTTATTTTTCGACAATCGTACAGCCGTCATCCTTTAAGCGCGGCTTTGAGCTTCTGTTCGAGCTCTGCGCGCCTCTCCTGCGGCAGTGTGGCAAGATATGTGTCGGCGCACTGCTTCGCATAGGCTATAAGCTGAAAATCGTTCATGGCGGCAAGTTCGTCGAGACCTGCCGAACGCCCCGCCTTTACGGCAAAATCCTGCAACAGCAAAACGGCCCTGAGCTTCTCCACGGTTATTCCGAGGCGGTTGGCCGTCCTCGCAAGCTGGGATTGGGAGATATCGGAAATTATACTTTCGCCCGCTATCTCCGTCTCGTACAATTCTACGAGAGCGGGGCTGAGCATATCGTAAATACCCGCGGCGCGGCAAAGCTGCCTTTCGCCGCCGTCAAAGCCGTATACCGCCGCGCCCGTCAAGGCTGCGACGGCAACGATAATTATAAAAGCAGAAAAAACAAATTTCTTTCCTTTCATCGTTCACCTCTGCATTAGAGTGAGACAACAAAAAGGAAAATATACGAATTTACGCTTAATAGCTCTTGGCAAAGTAAACCGTTCCGCCCTTCGCCCTCTCTTCCTCTCCGAGATGTTTGCCGCAGCACACGCACCTGTCGCCTACCGCAGTCCTGTCGAAGGGAAGCACTCGCGCCGTTGCGGAATACTCCGTCTTTATACGGTCCTCGCACTCGCGCGAGCCGCACCAAGTGGTCTTTACAAAGTGACCTTTGTCAAGAGATTCTTTCATCTCTGTCATATCCGCGCAGACGTCTATGTGCGAATGGAGGAACTCGTGCGACTGTCTGAACATGTTCTCGTGCACGTCGTCGAGCAATGCGGTTATCGACTCAGCAAGAGTATCGAGCGCCAAAAAGCTCTTTTCATGCGTATCGCGGCGCACCGCGACCGCCTGACCGTTTTCTATATCGCGCGGTCCTATTTCTATACGCACGGGCACGCCCTTCATCTCCCATTCATTAAACTTCCATCCGGGAGACTGGTCTCTGTCGTCAAGCTCTACGCGCACGCCCGCGGCTTTTAGCCGCTCCGCCGTTTCCCTTGCCTTTTCGAGCACGCCTTCCTTATGGAACGCGACGGGCACGATAACGACTTGTATCGGCGCGACTCTCGGCGGAAGTTTGAGCCCGCGCTGGTCGCCGTGCGCCATGATAAGCGCGCCTATAAGACGGGTGGATACGCCCCAGCTCGTCTGATAGGGGTTTTTGAGCTGTCCGTCGCTGTCCAAATACTTGATTTCAAAAGCGGAAGCGAAATTCTGTCCGAGATAGTGGGAGGTGCCCGCCTGCAAGGATTTGCCATCCAACATCATTGCTTCCATGGAATAGGTATCGACCGCGCCCGCGAACTTCTCCTTTTCCGTCTTTACGCCCGTAAGCACGTCTATTGCGAGTACGTTTTGCATAAACTCCCGATACACTTCGAGCATTTTGAGCGTTTCCTCCCTCGCTTCCTCTTCCGTTCTGTGAAGGGTATGTCCCTCCTGCCACAGAAATTCGCTTGTGCGCAGAAACGGACGCGTGGTCTTTTCCCAACGAACTACGTTCGCCCACTGGTTTATGAGCACGGGCAAATCGCGGTAGCTCTGCACCCATTTGGAGTACATCGAGCAGATTATCGTCTCGGAAGTGGGACGCACCACAAGCTGTTCTTCAAGCGGAGTGTCCCCGATATGCGTGACGAGCGCGACTTCGGGCGCAAAGCCCTCCACGTGGTCGGCTTCCTTAACCAAATAACTATACGGAATCAGCATCGGGAAATACGCGTTTTTGTGCCCCGTCTCCTTGAAGCGCCTGTTCAGCTCTTCCTGTATGCGCTCCCATATCTCGTATCCGTAGGGACGAATGACCATTGTTCCCTTGACGGGACCGTAATCTACAAGCTGAGTCTTCAATACGACGTCAGTATACCACTGCGGAAAATCCGCCGACATATCGGCGATTTCCTTGACGAACTGATTGTCTTTCTGTCCTTTTGCCATTATCCTGTCCTCGATTTGCGAGCTCGCACGCGTGAGCGCACGTTAAACTCAAATATAAGTATTTTATATCATAAATACAATAATAGTGCAACAAAAAGCGGGAAAGTGACAAAAGTAAAAGGCATGCTCTTTCACATACCTTTCCCTTCCGTCTTCTGCAAATCATATTTCTTCTTCCGAAATATAAATATCCGCTTTCAGTTTATCATTCGTTCCGCGCCGAAATTAAAAATCGTCGTCATCGTCGGGGTCCTCTTCGTCATCGTCGCCCAATTCGAGAATAGCTTCCTCGTCCAGCTCCTCGAAATCGTCGATGGGAGATTCCTCCTCGTCGTCCTCTTCTTCCTCTTCCTCCTGCAACTGAGAAAGCGAAACCTCGCCGGCGTCGGAGTCGCCGAGCTGTTCCTCGTCGTCGATATACTCCTCCCAGTTGTCATCTTCGCTCTTATCGGTTTCCTTCTCCGCGCGCTCCGCTCTGCACGCTTGACAGATATCCTCATCCGCTTCAAGATAGTTTATCTTGCATACGGGACAAATCCTTTCGCTCAAATCAATGATGTCGTCGTCATCCTCTTCGAGCAGACTTATCTTGCTCGCTTTGCCCATCTGCGCTTTGCATACTTCGCACAGCTCTTCTTCCTGCGCAATCCAATTCAGCTCGCAGCGAGGGCATTTCTTATATCTTCCCATTTCCGACCTCTGAGGTTTAATTTTCATATATTATATTGATAAGATGAAATTATGTAAACCGAATTATGCGTATTTACAAAAAATTTTTTGCGCGAAGTTATCTTGTGGTTGTTTTTACACTATTTCACAAGATATAGCAAAGTTAAAAAATGATTAAAATAATAGTTGAAAAAGCCGCGAATAAGTCCTAAAATCGGACTATAAACTTCAAAAAATTGCATGTTTTGCTTCGGAGTTTACCATAAAGACAATTTATTCGCAAATTAGACAAAATTCAACTCTTTACGAGTTATTTTTCTCTTTCGCCGATAATTCGTTATGCTAAAATAATACCGTAAAAAACAAAAAAAAATAAATATCACCTAAAAGGGAGAAACTATGAAAAAGAAAATTTTGATAGCAGACGACAACCTTGCTCTTTGCAACAGTCTTAAAGACTTTTTTGCTTCGCAAGAAGCATACGACGTTGTGGGACTGGCCGCAAGCGGTGTAGAAGCCCTCACCTTGCTCGAATCGGAAGACCCCGACTTCCTGCTGCTCGACATTGTCATGCCCGAACTGGACGGCTTCGGCGTGCTCAGCTCGATTGAAGGCAAGCGCCCCGTCGTAATAATGATGTCTCAGCTCGCAACGGACGGATTCGTACAAAAAGCTATGCAATACGGCGCCAGCTATTTCCTCGCAAAACCGTTGGATTACAATCGCCTGCTCAATCTTCTGAACGAGCTCAACCAGCCTCAACAGCCCGTCGCGCACAAGGCCCCTCCCACCTCTAAGCGCATTCGCACAATAGACGAGAAAATTGCCAATCTGTTTATATCCGTCGGAATACCCGCGCATATAAAGGGATATCAGTTTTTAAGAGAAGCGATAAAAATGACAATCGAAACGCCCGATATCATCAATTCCATAACAAAAAGACTGTATCCCGGCATCGCGGAACGCTATCAAACCTCGCCTTCCAAAGTGGAACGCGCAATACGTCACGCCATAGAAGTCGCTTGGAACAGAGGCAAAATCGAGAATATCAACAATATTTTCGGAATAAAAATTTATTCTCCCAACGAAAAACCCACAAACGGCGAATTTATAGCCCTTATCGCGGACAAGCTGATGCTTGAATCCGCATAAAAATTGCATACAACCCAACAAAACCGTAATCTAAACGGACAAAATAAAAACAACGGTGTCGCCGTTGTTTTTATTTATTCACAATTTACGGATCTTGTTCATGCCGCGTTATCGCTTTCGCCGGCGGGTTGCTTCATCCATACGTAGCTGTACGAATAATATCCGGCGATGCCCCATTTGAGCAGTTTAGCCGCATCTTCCGTATCGGCAATCGTCTCTTCCGCAACGGCTTCTGGAGATGAGCCCTCTTCCGTATATGTGCGGCTCCAACCCGTCGCATCTTCGAATATTACGTTTTTAAGGCTGTCGCAGCCGAAGAAAGCGAATTTTCCGATTTGAGTTACGCTCTCGGGTATGACAACATATTTGAGACTTTCACATTTATAGAACGCATTATTCCCGATAAGCGTAATATCGCCGACGAAATTCACCTTTTCAAGACTTCCGCAATAGCGGAACAATCCTGCGGGAATCTCGGTAATCCCTTTTCCTAAGACAGCTTTTTTCAGACTGCGGCAATAATAGAAAGCATCCTGCCCGATTTGAGTTACGCTGTTTGGAATGACTATGCTTTCAAGTGCGGAATAGCTGAATGCGTCTTGACCTATAACGGTAATTCCTTCGGGCAATTCGATATATCTGAGGACTTTGCATCTCTCAAACGCATATTCGGGAATTGCGGTTATATTCTTACTCAAGATCACGCTTTCAAGCGAAGCGCAATTGTCAAAAACGCTACTGCCGATTTCCGTCACGCTGTCAGGGAGAACAATGCTTTGAAGTCCCGAATAATCGAACGCTCTGTACCCGATTTTCGTTATACCTTTCCCAAACTGAACGCTGCGCAGATTTTCACATTCACAGAATGCGCACATGCCTATTGCCGCGATACTGTCCGGGATAACTATGCTCTCTATTCCGGAGCTCTCAAAGACGCTCACTCCGATTTCGTTTAATCCGCTGCCGAGCTGTACGCTTCTGAGCTTGCGGCAATTTTTGAACGTGTACGTTCCCAAATCCGCAAGGCTGTCGGGAATGACTACGCTCGTTATATCCGTGCCGTAAAAAGCATAGTTGCGGACAGTATAATCGTGATCCAGTATGTCGGAGGGCAACGTCAAATCCGTCTCATTTCCGCGATAACCTACAAGCTGATATACTCCGTCTTTCTCGTCGAAAACGTAACCGTCCGCCGTCGAAATGAGCTTGCTTCCGTCATCATCTATTCCGTATACGTACAATGCATAGTACGAAACACCGCCGCCATTGGCAGAACTTCCTGCTACGATATCCAGATCTGAGTAGTTGTACACCTCCGCAAGTCTGTAACAACGCTCGAATGCGCGGCTTTCTATCTGAGTTATACTCGACGGAATATTTATGCTCGTAAGCCCCGTTCTTCCCATAAAGGCAAACTTTTTGATAGAAGTGACGCTGCCATCTTTGGGAATTACGCTATTGTTTGTTCCCAAGATTACCGCCTTGCTTTCCGTTTCTATAAGACAGTTGTCAGCGCTATGATATACGGGGTTTCCTTCCGCGACCTCGATATAGTCAAGATTCTCGCACATGATAGCCAAATCCCTGCCTATGGACGTAAGACTTTGGGGAAGATGTATGCTTTGTATACTTGAATGCATAAATACCATATTACCCATACGAGTTACGCCTTCGGGAATACTGACACTTTCAAGTACTCCGCAGTTTCTGAACGCATGGTCACTTATAGTTTCAATTCCCTCGGATATCACAACTTTGCGAAGTTTTGTATAATTACTGAACGCACTGCTGTAAATCTCTTTAACCGAAATTCCGTTGTATACGCTCGGTATAACGACCGACACGGCAATATCCTGATATTCGTATTTTCCATCTACTATATAATGCGTCCCATCGTCATTCAGATAGAATCGAAGACATTCGTCGGGTTCAATCTCCTTGCATCTGTCGCAAACGCCGTTTACGTAGTTATGTCCCAGCATTTCCGCCGTCTCTGATTTCGCCGCGCCGCACTTCGTGCAGTTATACAGCGTAGTGCCGTCCTTGTAGCAAAGCGGCTCGATTACAACTTTTCCGTCGTCCCATACGTGACCCGTTGCCTCGATAAAATCATAATCCTTGTCGCCGCACTTATCGCAAATGCGCAAGTTGTAACCCAGAGAGGAGCACGTAGGAGCTATCCCTACCTCCCAATCGGAATATCTGTGTACGCACACTATCGCGCCGAGATCGACGGTTTTCCCGTTTGTAAGCGTGACGATAACATTGCCGCTGTCGTTTACGCTTACGGACTGTACGTCAACATCGGCGCTGCTGCCCGCGCTCACAGTCGCAACAAATTCCTCTCGGCTGCCCGCATAACCGAATTCAGCCGCCTGTATGTATGCTGTATCCAAGGTAAGCGCTTTATCCGCGCCGTTCCCTCCCGCGTTTACATCGGGATTTTCAACGGTAGGATTGTCAATATCGGGCAACTTCACTACGTTATCGTTGTGGTCACCGATAGAGGGCGGCTTTATTCCCTTATCGGCATTGTCGCAGGTATCGGCCGCACCGTCGCAAGCCGCCAGTACGAAAACAAAAACAAGCATTATGATTGCAACAATCAATGTGATAAAACATTTCTTTTTCATAGCGCGCCTCTCCTTATATAAATATTTTACTTAATAGACAATTATATTGCAATTACAAATTTTACTAGATAAATTGTCTAGTGTCAAGACGTTTTGTCTAGCGGCGCGAATAATAGTTATATGGATAAAACGTTTTGCATCAATCTCAAAACCGCGCGTGCGGAGCGCGGAATGACTCAAAAGCAGGTCGCTATGATCCTGGGCGTAGTAGAAAGCTGTTATGCCAACCGGGAGCAAGACCGCACCGAACCTAATATCGAAATGCTGCGCAGGCTGTGCTCGATATTCAAAGTGACCGCAGACGAGCTTATAAACGAAAACTTGTAATTTAGGATATCTAAACGGTTAGCTATTAATTTTCAAACAGCTATTATAATCATATCGTTTCGACAAGTTGCATCGTATATCCCCACGGCGGCTCACCATCGTTGTAATTTGTCCAACTCAATTGGTCGCGCAGTGCGTGACAATTTGTGAAGCAAGATAAAACTGGCACAAATATTTCAAACTAATCGGCGTAAAACGTTTTGCGAATGAAGTTGACCAAAATAAAAGCAACCTAAACCAAACAAGATAGTTCGATTTAGATTGCGACTGGTGGAAGTGCGGGGAGTCGAACCCCGGTCCATACGCCCTTCCTCGGCACTTTCTACACGTTTAGCAGGTGATTGAATTTTTCGCAGGTCGGTTCAACTGCAAACCTCTCATTGATGAGTCCGAAATGACAGCGCTTCTACCGGACGCTCGAAGCGCGTTGTCTGTTTTTCTGACGCCGCTTGCCGAGGGAACAGAAAACCCCGGGGCGACGCGCCGACTAAATTATGCGGCGAGAGCGAACTCCATAGAGGAGCTCTTTTGAGTTTTATTCGCGTTTAATTTTTTGCGTTCCGTTTTAACGTAGACGAGCCTACGACGTGCTTATACCGCCTAGGAGCGAATGTCGAATCCAGTACACCCCCGCAATACGCGACCCTTTCGGGAATATGATTATACCATATTATATCCGACAAGCAAGCGTAAAAGTCAAGAAATTCATGGAAAACACGATTATAGTCTGATTTTATAAGTAAGTATTCTGATATATAGGTAATCGTATCAAGCGGAAATGGCCTAAGACGTATGAAAATATCTTGATTATGATTATAAAATATTTTATAATTTACTGACAACTTATCTTTGGAGGAAATAAGAATGGCAATCAAAGCGGTTTTGGCAATATTGTTTGCGCTCTGCGCAATCGGAGCGGGAGTCGGCGGAGGAATCTGGCTGCGCAAGATGAAATACGCCAACGCTAATAAAAGAAAATGGGTAGGCATAGGCACGGTATCTGCAACCGTCCTTTTCGTGCTGCTTTTCGCTTTTATACCGTGGAACATCCGCGTAGTCGAAACGGGCGAGGTTGCTGTCGTCAAGGAATGGGGCGACGCAAAATACGTTAGGACCGCGGGCACCTATTGGGATAATATGTTCTCCAAAAAGTATCTGATGTACAACTCGCAGGTACAGCAGATAGACATAGAGACCGAGACATATTCCAGCGACGGTCAGACGATGAACATACAAATGGTGATACAGTATCAGATTTACGCGGACAAGGCCATTCAGATTGCCAACAACTACGGCGATCTGACCAACCTGTCCAGCAGAATAAAGGTCGTATCCATCGAAAAGGCAAAGGCTATACTCGCGCAAAAGCCCGCGATGACGATAATAGAAACTCGCGCGGAAATCAGCCCCGCAATCGAGACGTCCATCCGCTCGGCGATAACCGACAGCTATTGCGTGGCGATAAACACCGTGGTTCTGACCGACATATCCTTCACGGACGCTTTCGAGAAAACCGTCGAGGATAAAATGATAGCCGAGCAGGAAAAGCTCAAAGCCCAATTTGAAAAGGAAAAAGCAATAATACAGGCCGAACAGGCTCTGGAAGTCGCAAAGAAGGAGGCCGAAGCCGTGATAGAAAAGTCCAAGGGCGACGCAGAAGCTCTTGAAATCATGCAACGGGCATGGAGCGCGCTGTCGGCAGAGGTCAAGGACGCCATGCTCAAACAGCAGTTCTACGAGAAATGGGACGGCAAGCTCCCCGAAGTACTTGGCGGCGACTACAGCCTGATATTCCCTCTCGGCGACAGCTCCAATTCAAACGACAACGGCGAACAACAGCCGTAACCTGCCTAAAACACAGATTATACTGAAATAATAACGGAGAAATTATGAAAAGAAACGGTATGTGCCCTATATGCTATCTTCGCAAGCTGTTCGTCAAAAATCCGCCGACAAGCGCGAAACCGACATACGCGGATTATGAAAACGGCGCTCCGAAAACGCCGCCTATGGGTTGGTCCAGCTGGAATACCTTCCGCAACCGCATAAACGAAACGCTGATACTTGAAACCGCGCGCGCGATGAAAAATAACGGCTTGATTGAGGCTGGCTACGTTCATCTGAACATGGACGACAACTGGCATTCGTCCATGCGCGACGAAAACGGAGATTTGCAGGGAGACCTAGAAGCGTTTCCGCACGGCATACCTTGGCTCGTATCCGAGGTGAATAAGCTGGGGCTTAAACTGGGCGCTTATACGTCCAACGGCACACTCACCTGCGAGGATTTGCCCGCCAGCTTAGGCAGAGAAAAGGCGGACGCATACACTCTTGCGAAATGGGGCGTCGAATATTTCAAATACGATTTTTGCCATAATATCCCCATATCCCGCTACGCGCCGCTCGTATACAGCATAAGCGTATCCAAATTCGACGGTCATCCGATCGAATACTCCGTACACAACGCCGTGCTTCACGGGCTTGCGCGCAAAATGACGGACACCTCCCTGCGCTGCGGCAGCTACGTATCGGGTTTGGACGGCAATCTGGGGAGCATAGTTTACGGCAATATTGAGGCGGACGAAGACGGCGAGTACGTGCTTTCCGTCAACATAAAAAAGAAGGGGCAATACGAAAAATATCTCGTGATAAAGGTCAACGACGGCGAGGAATACGAGCTGAACTTCCCTCCGCAGAAAAAACCCAACAAGACCGCGCGCTTCCAAACAGTCGTACGGCTTACGGCAGGCAAAAACACAATAAAACTTTACAATCCGATCACATGCAAAGCGGACAGCGAAATGTATCAGTACAAGCGCATGGGTATCGCTCTCAAAGAAGCGGCGGAACGCGTCGCAGCCGAGCGCAAGCAGGCGGTCAAGCCCATAACGTATTCAATTTGCGAATGGGGCTTCGGCAAGCCGTACAGGTGGGGAGCAAAGGCGGGCAATCTGTGGCGCACAACTCCTGACATCCGTCCTTGGTGGTTTTGGATAAAGACGATATACAATCACACCGTCAAGCTGTACCCGTATTCCCGCGCAGGGCATTTCAACGACCCCGACATGCTGGAAGTAGGCAACGGAAAGCTGACGTACAATCAGAACGCGTCTCACTTCTCGCTTTGGTGCATGATGAATGCGCCTCTGATATTAGGCAACGACTTGCGCCAAATGGACGAGCAGGTGAAGGCTATCGTCACAAACAAGAACCTGATTGCCATAAATCAGGACCCGCTGTGCAAACAGGCAAAACGCGTGAAGCGCGGCACGGTCGACATCCTTGCAAAGCCCTTGGCGGACGGAAAAACGGCAGTTTGCTTCTTCAACAAATCGTCGCACTCGGCGCGGATTACGTACGACTTGAACAAGCTTTGCGAAGACAAATACGTCTGTATGAAACGCAAATCCGAGTACCATCCTCAAAACCAATGGACAGGTGAAACCGCCGAAACCACATGCGGCAAAATGAGCGTTTCACTGCAAAAACATCAGACAAAGGTTTATATTATAAAATAACCGAAAAAGAACTTTATAAATGCAAATACGCCACATAAAACACCCTTTCGGGGTTATACTCAATGAAAACTGCCGAGTTCTGATACTCGGCAGCGTTCCGTCAGTGAAATCGGTTGAACATAATTTCTATTATATGCACCCGCAAAACAGATTCTGGAAGCTGATGGGCGTACTGCTTGACGAGAATTTCGAGGACGCGGATATTTCAACCAGAAAGCAGCTTTTGCTCGAACACCGTATCGCGCTTTACGACAGCGTGGAGGAATGCGATATCGAAGGAAGCTCCGATACCAAAATAAAAAACGTCATACCCTCCGACGTGCCTTCTTTTCTAGCACGCTCGCAAATTCGGCACATCTTCTGCAACGGCGCGGCATCTTATAAATATTTGAAAATGTTTTATCCCGAGCTTTGCGCGATAACCGTCAAGCTCCCCTC
Source organism: uncultured bacterium (assembly GCA_949432885.1). Taxonomy (GTDB): domain Bacteria; phylum Bacillota; class Clostridia; order Christensenellales; family CAG-917; genus CAG-475. The sequence continues at coordinate 97,057 of CASQXY010000002.1, read as the reverse complement.
CACCAGCCCCGCGAACGCAAAATACGACGTTCAGTCGCTTGCAAAAGAGTGGGCGGTCATACTCGACTACCTACGCTGAAACGGCTGCGCGACTAAGCTATCAGCCGCGCTTTATACTCTGCCTAAAAATATCCAAGACACGCCATGCTATACTTAAATAAAATTTATTTTATTTTTCCGATTACCGTTGACCGATACAAATTTGCATAATATAATGAAACTATAAAAATTTAGGAGGATATTATGAAGAAGAAATTCATAATCATTGCAAGCGTTATCCTTATCTTCGTGATGTGCGCGGCTGTATTTACGGCGTGCAACAAGGACAACGTTCCGAAGGACACTTTTTACAAAGGCACGCTGTCGGCAAACAGCTATGCCAGCTCCGAAGACGCCGCGGTCGCGTTTCTTGCAAACGAGGTCTCGGGCGAAGCCACAGACGCGCAGTACGTATCCAGCACAAAGCAGGCGGATCTGACGTCTGCCGAAATCAACGAGCTGGAGATTTCCGCCGAGGATAAGGCAAAGCTGACGTCTGCCGAAAAGGTTGTAATCACCTACAACGTTTCGGAAGAAGCGACGGCTTCCGCCGCCGCGGCAACGGGCTTTACGAGCGCGACGGCGGCGACCGTAAAGACGAAGACCGTGACGGTTTACATTCTGGTCATCGATTTCGATTACAGATACTATGTTCCGCCGCTTGCCGAGGGCGACGTAGTCACCAAAAGCTACTATGACGAGGTTTTCGACCAAAGCAAATATCGCAACTCTACGATTACCGTGGAGAGCAAAACCCACGCCTACGCGTCCGGTTACGGTCAGAGCCAATCTATGGACATGACGATTCGCATGGAATTGAAATGCGCGGGCACGTTCGCTACTCTCGTTATGACGATGTCTGACGGGAATCTGAGCGAAAGCGTTGAGCTGTTCTACGTATTCAAGGGAACCATGCCCGACAGCAACTTCGATTTGTATATGAAGGATGACGGCGAATGGATAAAAATCCCCACTTATTCTATTGATATCGACGTCAGCTTCACTCCCGAGGCGGATAACGACAACTCTTATTTCGTCAAAACCGCGACGGGCTTCAAGCTCAATTCCGAGAAATTTAATCAGTATCTCGAAACGGCGCTGGACGCTCTGGGCAGCTATGCGAACGCGGTGAATATGAATTCGGTCGAATGCAACGCGGAGTATTTCGTGAACGAGGGCAGGATTTACAAATCCGAAGCTATCATAAGCGCAAGCATCTCCGCATCTGGCGCGACGGGAAGCGTATCGTGCACGACGACCTCAACCTACGGCAACTTCGGCACGACGGTTGTCGAAACTCCCGAGGGACTGAATCTCGAAGAATAAAAATTCAGAGAAATCCGCGGATGCAAAACATGCAAAACAAAAATCCGTCCCTTTTCGGGACGGATTTTTTTATAGCGATTTCGCTCAGCCTTTCTCGTGATTCACTCCGTAGTCCGTGTAGTAGTTCTTCGCCTCGCACGTGAAGTTGAAGCCGTATTCGTCCTCCGAATCCGCAAGCAGATTTATGACAGTACATCCACGCTGTAAATGCTCCTTATAGATTCCGGGATACGCCAGATAGTCTATGCTCATTCCGTATGTAAGGCGCACTCTCTTGCCGTTCTGCTTGTAGATGACCGAGAAGTTATTATAATGGTCGTGTCCGCAGAACGTGCCCTGCAAGCCGTGGTCCGCGCCCTTCTCAAAGAACTCGTCGGGATGAATGCCGCAGAATACGCCGTACGTTCTCTGTCCGTTTTTCTGCTTGTCGTCCTCACCCATAATGCCGTAGATATAATCGACGTTTTCCGTTTCTTTGATATTTTCATACTTACCGGCTTTCTTTTCCGCGTCGGTAGCTTTGGTGCCGTTGTTGGCCTCGATAAGCTCGCCCCACGCCTTGCGATACTCTTCCATCGGAATGTGGAAGAACGCGAGGTTGGGCACGTATTCGTCGTCGCCGCCCTCAGCGACGTTCGCCGCTTTGAGCTTGTCCATCTCCGCGCAGTACCAATCTATCTGCGACTGATGAATATTGTCGTATTTCCACGCCGCTCCGAAGTAGTCGCCTTCTATATAGCTGTGGCTGTCGAGCGTGACGATTGCGTGCGTTGTAATGCCCTTGCTATTCTGAACCTTTATGATATTGTTGCCATAGCCCTTTTCATCGTCGGAGAAGCCGCGCTCGAACAGACAGTATTCAAATGCCGCGCTCTCGTAGTAGTCGCAGATATCCTTGCGCTCATACATACTGTACGCTTCCGTATCGTGGTTGCCGAACGCAAACGTCCAGTACACCCCGAGGCTCTCCATAAGATTCGCAAACACCTTGGTTGCGTTAAGGTTATTGAACGTACCCGCCTGGAAGGGAACGGGATACGCAATATCTCCCGTCACCACGACAAGGTCGGGTTTTTCCTCCGTTATCATCTTGGCGACCGCATTCATAGCCCAGCCGTCCTTGCTCTGCGAGAAACAGCCCGCTCCGATATGTACGTCCGTAAACTGCACGATTTTCAGATTCCTGTCCGTCTTGAACGTCCAATATCCGTCGTCGTCCTTTATGAGATTCTCGCCCTTGACAAAGCGTTCCTCCTCGGCATACTGTACCTTATCGTAGCTGCTCGCCGCCTTGATAAGCGCCTTTATACCCACTGCGTTTGCAATCGCGCAACTGCCGAAGAAAATCGCAAGCACAAGAACTATCGCGCCCGTTATGATGAGGGCTTTTATCGTACGTTTTTTCTTCTGCTCTTTTGTAAGCGGTTTTTTCTTCTTCTTTTTCCTTTTACCGCCGCTGTCTTCGGACTCCGCTCCGTCGGGCTCTTCCTCTTCGCCGCCGTCCTCCGTCACTTCGGACGTCTCTTCACCGCCTGCGGCAGAAACGTCTGCTCTCTCAACGGACTCCGATACGGATTCCCCGTCCGACGCAACCGTCTCTTCCGCAATCTCGGGCGTATTTACAGTCTCGTCCGTATCGATGGAAGCTGTCTCCTTCTTTTCCTTATCGCTCATAGCGACCCCCTTTAAACTATTCTTATAAATAATATACCATAGCGGACGTATATCTGCAAGATTTTCATTGTTTTTCGGAATCCGAATTATCTTTTGCGGCCGAAATCTGCGCATTTTGCTCGCTTATCGGAATAATCCACACCTTTGCTCCGCATTCCTTCTCGATATCCGCGTAAATACTGTCTTCAAGCCTCTCTATGTCCTCTCGCGTAAAGCCGCGCCCGAAGACGGCGCGCACCGTCCCCGTCTTGGCGCCGAAGCCGTAATCGTGCAAAACTATCGCTTCCGCGCGCTCTATATATTCGCATTCGTCGAGATACCTCTTTATCGCTTCCCTTTCATCCTCGCAGTCGTCCCCTTTAAGCAGGCATTTTACAGTCTGACATACCATGATAACAGCAAACACAACCACTAGGACGCTTATCGCAATCCCGAAAATGGCGTCCACCGCATAATCCACTCGTCCCGATACCGCAAATGATATAAGCGAAGCGGAGGTAATGCCTACGTCCAAAAAGCTGTCGACCACGATAGCGGCAATCGCTTTGGATTGCAATTTTTTGTTATAGAAATAATAAAGCAACCCGATTGCGAGCTTCACGGGAATTGCGACGGCGATTATAACGCAGCTCTGCCAGCCGAACCAAACGGGCTCGGGCATAGCGAGCCGGTTTAAAGAACGCATAAAAAACAGACCGCCCATAACAACGGACACTACAGCGACAATGAAGCCCGCAAGATACTCGCTCCTGCCGTATCCGAAAGGCGCGTTTTCACTGCGAGGCGCAAACAGTGCGGCAAATGCGGCGAGCGTAATTATCCCCGTCAAAACGTCAAATAAGCTGTTCGTGCCGTCGAGAGTAATACACAGGCTGTTCACGCTAACGCCTACGTACATTTTGGTTATCGCAAGCGCTATGTTGACGGCTATGCCTATGCTCAGCAGAATTATAGATTGCTTAATCCTTTGTTTCATCGTCCGTTTCCTCTGACCGCACATCCGCCCTTGCGCCGGATATCCCGTTATCCTCGCCGCCCGTTTGGTCCGCGCTGTCGGGCTCCGCATAATCGGACTCAGCGCTTATATTTTCCTGATTATATTCGTCGGCATACATCGCACATTCATCGCTTAAACTGTCGTTTCCGCGTATATAAACGTTTTTTTTCATAATTTCCTTATTGCTTTTCGCACGTCTTACAATCAAAAACAGCAATGCCGCGTCCCCGCATACGAGCGCCGCGCAAAGGAAACTGCATGCAATCAGAAGCGCTTTGAAATCCACCGCCGAAAGTATATCAATCATTTGAAGTACCTCCCGCCTTTCAGATACGCGACTGTGAGCGCCGCAAGGGAAACGGCAAGCGCGGCGCACAGCCCTGCAAGCACATATGCCGTCGTCTCATATGCCGATTTGCCGAAGGAAGCGGCGTCCTCTGTAAAAAACGCAAGAGCTCTCATATCGCTGCGAACCTCAACGGCACCATAGACCGTTTCGGATAAATTTCCGATTTGACCTTCGCCGTAAATCGCGGCGCAGAGCGTAGCGGAAACGTTCAAACGCTTTACAATCACAACGTACTCGGTTTCGGGGAAAGCCCTTTCCCCGTCCTCGTTTTCAAATATAAACTCGTATCCCGCAACCAAGACATATCCGTCAATCGCCGCGCCGCCAACGTATTCATCTATGCGCAAAGTCAAATTTCTTATGCCGCTCTGAATATAGACCTCGAATTGCGAGCCGTCGTGCGCCGCCGCGCTTAGTCTCGTAGCATATATCGTATAGCGGCCGCCCTCCAAAAATACGTTGTCATAGTTTAAGCACTGAGGCAGATAATTGTCGTTTTCAAACCGAGCCTTTATAACGTACTTGCCGGGAGCGTTGATATCTATATTCTCGACGTATAACTCTATGCCGAGACTCTCTTCCGTCTCCCCTTCGGCGAGAGGTGTGGATATTTCATATTTGAAATCAGTTTTGACTGGTTCTCCGACAAGCGAAAAATCGTCGGAGATATAAACTCTGAGGATGCGGGGAGTTATTTCAACATTGACGATGATTCCGTATGCCGTCTTGTAGTTCTTGTTGCGGGGAGCGTAATCGAACGCGAGAAGGTATCCGCCGTCTTTCACCTCGAGACGCGCGCGCCTGTCTGCCGCAAGCTCGGGGAGGTTCTGCTCTGCGGATAAGGTCCATTCGCCGCTGTAATCGTATAGCGCCTGCGCGATATCCTCCGCCGCCGTGCCGTACTCCACCTTGACGATACCCAATTCGGGGATTTCGGGCTCCGCCGCCAAGACGGTACAGCCTATTTCACCGCTGTATCTGGGCACGCTGTATCTCACGCCGTCGAAAACGAAAACTTCATACAGCGCGAAACGCACTCGATAACCGCCCGCGTCTATCGCCTGTCCGAAAGTCAGACCGCCGTCCTGTTCGGCTGAAAAAGGATACGTTTCAAATTCTCCTTCCGTGCGATACTGCAATGTCTTGTATATGTCCGAGCTTATCACGCTTTCATATCGAGCCTTGATAAGGATTCCTCCGCTTGTTTCGGAATAATCCGCTTCCGTATCGCCGGCGGCTTCCGCAAAAATATTCGGGAGCGCAAAGCTCAACGCATAATCCGTATGCCCCTGCTCTTCCAGTTTCCGCTTTATCGCGCTTTCAAACTTTACGCTGACTGCATTTGAATTTCCGTAATCGAAAAACGCACCCGAAGCGGTTGCAATGCTTTCCTCTCCCAAAAACAGTTCCCAGCTCTCTCCGTCCGAGGTTGAAATCAAAAACCGCAAGCCGCCGTCCGCCGCGTATGCGGTTTTAAACGGAATATAACAAAATACCGCGGCTATTATAAGTATTGCCGCAGCCGCTGTCAGTATGGAAAGTGCAAAAACCTTTGTTTTCATAAGGATATAAGAATTGTAACACGAGAATCTTCCGTTTTCAATACCGTGCTTCGCGTATTATATATTATACAATTAAATGAGTAATATTATTGGAGCGCTGCGCGGAAGGCAATTTAATATTGTTTTAAGTATCGGAAAATAGTATAATCATAAAAACGGAGGTCGGCAATGCGAGTTTTGCTTGTAGAGGATGAAAAAGAACTGTCGCGCGCACTTTCAAAAATGCTCACGAAAGACGGCTATGACGTAGACTGCGTATTCGACGGTGCAGACGGTCTGAATTTTGCCGCAACGGGAATGTACGACTTGATTCTGCTCGACGTCATGATGCCGAAGATGAACGGGTTTGACGTTCTTTCGGAACTGCGCCGCAAAAAACTGGACACACCCATAATTATGCTGACCGCGCTTTCGGACGAGAACGACAAAGTCCTTGGGCTTGACAGAGGCGCGGACGATTACGTATCCAAACCATTCTCATTCAACGAGCTGTCTGCGCGCATGCGCGCGGTACTCCGCAGAAGAGGCAAGCTGGTGAGCGACAACAAACTGGAATATGCCGAAGCGTCTTTGGATTTGACAACGTACGTTCTGAGCACGCCGCAAGGCGAAATCAGTCTCACTGCAAAGGAATTCGAGCTTTTGAGATACATGTTCGAGTATCCCAAATTCGTCGCCGCAAAAGAGGACCTTATTCTGAAAGCGTGGGGGCTGAACAGCGAATTCGAGTCCAACAATCTCGAAGTATACATGTCCTTCCTGCGCAAAAAGCTGTCGCATCTCGGAGCGTCGTTTACAATCGAATCTGTTCGCGGCGTCGGATACAGACTTGCCGCCAAATGCTGATTTAGGTCATAACTGTCCTCGCAGGGCGGAATTTTATGTCACAAAGACGAACGTAAAAAATATAGCAATCGATGTGAAACTCAACATAAACGCGTGTTTATATCATAAATATAAGGGATAAACGCCGATTTCGGTAGATTATAATGGATTTAATCAAGAGACAGCGCGCAAAATTCACCGTCATAACAACCGTGATATCGGCAATATTCCTCCTCATTATGCTCGGCGGATTTTTTGTACTGAGCTACGCGTCCAACGACCTAGGCATACGCAATTCTCTCGAAAAAGCGCTCGCCTCTCCGAAGGACTACAACGCGTCCGCTCCGCAGGCTTTGCGCTGCTTCTTCGTATTCGCGGACAAAAACGGGAACTACAACCTGAAAGAGGACTTATCCTATTACGGTGACGCGCGCGAAGAGATAATCGCCAAGGGTATGGGAATAGGCAACGGCACCTACAAAGTGGGCGACAGATATTTCATCTGTGCGGAAAAGAACACGGACGACGGACGTCTTATCGCCATAATGGACAGAACGGAGTATCGGGAGCTTTTGCTGAACACGGGCATACAGGTAATAATGCTGTACGTAGCGTCCGTAGCGCTGGCTGCTCTGCTTGCGTTCCTCTCTTCCGCAAGGCTTCTGCTCCCCGTATCCGAAGCCTTCAACAAGCAGAGAGACCTTATCGCAAACGCTTCGCACGAGCTGAAAACTCCTCTGACCGTTATATCCGCAAATCTCAACGTCATAAAATCGGAGCCCGATTCCACGGTGGAATCCAATGCGGAATGGATGCAATCCATAGAAACTCAGATAGAGAGGATGAACGGGCTCATCAAAAACATGTTGGAGCTTTCTAAAATAGAGCAGTCGGAGCTGCCCAAAGAGGAACTCAATCTGAGCACTGTCGCGGAAGGAACATGCCTTACCTTCGAGCCTATTTGCTTTGAGAAAAACGTGCACCTGCTTACGGAAATACAACCCGATATAACGGTGGTCGGAGACAAAGGCGCGCTTGACAGACTGATTGTGATACTCCTCGACAACGCGATAAAATACTGCAACCCCGAGGGAAAGGTGGGTCTTCGTCTCACCGCCGACCAGAAAAAAATTAGACTGAACGTGATGAACACAGGCGAAGCGATAACCAAAGAGGAAGCGGAACATGTGTTCGACAGATTCTATCGAACGGACGGCGCGCGTAAAAATGAGGACAATCAGAGCTTCGGTCTGGGACTCTCCATCGCGGCTGCAACGGTATCCGCGCATGGCGGCGCCATAACCTGCAAGGGCGTAGAGGGCAAGGGAACGGTCTTCTCCGTAATCCTGCCCCTTTACAAAAAGAAACCCAAGACGGGCGATAATAAAAATTGATGACGGACGTCTTGCGGCGGACTGTATTCGCCAAACGAGGGTTATCCCCAAACGTTTGCAGCGGCGGTCGCATCCCCAATCGGCGCAGAAAACTACGCCGAATCATTACCACGAGTGTTTCATTTATAATATCTCCCTAATGAAGAGAGGCAGGCGTTATGCCTGTCTCTCTTTATACAGCGGAAATTTTTTATATAAGGTATTTTGCTTTCGGCTTATACTTCCAGTTTCATGTCCTCGGGTTTAATCAGTTTTCTCGCCCTCAGAACTTCGCTTACAAACAAGCTGACCGCCGCGGGAATAATAAACAGACACAGAATTATGCCGACCGCAATGCGCCAAGTTTCCACCCCTGCCGCCATAGACGCGTCAACAGTGCCGAATATGCCGACAAGTCCGCTCGTGCCCATGCCGCCGCCCGCCGCGTTACACCTTATGCCAATCAGCACCGCGACAAGACCAGATACTGCGCTTGCGACGATTTCGGGAAGCATAATAAGAGGTTTCTTCATTATGTTGGGGATTTGAAGCATAGACGTGCCTATGCCCTGCGAAATAAGTCCGCTCCATCCGTTCTCTCTGAATGTTGCAACTGCAAACCCTATCATATGCGCCGCGCAGCCCGCGACAGCCGCTCCGCCCGCGATACCGAACGCCTCGGAATTGGCGACCGCAGTCGCCGAAGTCGCAATCGCAATCCAAATAGCCGCGGACGACGTAGGCATAGTGAGCAATACGCCCATAACGACGGCGACGAATATTCCGACAATGATTTTCACCGCCGCGCCGGCCTCTATCGCAAGCACTATTCCCTTTGCAAACAAATCTATAAGCAATATAAACGGATACGACGCAAATATGCCGACGAGGCAGAGAATGAGCATCCCGAGCGGTACCAAAACAATATCGAGCTTTGTCTTTCCAGCATACAGTCCCGCGATTTCGATTGTAAGCAGAGATACGACGTACGCGCCTATCGGATTACCGGGTGCGCCCAGACCTATTGCAAACGGAGCGCCCGCAATGAGAGCCTGTACAAGGCCGCCCGCCCACGCGCCTATCATACCCGTCGCCGCCGCGGTAAACATAACGAGAGGCTTGGCACCGAGTTTATGCGCAATACCAACGCCGATAGCGGCTCCCATCAGCATTTTGGCGATGCTTGCGATATAATTCAAGGTGGTTGCAAAGGTATTATTCCCGCACCAGCTTGCAACCTGCGCGATTATCGTACCCGCAATCAGCGTACAGAAAAGCCCCTGCGCCATACCCGTAAACGCGTCGATAAAATATCTTTTGCACAGTTTTTTGATTTTTGAAAGCGCTTCCGATTTTTTCCTTTTCTTGCGAGAGTAATAGTAAAGTATGCCGCCCTTCTCCTCGCAATCAGCCGTTTCAACGCCGTTTGCGATATCGTCGGTTGATTGCGTCGCATTCGCGCATTCGGCAAAGCGCGCCTCTTCTAAGACCTCCGTACTTTCACAAGCTTCTGCGGATATCTCTTTTGTCTTCGCTTCGTCTGTTTCGTTTTGAATTTTCATATCCGTACAATAAATGTGCGCCGTGACGCGCACGCATGTTATTTGCCTACTACAGTTTTGATTTCTATTTCGGAAGAGCTTTTTTTGACCTCTTCTTTGGGAATCGCAATATCGTCGTGCAACAGCTTCAACAGCGTTCCGACCGTCACCGAAAACAGCTTTTCGATATCGTTGCGTTCGAGCACTCTGTCTTCCGACTTACTTTCCTCCGCGATAATCTGCGCGGTGTGGTTTCCGTTGACTGCGAACGCGTCCGAAATATAACCGTGCAGAGAGGACAGCTTTTGCGGCAAGGAGTCGTGCGGCTGAACTGCTATATCTATTTTCTGCTCGAACGCGCTTGAACGTATAAGCGACACCATAGGAGTGGAATAGTCGATTTTACGAATGCAGTTGCGCTCTATTATCTTCAAATCTCCGCTCTCTATGTCGCCTATTGTAAGCACGCAGGCGGAAGCGTATTCGGGATGAGAATGCACAAACGCCTCCGAACCGCCGTGTCCCGAATTCTCGCCGCCGAGAGATACGTAAACTATGCGCACGTCGTCGTCAAGCAGCTCGGGCTTTTCCACAAAGTAGGCGTATGTCGCCATCGCGACGGAAGTCGCTACGCCGTTATTCTGCTTGGCGTCTTTTTCAAGCGGCGAATACCTCATGCCCGTAAGCAAAATCCCCATAACGCCGAGCACCGCGGGTATCACTGTAAACGCAGTGATTTTGCCCGACGTATCGGTGCCTATCGCCATTTTAAGAATGCAGAACAGCACAAAAATAACCGCCGTCAAAGGCACTAGTATCTGCGTGAGCCTGCTTAGATATTTCTGCTCCTTGAAAAAATTGCCCACAATCGCGTCGTGGTTATCGACAATAATAAAGGTGCGTTCCTTCCTCTTCTTATCCGTATTTTTGGAAAATTCGCTCACCACGTTGTAGGAGACCTTTTGCGTGAGCATTCTGTTGATTTTGCGCTTCTTGCCGAAATGAGCGGTCAGCACCGTCGCCATTCCTAAGGTAAAAACTACGAGCGCCAGCGCGGATAAGAGAATGCCGACAAGCCTGTTCCCCGCAAACGAAACGAAATAGAGGATATAGCAAAACAGATACCACAGCCCGAGGAAAGGCAGAGAGCCTCTTCCGAACATAGGATACGCTCTGTACGCTTCCAGCCTTGCCTGCGCGCCCGTCTCGTCGGTTATGGTCTGTCTTATCGCGCGGGCGCAAGCCGTCTCGTTGGTTGTACCCGTAAGACGGCTGCGGTATTTTTGCAGTTCAACGGAAAATTCGCCGACGAAATCCGCTCCGTCGTGCAAATCCTCCTTTGAAACTACGCTGTTGTCGGTATCGAAAATATCCATAGGTATATTATATATCCATTTCGGATTATTTCGCAACAAATTTATCGATATTGCGCATTCGGATATTTATACGCCTATATCGAACGCGGTTGCAACAACCTAATATTCCTGTTGCCGATAAAATAAATGAGCTTATTCTTGTTTAATTGTTGCACTTAAAGGTATAATGCAAAAATATACAAAAAAATCCCCGCGCAACGCGCGGGGATTTTTAATTTTGCCATAAAATTATATTATGCAATAGGCTCTTCTGCTGCCAAATCGAACCAAATAGTAATGGAAGTAGTACCATCTTCAATGGTCAATCCAAAGCCGTAAGCATTCAGCGTGAAAGTCCTAACATCAGCGCCGACTACCGTAATCGTCAGAACGTCGTCAACCTGCTCATAAGTTCCGGAAAGCTGCTGTGTGCCTTCCGCGCCCGTAGTTATAATTACGCCGCCTTGCATATCGAACTCGAACTTGAAATTTGCAAATGGTTCCGCTATTTCATTCAGTTGGTCGCTCGTCAGATTGCCGTTGTTATCCGTGTATCCGCTAAATACGAACGTGTTGCCCGCGACATTTATAATCTGTTTTTTTGGCAGGAGATTGCTGATATCCAGCCAGTTGCTCACGTCGCCGCCGTTCTCAACTGCGGTTTCATACTCCGCGTAGATATCCTTAAAGGTATCTTTGTTTGTCTCGATAACTTCGAACTTCTCGGTTACGCCGATATGCGCGCCTGCAAAGGTGTAATTAACATTGAGGTGGAAGCCGTTCTTCGCGTCGGCTTTGACTTCAAGCGCGCCGTGGAGCGCTGCGAGGATAATTGCGTCGTACATAGTCTGTCCCTCAACCTCGGGGTCGATTTCAACACCGTCGATTTCTACGTGCGGAGCAACCTTGTAGAGCAACGTAAGCACGCAGTCCCAAAGAGTGGGCTCTTCCTCGGTCGGAGGAACGGTAGGCTCGTCCGCAGTCGTTCCGGGCACGTCCTCTACAGGAGGCTCTGCGGGAGTGGTGAGTATGACTATAATCTGACCGATCAGCTCGCCGACCGTGTTGTTGTCGGGATCGAGCGGAGGATTGTTGAGGCTTTCGAGTATAGCGGCTTCGCGGTTTTCGACCGTCCACTTATCCTTTGCGTTCGGGCCGTCCTGTCCTCTCCAAATGTTGCAGATATCCACAACTACGGGCAGCAGGTCGTTCGTGGAAACAACGATGTTGTTGTTGGTGGACACATACGGAAGCGCAACCTTGAAGATTTTTACAGCTTTTACGATGATTGCACCATAGTCCTTAGGCGCTGTAGGCTCTTCGGGAGTCGTAGGAGCTTCCTTGAATTTAGGCGTAGCGATGATATCCTCTTCGATAACGGTGCCGGCTTCTATCTTCGTATCTCCTACATACCATCCCTCGAAGATATAACCTGCGTCGGCAATAATTACGGGAATCTGTTCATCGGTGAGCGCTGTGCCTTTGGTGACCTTAACAAACTCTCCCACATAACGCTTTCCGTACTTGAACGCGACCGTCTTTACGTTGGGATCCGCGTCGGGCGTGGGATCATCGGGATGGTCTAACTGCCACTCCTTGTATATTTTGCTCGCAATATTCACAACCAAGTCGTGAACCATATCCGCGATGTTTATATCCAAATCGAGATACAGGCTGTTGACGCCTTCGAGGTTTACTCCGTCGGGCACGAATCCCATTTCGGTCAAAACCTGTCCCGCAACTGCCGCAACCGTGCTGTCAATCTTTATACCGAGCTTGCTGTTTACAAAGCTGGCTTCGATGATATTGGTCACATTGTCCGCCGTCTTGGACAAATCGACTATTCTGACATAAGCATTGAGCTTGGTCTGGTTGGTCTGAGGCTCGGTCGGTTGGGCGGTATCATCCGCTGTTCCGCCCTGATTTCCATCGGGATTGGGATTGACGACTGTTCTGCCGCCGATAAGGTCGAGCTGACCCTGAATGCCTATTTCGACTCTGTGATTGAGCACGAGGTCGGGGTTTTCATCTCCCTCCGCCGAGGTCACGCCCGTATCCGGATTGGCGTCGTTTCCGCCGCCGAGAATATCCTTATAATTTTTCAGTGTAAGTCCGCTTACTTCAAACGAAAGCTGCTCGTCGAGAGCGATATTCGTCTTATAGCTTGCGGGTGCAATCTGCACCTTGTTCTCTTGATTTGCCTTTTCAATTTTGAGAGAGCTTATCTTGATTGCAAGCTCGGGAACGACCGTCTTGCTGTCGAGGTCAGTCGACAATGCTCCCAGTCTTGCGGCAATCGTGAAGTCTTGAATCTCATTGACCTTTTCATTGTACGAAATGGAAAGACTGCTACCTGCGCCTTTAAGAAGATTGGTGCCGAGCTGAAGATTATTCTCCTTGCCGATATCGTCGAGCATACCCACTATCATGGCCCAAATGTTTTCATTCAGCTCGACCTTATGATTGATAACGCCGTTGGACTCATTCGTTTTCGCAGTGAAGACGGTGGTCGTAACCTCGCCCGTAAGGATTTTCAAGATATCTATCTGACCCTTATCGTCGAAAACATTATCGATTCCGAGCGCGCTTGCAATAAGCTGATTCTCTTTGAGAATATTTTCGATAGTGTCTTTGAGACCGAACATCTTAACCAAGCTGTTGACCAGCGTATTGAGAGTCCAATCCGCGCCGAACGCGTCCGTAAAGGTATTTATAAGACCGTTGATGCTCTGCTCTTCACCGCCTATATTAAGAAACGGATTATTGAGCGCTCCGGGAAGCTCGTCAATGAGATTGCCTTCTTTCTTCAAAACCTCGTTCCAAACAGTAGAAACAAGATTGTGAGGAATCTTGATATTCTTGCCGCCGAAATCCACATAGAGATTGTCGAGGTCGCTGCCCAACAGATACAGCGCCGCGATTTCCGTATGCGCAGAGTCCGTGGGGTCGTAAAGTTTAATCTTTATCGAAGTATTCTCAGCAGTTGACTCCTTCTCTCCGTCTGCCGCAGTTGCCGCGTTTTGTCTGCCGCCGATAACTGCCTGAATGTCCAAACCGAGGTCTATCTGCTGATAGAGTGTGTCGCTGTTGGCGTTGCGTATATTGAGCGCAATCTGCAAACCGAGCTCGACCGCAAGATCATCGTCGCCTTCAACCGCCGTTTCGCCTATTTTCGACGTCAGCTCCCAAAGTCTGTCCCAATGTGCTTTGACTTCGGGGTCTCCTTCCCACTCTTTATTCGGGGGATTATAAGGCGGGGGGTTATCGGAGCCGCCGTTATCATCTTTGTCGGGATTACAAGCGACAAGCGTGAAGATAAGCAACAGAGCCATAACCACAATCAGTAATGTTCTGATCCATGATTTCTTCATAATTTCCTCCTGAAAGAATCACTGCCCGCCGATATGTGCAAAGCGAGCATTTTATGATAGTATAATTATATTATACAGAAAAACCAAAGTCAATATTCGTAAACAATATAAATATAAATTTAATTGAATATTATATTAAATATACCAAACTATATGATTTATCCTATAAAACGACAATTTTTATGCGGATTGCGATACTCTCAGCGCAAAAGTCCGTCTATCGACAGCGTAGCGCCCGTCATATACGCATTCTCCGCGACAAACAAGACCGCCTCCGCCACCTCTTCGGACGCGCCCAATCTGCCCAACGGAATGCCGTCCGTGCAAAGCGCCTTTATTTCTTCTTGGGAATAGAATTTCATCATATCCGTATCAATCGCGCCCGGCGCGACCGCGTTTACGCGCACACCCGATGGCGCCGTCTCTTTCGCCAGCGCTTTGGTAAAGCCTATGACCGCCGCCTTCGCCGCCGAGTACGCCACCTCGTTGCTCGCCCCGTGTATTCCCCAAACAGATGATACGTTGACGACGCTTCCCGATTTTCTCGAAAGCATATCTCCCATAACTGCCTTAGTCAAGTTGAAAACGCCGTCCACGTTGACGGCAAAGCATTCGCGCCACTCCTTGGCGGTGATGTCGATAAGCAATCCGCTGCACTCCGTTCCAGCGTTGTTTATCAGAATATCAATTTTCCCGAAACGCTTTTTTGCGCATTCTATTGCGGTCAAAACAGATTTTTCGTCCCTTACATCGCAGTATACGCACATCACTCCGCCGTACTTACAGTCGAGCTCATCCGCTAGATTACGCGCCAGCTCTTCGTTTTTGAAATACGTAAAAGCGACGTTATATCTGCCCGCCGCAAGTCTTACGACTGCCTCGCCTATGCCGCGGCTACCTCCGCTGATAAAAAGCGTCTTCGTCATACCTTTCTCCTTATGAAAAGGGGGCGGAAGGTTCCGCCCCCTTTTGTATACGGTCGTTATTCTTTGCTGTCATCCTCTTCGTCTTCTTCGTCCTTCTCTCTCTCGAAGCCCAAATAGGTGCTCTCCGCGTCCTCTTCGTCCTTATCGAAGGTTTTGATATTGACGACGTGCATATAGTTTTCGTCGTCCGTCGCAAAGAAGTACAGGTCGTCGCCGATAAAATCGAGTTTGAGCCAATCTACCTTCATTCCCTCTTCGATGATAGTCGTTATATTGTCCACTCTTTCTTTATAAGATATTCTGAACAGGGCCTTGGGGCTGGAACTTGCCGTAAAATACGCGTAGCCCGCGACGGGGTCGACCTTCCATATAGTCTGCGAGGTCGTGGTGGTCTGCAAAGGCTTTTCCGCATTGCTTCCGTTATACCAGCAGTACGAGTTGCTTGCGTTATACGCGAGCGCGCCGTCCTCGTAACCCAAAGGGAAGAGCGTGGTGGAGCCTATCGTATTGAGCTTCTTTTCCGTAGCTTTGAGGTCAGCTCCCTTTGCGCAGAACAGACCCGCCGTCGTATCCGTGTCGAGTGTATACGACTTTGTATAATATATCGTCGGAGTTCCGTCCGCCTCTACGTACATATCGATGAGATTGTATTTGAAGACTTTCTGCGGATTGTTTTGAGCAAGCTCGCCGTCGGCAAGGAAGGTGTTTTCGGTCGCAAGAGTGCGCGCGCCCGTTCCGTCGTACTTGACCGCTTTAAGCTCGTTGTAGTTCTTGTAGCTGTTTTCTCCCGTAACGTTCTGCACGTAGAAAATCTCGTCGCAGGCGTAATCCCAAGCAACGGAGGCTACGTCGGAAGCCAAAGTGCCCGACGTCGCTCCCTTTTGATTATCCGAGCTCTTATTTGTGTTCATACCCGAGAAATCGATATAGCTGAGAGTATTCGACAAATAGTATATCACGCGGGTGGGGGTAAACAGATATTGAGCGCTGCGCGAATTGATGACGCCCAGCTTCTGCGTTACGGAGCCGTCGATTTTGGTGCGCATAAAGTCCGTATTAGTTGTGGAAGCGGTTCCGTTTTTATCTTTGTCGTAGTTGGGCGTGGCGTAGTAAATCCATTCTCCGAAAATGGCAAAGCCACCCTCGTTGTACGTATTGTAAATGCTCTTGGGCACAACGATTGTCGTAGTGTCGTTGTTCACGGTCCCGTCTGCGTTAAGCTCGGCGCGGACTATACTCTGAACAACGGGCCCGCCCCAAGTATTGTCGGCGTCGGCTCCCGTAAAACCGTTGATATAGTAAACGTACCTGCCCTGTCTTACGGCATAACCGCCGTTTGACGTGACCTCGCCCGTCGGGTCTCCGCCGCCTATCGGGTCGAACTTGTAGGGATTGCACGCAACGAGGCACGTCGACGCAATCACAATGAGAGCAAGCACTGCAATCAAGCTGATAAGTTTCCTTTTCATATATGTCTCCAAAAGGGGAATATCCCCGTCATTGTATCCTGTTTTACCGAGCGGATTTTTCATCCGATTTAGGCATAACGATTTTGATATGCACGTCGTCGAGCTGCTTTTGCGTGACGGCAGACGGCGCGCCCATCAGTATATCTCTCGCGTTTCTGTCCATCGGGAAGGTGATGATTTCCCTTATGCTCTGCTCGCCTGAGAGCAACATGACTATCCTGTCCACGCCGGGAGCGATTCCCGCGTGCGGCGGCGCTCCGTACTTAAACGCGTTGTAAAGAGCGGAGAATTTCTCCTCTATAACATCTTTGCCGTATCCGACGATTTCAAACGCGCGTTCCATAATCGCGGGCTCGTGGTTTCTCACCGCGCCTGAGCTCAGCTCCACTCCGTTGACGACGCTGTCGTACTGATACGCTAGTATATCCAGCGGATCCTTGCCGTTGAGTGCTTCCAGTCCGCCCTGCGGCATAGAGAACGGATTGTGACAAAAACCTAGCACGCCCTCGTCGTCGTACTCGTACATAGGGAAGTCCACAATCCAGCAGAAACGGAACGCGTCCTTTTCAATCAGATTCAAACCTGCGCCCAACTCCGTACGTACGTAGCCCGCCTGCTTTTCAACGCCCTTGTCCTCTGCAAGTATAGCAACAAATCCGCCCGCTTGCAAGTCCAGTCTTTCTTTGAGCGCCTGCGTGCAATCGGCGACAAATTTGGCAATTCCGCCAACTGCCGCGCCGTTCTCGTCCAGCTTGAACCAATACATAGCGCTCGCGCCGTTCTGCTTGGCTCTTTCGGCAAGAGCGTCAATCCATTTTCTCGTCTCGTTAAATCCGTTGACGGCGATAGCCTTTATCGTCTTGCCTCCGTCGAAGAATGGGGCTTTGCCTTTCAATATATCCGTAACGTCTTTCACTATAAGCGGATTGCGAAGGTCGGGCTTGTCCGTCCCGTAGTCTCGCATAGCGTCGCGGTACGCAATCCTTCTGAAAGGGCCTTCGTCCACCTTGTAGCCCTTGGGAGCAAATTCCTTGAATACGCCCGAGAGCACCTGTTCCATAACCTCGAAAACGTCCTCTTGCGTAGCGAAGCACATTTCCGTATCCAGCTGATAAAATTCGCCGGGGCTTCTGTCGGCGCGCGCGTCCTCGTCTCGGAAGCAGGGCGCTATCTGAAAATACTTGTCGAAGCCCGAGGTCATCAGCAGCTGCTTATACTGCTGAGGCGCCTGCGGCAACGCGTAAAAATGCCCCGGATACAGCCTCGACGGCACGATATAGTCCCTTGCGCCCTCGGGAGAACTCGAAGTGAGTATCGGGGTCGTAATTTCGAGGAATCCTAGCTCTGTCATCTTGTTGCGAAGCCAGCTCACAACCTTGGAGCGGAAAACTATCTTATCCTTGACCTCGGGATTACGCAAATCGAGAAAACGGTATTTCAGACGCACGTCCTCTCTAGACTGCGTGGAAGTCGCCACCTCGAAGGGAAGCTGTTCATAGCATTTGCCCAGCACCTCGATTTTTTCGGGGTCTATCTCGATAAGACCCGTAGGCATATCGGGATTGGGCGCGCTGCGCAGCATGACCGTCCCCTCGACGGAAACCGTGCTTTCACGCGGAATAGAGCGAATAAGCTCCTTTTTATCCTCGTCGGAAACGACCGCCTGCGTATAGCCGTAAAAATCGCGTATGACAAAGAAAATCACAGCGCCCAAATCGCGTATACCGCTCAGCCATCCGCAAAGTTTAACTCTTTTACCCACGTCACCGTCGCGCAATTCGCCGCAGTTGTGTGTACGCATTATCATATCAGCCTCGTAAATGAGTGGATTTTATATTTTGCTCGGGCTTCCGCCCGAATTCTACAACAGATTTATCCCCGCTCTTTCGCATTTCAAGCGCGAGTCGGCGTCCCAAAGCCCGACCTGAACCTCGCCGATATGCGCCTTTTGCAATAACAGCATGCAAAGTCTGGACTGACCTATTCCGCCGCCAATCGTAAGCGGCAACTCGCCGGACAGCACCTGTCTGTGGTACTCGTACGAGACTCTGTCATTCGCTCCCGCGATTTCCAGTTGCCTCCTCAGAGTGCTTGCGTCGACGCGAACGCCCATCGATGACAGCTCGATACTGTCGTCTAGCACCTCGTCGTAGAATATAATATCTCCGTTTAGCGTCCAGTCGTCATAGTCGGGAGCTCTTCCGTCGTGCGGCTTGCCGTCGGACAGCGCGCCTCCGATTCCCATAAGAAACACGGTGCCGTATTCCTTTGCCAGCGCGCGTTCCCTTTCGTGAGGAGCAAGCTCGGGATATCTGTCGAGAGCCTCCTGCGCCGTGACGAAAGTCACCTTCTTTTTCAAAACCAAATCTATGGACGGGAAATGCGCCTTCGTGTCCGCAAGCGTGTTTACAATCGCCGCGACAATCCTCGTAACCGCCATTTTAAGAAATTCGACGTTGCGCTGTTCGCGGCTAATCACCATTTCCCAATCCCACTGGTCGACGTATATGCTGTGCTGGTTGTCGCACCTGTCTTCCCGACGTATGGCGTTCATATCCGTGTATATGCCCTCGCCGCTTCTGAACCCGTATCTTTTGAGTGCGAGCCTCTTCCACTTGGCGAGCGAATGCACTATCTCCGCCTGCGCTCCGCCGAGAGACGCGATATCGAAAGCCACAGGTCTTTCCACGCCGTTGAGGTCGTCGTTGACCCCCGTTCCGCTGAGCACGAACAATGGCGCGGACACCCTTTCAAACCCGAAATTTCTGACAAGATTCTTTTGAAACGCGTCCTTTACGAACTTTATCGCCTTTTCGGTCTCGCGTACGCTGAGCCGCTGTCTGTATCCTTCGGGAACGATAAGCATCTTGCCACCGCCTACATCAAATCTCCGGCTGTGCGGGAATAGAGCTGTACGTCGCGGATATTGCCTATGCCGGTCACGTACATGAGCATGCGTTCGAGTCCGAGACCGAATCCGCTGTGCGGCACGCTTCCGTACTTGCGCAAATCCATATATCCTTCATAGTCCGCAAGGTTCATGCCCCTTTCGACCATAGCTTCTTTGAGCTTGTCAAAGTCCGCCTCGCGCTCGCTACATCCGATAATCTCACCCACTCCCGGTACAAGCAAATCCGTTGCCGCAACCGTAAGTCCGTCGTCGTTCTGCTTCATGTAGAAGGATTTTATCTTCTTGGGATAGTTGGTCACAAACACGGGCTTGTTGAAGACCTTTTCCGTTATATATCTTTCATGTTCGGACTGCAAATCCAATCCCCAAGATACCGGGTACTGGAATTTTTCGCCGCTCTTTTCGAGTATGCGTATCGCCTCGCCGTAATCGAGAACGACAAAATCGCTTTCAACGACGTGACGTAGCTTGTCGCGCAAGCCCGCCTCGAACGCTTTCTCGAAAAACGCCAACTCCTCGCCGCATTCGTCAAGCACAGCCTTGATGATATATTTTATCATATCGGTTGCGATTGCGATAATATCGTCGAGCTTCGCAAACGCGACCTCGGGCTCCACCTGCCAAAACTCGGCGGCGTGCCTCGGAGTATTGCTGTTTTCCGCGCGGAAAGTAGGACCGAACGTGTATATCTTGCCCATCGCCATAGCCGCGACCTCGCCTTCGAGCTGTCCGCTCACGGTAAGTCCCGCCTTACGCTTAAAAAAGTCGTTTGCAAGATACTCCGCCTCGTCCTTCGCCGTCCTCGCGTCGGCATAGCAGTTTGAGGTCACGCGGAAAATCTCGCCCGCGCCCTCGCAATCGCTGCCCGTGATTATTGGAGTATGAATATAGCAAAATCCTCTTTCCTGAAAGAAGCGGTGTATGGCGAAGCTGAGCTTGGAGCGAACGCGAAGCATAGCGTTGAAAGTATTGGTTCTTACCCTAAGCTGAGGTATGGTGCGCAAAAATTCCATAGAATGATATTTCTTTTGCAGAGGATAGTCGGACGGACAGTCGCCGAGAAGACTGATTTGCCCGACGTTTATCTCGTACTCGCCCTCTTTCAATGCCTTTACGACCACGCCGTCCGCCGAAACGGAAACGCCGTTTTTCATAACGGGCGCAAGAACCTCGTCAGAGAACTTAGACTTGTCGATAACAAGTTGAAGATGTCTGAGCGCAGTGCCGTCGTTTATAGCCAGAAACGCCATAGTCTTGCTGTCGCGCGCGGTGCGCACCCAGCCTGCGACGTTTACGCGTTTGCCCTCGTACGCCGCGCCGTTTACTATGATTTCCGAAATGTCGAGATTCTTCATACATTCTCTCCGAACAAATTCCGCCGCTTTTGCCGCGGTTTTATCGTTATATTTTGTAATTATATATATTTAGTGGAATTTTGTAAAGCACTTTTACGCGCCTTTCCCTATCGTTTGCAATAATTGCACTTTGTCACAGCGGCTGTTGACTATTCGGCGGCGTTGCGGATATAATTAGAATATGGGAAAAAATGAAATTTACGATATTGCAATCATTGGCGCGGGACCTGCCGGACTCACGGCAGGTATATACGCCGCAAGAGCGGGGCTTAAATGCGTTGTGACCGAAAAAGCGTCGGTGGGCGGTCTCGCCTCCACGACCTCGGATATAGAAAACTATCCCGGCTTCCGACACACGGACGGCTTTTCGCTGTGCTATACCATGCTCGAACAATGCAAGGACGCGGGCGCGGAATTTGTTTTTGAAAACGTCGTCTCTTTGGATACGGTCGAGACCGTAAAAAAGCTATCGCTTGCAAACGGCGACAGTTTGCTCGCCAAAAGCGTTATCGTGACGACGGGAGCTTCCCCTCAAAAAACGGGCGTGCGCGGAGAAGAGGAATTCCGCGGCAGAGGCGTATCCTACTGCGCGACCTGCGACGGGGCTTTCTTCAAAGGGAAAACCGTAGCCGTAATCGGCGGAGGAAACACCGCCGTCATCGACGCCTTGTACCTTGAAAAGTTGGCGGCGGAGGCGATTCTTGTCACACGCTCCGATAAGCTATCCGCTGACAAAATACTTGCGGACAGACTGCTTTCGTCAAATGTTCGCATAGTTTGGAACAGCTCCGTAAATTCTCTGTCCGGCGGCGATAAATTGACGGAAATGACGCTTAAAGATATCAAAAACGGGATTTTAACCGACGTTTCTGTCGACGGAGTGTTTATAGCAATCGGAAAAACGCCCAACTCCGTATGGCTTAAAAACATACGGCTTGACGCGCGCGGCTACATTGTGACCGATGAAAATATGAGGACGAATATCGACGGAGTTTATGCCGCGGGCGACGTGAGAAGCAAGTCTCTGCGCCAGATTGTGACCGCCTGCGCGGACGGTGCGACAGCCGCCGATTCCGCGGCGAAATACCTTATGCAGAGCAAATAATCCGCCTCGCTTTTCACATAAAACAAGCCGATTTTCAGACAGTACAACCCAATTTGCGTTTGGTTATCGACATAAACTCTTGCCGCCGACGGCGGCATTTTTTATGTCTGAAAATCACTCTTCTCCCCTTTAAGACAAAAACTTACAAACGCAGTCAAAATCATCAAATCACATCTTCATGTCGGTACATATAATATCAAGTATGTATTATTTCGGAACGGACGGTATCAGAGACAGAGCACAGAGCTTGCTCGACAACAATATTCCTTATCTTTTGGGCAGCGCGCTATCTGAAAAGGGCGGCAAAATCATAGTCGCAAGAGACGTGCGCACGCACTCCTCTGACATAGAAAAACAGCTTTGCAAAGGATTGCTGTCGGGAAGCGCTCACATTTGGCTCACAGGAGTTTTGCCCACTCCCGCGCTCGCCTATATTGCAAACGAGGAAAGCGCGGACTATGCGGTGATGATAACCGCGTCTCACAACGAACCCTGCTTCAACGGCTTGAAGGTATTCGGCAAAAACGGAATGAAGCTGCCGCCCGAAGAGGAAAACGCTCTAGACGCCAGATTATACGCTCTCGCAAACGGCGACAGCCTGCGCGGCGCTCGGGAATGCGTCGCCGCCGATTCGCTGACGGACGACGAAATAAGCAGTGCGCTTTCCATAAAGCTGTCAAAGCAGAATCACCGCATTCGTATAGTAGACGGCGCGGAATTTTTATATGCAAAGCATATACGCAATTCCTTTCCCCGTTTCGACGGCATGAAAGTATGTCTGGACTGCGCCCACGGCTGTATGGCGGAACTGGCCTCCGATATATTCCGCTCACTCGGCGCGGAAGTTCGTGCTTTCAACGACGAAAGGGACGGAAGTCTCGTAAACGTGGACTGCGGCTCCACTCATATGGATAAATTCATCGCAAAAGTCGCAAAGGACGAGATAGGCTTCGCTTTTGACGGAGACGGCGACAGAGCGCTTGCGGTCGTAGGCGGAAAGCTGTACGACGGAGACGCCATTCTGCTCGCGCTCAGCACGCTTTATCGCATACAGGGCAAGCTGCGTAAAAAATTTGTCGTCGGGACCCACCTTACGAATTCGCGCCTGCAACGCGAACTCGCCTTTCACAACACCGCGCTTGTGCGCGTCGACGTAGGCGACAAACATATACTCGACAAGCTCAAACAGTCCGGGTGTCTGCTCGGAGGCGAAAAAAGCGGACATATTCTTATGCTCGACCGCGCTTGTACGGGCGACGGACTTATAACCGTTCTTACCCTTCTCGAAGTCAAAAAGACGATAGGAAGTCTGCCTAAGTACATCCCCTATCCTATGTTGGAGTTTAACATCCGCGCGGAAAATCCCAAAGAGTACATAAACGGAGCGGACTTTACGCGTATCGTAAAGATAGCGGAAAAAGAATACGGAAAAAAAGGTCGTCTTGTCATACGCCCGAGCGGCACGGAGCCGTACGTGCGCATAGCGTACGAATGCTTTTCTCAGGACTACAAGTCCGCCTTTGACGGTATAAAGCAATTATTCCAAGCATAAAAAACTGCAATCCTGCTTATTTAATCGGTAATTTCACCCAATCGTTCGGGAAACGTACGATAGCCGTTATAAAAAACAGCGCACACCGATTCGGCGTGCGCTGTCATAATACGCGTTAAATCATTCACTGATAATCCACAACGTCCACCCAGCTCATAAGCAGTTCGACTTCCTTTTCGTTGCCCTTTACGGACTGCGAAGCCGCGACAATCGGTATCCACTTCTGCACGTACTGCTTTGCCGTATCGCTCTTTTGGCAGAAGGTATCGAGATAGTATTCCGCGCCCTCTTTGTCGCCGTTTAGGCAAAACAGAAGATAGGTGCGCGCGACGTCCGCGGAAGCGTTGCCCTGTGTTGCGTGCGACCAATCGATAATATAAGGCACATTGCCCTTGGCTATAATTATATTGGAGGGATTGAAATCTCCGTGGCACACCTTGTTGTGCTTGGGCATGCTTTCCAGCCTCGTATGCAAATCGTAACGCGTGGTCGCGTCGAGCTTTGTGGATGCGATTTTGCGGTTCATCTTGTCTTTTAATTTGTTGAGAAGAGGCGCCGTCTTTGTGTGGACGGTCATCTGCAAGTCCACAAGCAGCTCGATATATTCGTTCTTTTTCTCGGGATGCGCCTGCATAAGCTGTGCAAGCGTCTTGCCTTCTATAAACTCCGTAACTATCGCCCACTTGTCTTCGTCAATCAGAGTGACTTCGAGGACCTTGGGGATATTCAGCCCCGTCTCCTCTATTCTCGCCTGATTCAAAGCCTCGTTCAGCACGTCCGCTTTGGAATACTCCGCATTAAACACCTTGATACATCTGTCGCCGTCGCGATAGACGGTTTTGTTGCTTCTTTTCGCTATGACCTTATCGAGCTTCATTGCTTTCCCCTTTAATGATTGATTTTGTATCGAACCGCGCGGATTAAGCAATAAAACCGCACTGCCGATTCCGTCATAAATCTTAGCATGTTTATCCCTCTAAGTCAATGCTTAAAACGGGAATGCCCGCCTTGCTCGGGCAATGGGTCATTCTACGCGCAGCGCGTCTACGACGTTCTTCCTGGACGCTCCTATCGCGGGCAGTATGCCCGATACTATCGTAAGCGCCAAGCTGAGCACGACGAGAATAAACGCGTGGAGCGGATGGAAGTGCAACAGGCTCTCCACGCCCGATATCGCGCCGATAACAGCGCTTATAATCGGACACAGAATGTACGTAAGAACGATTCCGATAAGACCGCCCGCAAGACCGATAAGCGACGTTTCCGCAATGAATACGTTTCTTATATCGCGTTTTCTTGCGCCCAGACTGCGCAGTATGCCTATCTCTCTGGTGCGCTCTATAACCGAGTTGGACGTAATCACGCCTATCATAACCGTGGAGACCACAAGCGATATGGACGCGACCGCAATCAGCATCAAAGACACGAGGTCTATAATCATATTCAGATTGTAGATGAACATTTCGGATACGTCGAAATAGCCGACGTTTCCGTTATAATTCGTATTCCAATCCGCGATATATTTGCCCGAATTTATCTTTTGGTCGTATGTAAGAGGATAGACGTTGATATAAACGGGCGCTTTCGTCACGCCGAGCCTCTTTATGAAATTGGACCAGCCGAGAGTTTTGCCCGTTATGCCTATTATAGAAGAGCCGGACGTGAAATTATCGTCTTTCTTTTGCGTGCCGCCGAACGCCGTCCTATACTGATTGGGTTCGCCGCCCGCCGACGCCACGTCTTCGGCAATGAGCTGTCTTTGGAAATTTGCGATTTCGCTTTCATACGCGTTGTCCACGACAAATCTCGCAAGCTCGGGAGTATAGCAAATCGCGCTCGAAACGTATCCCGCGGTCACTCCCATCTTGGGTCTTATTACGCCCACGATTTCCAGCTCGATTGCGGATTCGGAATTGTAAAGCTGTTCCAGCACGGACTTGTTGTTCTTGCTCGGCTCGGTGTACCAGCCCGTAGCGGGGTCAAGCGAATAGTAGTCGTCATTGAGCAGAAGTTTGAGCTTTCTGCCTATAAAAAAGTCCGTGGTAAGCTCCGAAACCTCTTTAAATACTCCGTCCTCTTCGATTATCATATTTATGCCGAACGTCTCCAACAGACTTTCGTCTATTTGGTTTTTCTCGTTTACGCAGAGCAGCAGTTCGTTTTTGTTCTCGGGATAACGGCCGGTATCTCCGATAAGGTCGTACGCCGCAAGCATATTTTTCTCTCCGCCGACAAGCACCTGCCAGTTTGCGGGCTGCATTCCGCTCTCGCCCAAAATACTGGTTGCGATTGTCATAACAGTCGAAGCGGCAGGCTTTTGAGATACGTTTTGATAGCTCTTAGTGCCGAGCAAATCCACGGATTCCGAAATTAGATTGTATTGCACTCCGTAATAAGCGCTGTACGCCGAATAGTATTCGGAAGGCATACGGGACATGTATTCGTCAAACTCCTCGTTCAGGTCGTTTCTGGAAACCGACTTGAAGAAGGAATTGAGAATCTCGTCCATACTCGAACTGCCGCCTCCTCCTTCGGAATCCACCGTAATCTTGTTCCCGTCGGGATACGCGCTCGGGTCCTCGGACGGTTTGGCGAAAGATGACATAACGTCCATGACCGCCGACGCCTCCACGTTATACTCGTAAACGCCGAGGGGAACTCCCGCCAGCATTTCCGTCTGCATGTTTTTGACAAATACGTCGAAGCCGTTGGATATCGACAGAACAAGTCCGAGACCGATTATGCCTATGCTTCCCGCAAACGCGGTAAGGAAAGTTCTCCTCTTTTTGGAAATCAGATTGCGAAGACTCAGACCGAACGCCATTCCCACGCTCATCGAAGTAGGCTTGAAGGTCTTGTTCCTCTTTTCGATTTTCTTTCTCTTCCTGTTGGTGCCGTTAAGCCCGAGCTTTTCAAATACGCGGCGGGAATCGTCGCTTATTGTTTTGAGCTGTTTTTTGCGCTTATGGTTTGAGGGCTGACGTTTTCTTTTATGCTCGTGCGCATCCGAAAGAGCGTTATCGTTTGTCCAAAGCGAATCCGAATCGCCCTCCGCAGCCGAAGTCTCGCAATGCTCGCCATCCGCCTCTGCGTCTTTTACGATATCGTCCGCGCTATTCTCCGCCGCTATGCCGTCTGCTGCTTTCTCCGCTCGGCTTTCCGAATAGGTGTCGGCGGTGAGAATACCTTCCGCCGCGCTCTCACGCTCGGGTCCGCTTGCATGCTCTGCGGTTACGTCCTCCGAATGCGCCTCTTCCGCAATAGGGTCGTAGGGATTCGTATCCTCAGCAAGATGTCCGTCCTTAAATCTGCAAATACGCGTGGCGTACTGAGCGGCAAGCTCGGCGTTGTGCGTAACCATGATGACCAGACATTTCTGCGATATCTCTTGGAGTATCTCCATGACGGACACGCTAAGCTCGCTGTCGAGGGCTCCCGTCGGTTCGTCGGCAAGAATAATTTTGGGGTCGTTGACAATAGCGCGTGCGATAGCGACGCGTTGCATCTGTCCGCCCGACAGCTGATTGGGGCGCTTGTTGATTTCCGCCGCCATTCCGACTCGGTTGAGCGCCGCAACCGCCTTCGCGCGACGGATTTTTTTCTTTTCGCCGTTGAGCCTAAGCGCAAGCTCGACGTTTTCGAGCACGGTAAGATGCGGAATAAGATTGTAGCTTTGAAACACAAAACCTATCGTCGCGTTTCTATATGCGTCCCAATGCAAATCGTCAAAGGAAACGGTGGAAACTCCGCCTATTATCAAATCTCCGCTGGTATATCTGTCAAGACCGCCGACGATATTGAGCAGCGTCGTCTTTCCGCAGCCGCTGGGACCTAGTATTGCGACAAATTCACTTTCCCTGAACGACAAAGATACGCCGCGCAATGCCTGCACGGTGGTGGTAGCCGTGGGATATTCTTTTACAATATCGCATAGTCTTAGCATAATTCACCTGCCTTTATATCTTACCGATAAAGCGTTATATGCGCGCCCGCCTTGCGGCGTGTCATAAACGCTCAGTTATTGAAGCCTTTAAGAAAGATGAGACCCTTCGTCACTATCTCCGAAATACGGCGGCACAGCTCTTCGAGTGTCAGCGAGCTCTTGTGATTGAACCACATCTTGAAGCACTCGCCAATGCCCGCTCCTATGAAAGCGGCGACGTATTTCGCTCGGGCGGCGTCTATTTTAAGCTCGTTTTCGCACGCGTAATCGATAAACGCCGCGACGAACCTCTGATTGACCTTATCCATCAGTCTGCCCGAATTATTGCTGCAAAGTATATAGCGGTTATATTCGTCGTACTTCATTATTTCCTTGCCGATTGCGTCGAGCAAAGGAAAAGGGTTGACCATACAGGCAAGCCAGTCCTGACCTTTCATGAGCACGTCGATATGGTCGATGATTTCGTTTTCGATTTGGTCGCGTACCATGGAAACCGAATCGTAATACATATAAAACGTACTACGCGTGATTTTTGCCGCTTTTGTCAGCTCGCTTACGGAAATCTCGGTCATATCCTTTGTCTGAACCAGCTCGTTGAACGCCTTGCGAATCGCGTTTTGAGTCCTGACCACTCTCTTATCCGTCGTGTGCATAAATACCTCGTAAGAAAGTAAATTATCTATTATGACTATTATTTTATCATACACTCGTCCGTTTTTCCATCCTTTATTTAATTTACTTTCTAAATCTTTCTTTATTTATAAAGAAAATACGCAGATTGCGCATACTAAGCTAAACTCAACTCAAACAAGGAGTCATTATGAAATTCAGAAAGAAGAGAAAATACGACGTTCCGCTGTCTCACAGCAACATGACGGAGCATGAAACAATGCGTTCGCACTTCGACCCCAACGGCAGTTGGACGGGCACTCCCGAGCATCAGGGCTGGCCCGAAACTCCCGACGGAGAGCTACCCGTACAGGACGCGGACGACCTTTAATCGCTTTCCCGAAAAAACACGGACAGCCGAATCGGCAGATACGCCGATTAAATCAAAAAACAAAGCCGGCGTTTCCCCGTCGGCTTTGTTTTATATGTATGAGATTTGCGCCTAGGCAATTTCTATTTTTTCTTTTCGAGTTTAACCTCGTTGCCCTGCTCGTCCAAAACGTATGAGTTGTCCAGCTGCGAACGCAGATTGCCCACAACGCTGTTTATGTATTCCCGTCTGAGCATTGCCTGCTCTTCCTTTTCCTCCGCACTGAGACCCTCGGCCTTGGATTTTCTTGCAAGTTCGTTTATCCTTTCTATGTTCATATTTATCTCCATTTACAATAGATATACCGCAAAACGCGGTTTAAGTCTGCCAATTTATGGGTTTAACTCCGTTTTCGGTCAAAAAAGCATTGCACTTGGAAAAATGTCTGCACCCGAAAAATCCCGAGTACGCACTGAGCGGAGAGGGGTGCGGACATTCCAAAATCAAGTGCTGAGGAGCTTTTATCAACGCCTTTTTGGAACGTGCGTTGCCTCCCCACAGCATGAACACGATAGGTTCTTTCCTGTCGTTGAGCTTCCTTATTATGCTGTCGGTGAGCACCTCCCAGCCCTTATCCCTGTGCGAATTGGGCTGTCCCTCGCGCACCGTAAGCGCAGTGTTGAGAAGCAGAACTCCCTGTTCCGCCCAAGGTACGAGATAAGGCGATTCATTGTGAATCCCGAGGTCGTCTTCTATTTCCTTAAATATATTCACAAGCGACGGCGGCGCGGGAACTCCGCGCTTTACGGAAAAGCACATGCCGTGTGCCTGTCCCCTGCCGTGGTACGGGTCTTGACCCAAAATCACAGCCTTCACGTCCGAATACGACGTACATTTCAACGCGTTGAAAATGTCGTGCATATCAGGATAAATCGTGCGCGTACGATATTCGTTTGCAAGAAATGCGCGCAGTTGCTTGTAGCTGTCGCTTTCAAAATCCGCTTTGAGCAGCTCGTCCCAATCGTTTCCGATATTGACCATTCTTCACCTCTTTCGTATATCCACATTATAACACGAAAAATTTTTTATGCAACGGTATAGAAAGCGCTTCAGACCGCCATACTAATATCAAAAGGCGGAAGCCTTAAAAGGAGTGTAATCATGGCAAAATCAACAACGACGAGCAAGCAGAGCAAAAAACCGACAAGCGATTGTCATTGCAACGAAACCAAGACACCTTCGAAGTCCAAAACTACGAAGGTCGTAAAAGAGTGCAACTGCTCTGACTGCAAGTAAAAGCTGAAAGTTGAGAACAATATAAAAGCCTCGGATGTTTCGAGGCTTTTATATTTTTGGGTTTGTGACAGAACTAAAATATTTTATATTTTGACCTTATAAAGCTAGGGGTGACGTGCACTATAAGGGCGTACGGCAGGTATTTTAATTAAAAAACCCACCCCTTCCCTACGGGCTTTCCCCTCCCGCTCGGAATAGGAACATTCTCTGCTTATACTATACATTGCTCACGGGAGGGGAACTCGGCGCTCGCATATACAGGCATAGAGCTCTGTTTATATCACTCGCTCGGGAGCGAAAAAACAAAACTCGCTCCCTCGCTTGTACAGACCGTCAAGCTCGGCACTCACGGGGCGTTCGCCCTGCGAACGCTAATAGTCTCTTGAACAGCGACTCATCGTGCTCACACCTTATCAAGCAGAGTGCAGGCGCGTTAAGTGCGCATATAAATAGCTTTACAATAACAATTCTCGAATATGACAATTAATTTTTTCGCAACCTTAAAAATAGTATCCATACGAACGTTTTCGCCACATACAATCTTAGAAAAAGTTGTTGGCGACATTTTACACATAGCACAAAACTCTTTTCTTGTCATATTGTTATATTTTAAGTATTCTTCGATAACTTTATAATTAATAATGTTTTCCATTTGTTACCTCGTCAAATATTATTGCTAAAAGCCATATATAGCATATACTGCTTATAGCCGTAAGTCAAGACAAATAATGCTAAAAGCCGTATAAATTTTATATGAGTAAATTTAGTACTAGGTTAAAAGAACTGTTGGACGAGAAAAATCTATCACAGAATGCTTTTGCAAAAATGATTCATATGTCGCAAGGCGTAGTGAATAATTACTGTACAGGTAAAAGAGAGCCGTCGGTATCTGTACTAATTAGTATTTGTAAGGAATTAGATGTAACAGCAGATTATTTGTTAGGTCTTGAAGATTAATTGAATTATACTTTGCTCAAAGGAGCGAAAAAACTAATCCCCCCTCTTCAAATAAATAATTGCGCACCAAAGCGCTTGCACTCTGCTTGATAAAGGTGAACGTTCAGAAAATATACTTATAAATCACTTACAAAGTCGGTTGAAAATCCTAATTATTTATTCTATAATATATCCGTTGTAAAACTATTTTCGGGTGATACTATGGATAAATTTTATACGCTTGACATATGCGGCTCAAAAGCCGAGCTTCCCATACTGCCGTTGCCGTCGGGCATAAACATTTGCTTTTTCAATCTGCACGGCAATCAAGCCCTCACGGAACACTGCGGCAAGGCAATCGCAAAACGCCTCAGCCCCTGCGATATTATAATAACGGCGGAATCCAAAGGTCTACAACTGGCTCACGTCGTGGCAAGAGAGCTCGGACATGACTATTACGCAGTGTGCCGCAAATCCAAAAAGCTGTATATGCAGGACGGATTACAGACGAGCGTACAGTCTATAACGACCGGAGAAGTTCAGACTCTGTATCTAAGCAAGCATGACGCGGATTTGCTTTGCGGCAAACGCGTGGCGATAGTCGACGACGTCGTATCCACGGGCGGCAGTCTGAAAGGCATCGAGGATATTGTGCGGCTTGCGGGCGGCAATATCGCCGATAAAGCGTTTGTCCTCGCCGAGGGCGACGCGGCTTTGCGCACGGACGTGAAGTTCCTTGCGTCCATTCCCATACTTCCGCGATAACCGCGCGGATTCGGAGCGATTATGCTTGAACTCTTGATGCCGGCGGGCAATCCCAAAAAGCTACGCGCCGCCCTCAAATTCGGGGCGGACGCCGTCTATGTCGGAGGCAAAAGCCTCTCTCTGCGCGCGTTTGCAAACAATTTCAGCAGAGAAGAGCTTGCCGAATGTATTGCTTACGCGCACATCCTCCGAAAAAAGGTATACATAACCGCAAACATTTTCGCAAGGAATTACGACCTTGACGAAGCCGCGGATTTTTTTGTATTTCTCGAAAAGGCGGGAGCGGACGCGGTGCTGATTTCCGACGTCGGGCTGCTCTCCCTCTGCCGCGAAAAAGCGCCCTCGCTCACCGTTCATATATCTACGCAAGCAAATACGACGAACGCCCTCGCAGTGAAATTCTGGCAGTCTATGGGCGCGAAACGCGTCGTTCTGTCCAGAGAACTCGGGCTCGACGATATCCGAGAAATCCACAATCGCGTTCCCGATATGGAGCTCGAAGCGTTTGTGCACGGCGCTATGTGCGTAAGTTACAGCGGAAGATGTCTGCTGTCCTCCTATTTTTCTGAAAGAAGCTCCAACCGCGGCGAATGCGTTCAGCCGTGCCGTTGGCAATACCGTCTTACCGAGGTTGAGCGCGACGTTTCCGTCGACGTGGAACAAGACTCTCGCGGCACGTATTTTATGAACAGCTGCGATTTGCGACTTCTATCCCGCATACCCGAACTCGCAGAAGCGGGCATATGCTCTTTCAAAGTGGAAGGACGTATGAAAAGCGAATACTACGTAGCGACCGTAGCGACGGCTTATCGCCGCGCTATCGACGAATATTCGGCGTACGGGGAGATTAAAAACGCGGCGACTTACAACGAACTTTTGGAAACCGTATCGCACCGAGCGTATACGGAGGCGTATCTCGACGGCGAGAATACGCACACCATATCGCTGGAAAAAGAACGCTCGCAGGAAAAATATCGCTTCACCGCAAGCGTATTGAAGTACGAAAACGGACGCGCCACGGTGGAAATGCGCAACAGATTTAAGAGCGGCGACACTCTCACCGTGCTCTCGCCCGACGATACGAACGGAGATACGTTCGTCATGGGGGACATAACCCACGAGCCCGACGGCGAGATTACGGACGACGCAAAGCTCGTACAGCACGTTTACAGCTTCGACTGCCCCGTCGTGCTATCCGAAGGCGATTTGCTTGTGCAATGACAGTCGGAATATCCGAATTTCTGCGACGGCGCGCAAAATTCAAGTATTTACGGCTTACAACGCTTACTCCTACGTCAAATACAACATCCTAAATAAATTGATTAATCAAATAAAAACGGCGTTTCACACTTGAAACGCCGTTTTATCAAAGTCATTTTATTTCGCCGTCGGGCTTCTGCTCCACGACCTTTTTCCTCTTCTTTGGCTTGACCTCTTCCGCAATCAACACGTCGCTTGTCTGTGCGGTAGCCTCGCCGTTATCCGCAGGCGCGGCGATATCGGGAGCGACAGCCGCGTTTTCGGCGGGAGCTTCGGCGGCAGAGACGTTATCCGTCGTAATCTCCGTTAGCTCGGGTTTTTTCTTTTTCTTCTTGGGTCTGACTGCTTCCTCCTCCATAATAGGCTCAGCCTTCACGGAATCGTATTGCGGAGCTTGGGGAGCGTAAACGGGCGCCGCTGTCGGGATGTCTGCAACGGGCGTTTG
This sequence comes from uncultured bacterium, assembly GCA_949432885.1. Taxonomy (GTDB): domain Bacteria; phylum Bacillota; class Clostridia; order Christensenellales; family CAG-917; genus CAG-475. The sequence goes on along the minus strand of CASQXY010000002.1, from coordinate 63,703 downwards.
CGGCTCGACCGCGAGAGCGGGCGTAATCACGTTTATGGGCTCTGCGGCAGGAGCGGCAGTTTGATATGCCAAGTTATCCGAAACGACGGGCGTTTCGGGAGCGACCGTTTCGGGATTATTGTTTTTCTCTACGGTCTTCGCGCGGGCAATTCTGTCTCTGGACACCGCCGTCCTTTCGCGGGTCTTACGTCCGCATTCGCGGCAGATTCCCGCGGCAATAACCAGCACAATGCCCACCGCGCCGAAAATGCACAGCCAGTTTCTAAGACCCACAACGTTTATGACCGCCATAAGCAGATTGTTCGACTGTATCCAAGTCGCCTGCATATAGCCGACCATGCCGTATTCCACGTTCATCGGATAAATATTTATGGCAAGGCAGTCTTCGTCGTTCATATAAAGACCGATATTGAGGTTCGCGCCGTTTGTGGCGTATTCCAGCACTTCCTGCAAGTCTTCCTGCAACAAGTCGCCGAGCGCGCCCGTCAAATCGCCCATGCCGAGTATCTTATTCAAAATGTTCTTCACAGCGGCGGGAGGCAACGGGAAGTCGGCGGGAATAATGCCCGTAATCGTGCCGATTAAATCGACAGTGGTAAGGTCCATCTTATCGCCGAGCATATCCAAAACAAGCCAGTTTATCGTGCGCTTGACCACGCCGTTTTCATAAACCATCCAGCCGTCTTTGTTATAGCCGTATTTGACCGGAATTTCGGAGCCGTCGCCGTTCATAAGCGTTCCCGTGAAATCGAAATCCCCGTTCTCTTCTTTTACGAATTTATCGCGCGTCGCGGGGTCGTACAGCTCATAAAGGAAGGTGTTGTTTTCATCGAAATAGCAGTTTCCGTTCGCGTCGAACACGGGCTGCGAATACATCCAACCCTCGTTGAGTATCAGACGCATTACGACGGGCACCGTCATACGTCCGTCCATTTGGGCGTACAGCAGAAGCGGATCGTCGAAAGTCTGATATCCGTCTTGATTGAACTGGTCGTAATTTTTGTCGAAAAGCTGTTTTATCTTTTTATTTTTAAATCCCTCTTTCAAGAGTCTCTCGTATTTCGCGTTGGAATACTCGTAGTCTACGATTGAAAGCGCGAGCGCGCGTCTGTCAACGTTGTTGAGCATGGCGTAATCGAAATCGTTGAGCACGTATGAATTGTATATAAACTGATACAGCTCATACTTTCTCGGAGATTTCTGCTTCATGACGTCAATAATATCGGTTTGAAGCTGCGCGACGGAATATCTCTTGTAAATCTCGAAGTTGGCGTTAATTTCCGCATTGTCATAGCTCCACACTCCCGCTCCGTTCTTTGTACGCTTGGAAAGCTCCTTGTAGGAGTACGTTCCGTTCTCCTTAGTGTGGTCGTTGAGATTCCCGTTGAGAAGATTGTACATTATAAAGTCGCGGTCGAGCCTTGCGTTCTTTTCCGCCTGTTCTTCTCCGTTGTAGTACAAATCTTCCACAAACAGAGTGTTCTGCGTAGCGTTCGCTATTACGTCGGGAAGAATATACGTGAGCAAAAGAGCGAACACCGCCGTAAGACAAGCGAACGTAATGGCTATCTTCACGGTTTGCGTGCCGACGCTGCTCTTGCTCTTTTTCCTCATCACCGTAACGGCGACGACCGTGTAAATGAGCGCGAACACAATCACGATAATCAAGCCTACGAAAGGCCAAAACGTATAGTAAGGGGTAAGCTCGCTGCACTTTGCCGCAAGTATCGCCGTCACCGCAACGATAGGCACAAAAGCCAGCACATGCAGGATAAACGAAATAAGCGTAAAGCCTACGGAGGTTTTTCTGTGGTCTTTTTGGGTGCGCTCGCTTACGGGAAACGCTTCGTTTATCGCATTGCCGTCTTTATCGACGTTTACGACGTTGTAATCCATATTAGAATCGATATTTTGGATATTCTTATCTTTTTTCATAATCAGCGCACCTCCTTATCTGAATTGTGTGAAACGGGCAAAGCCGTATCCTCCCCGTCCTCGGGCGCATTCGCGTCGGAAGCCTCAGGCAAATCGGAAGTGCTTTTTTCGCCGTCTTCGATCGTCGCGGCGTCTTCGTTTGCGCCGTCCGACTGTCCGTCGGAATTATCGGAGTTTTTCAGCATATCCAAATCGTCCGCGTCATCCGACTTCTTTCCCTTGCTCTTCCTATCGCGCGGAGCAATCTTGCCCGAAGCGTAATCCTCTTCCTTCTGCGCCGCCATAAAGCTGAGGAAGTAGAACAATATTACGATTGCCGTAAAGGAAGCCAGCATATCGCGCAGTGCGTAAATCGGGAAATATTCTCTCTGATAGGACAAATCCGTTTTGAGCTGACGTACGCTCTGCAAATCGGTCAGTCCCAACGACGCAGGGTACGAGCCGTCTCCCAAGTTGTCGCCTATGAGCGCAGAGCCCATCATTCCGCCATGCACAACCGCCGCATAATGCGCGCGTTCGTATTCGGCAAACAGCGCCGCCGCGCTTGCTTTGTACGCTTCCTTTTTATAACTCGTCTCGTTGCCCTGACTGTTTACGTATGCTCTGTCATACTGCAAGCCGAGCTCGTAAAAATCCCATACCGGCTTTATCACGGACGATTGATAGCTGTAAAATCCCGTGAGCACGTTTTGAAGAATGCCCGCGATATCCAAATTTATTTTGCCGTCGAGGATAATCGGAATATCTATACCCGCAATGCTCAGCCCCTTGTAGGTCTGACCGTTTACGTCCATATCTTCGAGCACTAGTCCGACTATCGTATTGACTGCGCCTCCCGAAATATCGATATTGTATTTTTCAAGCAGATTGTTAAGCGCGGTATTGAGGAAGTTGCTCACCGCGTCGAGGTCTATCGCGCGCGCGCCTGTGTCGGGGTCTATGATTCTGTCGTCGAGGTCGATTTCTATAATAACGTCATTCGCGGGGTCGGTGCCCATTGCGCCCTCGGCGCCGCCCTTAATCAGCGCTATATACAGGTGATCCTGCTCTCTTCCGAAAGCGTCCTTTGCCTTGTACGCGGCGGTGATATATATATCCGTCACGCTTTCGTCCTTTATATCCGCCGCAGTCTTAATAAGATCGATAACCGTATTTACGGTCTCCTCTGCCATGCTGAATTTGCCGAGCAGCTCTCTGAGGCTCATGCCTGCGTTGAGCTGTTTGAACAAAGCTCCGAGCGCGCTGCCTAGCGCGGATTCCACAATGCCTCCGACGCCCACGTCTCCGACGAACGTATCGATATTTATAAGCAGATAATCGAACAGGGAGTTGTCACCCAGCAGCGCGCCCACCTTTGCGATAAGCTCGTCAAGCTCGCCGCGGGTGATTGAGAATCTTTCCGTCATCATGAGCTCCTGACCGTAAAGAGCCTTTGTCCATTTGTCGACGTACTCGCCGTTCGCGTCGGAAATGCGTCCGTTGTAGTAATCGTCGCGCGCTTTACTCGCGTTGGAATACATCTGAGTGTAATAGCTCTGATATTGCTCCGACGTGCCGTTTTCGTCGCCGTTGTCTATGGCTCCCTTAGCCTCGTAATAATCTTCGAGTATGTCGAGCACGTTGTACAAGTTAAATACCCATCCGTCGGACACAAGACCGTTGGCATTGTAAAGCCCCTTTCCGTACATGCCGTCCTCGGGCTTTATCGTGCTCTTGCTGCCGCTGTTGTCCTTGGCGTTGTGTTTCCACGTCCAAGAAGAGGGCATCATATCCGAAGTGTACCAAACGTACACGTCGGGACCTTGCACGGATTTCCTGCAAACGTAGAAATAATGGGAATAGGTCTTGCCGTTGATGACAAGCTGTCCGTTTCCGTTGGGAGCGAGAGTAATAAGTTCTCTGCCCTCTATATCCGCCTTAATCGCTCCGTCGCCCTTGAAGGTGTTGCCGCTGTTCGTATCGCATACGAGCTTAGGCTTGCCCGTCGCGTCGTCCATTGCGAAGCTTATATCCACGCCCGACTCGCCGTCGTCGCTTATTACGTTATAATACGTCACGGGTTTATTGCTGATATTGCCTGCAACGCCGCTCTTGTCTATCCCAAGCATATCTACATTGTAAACCTTTTCGAGATGCTTAACCTTCTCTATAAGACTCGTGGTCATATTGTTGCTTGGCTTCATCGTGGAGGATATAGTACGATAATAGGACAGCTGCGTTTTATAATCGGCAACCGTCACGCCCTCGGGAGCATTTTTGATAATCGTGTCCACTTTTGCGCCCAACACGGCGTCCATCACAAACATGCCGCCCAGCATAACCACAAGACAAAGAGCTACGACGGACAGCGTCCTGACTCTGCGGTTTTTGACGGTTTTGCTTAAGATTATATGAATGATTGCGACAAACGCCCACATGCCGAAAGCAATCCAAACGCCATACAGCGCGGGCGAAGTGAAGAGAATTTCGATACTCTTAAACATGCCGAGCTGAGTGGTAAAGTCGGACGTGCCCGTAAACGGATCGTTGCCGATAAATCTGACCGCGGATAGAAACACCGCGACAAAAAACAGAGGAAAGCCCAAGCAATAGAAAACCGTTTTGGCAACACGATATTGCTTGACCTTCTTGACCTGTTTGTCCTGAATCATAATTTTCTCCTTGCGAGCACACTTGCGCACGCGCCCCTGCCCTTATTATGTAATTATTATGATAACATATCATAGTTTATATTTCAATATGGAAAATTGCTTTTATTTTAAGAAAATTTCCGCCAGCATTTTTGATTTCGTTTGCGGCTATAAAATAAAACTTCGGGCGCGAACGAGCATAAAAAACATATGTCAAAGACAAAATTCGGGTATTCTAATCCGATGAATCGGAAAGAGCGCCAATTCTATCCGCGTATATAAAAAAGTTTTCATATGTTTAAAAAATTGCGCAACGCACAAAAAATATTTGCCTGCGCATACAAAGGTAGTGTATATTTTTATCTATATTAAGAGGGAGAACGGAAAAGGAGGCGGCTATGTCATATATCAGCGAAGTCATCGCGCAAACCGAACAAAAAAACGCAGACCAAAAAGAATTTCTGCAAACAGTGAAAGAAGTGCTGGGCTCTCTCGCGCCCGCAATAGACGAAAAAGAAGATATCTATCGCAAGTATTGCGTCCTCGAAAGAATGGTGGAACCGGACAGACAGATTATGTTCCGCGTCCCGTGGATGGACGACAGCGGCAAATATCACGTAAACCGCGGATACCGAGTACAGTTTAACGGAGCGATAGGTCCGTACAAAGGCGGTCTGCGCTTTCAGCCGAACGTAAATCTTTCCATAATCAAATTCCTTGCTTTCGAGCAGACTTTCAAAAACTCGCTTACCACCCTCCCCATGGGCGGAGCCAAAGGCGGAAGCGATTTCGACCCTAGGGGCAAAAGCGACGACGAGATTATGAGATTCTGCCAGTCGTTTATGAACGAGCTCTATCGCCATATCGGACCCGACCTCGACGTTCCCGCGGGCGATATGGGCGTAGGCGGAAGGGAAATCGGCTATCTGTTCGGTCAATACAAAAAAATCCGCAACGGTTTCGAGAACGGCGTGCTGACGGGCAAGGGCTTGTCCTACGGCGGAAGCAAAATCCGCCCCGAAGCGACGGGATTCGGCGCGGCGTACTTCCTCGAAGAAATACTCAGACATCAAAACGACGACATAAAAGGAAAGACCTTCTGCATCTCGGGCTACGGCAACGCGGCTTGGGGCGCGGTGAAAAAGGTTTCCGAGCTGGGCGGAAAGGTCGTGACCGTTTCGGGAAGCGAAGGCTATATTTATGACGAAAACGGTATATGCGGCGAAAAGGTGGACTTCATGGAGCATATGCTCACCCTACGCGCGCAGGGCAAGAGCGCGCTCGGAGCATATACGGACAAATTCGGCGGAACGCTGTATAAAGGCGAGAAGCCGTGGGGAAAGGTAAAAGCCGACGTATATATGCCCTGCGCGATGCAAAACGAAATCAACCTCGAAGACGCAAAGGGCGCGGTGGCGCTGGGCGTAAAATATCTTTGCGAGGTGTCCAACATGCCCACCTCCAACGAGGCGCTCGACTATCTGTACGAAAACGGAGTCGTAATCGCTCCCTCTAAAGCCGCAAACGCGGGCGGCGTTGCGGTCAGCGGATTGGAAATGTCTCAAAACAGCCAACGTCTCGGCTGGACGTCGGAGCAGGTAGACGCAATGCTTAAAGACATCATGAAAAGCATTCATTCAAATATCGTAGAAACGCTCGGCTACTACCGTCTCCCCTACAACCTCATACAGGGCGCAAACCTCGCGGGATTCAAAAAGGTCGCGGACGCCATGCTGGCGCAGGGAATTTATTGATTAAAACTTATCTCTATAAAAAGCGGACGTTCTGCGTCCGTTTTTTTGTCGAACGCGGCGAGAGCTCTCCGTTTATTTTTTCAGATTAATTATATAATACTGCAACGTATAAGCGAAATACCCGTTTCATATTTCAACGCCGTCCGACTTGCGATAATAGCGGTTAAAAACCGCCTTCCGTCGACGTCACTTCATGTTGAAAAAGGTCTAATTTTTACATATAAGAGTTTTATTGTTTTATTCGAGCGTATAAACACGCCGTTTTGTCAATACTGCGAACGTGAAAATAGAAGAAATTACAACAGCAATAAAGGATACCTTCATAAACAGCGACGACCTCAAATGCCGCGAGCTCACGGTCGCGGGCAAACGCTGTCTTTTCGCGTATATCGACGGCGGCACGGACAAACTGCTGCTTGAACAGAACGTAATCCTGCCCCTGAAAAACGCGTCGTGCTTCGAGTCGCCGTATATTGACGCGCTCAACCGAAACGTGCTTTACTCCGAGGAAATCACCGTGCTTCCGCTTGCCGACTGCGCGGGCGCGATAGCCGAAGGCGACGTGGCTTTCATAGTCGAGGACGACGAAAATTCATATATAATTTCCTTGAGAAAGCCAGAAAAACGCGCGATTGCGGAACCTCCCACTCAAAGCGTTCTCAAAGGTCCGCGAGAAGGCTTCATCGAGGATTTGAAATCCAATCTGTCTCTTATCCGCCGCCGCCTGAGAACTCCCGACCTTGCGGTAAAATTCTTTCAGGTGGGCAGATATTCCGCAACTACGGTCGCAGTTTTGCACATAAACGGAATCGCGGACAAGCACATAGTCGACCAAATTTCCGAAAAAATAAGCCGCATAGACATTGACGGAATCGTGGACAGCGCATATATCGCTTCCTTTATACAAACAAAGAAAAACTCATTCTTCCTTCAAACGGGCACAACGGAAAAACCCGATATAGCAGAAGCAAAACTTCTGGAAGGAAGAATCGTAATCCTTGTTGACGGCTCGCCAATAGCGCTCACGCTCCCCTATCTTATATTCGAGGACGTACAGGACGGCTACGACTACTACTCGGGCGACTGGCGCGCGTCCATGATAAGACTTTTCCGCATATTGGGCGCATTGCTTACGATATTTCTGCCGGGGGCATACGTCGCGCTTCAAACCTACCATTTCCAGCTGCTGCCTATAAAATTCCTAATGACGCTTATGGCGGCGACGACGGGCATACCCTTCCCGCCCGCGATAGAAATGCTGATAGTGCTTATGCTGTTTGAGATACTCAATCAGGCGTCTTTGCGAATGCCGCGCTACCTCGGCATATCGCTGTCCGTAGTCGGCGCGATTGTGCTAGGCGATACGGCGGTCAAATCGGGGCTCATATCCTCGCCGTCCGTACTCGTTATCGCACTTTCGGCAATAGGCATATTCTGCGTGCCCGACCAAGTCGGAACGCTATCTATACTCAGACTGATTTTCCTGTGCGTAAGCGCGGTCACGGGCTTTGTCGGCATGATTATCGTCACGCTTGTTATAATCGCATATCTGGCGGGACTGGAAAACTTCGGTACTCCGTATCTCGCGCCCTATGCGCCGCGCATAAACCCCGACCTCAAAGACGGCTTGCTTAAAAGCGGAACGTCGTCTATGGAAAGGCGACCGTACTCTATCCCGACCCCCAACCGCACGCGTATCAAGAAAAACGCGCGTCCCGAATGACTATGAAAAATACGAGCATACAACACGGGCTGTACAAAAATCTGCCCCACAACACAATATACAACAGTCAGGCGGCTACTCTGATATTCGCATTGGGCGTTGCGTTCAAAATCTCCGCGGCGCCCGGACTCATCTCCGAATACTACGGCTCGTCCACGCTTTGGGCGTGTATCGCGCTCACCCTGTTCGATTTGATTGCGGTAATCGCCGTATTTGCATTTGTGCGCATGCGCGGAGACGGATTTCTACGCACGGTAGGCAGCAGGTTTTACAAAATCTGCTGCGGATTCGCTTCCGTCTGGCTGCTTATAAAAGGCGCGTTTTACTTCTGCTTCTGCACGTCATATCTTACAAGCGAGCTGTACGGAGGCATAGTCCCCTCTGTGCTTTATCTTCTTATTCTCGCGCCTATCGCGTATATGGGGATTAAAGGCGCGCGTTCTATATCCAGAACCTGCGAAATTTTTATTCCGCTGTTTTTCGCGCTCATTATGTTCAACCTAATATTCCTCGAAACGGATATGGATATAGGAAGAAATTTTCCCGTTTTCGCAGTCGAGCCCAAGGATTTCGTCTCCAATCTGTTCAGATACGGAGTATGGCTGGGCGACGCTTTGCCCTTCGCCTTCCTTCGCATAAAGAACAAACGCGCGCCGTACGTTACGCTCGGCGTATCGATAACGTTCGCACTTATAAACATAGTAGTGTTCTTGGGCGTATCCGTATACGGGGACGCGCTCAAAACGGTATCCGACCTGCTCATCCACCTCGCAATATTCAACCAACTTTCCATGGAAATCGGACGAATCGAATGGACGAATCTGTTTGCCGTAGTCGCGCTTTCGATAATATCTCTCTCCTTCGTTTTTTACGGATGTCATACGGCGTGCGACAGAGCCCTAGGCTCCTCTCTGCCCGCAAAAATAATATATCCTATCGTAATCGCGGCGGCAATTTTCGCAACGGGCTCGTCGCAGGAGGTTTTAAAATTCGTGATAAGCGGCGTGGGCTACGCACTGTTCGGATTCGCCATAATCATCCCTCTGCTTATGCTTGCGACGCTTTTGTACAAGCGCAGAAGACTGAAAGGGGTATACAACTGTCTGGACGACGAATATATGCCTCATCCGCCGCAGCGTCCGACGGCGCCCGACAGCCTCGCGGACAACGTGCTTGTCGGCATGAAAGAGGAAGCGGAACAGACGGAAACCGTCATGCAAAACGGAATGCTGCAGCCCGCGTCCGAGGAGGAAGGACAATGAAAAGGCTTAAAATCTCATCATATTTTTTGCGCACCAAATGGGCGATACTGCTTGTAATCGCAATAATTCTGATTGTATTCGGACGCATGATAGAAAGCCCCGCGCTGACCAAAACGGGAATCGTGCTGGGCGCAGGCATCGACTTTCTGCCCGAGACTCAGGAGTTTGTGGTGACGGCGCAAAACGTCATCATGGCGTCGTCCTCATCCGAATCGGGAGGACAGACGACCTACTCCACTTACACGGAAAAAGGCAAATCGATATCATCGGCTCTCGACAGTATTTCACGCAAAATGGGTTTAACTTTATCATTATCGCACTGTAATGTCTTGATTCTGTCGCAAGAGACCCTAAAACTGGATATGATACAACTGATTTATCCGCTCACGGGTCTGTACTCTTTACCCGAACACGCTATCGTGGTTACGGCAGACCGCAGCCCGCAGGAGCTCATCGCGCTTCAAGTCGGAACTACGGTTAGCACTCCGTACTATTTGCAACTTGCTCTTACAAATAAGGAGGGCACGGACGGAATGATACGAACTACGGTCAAGGACCTGATTGCGCGCACACAGTCCAGAAGCAGAGCGACCGCCATGCCCTATATCGCCGCCAAGCTCATGTCCGACCAACCCATAGACGGCACGGGAGAACTGAAAGACAGGTACGAATTTGAAATGAAACAGGCGCTTGTATTCGGGAAAGACTCCTCCCGCGTGCTCGACGAAAAGCTGTCGGAGGTGCTCGCGCTGTATCTTTCACAATCCGCATTCGGGGCGATAAATTATTCCTTCGACACGGGCGCGACGGTGGACTTCAACATTTTGGAGAAAGACGTGAAAGTAAAGCCCAAAGGGCGCGAGGTGGAAGCCCAAATAAAGATGTCCGTAGAACTTTTGGACGTACAGTTTATCAAGTCCGACTCCGTGCTGACGGACGCGGATGAAATCATATTGCAAGCCGCGTCCAATCTCGGCAAGGAGCTTGCATTCCGCATCACTCAGCTGTTCGAGCTGTCTAAGGAAATCAATATCGACTTCCTCGGTCTGCAAGCCAAGGTCTATCAGTCCGTGGGCAGAACGCTCGAAGAGAATTGCTTGAATACGATAACCTTCACGCCGACCGTCGAGTTGGAAGTCAAGGATATGGCGTAACTCCGCATATCCTCACCGCTAACGTGCGTAACACAGAAAAACCCGAACGAATAAAATACGTTGAGGTGTATTATGGATTTTACGCTGCCCGACGAAAACACTATGGAACTTATGCGACGCGAATTTGCAAAACTGCACGCATGCGCGGACGCAAATACCGCCGTCCTTTGCGCGCCGTCGACAAACGCGGACGGCGGACGCTACATAACGGGATTGTTTTTATTCCTTTACTTTACAAAATTATTGAGATATAATAAAGGCTATGGAACTGAAATTCTTAACGCCGACAGAGGTATGGGAAGGTTACGACCCGTCGGGCGCGCCTTTGGAGAACTCAATAATCTCGTCTGAAACAACGGATAATTTGGTTTGTTCCAGACAGTATTTCACCGCCGAGGAAACGGCGCAGGGCCGCGTTCGGGCTTATCTCGAAACGTACAGCGACGTAAGCTGGGACGAGCCGCACGCCACTCTCCTTATGCTCGTTTCCTATCCGAAAAAAGACTACGGCGAAATGGTGCGCGCCATTGTGAGCGCGGGCTTTACCGTTTGTCTTTTGGACTATTGCGGAGCCGTGTTCGACGGCGAACACAAAACGACGTTCCCGTCCGACCTTAGCTTTGCGTCCTATCCCGAGTGCGGAAATTATCTTGACCAAATACAGGACAGCGCGCGCAATACGCCTTGGTTTGTTTGGAGCAAACTCACGCGCCGCGCAATTACCCTCCTCGCCACCCAGCGCGTGGTAGACAAGGAGCGTATCGGCATTCTCGGAATCGCAGTCGGCGCGCACGTAGCGTGGCAGGTTGCCGCAATGGACAAACGCGTACGCGCGCTCGTTTCGGTGGGCGGCGGCGGATACCGCTGGGCTATAGGCAAACCGAGATTTTCTGTCGGCAACGTACCCTCCACCGACGAGGACAGGACGTTTTCTGCGGGCGTCGGGGCGGAAACGTACGCCAAATTCGTAGCCTGTCCCACCCTGCTTATTACATCCAGAACCGCGCATAAGTCCGACGTCGACAGGGCGAGCGACATTCTGTCCTTCGTCAAATCCGAACACAAACAGCTGCTTATTACGACGACAAACGAAACGCAGCTTTCACGTTCTGCGCTCAACGCGCTGACGATTTGGCTCGAAGAACGGCTTATGACCGAATCCCAATCGGAAACCCCCTCCCCCTCCGCTGCGTTTGAAACCATAGACGGCAATCTGTATCTGAGGCTTCACACCGTTCACAAAGCGACGAATCACGAGGTCTGCGTCTGCTACGGCGAGCCTCTTGCAAGCGCAAGACACTGGACAACGCTGGAAAATCTTCAAAAGCTCGACTTGCATTATTACAGCGTAGGCGTTCCTATATACAATATAGACGAGCTTATTGTTGCGTTCGCCACGTTCACGTATCCCGACGGCAACATGATTTCCACTCCCGTTACGGGCATAATACCATCCAAACAAGGCATAACCGCAACCAACGCCGCGAGGATTTCATCCCGCGTAGTTTACGACGGAAGCATGGGCACGGGCGCGTTTGTCTGCCTTACGGATGACGCGGTTATCGAAGACGGGCTGGTACGTCAAAAGAAAGGTCCGTTCGACATTATGGGCGTAACGTCAGAAAAAGGCGGTCTGTATCTCTGCCGCAGCGCGGCGGAGCTTGCGTCTATGAGCAAGTTTTCGACGCTGCACTTCGACGCGTATTCTCCCGAACCGACGGATTTGTGTATAGATATGTTCACCTATCCCGATTTCAAAAGATATTCCGCATACACCTCTCTGAAAGGCGGGGAATTTTGGCAGAAGATACTTTTGCAAAACGCGGACTTCAAAAGCGAGGAAGGAAAAACCCTCGTGAAATTCGACAATATGAAAGTGCTTGCCGTCCGCGACACGCAGGGAGTAATTTTCAACAACTTTATGTGGATTTAGAAATATTGCATAAATCCGCCATATACTTTCAGTATGCAAACATCCTTTGAACCCGTAGAATTTGAACAAAAGAAGCAACCGGGCCGCCGCTCAGTCATAGCGGTGGTCGTCGTATTGCTGGTGATAATTCTCGCGGTCATGTCCGCATTGCTCGTCAAGCATTACGTTATAGTCACCTATATCGTGGACGGCATATCGATGTATCCGACGTTAGACGGCGGCGACGGACCAAATACGGAATACTCCAAAAACGAAGAGGATTATACGCGCATACTCGCAAACGGCGAGACGCTGTATCTCAACAGGCTCGCAAAAATCAACCGCGGCGATATTGTAGTATTCTCACCCGAAAACTGGGGCATAATAGACGTAAACGGCAAGCATTCTTCCCTTGTAAAGCGCGTTATAGCCGTCGGCGGAGACCGATTGCAGATAATCAATAATATAGTTTATCTGAACGGAGTTCGGCTCGAAGAGGATTATATCAACGAACCGATGAAGGACAACGACAATATAGACGTATATGTGCCGGACGGCTATATATTCTGTATGGGCGACAACCGCAACCATTCCACCGACTGCCGCGTATACGGCTCGGTGCCGCTGGATTGCGTCGTGGGGAAATGCTTCCTCATCAAATCCATAAACGGAAAGCTCCGCTCTGTCAATTAACGCAAAAAATATGCCGCATTTTCATGCGGCATTAAATATGTGAGCCGTCAGACGGCTTTTTTCTTTTTCCTTGATTTGAGCATGCCCGTATTCTTCCTCTTCCCCCTCACGGCGCTCACAATTATATACGCTCCGATTACAACGGCGGTCGTAAGCGCTATGACCCCGTACATTGCGCCTACACTCACCTCGCTGCCGAAGAAATACATATTGCAGTCTATGGAATCTCGGATTTCTTTTACAACCTCCGTCGGAACGCCTGCGTCTCTGAGCGCCTCGAACGCGCCTCTCAGCGCATGATTCCGGAAGAGTGCCGTGCCGTACGTGCCCGGAAGCAGAGCAGATGCGTTTTGAAGCCCCTTGCCCAAATTGGAAAGAGGCATATAAGCTCCGCAGATAAACCCGTATCCCGCGCTTACAATCGTCCCCACAGCCTGCGCCTGTCCGTTTGTATTCACAAAGCTGTTGACCAGCGAGGACAGCGCCGTGCCGAACACCGTAAGCAAAAACGTATCCAGCAACAACAAAAATATATCGCCCGCAGACAGATACCAGCCTACGCACGCAAGATATATCATGCTCGCCGCGATTGCGACAAGGCAGATTAACATAGTCACCGTCAACGTGGCAACGTAATACGCCATTGCCCTAACGGGTCTTTTGAGCGGCGTAACAGAAAAATCCGCGTCAGCGCCCGACAGCTTGTCCTGCACCATAACCATGTTCGCGCAAAACGACACCGTGACGGTTATCACCGCAAGCAGCGACGAAAACAACTGTCCGCCGACCACGCCGTTTACGATTTTTTCGGGAATCTCGAAGCCCTCGGGAATCGCGGAGAGCATATTGTCCTTATAAACGTTTGCGAGAAACGCCACGTAAAGAACAAGCAGTATTATGGGCGTTATAAGAGAGGTAAAAAACAATCCCTTATCCTTGAAAAACAGCTTTATATTCCTTTCGCAGAGCACAAAAAAGGTTTTCATTTTTCCTCCTCCCCGAGCTTCTTTCCCGTTACGGAAAGAAACACGTCGTCCATTCGTCCCTTCACAACCTCGTAGTCGTTAAACATAGCCTGGTTGTCGACGATAATCCGCGTAGCCTCCGCGGTGTCCTCAACCTCTATCCTGTACGCGTCGCGCAGTTTTTCATACGGAAGTCCGAGTTTTTTTATCTCTTCTTCCTCGACGTTGTATATGGTTATAAAGTCGCCCGTGTACTTGTTTTTCAGTTCATGCGGAGTGCCCTCGGCGACGATTTCACCGCTGTCGATAATCACCACATAGTCCGCCTCAGCCGCCTCTTCCATATAGTGAGTGGTGAGGAAAACGGTCATATTTTCCTCTTTTCTGAGCTTGCTCAAAATCTCCCAAAGCTTTTTTCTGGTCTGCGGATCGAGTCCCGTCGTTGGCTCGTCGAGTATAAGTATTTTTGGCGACGGCAGCAGCGCCCTTGCAATATCCACGCGCCTGCGCTGTCCTCCCGACAGTTTTCCGACCGCCCTCTTCATAATGGGCTTCAACTCGAACAGCTCGCTCAGCTCCTCGAACCTCCTTCGGAACGCCTCCGCGCAAATGCCGTAACACGCCGCCCTGCTCTTTAAATTGTCCTTCACGCTCAGCGCCTTATCCAGCGCCGAGCCTTGAAATACGACTCCGATTTCGCGTTTTATCGCGTCGTTCGCACTGTCTATGCCGACTCCGTTTACGTACACATTGCCGCCGTCCTTTGCAAGCTGACCGCATATAATCGAAATGGTCGTGCTCTTGCCCGCGCCGTTTACTCCGAGGAAGGCGAACAGCTCCCCTTCTCTCACGTTGAAAGAAATATCCCTCACCGCTTTGACGTCACCGAAGCTCTTGCTAAGCCCCTCTATCTCGATAACTTTTTTCACTTTTACCTCGTGAACCACAGCGCCGCATTTATTTGCAACACGTGTTTTATAATGACAAAATTATAACAAGGCACAAAATCCCTGTCAATAAAAATGAAAAGAAAAGCCGTAAATTGAAAATATTAAGTCGCATATTTTTATGATTTCAAACCGCAATGACATAACATAAAAAATCCGCGTACACCGCGGATTTTAAATATTTCTGTCTGCTGTATTGATTTCAGCAAAGCACGCTTTTTAGCATAAAACCGATTTTATCTGCTAAATTCTGTACATAAAGCGGCGATACGGTCATAAGCTGCATAAGCGGGTCATCCGAGCTCTCGGCAACGACCGCAAGTATTCCTACGTCTCCGAAACGCGCTTTTTTGCCTTTTATGGCGGCCGGACAAACGCCGTCGTTTCTCAGCACAATCTGTCCCACCTTATCGCTTGCGCCAAGACTCGCGTCGACGGCAATAAACAGCGCGTCCCCGTGCACCTGCCTAATAAAGCTCATCCAGTCGTTCATATTTTTTCCGTTTACGGAGTGTTCCTCCGTACCGTACACGAAGGCGGGAACGTCGTATCTGTCTTTGAGAATGCTGCCGACCATAGGTCCGAGCGAATCTCCCGATATCGCAGTTGTGCCGAAGCACACCACCACTACGGGTCTGTCGTCGCATTCTGTAACCGCTTTAAAAAGCGCGCCGACAAAGGGCGCGATTGCGTCGTCGCAAAAACATTCGCCTGCGTTTTCCTCTGCTTTGCACGTCTTCTGCTTTATAACCGTTTCGTTTTTAAGGGATTTTTTCATTTTATGATTGTTGACATTTTGCGCAAAAAAATACTTCCGCGCCCAAAAGAAATATACAGAATATGTCAAAAGGAAAATTGTGTTGCGCAACCTGTCCGCTTTCGGTTATAATATACGTAATAATGTGAAAGTATTAATCGTTGCGGCGCGCGCATATTACGCATATAAAGGCTCGGGCGCAACGGCGGACAGGTAAAAAATGACGGTTTTTATTTCGGCAGCAGTATCCTACGCGGACATCGGATTTTTCGTTATACTCGCCATATGTCTTTTGGGCGGTATTTTCGGAGGCATGTCGCGCGCGCTCAAAGGCTTTTTTAAATCCGTCGCAATAGTGCTCGTCGCCCTTTTGCTTGTCGGCGCGACGCTCGCGCCTATCTGCAACACGAGCGGCATAAGAAAAATGAGCGATTCCATCGCGTCCAATACAAGCGGTTGGGGCGCGGTGTTCACGGAGCCTATCTATATCGCCGACGACGGCTCTTACTATATTTATGCACAATACGACGGCTCCGTTCAGAAAATGCCTCTGGAATCCGCAAGCGGAAACGGGCTCGTACAGGAATCCAAGGCGAAATTCGCGCAGTGGCTTGCAAAGCGCTTCATAACGGAGGAAAACAGCGGCAAATCGCTGGGTCAAGCGGCGGCGGATATGATAACGAGCATAATCATTGCGGCGGCAATATTCATTTTATACTGCATCGGCCTCGCTCTGATTTGCCGCATTTTACGCAGGATTTTCAGAGAGATGCACTCCTCAGAAAGCCCCGCCGCCCGCGCGATAGACAGGACTTTGGGCGCAATAGTAGCAGTCGCGCTGGGCTTGCTGTTTATACTGCTGGTTCTCGCTATTATGCGTTCTATAGGCAAGGCGGTACCTACGGTGGACGAGTTTTTCAGATTGTCCCCCGTCTGCGGTTATTTCTACGAAAACAATCCCATCGGCTTGATATTCACGAGAATATTCGGGTGACGGCTCGCGCGGATTGCGCGCGCATAATGAAAATTTTTGCGAGGAATATATGAAGGTTTTACGCGGAACACTGACTTTCGTACTCGGTTTGATAATCGGTATACTGCTTTTCGTAATCGCCATAGGCGGCACTGTGCTCGGACTGGGACTTTCCGTTTCGGTGGGCAAGCTGCAGGACACGTTTATTGGCGAAGAAGTCTTCTCTCCCGACAGCGAAATATACGATAAAAACGTCTATGACGCTGTAAAGAACATATTTCTCTCCGACATCCAGCAGTTTGACAGCCTCAGCCTGAAAACTCTTTACGAGCATTACGGCATCGATTTTTTCAAAGGTATCAGCGGTCTTGATTTCACAACCAAGGATTTTTACGACAAGCCCATAACCTCCTTGGTGAAAGAGCCGTCAAAACTGATAAACTCGTTCACCCTGCAAGACGTGTCCACCCTGACACAAATAGATTTCTCCTCCTATGGTCTCCCAATACTCGACGACAATATGAACGTAGGTCTCAACGTCGCTATGGACAACATATTGAACAGTCTTAACGGGAGCATATCCATTCGCCGTATTAAGGACACTTTGGGTATAGATTTGGGAGTAAACGACAACAAACTCCTTTCCGACTTGCAGGACGTCGGACTCGACGAATTCGGCAGCGTCATAAACGTGCTTATGCTCGACACGATTCTGAACGTCGACACCGATACGTTCATTCCCGGCGGCGAACTTACGAAGTACGTATACTGCGATAAATACGAGGAGGTTTCCGCGACGGAGCTGGCGGATAAGAGCTATATTCCCAAGACGGGCGCGGAAAGATATTTCCCAAACGGCAAGGACACGGACGGAGACGGCGTGGCAGACGCGATGAATATTCTCGAAATGCGCTACAAAAAGACTGCCGACGGCAAATACGTCATCGACAACTCGTGCTACGCAGAGGATTTCAACGCGGGCGAAAACACCGTGAAATTCTACCGTCATCTAGAATACGTGCCGGCGTCCTCTCTTGCCAATCCTCCCGCAAACGAGACCAACGTCTTTGTGCTCGGCTATGCCAACAAAATAGATACGATTTACCCCGACGGCTATACGCTCCTATGCAAAGAGCTCGTTCCCGTAAGTCTTATTACGGATGAGGCAATACGCGACGGCGGGAAATGGATCGTAACCGACGATGTCATAGACAAGGACAGCGCTCTCGAAGAAGTCGACGAGGCGCAGTCCTATTATATACGCATTCACAAGGGCACCGCGACGGCGCTTTTACAGTCTCTCAACTATATGACGGTGAGAGAGCTACAGGACGCCGACGAGATTGTCTCGAATCTTACCATAGGCGACATCGTCGACGCCGAGACGGCTTCCTCCAAAATAATAAAAGCGCTCAAAGACAGCACGCTGAAAACTATCGGCGACGATATCAACAGGCTTGCTCTCTCGGACGTCATCGATATAGTATCCGATAATTACGTTGTGGACGACCAAAACGGCAAATTTGTATACAGCGACGCGGACGGCTGTTTTGTGCCGTACAATCCCGCAGTGCATACCGACGCGTCCGCGCACAGATACAGAAAGGAAAAGGTCGACGGAGCTTCATCCTCCGTGCTTCAACGTTTCGCAGGCGTGATTATAGGTGAAATTTCCACCGCGTTCGATTCCCTGTCGATTGCGGACGTTATGGATATAGACGCGGACGTATATGCGCCCGTAACACCCCAATATATAGCAGACAATCCGCACGAGCGCTACTATTACTACGATGCGGCGACCTCCGTCTTCCGTATAGCGGACGAGGATTTCAGAAACGACCCCGCAAATGCCGATACCGCGCTCTATCGTATTTCTGCTTCGGGAACAAGCTCGACCATTCTTAAAAAACTCGCTTACGTCAAGGTCGACAGTATGTCCGTTTCCATAGAAGCTGTCATTGACGATATGATGCTCTCGGAGTTTATCGACATATACTCCGAAAACGCGGTTGTTCTCTCTGAGCCCGTATTCGGAGAAAATTCGGAGTATTTCATAGAATACGACCCTGAAAACAATCTTTGCTCGGACGACGGAAAAAATAAATTCGTCTACGTACTCGATACCAACGGTAAGGTCACTTACAGCAACTTCCGTTATATAGCGAAGACTGCTTCTCAATTCGCCGCCGAGCCTTTGAAATACACTGCGCACGATATACATTACGGGTATCGTCAGATTTCGGAGCTTTCCGACGCGGAGCTTGCCGCGCAGGGCGCTCTTGGCAACCTGTACTATCTTGACGGCGGAGTTTATCATCACGACCCGACCTTCTGCACGTACGTTATTTCTCTCGGGACTGCGGACACTCATTACGGCAACGTATACTACAAAGCCGCAGTCTCCTCTTCCGAAGCGGATGCAATCGCGGCAACCGTTTATACAGGCGTCGGAAACGACAAAGTCTTCGTGCGCGGCGCGATAAGCGGATTTATCGAAGTAACCGCGCTCAACCTCGCGGCGTTTGCCGACCTCGACTGCTTTGTCAAAGAAACCGCGCCGACCCCGTCGTTTATCATTCCGCTCGGCGACTTGTCTGTAACGGAAGCGGCAAACGCCCTGCACTATTCTCTGCGCAGATGCGAAACCGTATACGTCAAGGACGCCGCCGGCGACAAAGTGTTTGACGGAGGACAGTATATCCCCTATGACGAAAGCGTGCATACAGGATACGAGCGTTTCTCAGAAAAGACGGGATATATTTCCACCGCAAACGAGCTTTTTGTCATTCAAGGCGACTCCGGCAACCGTGCCCCTATCTATGAGAATGCCCAAAAAGTTTCCGAATACGTTCGCAAAAAGAGCGCGCCCGTTCTGCGCTTGCTCGCAACAGGCACTGTATCCGATATGAACGATATCATTGAAAACGCGCTCGTGCGGGACTTGATTGACGCCGAGGAAGGAAGCCTTTTCGACAACGAAATTATAAAAAATTCCAAAATTTCCGAGCTCAGCGCCTCATTCAAGGTTCTGCTTGCAAATATGACCATAGGCGATTTGCTGTCTTGGTCTAACATCGAAGGAATGAACGGCACGGTAAAAGAACTGTTAAAGTCCGTATCCGCAATAGATTTCTTCACCAGCCTCGAATATAAAGGCGGCGTAATATACGTAAATATGTTCAAGCTGTACGGCTATGAATCAAACTGACAAACTCAACTTTATCCGCCCTTATCGCACTGCGGATGCCAAAACGGTGCGTTATATAGCGCATTCCGACTTCAAGGACGATGCCATGAGCGCCGTCTGCGCCGTTCGGTGCGATTATTTTATTGACTTCGAGCCCGAACACTGCTTTGTCGCCTTCGATGAATTCGATAAGCCCGTCGGATATATTCTCTGCTCCGTCAACAGAGACCGTTTTTCGCATTTGTTTCCCGAATATATCTCTCAGCTCAAACGCTCTAACAGAAAAATGTATTCCGAACAAAATCAAACTTACAAGCAGTTGTCCGATTTGCCGCAGGGCTATTCCGCACGATTTGTAATAAACGTTCTGCCCTCCTTTCAGGGCAAGGGCAGAGGTAAAGCGCTCGTACAGCGTCTTGTCGAACATCTGAAAGGAATGGGCGTAGACGGCATGCACGCCGTTGCCGATTCCCCATCTCTTGCAGCTTTTTATGAACGTCTGGGATTTGATAAGCTCCTGCGAATAAACAAAAAATTTATCGTATACGGCTTGTCATTTTCAAAACTTCCTTCAAATTTTAATTCTTGACTCTCAATTTTGAAAATTTTCTTGACAAAAGCGTCATATAATATTATTATAATCAAGCATCAATAAAATGCCTGTTTAGCTCAGTCGGTAGAGCATTCGGCTGTTAACCGAAGTGTCGGGGGTCCGAGTCCCTCAACAGGCGCCAAGCAAGCACGACAACTGTCGTGCTTTTCTTTATATATTCTCGGACCCCCTGCGGCAATTTTTGCCGCGCGCTTTGCGCTTCGACACTTCTTCCGAAGTGGACGCTTCGCAGTTTTTTGCGGATAAATCCGCCTGCTTCGCTACTTCACGGGGGTCCCACACTTCGTGTGTTTGCTTTTTTTTAATTTCTATAAAGCCAATTTCTCAACTTTCTCAACAGGCGCCAAGCAAGCACGACATCTGTCGTGCTTTTCTTTATATATTCTCGAACCCCCTGCGGCAATTTTTGCCGCGCGTTTTGCGCTTCGACACTTCTTCCGAAGTGGACGCTTCGCACACTTCGTGTGTATGTTATTTCAATCTTTTCTAAGCAAACTTAATATTTGTATAATAGAATAGTTTACTTGTTTTTTTATTTATAAATTTTTTATAAATATTGTAAAAACATTCATATCGCTTTTATATGTTTTCTTTCGGTGCTATAATGCGTTTATGGCAGAAGTCATACTCGACGCATTTTTAGACAGTCTGAAAATTTTGGCGGTCGTTGCGGTTTTCACTTATATAATCGCCGCAATAGAGCCATTTTTATCCGATAAAATCAGACTCTGCGGAAAGCTCGCGCCGCTTATCGGAGTGAGTATTTCTCTTTTGCCGCAATGCGGATTTTCCGTGGTCGCAACTGATTTGTACAAGAAACGTCACATAACTGTGGGAACCTTGATTGGCGTATTTCTTGCCACCTCAGACGAGGCTCTTCCTATATTTCTCAGCTATCCGGAAAAAGCGTTGCATATATTGCCTATTCTCGGACTCAAATTTGTTATTGGATTGATTTTCGGCTATCTAATCGATTTTATTTGCGTAAAAAACCGCCGCGCCGTACGCCATCATATAGAACATTGCAATGACGAATATCGTATCCGTCTTATGCATTGCGACAGCGCGGAGCTTATCGGCTCTGAAGAACTCAAACAAACCTGCGCCTGCGAGGAATGCTTGGATTCCGAATGTGAAAATCACAAACATAACCTCGATAAAAATGAAAACGGCGCGGGTATTCTTTGCGACTATCGCAAAAAAACTGACAAAAGAGCGAATAAACAAAAAAAAATAGAAAGGTTTTTGCTCAAACCCATGCTCCACTCTCTTGAAATATTTATTTACGTGCTTATCGTCAACATCGTTTTCGGCATTATTCTTTTTTACGTAGGAGAAGATAAAATCATCTTATTTCTATCCTCAAACAAGTATATAGCGCCACTATTTTCGGTTATTATAGGCGCGGTTCCAAACTGCGTCTCTTCGATAGTTATCAGCGAGCTTTATATTATGGGAGGTCTTGGCTTCGGCGCCGCTCTCGGCGGACTTTGTATGAACGCTGGACTTGGATTTATGCTCCTTTTTAAAGACTCAAAACATATCGGACGCAGTCTATTGATACTATCTGCGATGTTTTTTATAAGCGTTTTTACCTCATATATATTCTCTCTTGTTTTTTCTTTCGGCGCTCTTCCGATATGAATGTTGACAACTTAATCCGAATGTTTAGCAAATGTTGAATATTTTTGAAAATTATCCACATAAATCACATGTTCTATTTACAAAATATTGCGATTTTTGATAGTATAAAACAACTAAACGTTGTGTCTTAACGATATTTTTCCACTTGTCAACAGAGCTTATATATGTTATCATTATTAAAAATAAAAATATAATAAACAATCAGGTGAAACGTATGAAAGTTTTGTGTCAGGGAAATGAGCTCAGCGACGCTCTCTCAAAGGTTGTAAAAGCTCTTCCCGTAAAAAGAAACAATCCTATTCTTGACGGAATCAAGCTTACGGCAGTGGGTGATACGCTCACTATTTTCGCAACGGATTTGGAGCTTGCAATAGAGAAAAAAATAAACGCACAGGTGCTTATTGAGGGCGAAACTGTTGTCCCCGGTAAGCTTTTTACGGATTATGCGAAAAAAATAGAAGAGGAACAGATAGAGCTCGACGGAACCGTAACTACGAAACTGGTTATAAGATATCTTGACAGCGAGTTGCAGATAAATTGCATGAGCGCGGACGAATATCCTGTTTTCAACGAGGTAAATACGGAAAATTCCATTATCGTTCTCAAAAAGGATTTCAAAGAGATTATAGGCAAGGTATTGTTTGACGTGGCTTCCGACGAGGGACGTCCCAATCTTCGCGGCGTTTGTCTGAACGTAAAGGGAGATATGGTGGAAGCCGTCGCTTCTGACGGATACAGGCTTGCAATAGCCAACGCACCCGTCAAAAATGACGGAGTGATGAACAAAATCATCATCCCAACAAAGAGTATAACGGAGCTCAGCCGTCTTATCGACGACGGAGAGGAAACCGTCACTGTGTACGTAGAGAAGAACTATGTAATGGTGGATTTGTTCCACACGAAGATTGTGACAAGGCTTATCGGCGAGGAATTTCTCAATTACGAGAAAATCATTCCTCCAAATTTCGGGACAGTCGCTACAATCGATAAAAAAATGTTTGAAAACGCCGTTGAGCGCGTATCTCTTATCAACCGCGTCGGCAAAAATTCAAACGTAAAGATAGAAATTAAAGAAAACGCGATTATGCTCAATGCAAAGAGCGAGGACGGCGAGATAAACGAAAAGGTTGTTATCGGTCTCAACGGAAAGGATTTGACGATAGGATTTAATCCCAAATATCTTATTGACTGTCTGAAAGTTATAGACGAGCCGTTTATAACATTTAATTTCAACACATCTACTTCCCCCGCTGTTATAGAGGGAGAAAGCGGAAAATGGAAATATCTTATACTTCCGCTCAGGGTTATAGGCTAATAGTTGTAGGTTAAAAAAAATCCGTCTTTGAGACGGATTTTTTTAAGTCCTCAAAACAGAGGAATCGTTTTTTTATAGAGTTATTTGTATTAATCAAATTTTTATATTAAACAAATAAGGACTCACAAACTTTATTATCTGTTAAGCAGCATATTTTTTATATCCGCAACCGTTATACGTATTCTGGGATTCACTTTGATTTCGTCTGTAATTTTATCTCTTGCGTGTATAATCGTCGTATGGTCTCTTCCGCCGAATATCTCCCCTATCTGCACGAGCGGCGTCGGGAGAAGCTCTGTGATAAGATAAATTGCGACCATTCTCGGCTCGACGAGGTTCTTTGTTTTCTTTTTTGAAAAGAGGTCTTCCGTAGATATCTTGTAATATTTACAGACAGCGCCGACAATATCGCTTGTGTCTATTGAATCCTTTTTATCCTCAATAAAATCACTCAAAGCCTCTTCTGCAAGAGAGCGGGTTGTTATCGTGTTGTTTGAAAGCGAGCTGAAAAATATTATTTTATTGAGCAAGCCTTCCATTTCTCTTATATTTGAGGTGGAATTTTCCGCTATAAATTCCGCCACCTCGTCCGAAAGAGAAAATCTTGACTGCGCGGCTTTATTTTTGAGAATAGCCACTCTTGTTTCCATATCGGGCGCTTGTATATCCACTGTCAGACCCCAACTGAAACGCGTACGCAGTCTGTCTTCCAAAGTGGTCAGGTCTTTCGGTGACCTGTCTGACGTGAGAATGATTTGCTTGTTTTCATGATAAAGGTCGTTGAATATGTGGAAAAACGCCTCCTGCGTTGCGTCCTTTCCGATAAGGAACTGGATATCGTCTATCATCAGAATATCGCAGGAGCGGTATTTTTCTCTGAAATGGGTGTTGTCTTCTGGGGATTTGCTGCGTATCACGGAAATAAGCTCTGTTACAAGCGTTTCGGCGCTCACATACAGAACGTTGCTTTTGGGAGACTGCTTGTAAATAAGGTTTCCGATGGCGTGCAGAAGGTGAGTTTTTCCAAGCCCTACGCCCGAGTATATAAAAAGAGGATTATATTTTGTTCCGGGGTTTTCAGACACGGTTTTACATGCGGCTAACGCGTACGCGTTGGATTTTCCTTCTACAAAAGCGTCGAAAGTATATTTTTCAAGGAAAGGACATTTTTTTACCGTACGCTGAGACTTGTCCGTTTTAGAAGGCGAGTTGTTGTTTTCGGAAAAATCATTTTGCTTTTCCATAAACTCCGCCGCCTGCGATTCCAAAATTATAATAACGTCGGACACGGATGGATTTTTGCTTACCGCAACGTTTTTTATCCTGTCAAGATATTTACTTTCGACGGTGCGCTTCGCTTGCTGAGCAATGGTAGACAAAACCAGCTTGTTATCCACAAAACAAACGGGTTTGAGTTTTTCTATCCATACTTCGTACACTATTGTCTGAAAAGAAGTGGAAAGTTCTTCTTTGCATTCAGCCCAAAAATTTTCTATATCTACCATATAAAGAATTATATCAAAATGCCCGAATAATTCAAGCGAATTGCAAAAAAAGAAAAAACAAATAAAGTGAGTTGAAAAAAGAGGTGGTTCGGGATATAATGGCAGTATGAAAATTCTCGCTTTAGAGCTGAATAATTTCAGAAATTACAAGCACGTAAAAGTTGATTTCGGCGACGGGCTCAACGTGCTGTTCGGCAAAAATGCGAGCGGCAAAACAAACATGCTGGAAAGCATATACCTCTGCTCTATTTTTCACAGTCCGCGCACGGTAAAAGATAAGGAAATGGTGCTTATAGGCGAGAGTAAAGCGACAGTATCTCTTACACTCAAAACCAAGTATAAAAAGCGCTCGATAAATCTGCAAATAGATGACAAAGGAAAGAAAAAAGTACTTGTGGACAACGTTCCGCTCAATCGCGCGGGAGAGCTTTTCGGCGTGCTCGGAGTGGTATTTTTTTCTCCTGACGAAATGAAGCTTGTCAAGGAATCTCCGCAGGAAAGGCGCAGGTTTATGGACGTTGGACTCAGTCAGCAGCAGCGCGGATATTTTTACTCTCTTCAACGCTACAACAAAACTTTGAAGCAAAAGAACAATCTTCTCAAAGAATGGAGGCAAAGCCGCAATATAGACGACATGCTTGACGTCTGGGATGCCTGTCTCGCAAAGGAAGGCGCCGTCATCATAACCAAGCGTATAGAATATATCCGCACGCTCAACGATGCGGCAAGCAGGTTTCACACCGCCATAAGCAGTGAGAAGGAAAACCTTAAACTTTCATACGAAAGCTCGATTTACTTCGACGGTGAAGATAACGGAAATATAAAGACGCAGGATATAGAAAAAAAACTTTATGACAGTTTAATTTCTGCGCGCGCTAAGGATAAGGAGCTGGGATATTCCACGGCAGGTCCGCACCGCGACGACATAAAAATCGAGATAAACGGCAAAGACAGCAGAAAATACGCCTCTCAGGGACAACAGCGCACTGTTGCGCTCGCGCTCAAACTCGGCGAGGTTGTTATATATAAAAATGAAATAGGCGAGGCGCCGATTCTGCTTTTGGACGACGTTCTGAGTGAACTGGATATGGACAGGCAGAAACTTTTGCTTGACATGACAAAAGGCTTTCAGACGGTCATTACGTGTACGGAATTTAATATCGATTGCGGATATAACGGGATTTTCGTAAAAGACGGAACGGCGCAGAATGTAGAAGCCGAGCAATAATTTATGACAGTAATTTCTATTTGAATCAGAGTCATAATCAATGCTGTTTTTTTCAAAATATACGCTTTATATAATCAAAACGCTCGTATAAACCGAGCGTTTTGTAATTTATAATTATTTTTATGTAATATTTATTACAAGTTTTTTCGACTAATATCAGTCACGGGTATCCTTATCGTTGAAGGAAGACGAATTGCTCGCTTGAATTTGCAAAAGGTGCATTATGGCATGTATGCGTTCGAGGTCGTCGTTGTTGAAGTAGTCGATTATAATCCTGCCCTTATCCCCGTTGCGTTTGAGAATAACTTTGGTGGAAAAGAGTCTTTTCATATCGTTGACAAACGCTTTGAATTCGAGGGGAAGAGCTTCCTTTTTGCGTTTTTGCGCGGCGACGTTGGACTTCGGAGCGTTGAGATAGTTTTGCACTATCCTCTCCATATCGCGCACGGAAATGCCTTCCTCGCAAGAGAGCTTTGCAAACTCAATAAGTTTTTCCTTGTTGTCGACGGGCAGAATAGTGCGCGCGTGACCCGGCGAAAGTTTGCCTGATTTAACCATATCCATGACTTCTTCGGGCAGTTGCAAAAGTCTCAGAGTATTCGTCACGTAAGGACGCGATTTGCCTATGCGCACTGCGACCTCTTCCTGCGTGAGACCGTGGTTTTCCATAAGCTCGCGAATACCCTCGGCGGCTTCTATCGCGTTGAGGTTTTCACGGTGAAGATTTTCTATAAGCGAAATTTCCTGAATTTCCTGCTGAGAAAGGTTTTTTACGATTGCGGGAATGGATTTCAGACCTGCTTTGAGGCTGGCTCTGAAACGGCGTTCGCCCGCGATAATCATATATCTTCCGCCCTCGCTCTTGACAAGCAGTATAGGTTGAAGAACGCCGTACATGGCGATTGAACTCGCCATAGACTGTAGGCTCTCTTCATCGAAGGATTTTCTTGCCTGACCTGGGTTGCGATCGATAAGAGAAATGTCGATTTCCTGCGTGGGGAAATCGGACGGAACGTCGACCTTGACGTTTTCAACGTTGTCTCTGAACAATGCGTTCATGCCTCTTTGACCGAGACCGCCTTTCACATTTGCCATAATTCACCTCATTGTTCTTTTGAAAGGAATTCTTCCGCAAGTGCGTCGTATGCGACGGCACCGGCGCATTTTTTATCATACAGCGCCACGGGCTTCCCGTAGCTGGGAGCTTCGGCAAGACGGATATTTCGCGGAATTTTTACGTCGTAAACTCTGTCGCCGAAAACTTTGAGTATTTCGTCCAGAACGCCTTTTGCGAGCTTTGACCTGCCGTCGAACATTGTAAGCACAACGCCGATGACTTCCAAATCCTTATTCAAAAACTTTTTGACGAGTTTTATCGTATTCATCATCTGACTTAGACCTTCGAGAGCATAAAACTCGCTCTGAATAGGCACGATAACCCCGTTTGAAGCTGTAAGCGCGTTGACGGTGAGCAGCCCGAGAGAGGGAGGACAGTCGACAAAGATATAGTCGTATTTTTCATCGATTTCCGACAGCTTGTCCTGCAATACTCTTTCTCTGCCGATGACGATTTGAGACAGTTCGAGTTCCGCTCCCGCGAGGTCGCACGAAGACGGAATAAAATCCAAATTCTCTATATCCGAACGGCGTATAGCCTCGTTTGCCGCAAGATTGTCGCAAAGCACCGAGTAAATCGAGTGCTCGGGCTGTTTATCGAATTCACCGAGAGCGCTCGAAGCGTTGCACTGAGCGTCGAAATCCACAATCAATACGCGCTTGCCGCGCAAAGCGAGCGCGGCGGCGAGGTTTACGCAGGAAGTGGTCTTGCCCACTCCGCCCTTCTGATTTGAAAAAGAAATAATCCGAGCCATAAAATGAGTGTAACATAACGCCGTAGATTTTTCAAGGAACGCGTAGCAAAATTATATAAATATAAAATAATTGAAGCATAAAATAAAAAAGCCGCCGCGCGATATCCGGCGTCGGATGCAAAATTTAAATTTGTTACGCTCATACGTGCGGACGAGCCTGTCTTTGCGGATTTGTTCTGAGCGGTATAAAATTAAAGAGGATTTTTCTTTATCGCGCCGTACAGCCTCGGGTATTTGGAATTTGTCGCTTTCAGCTTTTCTATAACGAGTACGGTTCTTCTATCTCCGCCGTACAGCTGAGCGGATTTTATTTTAGTACATTTGGCTCCGAGTTCAAAAAGCGCGCGTTTTGAAATTTCAAGCTCGTCCCCGTCCGTTTTATAAGCGATAAAAACACCGCCTACTTTAAGAAGAGGTATTGCAAGCTCCAAAAGTATAGGCAGAGAGGAAACCGCCCTTGCCGTCACGGCGTCGAATGAGGCGAAAAGGGTTTTCTGTTCCTCAGCCCTTCCCGCAATCGCGGTTACGTTTGTAAGACCTATGCTCTTTGCGGCTTGCGATACGAAATTCATTTTTTTTGCAGTAGAATCCAATGCGACCGCATTTATATCCTTTCGCAGAGCGGCGATAGGCACGCAAGGAAAACCCGCGCCCGAGCCTATATCGCAAAGCCTCGCTCCGAAAGGGATTTCGCTTGCGCCCAAGAGGGAGTCGACGAGGTGCTTGACGATAAATTCCCGATTATCCTTTATAGCCGTAAGGTTGAATTTTTCATTTGCCGACAGGACGCAATCTCTGTACGCCAAAAGCGCGGCGGCGGTATCGCCGTCCAAATCCGCTCCTATCTCGGAGGCGCAGGAAATGAGAAACTCCAAATCATCCATAAGCGAATTTTAACATTATCCCGAGCATAAATCAACCGCGAGCGGAAATAATATTGCGTTGCGGCGTATTTGCGACGATTTTACTTTCGGACGGACAATACTTTATGCATGCAGCACATTATGATTTTTTAATTTTTCCGGTTTTGAGTTCCGCCGTATTGAATTGCGAGGCGGCGGGTGGTATTATGGTATATATCGAATGTGCGGAGGCGCGTATGAGAATAGGTATTGTAACTGCGATGGCGGAAGAAACCCTGCCTATATATCGCAAACTCGGCAACGTTGCGGAAGAGAGCGCGATTCACGGAGCGCACGTTTGCAGAATAGAGCTCGGAGCAAACACCGTATATCTTGCGACCTGCGGCGTAGGCGAGATAAACGCCGCGCTCACGGCGCAGACGCTTGTGGATTTGTTCGACGTGGAGATTATGCTAAATTTCGGATTTGTGGGCGCTCTCAATCCCGCGCTCGGCGTAGGCGAGCTTGTCATTGCCGACAAAGTTTGCCACTATCAGTTTGATACCTCTCGTATTGACGGAACGAAAGTCGGACAGTATCTGGATAAGGACGATATATATTTCCGTTTGGATTGCGCTTTGATTGACGCGGTGCTTGCGGCTGTGGGAAAACCGTTACGCAAAGTCGCGGTGGCAAGCGGAGACCTGTTTGTTGCGAGCGCCGAGAAAAAAAAGGAGCTCGCCGAGCGGTTCGGATGCGACGTGTGCGAAATGGAGCTTGCCGCGCTTGCCATAGCCTGCGAGAGAAACGGTATACCTCTGCTGTCCGTCAAGGTGATTTCGGACAAAGCGGACGCGACCGCCCCCGTGAGCTTTGACGAGGTGGTGCGCAGAGGAATTGCGAAATACGAAGAAATACTGCCTGCGGTGTTTGCCGCCGTGACGGGCGCGGTAAAGCCGCTGCCACCGATAAAAAAGAGATAAAATCATCCGAAACGACCGTTTATGTGATGTAATTGAAATTTAAAGTATGTTTTTGTAATATTTCACTTGCAAATTATGAAAAAAAAAGACGGGATTGCTCCCGCCTTTTTTATCGTCATAATTTAATTATTCTTCCGCATTTTCCGAAACCGTTTCTGCGCTCTCGGAGACTGTCTCTGTATCGCCCGTCTCGTCTTGCTCATTGTCTGCGGCTTCCTCGTGCGGCGTGAGAGCGACCGCCATGACGTTTATCTTATCGCCTTTCAGTTTCATTATACGCACGCCCTGCGTAGCTCTTCCGATTTTGCTTATCTCGTCCGCTTCAACTCTTATGATAACTCCGCTGTCTGTAATCATCATAACGTCGGTGTCGGCAGGTATAACGCTCAGACACACGAGAGAGCCCGTTCTGTCGTTGAACACGCCCGCCTTGACGCCTTTGCCCGCTCTGCCCTGCAAGGGATAATCTTCGAGGTCGCTGCGCTTACCGTAGCCGTTGGAAGTGACGGTGAGGATTTCGTCACCTGCTTTGACGGCAGTAAACGCGACGAGGTTTACGCCCTTTGCGAGGTTCATAGCCTTGACGCCCATAGCCGTTCTTCCCATCGGGCGCACTACGCTCTCGTGGAAATGTATGCTCATTCCCGCGCTAGAAGCGACTATAAGCTCGCTGTCGCCGTCGGTGATAACTGCGTCGATAAGCTCGTCGTCATCGTTGAATTTGATTGCAATCTTGCCGTTGCGCTTGATAGACTCGTATTCTTCGAGAGGAGTTTTTTTGATAAGACCGCGCTTAGTGGCGAGCATGAGGAACTTGCCTTCCTTTTCCTCGGGCAGTTTCAAGAACGCCTGAATGCGCTCTCCCTGTTCGAGTTGCAGAAGGTTGACCGCCGCTCTGCCGCGCGCGTTGCGGCTCGCCTCGGGTATCTCGTACGCTTTCATAGTGAAGACTTTTCCGAGATTAGTGAAGAACATAAGCCTTTCGTGCGTGTTGGACGTGAATATTTTCTCCACGAAGTCCTCGTCCTTTGCCTTATGAGCGGTAACGCCCATGCCGCCGCGGTGTTGAGCTTTGTACTCGGCGACGGGTATACGCTTGATATATCCGCTGTGCGTCATGGAAATGACGACGTCTTCCTTTTCGATAAGGTCCTCGATGTCGATATCGCCGTAGTCGTAGGTGAGCTCCGAACGTCTGGGAGTGCCGAACTGCGCTTTGACGTCGGTAAGCTCCTTGACGACAATCGCGCAAACTTCCTCGTCGTGGGAAAGCACGAAGTTGAAGTATTCGATTTGTTTTTCGAGGTCGGCAAGCTCCGCATTTATCTTCTCGACTTCCAGTCCCGTCAAGCGTTGCAGACGCATGTCGAGAATTGCCGCCGCCTGCCTGTCGGACAGAGCGTAGCTCTCCATCAGCTTTGCCATAGCGTCCTGTCTGTCCTGCGATTTTTTGAGAAGCTCGACGATAGCGTCGATATTTTCGAGCGCTATATGCAGGCCTAGCAAAATATGCTGTCTTTCCTGCGCCTTGGAAAGGTCGAAGTTGGTGCGGCGTATGACGACGTCCTTCTGATGCGCGATGTAGCTTTCCAATATCTCTTTGAGATTGAGTATGCGCGGAACGCCGTCTACAAGCGCGAGAAGTATCATGCTGAAACTCGTCTGCATCGACGTCTGCTTGTAGAGCTGATTGAGAAGCACTTGCGCGTTGACGTCCTTTTTGAGCTCGATGACGATACGCATGCCGTGGCGGTCGGTCTCCTCTCTCAAATCCGCAATGCCTTCCAGCCTCTTATCCTTGACTTGGTCCGCAATATTTTCGATAAGCTTAGCTTTGTTGACTTGATAGGGTATCTCGGTAACGATAATGCGGCTTTTGCCGTTTGCAAGCTCCTCTATTTCCGCCTTAGCACGCAGAATCGCCATACCGCGACCCGTACGGTACGCCTGCTTTATGGTGTTTCTGCCGAGTATGAGCGCGCCCGTCGGGAAGTCGGGGGCGGGAATATATTCCATAAGCTCGTCCACCGTGGCTTCGGGGTTCTGCATAAGCGCGACGGCAGCGTCTATGACCTCGCTGAGATTGTGAGGCGGAATGGACGTCGCCATGCCGACCGCTATACCGTCCGAGCCGTTTACGAGCAGATTGGGGAATCTGGACGGCAGTACGGTGGGCTGTTCGCGCGTGTCGTCGAAGTTGGGATAGAAATCCACCGTCTTCTTGTCTATGTCGCGTATCATTTCCAACGCTATTTTGGAAAGACGCGCTTCCGTATATCTGTATGCCGCCGCGGGGTCGCCGTCCACGGAGCCGAAGTTGCCGTGACCGTCTACAAGCGGACAGCGTATGGAAAAGTCCTGCGCAAGACGCACGAGCGCGTCGTATACGGAGCTGTCGCCGTGCGGATGGTATTTACCCAGCACTTCGCCGACGACCATCGCGCACTTGCGGTAGGGCTTGTCGGGAGTGAGACCCAGCTCGCTCATAGCGTACAGTATCCTTCTGTGAACGGGTTTGAGTCCGTCGCGGACGTCGGGAATCGCGCGCGATACGTTGACCGCCATCGCATATGAAATAAAAGATTTTTTCAGCTCGCCGTTTATCTCGATATTCTTGACTGTGGAGTTGGCAAGATGCTGTATATATTCGTTGTTTTTGTCGTCTCTTATGTTTGCCATAATATCCTCCTGAATTAGACGTCGAGGTCAGTGACCAGTTTGGCGTTCTGCTCGATAAACTCGCGGCGAAGCTCGGGCTGTTCGCCCATAAGCACGGAGAACAGGCGGTCGGCTTCTATCGCGTCTTCCATCGTAACTTTGAGCAGAGTGCGGAATTGCGGGTCCATAGTCGTCTCCCAAAGCTGTTCGGGATTCATTTCGCCAAGACCCTTATAGCGTTGAAGCTCTCCGCTCTTTCTGCCGTTTTCCTCGTAATAACGATTGAGGCTCTCGTCGTCGTAGAAGTACAACTCCTGCTTGCCCTTTGCGATTTTGTAAAGAGGCGGAAGCGCGATGTATACGTGTCCGTTTTCGATGAGCGGGCGCATAAAGCGGAAGAAGAACGTCAGCATAAGTATGCGGATATGGCTTCCGTCGACGTCGGCGTCCGTCATGCAGATGATGCGGTTGTAGCGCAACTTGCTTTCGTCATACTCGGCGTTTATTCCGCAGCCGAATGCGGTTATCATCGCCTTGATTTCCTCGTTTTCGAGCACTCTGTGAAGAGTCGCCTTTTCGACGTTGAGTATCTTTCCGCGCAGAGGCAGTATCGCTTGGAAACGTCTGTCGCGTCCCTGCTTGGCGCTGCCGCCTGCCGAGTCGCCCTCGACGAGGTAGATTTCGCAGTTTTCGGGATTCTTGTCCGTGCAGTCGGCAAGTTTGCCGGGCAGCGTCGTGCTTTCAAGCGCGCTCTTGCGTCTTGCGCTTTCTCTTGCGAGCCTCGCCGCTTCGCGCGCGCGCTGTGCGGTTATAGTTTTTAGCACAAGCTCCTTCGCTTCTCTGGGATGTTCTTCGAGATATGTGCCTAGACCCTCGGCAACGCCCTTCGCCACGGCGGAGCGCATACTGCTGTTGCCTAGCTTCGTCTTGGTCTGTCCCTCGAACTGAGGCTCCGCAAGCTTGACGGATATCACCGCGACAAGACCTTCGCGCACGTCCTCGCCGCTGAGCTTCTCACTGCCTTTGAGAATGCCCGCCTTCTGACCGTACTCGTTTATAATCTTTGTGACGGCGGATTTGAAGCCGTCGAGGTGCGTGCCGCCCTCTTCGGTGTTGATGTTGTTTGCAAACGCCAATATAGTGTCCGAATAGCTGTCGTTGTATTGCATTGCGACTTCGATTTCGCTGTCGACGTACTTCTCGTCGAAGTAGATAACCTCGGGGAATATCGTCTCCTTGGTTTTGTTCATCTCCTCGACGAAGGAGACTATGCCGCCCTCGTAGCAGAACGTCTCTCTGCGCTCGGGCTCAACGCGCTGGTCGGATATCTCGATGACAAGACCCTTGTTGAGATACGCAAGCTCGCGCAGACGGGTTTTCATCGTGTCGTAATTGAAATCGAGAGTTTCAAAAATCTCGGAATCGGGATAGAACGTCACCGTCGTACCCGTATCCTCTGCGTCGCCGACGACAGCGAGAGGACGCTCCGCAATGCCTCTGTTGAAGCGTATGCGGTGAAGCTTGCCGTTCTGGCGGACCTCGGCGACCAGCCATTCGGAAAGCGCGTTTACGCAGGAAACGCCCACACCATGCAGACCGCCCGATATTTTATAGCCGCCGCTTCCGAACTTGCCGCCCGCGTGCAGCTTTGTAAGAACCACCTCTACCGCCGATTTGCCTTCCTTTTCGATAATGCCCGTAGGAATGCCTCTGCCGTTGTCGGTAACGCGTACCGCACCCTCTTTGAGTATTTCGACGGTGATATGCGTGCAGAAGCCCGCAAGTGCCTCGTCAATGGAGTTGTCCACGACCTCAGTGACCAGATGATGAAGTCCGCGCACGTCGGTTGAGCCGATATACATTCCGGGGCGTTTTCTTACAGGGTCCAGCCCTTCCAAAACCTGAATGTCGCCGGCGTCGTAACTGTGTTTAATTTCTTCCGCCATCGTTCCTCCTAAATATATATAATAGATATAAATTATATATACAATAATATAGTTTATATAATTATACCAGTATAATATATAAAAAGCAATAGAAATTTCCTAATATTTCCAACCCTGCCATAGGAGCGCTCACCCCGTTTGTTTTTTGGTCTTGGAAAAGTCGAATTCTTCCGCAAATATAATTAACAATTAAACCATTTGCAACTATTGCAAAGCAAATAATTCGCATTTAATTTTGCTGAAAATTATCAAAATTTTCGTTTTGCGTTATATAAAATGTGCGAGTAAAATGTTAATAGCAAATAGCATGCGTATGAACAGAATTTATAGCGCATTGATTCGTATTTAATCGTAAATACAGATAAAAACGTTTTTATTATTGCATATTTACATAAACGACTTAAAAAGCACAAACAATATGCAAATTTAGAAAAATTCTTATGGCATATTTATGAAATACATCAATCTGCGCTATCATGCGGTATCGCGGTGTGCCGCTTGCAGGTGTGAATACGGCTTCTCCATAACGACGGATTCTAATATTTATTAAACAAACGCACTATTCAATATTGCGGTCAAACTTCTGCCATAGTCTTATAGCGCTGATTTGTAATACGAATGTGTTGATTTGCGGCATAAACACATTGGATTTTTACAAATAATACATATTTTATATGTAAATACGTCAAATTCGCAAATTGCGCTTCCGTACAGCCAAATTACATCGCTCATGTTGTTTTATCCGCTTGGCTTTGAACTTCCTGTGTGTTATCAATCCGAGCTGTCCGTATATTAATAATCGGAGCCGACAGCGGTTCGGAATCGTCCGCGTTATTGTTCATGTGAAGCATTGTATATTGGCAAATAAAAAGTATGCTCTCAGAGCTCCGATCTTATTCGGAAAAGTCGGATTTCAAACAACGGCACGCTACCCCTGTTTAATGCTTCCGCATTAGATGATTTAATGTCAAATTCATTCATATTAGCAGATTTAATGCTCTGATTTATCAATTTTGTCAGACAATTCGCATAAATGTCCTCGGAATACATTGATTTTCAATTTGTTTATATCTGCTATCTGGCCTGAGTTTGCAATGCTTTATTGTCCGTACTGCTGCATATTGTCGGTCGGTTGTTCTATGCTTGTTGCTCGTCGTATACCTGCACTCATATGTGTCGGTAAGGCCGCGCTTGTGCTTGATGATTGCATTGTGTATATTTTGATTGATATGGCGTTTGCCTGCGGCATTTATATTTTCTGTTATACGAATGCCGCTCATAGTACAGATATTGTCCTCGGTATGCCGGTTTTACGTTGCATATCAGATGCCTATTATATATCAGTTACCCACGGCATGACTATATTGACGCACAAATGGTTAATTATATCGATTATTTGCCGCAAATACGCCGCCAATCACTCAATTTAAAAGCATATTCCAAGAATAGTCCGATTATGATCACTGCAACATGCTTCATAAAATAGGCATAAACGCGGCAAAACATGCGGTTGTTTGCGGAGCCGCATTTTCGTCCGACGCGCAATGTCAACACATTTGCAACAATTATGTCGATAAAAATCAAAATGTTTCACGTGTAACAACAGGGCAAAATTCCAACTATTTAGTGCATTATTTCAAGCAAATTGTATATTTTTTCTTAAAATCAGCAAATGGTTTGCAATGTGCGGCGATGAGTCCGTTTGCGTGCAAAGCGTCTATAAATATAGTATAAACCGTCATTAGACATAAACTTATAATGTCATACAAATCCTGCGCCGCACAAATTTCCGATTGCGCAATAACGACAAAGCTCCGACGACACTATAATGAATCCCGCTTATATCGTTAGTTCTGCATGTAATATATAGACTTTGGTTATTTCTATGCTCAAATTCGGCTTTTGGACAAACAGCGCAACGGCAGCTCATATAAATCTCAAAATAGACCCTATAACCATATAGCATAATGGTGATATTGAGACGATAAAAGTCATGTTCCACGTGAAACATTCGGGTGGCGGTTTCAGTTTCACGTGGAACTCATCTTGTTAAAATGCTACTAAACAGTAGGATTTTTGGTCTATTTAGTAGTATTTTAATAATTTGTTCGCTTTGTCCATGATTAAAAATAAGCGATTTTTACATGCTTTTACCCAAATTTTTTAGGAGCAATGTTTCACTCTATTTTTGCTCTTTTTTCATAACGTTTCACAGCGCATTTTTGTGATAGAATACTAAAAATTTGCGTTATTTTGGGCGATAGAATGCATGGAAAAGTTGTATGGGTCGAGTAAATATTGCGAATTTGAATGTTTTGTGCGTATTAAATTATAAAATCAGCCGTTTTTGCGGCATTCATTCTTGATAATTCAGTCATTTTTTTTTGCTCGTTATTGCAATATAAACATGCTTGTGACTGTAAAAACTGTCCGAAATGCCATTAAAACACGTATTTGGTTTAAATGTAAACAAATATTGCTTAAATTTTTGCGGTTAGCAGGCTTTTATTTATATGTCGGTGCGTATGAGAGCATATATCCTCATATCTTCGACTTTTCCGTTTTTCACGGCATTGCATTTCATTGTGCCCTCATACGAAAAGCCGACTTTTTCGAGCACGCGGCAGGACGCGGCGTTGCGTGAAAACGGTTCTGCGAATATTCTGATTATATCGCTCTCGGCAAATACCTGCGCGCAGGCTTCACTTATTGCCTTTGTCATTATGCCCTTACCCCACTGCTTTTTGGCGAGATAATAGCCGAGCTCTGCCGTTTTGCTGTGGATATTGGTCTTTCTGAAAATCCCTATGCTTCCTACAACCTCTCCCTCATATACGATTGCGTACGCAAAAGTATCTTTCGGGTTTGCCGAGCGCATGGCTTGGATATAATCAAGAGCGTCTTTTTCCGTATAAGGAAAGGGCAATCCGTCCCGCAGATTGTCAAAAATTTCTATGTCTGAAAGCGCCGCCGCAATAGCGGGCGCGTCGTCTATTTCCCATTTGCGCACGTAACAGTTCATAGTAGTCTCCTTGCCGCCGAGTTATTTTATAATAAGAAATATATAGTATTCTGTCAAGGCCGTTATAAGGACGGTATATGGCGAATACGCGCAATTCGGTCTTGAATTCCGCGCATAATGTTGGTATTATAAAATAAGCATATAAAGCGTGAGGCGCGTGCGCGCGCCCTCGGGAGGGAATTATGGAAGAAAGAAAGTGGTTCAGGGAGATGACCGTATATCAGATTTGGCCGCGTTCATTTTGCGACGGAAACAACGACGGTATAGGCGATTTGAAGGGCGTGCTCGGCAAGCTCGAATATATAAAGAGTCTCGGCGCGGACGCGGTTTGGTTTTCGCCTTTATATGTGTCGCCGCAGGCGGATTACGGCTATGATATAGCCGATTACTGCGATATAAATCCCGAGTACGGCACGCTGGACGAGTTTAAACAGGTGCTTGACAAGGCGCACGGGCTCGGGCTTCGAGTGATTATGGACCTCGTCATCAACCACACCTCCGATAAACACGAGTGGTTCAAAAAGAGTGTAAAGAGGGAAGAGCCGTACACGGATTTCTATATTTGGAGAAAGGGGAGAGGAAGGAACGGCAAAAAAGCCCCCAACAACTGGATGTCCACCTTCCCCGGCTCTGCATGGGAGTATAACGAGGAGCGCGGCGAATACTATTTGCACTTGTACGCCAAGGAACAGCCCGACCTCAATCATGACAATCCCAAAGTGCGCGAAGCGGTAAAAAACGTTATGCGTTTTTGGCTGGACATGGGAGTAGACGGTTTCAGAGAGGACGTTATCACGCAGATAAGCAAGGCTGAGGGTCTGCCCAACGGAAATCCGATAATGCCCGCGTCGAGAGGATTGGAGCATTATGATTGCGGTCCGCACATTCATGAGTTCCTCTCCGAATACAGAGAGGTTTTGAAGGATTACGACGCGTTTCAAGTCGGAGAAGCGCCGTTCATGAGCCCGAAAAAGGCGCTTACGTTTGTAAACGAAAACAAGCAGGAGCTGGACATGATGATATCCTTCCAGCATATGGAGGCGGATTGCATTATGATAGAATGGATGCGCCTGCCGTTTAATCTCGTCAAACTCAAAAAGATATACAACAACTGGCAGACTATGCTGTTCGGAAGGGCATGGAACGTCAACTATCTTGAAAATCACGACCATGCAAGAATAATATCTCGCTACGGCAGCGAGAAATACAGGGTGGAAAGCGGCAAATGTCTTGCGATGATGTATTCCCTTCTCAGCGGCACGCAGTTCGTCTATCAGGGACAGGAGATAGGGATGACCTCTCCGCACTTCGACAAGTGCAAAAAGGGCGAGGACCCGTGGGAGCAATTCAAGGATATATCCACATTCTGCGTGCGCGATTTGATGAAAAAATTCGGGTTTTCAGAAAAGCACATTCTCAAAGTCGCGCATACTGCGGCGAGAGACTGCGCGCGTACGCCCGTACAGTGGAATGCGCAGAAGAACGCGGGTTTCAGCGAAGCAGAGCCGTGGTATGCCGTCAACCCCAATTATACGGAAGTAAACGTCGAGGCTGCGGAGAAAGACCCCAACTCCCTGCTCAACTTCTACCGCAAGCTCATCGCGTTGCGTAAAGAATACAAGGACAGCGCGGTGTACGGAGAATTCCGTATTCATCTGAAAAGAGACAAACGCCTGTTCATATACGACAAGATTGCAAAAGACGGCTCCAAACTTACGGTCATACTTAACGTAAGCGAGAAACGTATTTCAAGCAAAAAGGCAAAGAAATTTATCCCGAGCGGCGCAAAGCAAATTCTATCCGTCTATGACGGCGAATTGGGCAAGGTCATGAACCCATACGAGGGAAGAGCGTACTACACTCCTGCAAAGTGACGGCTATGACGATTGAAGAAGCGATTGAACAAAGGCATGCCGTCAGAGCTTATGACGGCAGACCCATAGAAGAGCAGACTGCGCGCAATCTCGCGGAGTACGTGGGCGAATGCAACCGCGAGGGAGATTTGCATATCCAGCTCGTACTCGACGAACCGCAGGCGTTCGGCGGAACTATGGCGCGCTACGGCAAGTTTTCGGGCGTGCAAAACTATCTCGCGCTTGTCGCTCCGAAGACGGAAGACTTCGACGAAAAAATAGGCTATTTCGGCGAAAAGATAGTTTTATATGCGCAAACGCTGGGTTTAAACTCCTGTTGGGTTGCCGCGACATATAAGAAAGTGAAATCTGCGTTTGAGGTAGGACGCGGTGAAAAGCTGGGAGTTGTCATTGCGCTCGGCTACGGAGTTACGCAGGGAAAACCGCATAAAAGTAAGCCCGCCGAGGCTTTTGCGGATTTGAACGGCGCGCCCGAGTGGTTTGTGAGCGGAGTGCGTTCGGCTATGCTCGCACCCACCGCGCTCAATCAGCAGAAGTTCACTTTTTCGCTGACGGACGGAGGCAATGTCAAAGCGAAAGCGGGCGTGGGCTTTTACTCGAAGATAGATTTGGGTATTGCCAAATGTCATTTTGAAATCGCCGCGGGGAAGGAAAACTTCGACTGGGTGTGACGGTGCGGCGAGACAGTTCGTAAGACATTAATCGACGGGAACAGAAAGTCTTAATATGGCTTTCTTTTCTTTTTCCGCCGTCCGCGCGCGGATTTGACAAGGGTGAGGCGGTGTAATATTATAGATATACCGTATACTAAGTGACAGGACAAAAATATGAAAAAGAAAATTTTTGGTTTTATATGTTTGATAGTTGTGCTTGCGGCGGCGGTCTCGCTTGCGGCGTGCAACAAGGGCGAAGAATATACGAACGATAATACGGCTTTATTAAAGCAGTTTGACGGCGCGACCGTCCAAGGGAAGACCGTTGCGCTTGACGTTGCTCCCGACGTGGAAGCGGTGAGCGTAGGCGAGGGCGCATATAGGGTTGAGGTATCCGTCGGCTGCAGGTGGGCGCTTTACAGGGACGTCGCGTGTCAGATAGTTATGCAGAACAATCGCACGGACGCGCTTAAAGAGGGGCACAACAGATATTATCTCCTCGTCAGCACGGAGGACGGAACGATAAGCAACAAGTATTCGCTGGATATTTGGCGCAATTTTTACGCGACGGTGAATTACTATGCGGCGGACAAGCTGGTGCAGACCGAAACGGTGCTTTCGCATACGGCGTTTCCCGTTCCCGCGCCTATAAACTGGATTGGCTACGATTTCAGCGGCTGGAATTTGGAAGGCCGCGTTGTGGAGAACAAAATCGAACGTATAGACGCGGATATTTCGCCAAAACCCGAGATGAGCAATTTTGAGTTTTCCGCGACGGATACGACATGCGTTGTTACGGGTGTAAAGGACAAAAATGCCGAGAGCATAGTCGTTCCCGATTACGTTACGAGGATAAGAGGACTTGCGTTCTCCGCATGCACTAAGGTGGTCAGAATGAAAATCCCCTTTATAGGCGAAACCGAGGATGGCGAAAATCACGGATATTTCGGATATATTTTCGGCGCGGAAAACGGAATGATGAACTCCGAATGGGTTCCCGACAGCCTTATGGAGCTGGAAATAACGGGCGGGTCGAAGATTGCCGCGGAGGCGTTCTACGGTTGCGACAGGCTAGTGAGCGTAACTCTTCCCTCAGAAATCAAGAGTATAGACAGATATGCGTTTTACGGATGTTCTCAGATTGAAAGGATAAATCTGCCCGCCGCGCTTCAACAGATAGGATACAGGGCTTTTTACGGCTGTGCGAGACTGCGCTCGGTCGCAATCCCCAATGCGGTGACGGGACTGGGCGTCGAAGCGTTTTACGGGTGCGATGGCTTGAAGAGCGTGGACGTAGGCGGCGGAATCAACACTTTGGGAAATTCCGCGTTTGCGGGCTGTAAGGGCATGACCAGTCTTACGCTCAGAAGCGGCATCAAGGGAATAGCGGATATGGCGTTTGCCGGATGCGAAAGTCTGTCTGCCGTCACAATTCCGGACAGCGTAAAAGCTATCGGAAATTTTGCGTTTGAAAACTGCGCCGCGCTTTTCGACGTAAAACTGGGGTCGGGAGTAACGACATTGGGGAACGGAGTTTTTAAGGATTGCGTTTCTCTTGAAGGTCTAACCGTTCCGCAGAACGTAACGACGATAGGGTCGGATACGTTTTCGGGTTGTAGGAGCCTTGTAAGCGTGCAGATTCCGAATGCGGTGACGTCGCTCAATCTCTCGCATATGTTCCAAAACTGCGAAAACCTCGTCGACGTCAGTCTGCCCACGGGAATAGAAGAGATAGGCGAACTGGCGTTTTATAACTGCAAGTCGCTGACGGACATAAGGATACCGAGCGGAGTTTTGGCAATAGGGGCGAGCGCTTTTGCGCATAGCGGTCTCACTGCCGTGTCTCTTCCAAACGGAGTTATCAGATTAGGCTCGCAGGCGTTCTTTGCGTGCACGGACTTGAACGGCGTAATCCTGCCCGCAAGTCTTTCGGAAGTAGGAAACGCGGTGTTTACTCTCTGCGTGGATTTGCAAACGATAAACTGTAAGG
Source organism: uncultured bacterium (assembly GCA_949432885.1). Taxonomy (GTDB): domain Bacteria; phylum Bacillota; class Clostridia; order Christensenellales; family CAG-917; genus CAG-475. Next base: position 21,667 of record CASQXY010000002.1, on the reverse strand, counting down.
GCGACGTGCAGCCCGAGGGTTGGGATGCGGATTGGTTGAGCGGTTGCGACGCGGCTGTCGTCTGGGGGTATTTAGGGAATTAAAGCCATAACTTTGAAAAATAAAACGGACGGAAATTTCCGTCCGTTTTATTTTTAAGTGAGATTTGAAATTAAGATAGAATTGTTATTAAAGGATTCCCCATATCGGGAGCAGGGTGACGGTTATTCCCAACAAAAGAGTGTAAACGGCAAATCCTATCATGGAATGCTTTTTCAACAGCTTTATAAAAAATGTTATGGATATCAAGCCCGATACGAATGCGGCGGCAGTGCCGGCTATTAAAGGCGCGACGCCGATATCCAGTCCCGCGCCGCTTGTGGCAAGCTCCGTGCTTTCGAGTATTGCGGAACCTATGATTATAGGTATCGAAAGCAGAAACGAGAAGTTGGCGGCAGAGCTCCTATCCACGCCCTGTACGGACAGCGCGGATATGGTCGCTCCGCTTCTTGAAACGCCGGGCAGTACTGCGATTCCTTGCAAAATACCGGTTAACATGCTTTTTTTATAAGTTAAAAGTGTTGTTTGCGCAGGTTTGAACATTTCGCCTACTATCAAAAGGAACGCCGTAAGTACAAATCCGAAGCCGAGAAACGCCCCGTCGATGAGCGAGGGCGCCAAAAATTTGAATACGAGCGCGAGCACGACCGTAGGTATACATGCGACCAGAATATAGCCCGTGGTTTTCTGAAAGGGCTTGCGAAGTATCGGCCACCAACTCTTTCGCAGGGCGATGAGTACGGCGAGCAGAGTGCCTACGTGAACCATGACGTTGAAAAACAGGCTTTGCTGACCTACGCCCAGCTTTTCGAGCAGCAGCAGGTGCCCTGACGAGGATACGGGCAGAAATTCGCTTGCACCTTGAACGAGTCCCAAAATTAACGCTTGTAAAATATCCATAATATCTCCGCACGGACGGGGTTTGCCTCTCGGTAAATCCGTCCGTTTTCGCTTTACTATTGGCTTTGAGTTGTTTATAATACTTATGTTACAGACTCGGGTTTTAGAATGAAGACGGGTCTTGGAGGGTATATGAAACTCGGTGTTGTCGGACTTCCGAACGTAGGGAAAAGCACGTTGTTCAACGCGATTACAAAGGCGGGCGCGCAGGCGGCAAACTATCCGTTTTGCACCATCGAGCCGAACGTAGGCGTGGTCGCCGTGCCCGATGAGAGGCTGGACAGGCTGGCGGCGCTTTACAACAGCAAAAAAATCACGCCCACGTCCTTGGAGTTTGTGGATATCGCGGGTCTTGTCAAGGGCGCGAGCAGGGGCGAGGGTTTGGGAAATAAATTCCTGTCTCATATCAGAGAGGTCGACGCAATCGTACATGTTGTGCGTTGCTTCGACGACGCCAACATAACCCACGTTGACGGCGGAGTCAATCCTGCTCGGGATACGGAGACGATAAATCTCGAACTTATTTTCGCCGATATGGAAACGCTGGAACGCCGTATGGCAAAGGCGGCGTCCATGGTGAAGGCGGACAAAAAGTATCAGGAGGACGCGGATAGGCTTACGGCGATGAAAAAGTGGCTCGAGGACGGCAAACCCTTGCGCAATATGGAAGTGGACGAGGACTTCGGGCGCTTTATCGACGAACAGTTTCTGCTTACCTCGAAGCCCGTCATATACGTGGCGAACACCGACGAGAGCGGCATAGGCGGCAACGCGTATACGCGCGAGGTCGAGGAAATCGCAAAGTCGGAGAACAGCGAAGCGATTGTGCTTTGCGCAAAACTGGAAGAGGACTTGTCCGAGCTTCCCGACGAGGACAGAGAGATGTTTATGGGTGAATACGGCCTCGAAGAGAGCGGTCTCGACAGGCTGGTCAAAGCGTCGTATAAGCTGCTCGGGCTCATAAGCTATCTCACCGCGGGCGAAAAGGAGACTCGCGCTTGGACAATCGTACGGGGTACGAAAGCTCCGCAGGCGGCGGGCAAAATACACAGCGACTTTGAACGCGGCTTCATACGCGCGGAAATCGTAGATTACTACACGCTCATAGAGTGCGGCTCTTTCAACGCCGCAAAGGAAAAGGGCAAGGTCCGCAGCGAGGGCAAGGATTATGTCATGCAGGACAACGACGTGGTGTTGTTTAGAATAAATGTCTGAAACGCTCTATTTTGCGCATTGCGGTGTCAATGCCGCTCGTCTTCCAAGTCGGGTACGACATGTGCATTGGGCTTGTCGGCCGCATATTGCGTTTGAGCGGCGCCATAGGTCAAAAAGGCGCAGTAGAGTTATTTTAATTAAAATACTCGACGTTCGCTTCACTTTTAAAGACAAATAAATCAAATCGAAAAGAGGATATCCAATGTACGAAGAACAACTTTCAAAGGCTCTCTCCGTCGAGGGGCTCAGCCAACAGGACATAGAGGGCGCGCTCGAAACGCCAAAGGAACCGAAGCTGGGCGATATATGTCTGCCGTGCTTCAAGTTTGCGCGCGCGATGAGGCTGGCGCCGCCCGTTATCGCGGCAAAACTTCTGCCGTACGCGCAGGAGCAGGAGTTTGTGGACAGAGCGGAGGTTGCTGGCGGATATCTGAATATCTTCTTCAACCGCGCCGTCATTGCGGACAAAATCAAGGAAGTTGCGCTTTCGGGCAATCGCGCGGGGAGCGGGAAAGAGGGCGAAGGCAAGACGATTTGCATAGACTATTCCTCTGTCAATATAGCGAAACCCTTCCATATCGGACACCTCAGCACCACCGTGATAGGAGGCGCGTTGTATCGCATATTCGAGCACCTCGGATATAAGGTTGTGGGCATAAACCATTTGGGTGACTGGGGAACGCAGTTCGGCAAGCTTATTGTGGCTACGCGCAAGTGGTCGTCGCTTGGCGAGGTTGAAAAGAATGACGAGTATTTCCTCAATTCGCTGTACGTGCGCTATCACAAGGAGGCGGAAAAGAACCCCGCCCTTGACGACGAGGCGCGCGCGTGGTTCAAGCGTATAGAGGACGGCGACGGCGAGGCGACGCAGTATTTCGACGTGTTCAAACAGGTTACGATGAAAGCGGTCGGAAAGATATACGACAGGCTCAGAATAAAGTTTGACAGCTACGCGGGCGAGAGCTTTTACAACGATAAAATGGATTCGTGTCTGGACATACTCAGAGAAAAGAATCTGCTTGTAGAGAGCGACGGCGCGCAGGTGGTCATGCTGGACGAGTACGATATGCCTCCATGCCTGCTGGTCAAGGCTGACGGAGCGACTCTGTACGCCACGCGCGACATTGCCGCGGCATATTACCGCAAGCGCATGTATGATTTTGAAAAATGTCTGTATGTCGTCGCTTATCAGCAGAATCTGCACTTTAAACAGTTGTTTCAGGTGCTTAAACTCATGGATTTTGCAGGTGCGAAGGATATGGAGCATATAGCTTTCGGCATGGTTTCCATGGAGGACGGAGCGATGTCCACGAGGAACGGGCGCGTAATATGGCTCAAAGACGTGTTGGATAAGGCGGTGGAAAAGGCGGCGGCAATCATAGACGAGAAAAATCCAAATATAAAGGACAAGGCGGCGATTGCCGAAAGCGTGGGCGTCGGAGCCGTGGTATTTTCCGCGCTGTTCAACAACCGTATAAAGGATATAGTTTTCTCCTTTGACAAGGTGCTTAATTTCGACGGCGAGACCTCGCCGTATCTGCAATATACCTATGCGCGCTGCGCCAGCGCGCTCAGAAAGGGCGGCGAGCCTGATTGCTCCGCTATGGACGTAAGCGCGATAACCGACGACGAGGGATATGAGGTAATAAAGAGCGTGCTGTCCTTCGGCGACAGCGTGAGACAGGCTGCGAAGCTGCGCGAGCCGTGCTGCGTGTCGAGACACATTATAGATTTGGCGGAAAAATTCAACAGGTTTTATATAGGGCACCGCATAATCGTGGACGACGCGGCGGTGCGCAACGCGAGACTGCTGCTTACAAAAGCTACGGCAAACGTAATCCGCACGGGGCTTTGCCTGCTTGGCATAGACGCCCCCGAGGAGATGTGAGCGCCCGACCCCGTCCGTCGCGCGCGGGAGAGTTTTTGACGGAGCGCGCCGATTAAAATATCGCTTGACAGGCGCGGAAATGTTTTATTATAATAGATAAGCGTTTATTATATAAATAAAGCAATAAAATCAAAGGAATAACAATCAAAGCTCCGCAAAATGGCGGAGCGGACGGAGGAATAGGATATGAAACAAACATACCAACCCAAAAAGAGACAGAGAAATAAAGTGCACGGCTTTCGCAAGAGGATGAGCACCAAGTCCGGCAGAAACGTTTTGAGACGCCGTCGCAACAGAGGCAGGAAGCAGATTTCCGCGTAAGTATGAAAAAGCAGTACAGGCTTAAAAGAAGGGCGGCTTTCGCATATGTCTACCGCAAGGGAGAAAAGTCGTCCGCAAGAGACCTGCTGCTGCTGAGCGCCCGCTCGCGCGAGGGATTGAAAATAGGATTGTCCGTGTCCAAAAAAGTAGGCAACGCAGTTGCGCGCAACAGAGTCAAACGGCTTTTGCGCGAGGCGATAAACCCGCTTACGGACAGGATTGACGACGGATATATGTACGTCATCGTCGCACGCCCCACCATTGCGGGGCTTCCGCTTTTGAAGGTATCCGAAGAGGTGACAGCCGCTTTTACAAGGGCAAGGAAGCTCAAATGCTGAAAAGGATTTGTCTTCTAATGCTGTTGTTATACAAGCGGACGCTTTCTCCCTTGACGGGAAGACGCTGCGCCTATACTCCCACGTGTTCGATGTACTCGTACGACGCGATAAGCAAGTACGGCGCGGGCATAGGGATTGCGCTTACCGCGCTGAGGCTTCTCAGATGCGGACCTTGGGCAAAGGGCGGCTTTGACCCAGTGAGGGAGAATTATCGAGGAAGAGTCAAATGGCTTATTTAGGGTTTGAACGCAAACGCAAATTGCAGATATATCTGCTGGTGGCGCTCGTTGTGCTGAGCTGCCTTATTTTGGTTGCGTGCAACACCGACAACTCTTACAACGTATCGGGCGGCGACACGGTTGCGGAGCCCGACCATTTCATGGCGAAGTTCATGCTCGTGATAGGCAGAAGCATGGGTTCGGGCGTGAGCTTCGGATGGGTTGTCGTCGTATTTACGATTATTTTGCGACTGATTCTGTCTCCTCTGGACATTTGGCAGAAGATGATCGCCCGCAAAAACAGTAAGGCGATGGAGCGTATGAAGCCCCAGCTAGAAGCGTTGCAGGCAAAGTATGCAGATGACAAACAGCGCTTACAGCAGGAGCAATCCGCTCTGTATAAGAGAGAGAAATATTCGATTATGGGCATGTGTCTGCCCACGATTATCACATTTGTGGTTTTCTTTGTGGTTTTTGCAGGTTTCAGACAAGTTGTGGGATATCAGTTTGCGCAGGATTATAAAAACAGCCAAATTGTTTACAATAACAGTCTGAGCGAGCAAATCGAGGCAAAATACGGCACGGCTGACGACGCGGAAAACAAAGTTTACAATCTCGACGACATTCCCAAGGACGAGGAAGGCGCAAGGTTTTATTTCGGTTACGAGGACGGCGAGACGCATGTGGCAGGCGCTATGGAAAAGGCGCAGGAAGCCGTCGCAAAGGCGTATTATTCCGATGAACAGAAGAGCGTAAGAAGCTGGCTTTGGATAAATAATATATTCGTCGGCGACAACTGGTATAAGGCGGTTCCCGACTTTACCACCGTAACGGGGCAGTCGGGCTTTGCAAATTCGCGCCTTGCGGGAATTACCATAGACGAATACAATGCGGTTATGGGCAAGGTGCTCGGCACCGGCGGATACGGCAAGGGCGGCTCTTGGAACGGGCTTTTGGTACTTCCCATTCTGTCGATAGTACTCAGCTTCCTTTCGCAGAAGATACTTTCCAAGTCGCAGGGGCAGCCCCCCGTTCCGACGGGAGAGGGCGCGGCGGGCGCGCAGGGCTCGATGAAGATGATGCAGTGGCTTATGCCGATTATGATGGGCGTATTCGGGCTGCTGTACTCGGGCGCGTTTGCAGTGTATATGTTTACGTCTTCGCTCACGGCGATATTATTCCAGTTTGCGTTCAATTTGGTCGGCAAGATTATCGACCGCGCAAAGGAAGACAAATCAAACGTTATCGTTGCTAAAAGATAGGAGTTAGAATGGATAAAAGTATTGAAATTCAGGCGGGCAATGTGGAGCTTGCCGTCGAACAGGCGCTCGAACGGTTGGGCGTTTCCAGAGATAAAGCGGAGGTCGAGGTGCTCTCAAAGGGCGGGCTGTTCTCCAAGGCGGAGGTGCGTGTGACGGTCAAGGATGACGCGGCGGAAAAGATGGACGCGTTTATAAACGGAGTGCTGGAACGTATGGGGCTCAAATCTCGCGCGCAGGTGTCCGAAGAGAACGACGTGATATTGGCCAAAATAACGGGAGAGGACAGCGCGGTTGCGATAGGCTATCGCGGAGAAACTCTCGATGCGCTTCAATATCTTTCGATGACTTTCCTCAACGAGCATAAGGCGGAGTTGAAAAAGGTGGTCGTAGATTGCGAGAATTATCGTGAAAAGCGCAAGGAAGCGTTGACAGCGCTGGCGTTGAGGCTTGCGGAAAAGGCGGTCAGGCTCAGACGTAAAATAGAGCTTGAACCTATGAACCCGTTTGAAAGGCGGGTGATACACAGCGCGTTTGCGGACGGTACGATAGCCGAGACGAAGAGCGAGGGCGAAGACGCGCTCAGACACATCGTCATCATTCCCGTAGGAGTGGAGCTTAAAGACGAGCGCCCCTTGAAGAGCGGCGAAAGAGAGCATGATAGCAGAGGCGACAGACGTCGCGGCGACAGAACAAACGACAGACGCGGCGGCGGATACAAACGCGACGACAGACGCCGAAGAGACGGCGGCAGGGCGGAGCGCAAGCCGCGTGAGGACGAGCCCGAGGTCGAGGACGGCAACGTTTATCTCGGATATTTCACCGAGCAGGATGATTTTGTGAAGCCCGCTCCTCAGTCCGGACCGCCGAAATTCAAGAGCTTCGGAGGTAAAAAGAGATTCTGATGAAAACGATAGCGGCAATTTCGTCACCTATCGGCGCAGGGGGTATCGGCATAGTGCGCGTTTCCGGAGACGGAGCGCTCGGCATAGCCGATACCGTTTTTCATTTCGGGCATAAAAACGGCGCGGCGAATAATTGGCAGCCGCTCAAAATGAATTACGGCACCTTTGTCGCGGAGGATTTCAAGGATAACGGCTACGCAGTTTTTTTTCCCGCAGAAAAAGCGTATACGGGCGAAGATACGGTGGAATTTTATCTGCACGGCGGCGTGCGGATTATGCAAGGCGCGCTCGGCGCATTGCTGGGCGCAGGCGCCTCGCTTGCGGAGCACGGCGAGTTTACAAAGCGCGCCTTCCTTGCCGGCAGACTGACGCTTGCAGACGCGGAAGGCGTTATAAATATGATAAACGCCGATAGCGCTGCGGGCTTGCGCGCGGCGTACAGGCTTATGACGGGCAGTCTGTCAAAGGCGGTTAATAAAATTTCCGACGCGCTCGAAGACCTAATTGCGGGCTTGGAAGCTACTCTAGATTATCCCGAGGAGACGGAGGACGAGGTGTTGCCGTCCCTTTCGGGCGGAATGCAAAGCTGTCTTGACGAGATAGAAAAACTGCTTTCGTCCGCGGCGGCGGGCAGAATTGCAAAGCACGGACTGAACGTAGTTTTGGCAGGAGACGTCAACGCAGGCAAATCGTCGCTTATGAACGCTATGCTCGGCGACGAGCGCGCTATTGTCGCGGATATAGCGGGAACTACGCGCGATACGGTGGAGGGCAGCTTTGAGCATAACGGAGTGCGCATAAACCTAGTCGACACCGCCGGATTGCGCGAAAGCGATGACTGTATAGAAGCGCAGGGCGTAGAAAGAGCGAAGAAGGCGATTGCAAACGCCGATATAGTTTTGCATGTGATAGATAAGAGCTCGAGAGCGCGCGCGGAGTTTGATTTCGGAGATAAACTGGTATTTACCGTATTTAATAAGTGCGATATAGGCGGCTTTGCGGTTCCGCGCATGGCGTACACGTTTGCAGTCAGCGCAAAGACGGGCGAGGGCGTGGAAGCGCTAGTTGAGGCTATAGCCGCTATGTATAAGGACAACGGTCTGACGGGCGGCGAGGTGCTGACGGAAGAAAGACATATATCCGCGTTATACGAGGCAAAGCGCGCCGTGAAAAGCGCGGTAGGCGGAGCGGACAATCCCGTCGACTGTATACTTATCGATTTGCGTGCGGCGTACGACGCGCTTGGGACGATTACGGGCAAGACGGCGACGGAAAACATTGTGGATTCCATATTCTCTAAATTCTGCGTCGGCAAGTAAGAGCGGTGTTTATTTGCGATTGAAGCATTGATACGACAGAAGAACGACATCAAATTATGAAGGATTATGACGTTATCATTATCGGAGGCGGACACGCGGGCGTAGAAGCCGCGCTTGCTTCGGCAAGGCTCGGCAAGCGTACCCTTATGCTCTGTCAGCAGTTTGAAACGGTCGCCAACATGCCCTGCAATCCGTCCATAGGCGGAACAGCGAAAGGGCACCTCGTAAAAGAGGTGGACGCACTCGGCGGAGAAATGGGGCTTTGCGCAGATAGGGCGCTTTTACAGGTGAAGACGCTCAATTCCTCAAAGGGCCCCGCGGTATTCTCTCTGCGCGGACAGGAGGACAAAGCCGTATATCATTCGCTCATGCTAAAAACCGTTATGAGCGAGGAAGGTTTGAACGTCGAGGAAAAGGAAGCGGCGGAAATAGAGTCGTCAAACGGAATGGCAGTCGGCGTGCGCGCAACGGACGGCACGCGCTACTCGGCAAAAGCGATTGTAGTCGCGGCGGGAGTATATCTCAACAGCTCCGTCATCACGGGTGAGGACGTGAAAAACAGCGGGCCGAGCGGATTCGCATCCGCAACGGCGCTTACAGCAAGCCTTATCGCGCTCGGAATTCCGGTACGCCGTTTTAAGACGGGAACTCCTGCGCGCATATACCGTGACAGCATAGATTTTTCCAAAATGCAGATACAGTCGGGAGACGACAGCGACAGATTTTCTTTCATGTCTCCGCACGCGACCTTCGAGGAGGAGCCGTGCTGGCTTACGTATACAAATGAGCGCACGCACAAGGTCATACTTGACAATATAGACAGAAGTCCGCTCTACAACGGCTCTATACTAGGGGTGGGACCGAGATACTGTCCTTCGATAGAGACAAAGGTTGTGCGGTTCAAGGACAAGGAACGGCATCAGGTATTTATAGAGCCGGAGGGCAGAAACAGCGAGGAGATGTATGTACAGGGTATGTCCACCTCTTTGCCGGCAGACGTGCAGGAGCAGATGTATCGTACGGTGGCGGGGCTGGAAAATTGCAGATTTGCCAAATACGGCTACGCGATCGAGTATGATTGTATCGACCCGCTGTGCCTGTATCCGTCGCTTGAAAGCAAGGCGGTGAAAGGTCTGTTTTTTGCGGGTCAGATAAACGGAAGCAGCGGCTATGAGGAGGCGGCTGCGCAAGGGCTGATAGCAGGCATAAACGCCGCGCGCGCAACGGATGGGAAGCCGCCCGTAGTGCTCGGGCGTGACATGGCGTATATTGGTGTGCTTATAGACGATTTGGTCACAAAGGGTACAAACGAACCATACAGAATGATGACGTCCCGCGCCGAACACCGCATATTACTCAGACAGGACAATGCGGATATGCGTCTTACAGAGCTGGGGCATGAAATAGGTCTTGTGAAAGAGGACAGACATCGCAGACTGCTGCGGAAGAAGGCTTATATCGGGAGCATTGTCGGCAATTCCCAAAAAGTCGCGGACAGAGAAAAGGCTGCGGCCATATTTGAAAAAATAGGCGAGCCGATGCCGATAAAAACGCCCACCCTCGGCGAAATTTGCCGAAGACCTGCCGTGACTGCGGCGGATATTGCTCCGCTTATTGACGTCGAATGCGACGAAGAGTCGCTGCGCGCCGCGGTTGTGGAAATAAAATACGAGGGATATCTCAAAAAGGAGTACGCGGCGATAGCGGAGCAGAAGAGGCTGGAAAACAAGACCATCCCGACCGACTTCGATTACGAGGGTGTAAAAGCTCTGCGAATAGAAGCGAGGCAGAAGCTCTCCGAGGTGCGGCCTCTGAATCTGGGTCAAGCGTCCCGCGTTTCGGGCGTATCGCCTGCGGATATCGCGGTGTTGATAGTGGCTTTAAGGCAGTCAAATCAAAAATGCGCGCACTAGGCGCGCGTTTTATTGTGCTCGGATTCAATATGGTGTTTACTCCGTTTGTAAGCCGCGCATGGAAATATAAGAGCAATAATATACTGTCGTTGAATACATTTAGGCCAAACAGCGGCGCGTAACTCTGTATTATTATTTATAGACGGTAAAAAAATGCCGGCCGTCTAAATTTTTCCCTTACAAATTTCAAAAACGTCTGTTTTGCGGCTTCAAACCGCCTGTTTTGATAATATGCGTTTAGATATACGTTTTTCAAGAAACCGATATTTTAACCGCATATTTTAGAACGCCGATTTGTGCAGAAAATTAAAATTTGTAAGCGCAAATTCAACAAATTTGCAAATAAATCTCAATTAATTTGTTTGTATTTGTGAAGTTATTTGAAGTTTTTTCAAAAAAATGCAAAAAAACTTACAAAAAATAGTTGACGTGAATATAATGTAGTGATAATATGTAAATGTAATCAAGGAGACTTGATAAAACAGCTCATAATTTTCCCCCTTATTATAGCGAACGGCTTTGGGTGCATCACCTGAGGTCGTTTGCATTTTATAGCGCAAATCGAATATGTTGAAAGCCTCGTTTTCGCGTCTTTCGGAGCAGTAAAACATTTAGGATATATCTTCGGCAAAATTGAATTTCAGACGCCGTTTTTTTAAAACCGATTATAGTATTGATAAATTCGAGGTCATCAATCCGCGTCGGGAAACGTACACATTTAAGTTTGTATATCGGAAATTGCTCAAAATGATTTGTCTTTATTCCGAAAATGTAGTATAAGAGAAATAGACAAGCGGAATAACAGCGGAGTTAAAAAGTTTGTAAACGAAAGAAGAGAAAGGAAGAGGAGAACTAGAGCGATGAAGAGCTATAGTTATTTGTGTAGTGTCGTAAAAAGGCGCTTATTTTTTTATTTGGGGATAATAGGCGTAATAGCAGTAATAATGAGTATAACGCTAATAATGAGCGGATGCGGAGAAAATGAAGAAGCGGAAGCGAGCGCGGAAGGGATAATAATCAAGATAAGCGAAGGAGAGGAGGCGGCATACGAGGCTAGCGAGGGACTGCCGTATCTGGAAAGAGGAGACAGGTATATAAGCGGATGGTATCTGGACGAGGGATACACGAAGAAGCTGGAAATGCAGGAAGGTGAGAGCGCGGCGGAAATAGAGCGGCTGATAAAAGAGAGCGGAAGCAGGCTGTATGCGAAGTGGGAGACGAAGAGGGAGATAGAGGGAGTGCGTGTAGAGGACTCTTTTTTCATATATGACGGAAAAAATCACGGACTTAGAATAAGCGGAATACCGGAGGGAGCCGAAATAGAGTATGAAGGAGAGGGAGAATACAAGAACGCGGGAGAGTACGAGATAAGGGGAAGTATAAAGGGATACGGATACAAGGAAAAGGAGATAAGCGGGAAGCTGGAGATAGGTAAGAGGAGGCTGGACGCGGAGGGAATTAGATTAGAAGACGCGAGCTATGAATGGGACGGAGAGAAGAAGTATTTGGAGGTAAAGGGAGAAATACCCGCGGACATAGAGGTAAGGTATAAAAACAACGGGCAGAGCGAAGCGGGAGAATACGAGGTAACGGCGGAATTCGACACCAAGGGCAATTATTATGAGATAGCGCCGCTGAGCGCAAGGCTAACGATAAGGGAGAGGAAATACAAAATAAGGTTGATAGAAGAAGACGGAAGCGAGCGGGAGATAGAGGTGGAACACGGCGGAGAGATATTAGAAATACCCGCGCCCAAATCGAAGAGAGGGTATAGGGGATATTGGAGCGAGGAGCTGACGGAAATAACGGAGGATAAGACGTTATACGCACGTTACGAGAAGGAGAGGTATGTAATAGAGTACGTATTAAACGGCGGAGAGATAAAGGGAGAAGCGGAAAAGGAATACGAGATTGGTGACAGGGTAGAGCTGCCGGCCGCCGAAAGGGAGCATTACGAGTTTGTGTGCTGGAAGGAGGGAGAAGAGGAAAAGAGCTGTATAGAAGAGGGAGAGATAGGAAACAGGAGATATGAAGCGGAATGGAAGGCAACGGAATACAGGATAGAGTATGACGTGGCGGGAGGGATAAGCAGTGCGGAGAACATAGACAGATACACGGTTGAGAGCGGGGAGACAGAGCTGCACGGCGCGTACAGATACGGATACGAATTTGAGAGATGGGTAGACGAAGAAGGGGAAGAGGTGAGCAGGATAGGCGGAGGCATCGTGAAGGGAGATATGGTGCTGCGCGCGGAGTGGAGAGCGAAGATATACAGAATAGAGTATAAGACGGGAGGAGGAATAAACGCGGAGAGCAATGCGGAGGAGTATACGATAGAGGACGGAGTGATAGAGCTCGGCGACAGTGCGAGAGAAGGATACGTATTTTTGGGATGGTATGAAGACGCGGAGTGCGGCGGGCAAAGAGTGAGCAGAATAGAGAGCGAGAGGTGCGAGGATATAATACTGTACGCGAAGTGGGAGAGTAAATATGAATATGAGGAGAGCGCAGAGGGAATAAGAATCACGGGGTATAAGTATAAATACGGGAAAGAGGTTGAGATACCGAAGGCGCTGGACGGGAAGAAGGTAACGGGAGTAGCGAGGGGAGTGCTGAGCGGAGCGAAAGAGATAGATATAAAAGCGGACCTGACGGAAACGGAGGGAATCTTCGAGGGGTGTAACGAGGCGGAGGAGATAAGAATAGGAGAAGGAGTAAGGGAGCTGAGCGAAGGATTGTTTGAGGATTGCAGTGTGATAAGGAGAATAAGGGTGCCGTATTTGGGAACGAGGGAGATAGGCGAGGAGGACGGAAGATACGAGCCGTTTGGGATGCTGTTCGGGAGAGAGGAGAAGACGGGGACGTACGGAGTAACCACGACGGCAATGATAAAGACGGAGGGAGCGGAGGATTACGACTACGGAAACAGCGCGCAAAGGTATATCCCGAACAGTCTAGAAGAGGTGAGAACGGGAGGAATAATAGGCGGCTACGCGCTGGAAGGAGTAAAGAGCGTGAAGAGACTGGAAATAAAAGGCGAGGAAGTTAGGATAGGGAGACTGGCGCTTAGGAATTGCGAGGGCTTGGAGGAACTGCGAGTGCAGGGAGGAATAAGCGAAATAAACAATACGTCATTGTTGGGATGCGCGTGCCTGAGTGAAATCCGTGTGACGGAAAAGGACAATATCCCTCTCTTCCTGCCCGTTCTTTCCAAAGCCGGCATTGATGCTTCCGTGCTTCATTTTCAGGATTCGACCGCAATTTGATTCAGAGAGGTATAATTCCCCGTATTGTGACAAAAATTTATAGGTCTTACGAAATAAAGGAGGCAATATGCTGTTCGGAATAAGACCTATATTTTGGGTATTGATTAATGCGGTCGTATCGTTTTCATATCTGTTTATCATCTCGAAAATTCTGGGTAAAAAACAGATAGCTCAGTTGGAGTTTATAGATTACGCGGTGGGAATTTCTCTCGGCTCGATTGCCGCGGAAATGGCGACCGACACGGAAACTCCCTTTTACTATTATCTGATATCGATGTCGATATTCTTCTTGCTTGCGCTTCTCATCGCTATCATCGGACGCAAAAATTCTTTCCTCAAACGCATTCTCAAAGGCAAGCCGACTACGCTTATATATGAGGGCAAGATTCGCTACGAGGAACTGAAAAAGTGCAAAATCGACGTCAACGATTTGCTGTCCATGCTGAGAGAGAAAAACTATTTCGATATAAACGACGTGGCGTATGCGATATTCGAGCCCAGCGGCGAGCTGTCCGTTCTTCCCAAGGGCAATCAGAAGCCCGTAGTGCTCGAAGATATAAACAGAGAAGCGGTCAAACAGGCTTCGCTGACCAACATCCTTGTGGTTGACGGAATCATTTCCAAGTCGGGACTGACCGAGGTGGAAAAGACGGAAGATTGGCTTTTCGACAGGCTGAAAATCGCACGGGAGGAGGATATGAGAAACATAATCCTCGCCACCTATGACGAGCAGACTGACCGATTCAACGTTCATTACAAGATACAGGAAAACTAAATTATTTGTCCAAATCGACAGTTAAAATAAAAGGAATGCTATTATAAACATTCCTTTTTGTCTTTTGTGCAAATTTTTATGTCGCTTACGCGTTTGCCGAATCCACGTATCTGCATGCGGCAAATGCGGCGATTGCGCCGTCGCTTGCGGCGGTCACGAGCTGGCGAATTTTTTTGGTGCGGCAGTCGCCTGCGACGAAAATTCCCTCGCATGAAGTAGTGCAGGTTTCGTCCGCGATAATATATCCCGCGTCGTCCAGATTTACGATATTCGCAAACGCTTTGTTGTTGGGAAGCTGTCCTATGCAGATAAACGCGCACTTGCAGTCTACGCGCAGTTCCTCTTTGGTTTTGGTATTTTCAAATATCAACCCGTCAATCTCCTCGTCGCCCGAAAACTTTTTGAGCGCGACATTGTATGTCACGGATACGTTTTCGCGCGCGAGCGTCATATCGGAAAGAGCCTTGTCGGCAAACAGCCTGTCAAACATGGCGCAGATATGCACGTGCTTGCAGTAGCCCGAAAGAAGCAGCGCATATTGCAGGGCGGTGTTTGCGTCGCCGATGACGGCGACTTCCTCGCCCGCGTAAAACGCGCCGTCGCAAAGTGCGCAGTAGCTTACGCCGTGTCCGAGGAACTCGTCTTCGCGCTCCACGCCTATGTGGCGGGGCTTGACTCCAGTCGCCAATATGACGGAAGTGCCGAGATACTCGTTGTAGTCGGTGGTGACGTGAAAGAGACTGTCCTCTTTTTGGATTTTGCTTACGCATTCCAATTCGATTTGCGCGCCCCATTCGGAAATCTGCTCAAAGAGCTTATCCATAAGCGCAGCGCCCTCTATGCGTTGATAGGAGGGGAAGTTTTCCACTCTTGGGGATAGTGCCGCCTGTCCGCCGAAGGTTTCGCCTTCCAGCACCAGCACGCTTTTGCCCGCGCGCAAACAGTTCAGCGCTGCGGTCATTCCCGCGGGACCTGCGCCTATAACGATTATGTCGAATTTATCCATAATTTTCCTTTAACAGCTCGCTTAGCGAGCTAAATATTGTTTTCGCAAAAAGTGTGAATTCACTTCGCGCTCGGGGTCCCTATAAAACGCCCCGTTTTGTGGGGGTAAGTTTTTGCCCATATGAGTTTGCGCTCAAAGCAGAAGTCGCGCACGGAACTATGTCAGTGTTTAACTTTCTAAATTATAAGCGCGCGATTTTGCGTCCTGCGCAAATCCCCATAAATGGTTTTATGGGGATTTGCAAAAGGCGGACATTCGGCGCAACTATCTTAAACTCTCAATATATCCCTTTATCTTGCTCGCGTTGTCGTACGCGTCGTAGCCGCTGCCGTTGGGCACAAGCAGGGTCGGGGCTTTTTTCACGCCGTATGAGAGGGTCTGGTCCTTGTTGTCCTCGGCGTCGATAACCACGTACGGGATGTTGGCTTTGTCAAGCATCGCCTTTGCCATTTTGCAATTCGGGCAGGTCTTGGTTGTGAAGATGAGGATATCGCCCGCGGTTTTTACGACTTCCGCGGATTTGGTTTCGGGCGCGCATACAAATTCTTCAACGGGCTTGCCGCGGTACTGCGAATTTACGATATCGTACACTCTGCGCTCCTTAAACTCCGCAATCTTACCGTCGTTCCAGTTCTGAACGGGGCGGTAGTAGCCCGTTATACGGCTGTAAACCTCCGTCTTCTTGCCGCAGATGGGGCAGGTATACTGCTCGCCTTCGAGGTAGCCGTGGTCGGAGCAAATGGAATACGTGGGCGACAGCGTGTAGTAGGGCAGCTTGTAGTTTTCGGCAATCTTTCTGACGAGATTTGCCGCCGCCTGCCAGCTATCGAGCTTCTGACCGAGGAATGCGTGGAAGACCGTGCCCGATGTGTAGAGAGTCTGCAAATCGTCCTGAATGTCGAGAGCGGAGAAGATATCCTCCGTAAATCCTACGGGCAGGTGGGAACTGTTGGTATAGTAAGGAACGTTGTCCATACTCTTTGCGCAGATGATATTGGGATATTTGGCTCTGTCGTGCTTTGCGAGTCTGTATGACGTGGACTCGGCGGGCGTAGCTTCGAGGTTGTACAAATCGCCGTACATCTCTTGATAATCGCTGAGCTTATTACGCATAAAGTTGAGTGTTTTTTGGGTAAATTCCTGCGCTTCCTTGGAGGTAAGGTCCTTACCGACCCAGCGCGCATTGAGGCACGCCTCGTTCATGCCCACGAGACCGATGGTGGAGAAGTGGTTGTTGAATGAGCCGAGGTATCTCTTGGTGTAGGGATAGAGTCCCTCTTCGAGGAGCTTGGTTATGACGTTACGCTTGATTTTGAGGGAGCGCGCGGCGATATTCATCAGCCTTTCGAGCTCCTTGAAGAATTCCTCTTCCGTTGTCGCTACGTACGCGATACGAGGAATATTTATGGTGACAACGCCGACCGAACCCGTGGATTCGCCGCTTCCGAAGAAGCCGCCCGACTTTTTGCGGAGCTCTCTGAGGTCGAGGCGCAGACGGCAGCACATACTGCGTACGTCGCTGGGCTCCATATCGCTGTTGATATAGTTGGAGAAGTAGGGCGTGCCGTACTTAGAAGTCATCGTGAAGAGCAGACGGTTGTTCTCGGTGTCCGACCAGTCGAAGTCCTTGGTGATGGAGTACGTCGGGATGGGATACTGGAAGCCTCTGCCGTTGGCGTCGCCCTCTATCATAATCTCGATGAACGCCTTGTTGACCATCCTCATCTCCTCGGCGCAGTCCTTATATTTGAAGTCCATTTCCTTGCCGCCGACGAGCGCGGGAAGCTCTGCGAGGTCGTTGGGGACAACCCAGTCGAGGGTGATATTGGTGAAAGGAGCCTGCGTACCCCAGCGCGAGGGTGTGTTTACGCCGTAGATGAAGGACTGTATGCATTGCTTGACCTCTTTGTAGGTGAGATGATCCACCTTGACAAAGGGAGCGAGATAGGTGTCGAAGGATGAGAACGCCTGCGCGCCCGCCCATTCGTTCTGCATAATTCCGAGGAAGTTGACCATCTGGTTGCAGAGAGTGGAGAGGTGGGATGCGGGAGAGGAAGTAATCTTGCCGGGGATTCCGCCCAGTCCTTCCTGAATGAGCTGTTTGAGCGACCAGCCTGCGCAGTAGCCCGTAAGCATGCTGAGGTCGTGCAGGTGAATCTGCGCCTCGCGGTGCGCGTTTGCGATTTCGTCGTCGTAGATTTCGCTCAGCCAGTAGTTCGCCGTGACCGCGCCGGAGTTGGAAAGGATAAGTCCGCCGACCGAGTATGACACGGTGGAATTCTCCTTTACTCGCCAATCGTTTACTTTCAAATAGTTGTCGACCGTATTCTTATAGTCAAGCATCGTATTGTTGATGTCGCGCAGTTTCTGATGCTGTTTTCTATATAATATATATGCTTTCGCAACCTCTACGTAGCTCGCCTGAATGAGCACGACCTCGACGGCGTCCTGCATATCCTCGACGCTTATTACGTCGTCCTTAATCTTCTCGTTGAACTGCGCGGTCACGCGGAGCGCGAGCAGGTCGAGAATTTCGTCGGTGTAGTTTTTGCCGACGGCGGCGAAAGCCTTTTCGATTGCGATTTTGATTTTGTTCAGATTAAAGGGGACAATACTCCCGTCCCTCTTTTTTACGTTCAGCATACTCATGAACTCCTTTTATGAAAATTTGCTTTCTCATTATAGCAAGCACACAGAATAAGTCAACCGAAAATCGCAAAATAAAGTGTGAAACATTTTTGCGAAACACAATATATTGTGGTTATGTAAAATTTTGCCAATTTTTGACATAAACGTAAAATTTGCGTTTTCCGCAATGTAACCGAGCGGATTTTCAAAAACCGATATTCTAAATAAAAGACGCGCCGAGGCGCGTCTTTCGTTGCTGTCGAAAAGTTTATTTTCGGGCTTATTCGCTTACGTCGTCCGTCGCGGCAAGCTGTTCGTAAGATGCTTGTTCGCATTCGGTTGCGACTCTGTTTTCGGAGGTAATTTCCGTTGCCGCTTCGCCGTTTGCCTGCGCGGCTCTCTCTGCCGCTTCTCTCTTCTTTTTGCCCCAGTCGCGCATGACGAAAAACTTGTTGCCGAGGAAGTTTACAATCAGCGCCGATATGCCACCGACCGCCTGTCCCGTAAGGTTGAACAAAAGGTCGAGGAATCCGTTCGCGTCGGGCTTGGCGTTCCAGCACGCTTTGGTGACGACTCCGCCGAGCGCGGTCTGCATAATTATGATAAGCACCGCCATAATCGCGTACATCACCGCGCGCAGGGCGACGTAGTCGGGCACGTTGAAGGTCTTTTTGCGGTTGAGCACAAAGGTGAGCACCTGTCCCACGACGGAGCCGACCAAAAAGCCGATAAATTCCGCCTGCGTTGCGAAGTGGAAGACAAACCAGTCGAGTCCCGTACTGCCGAGATGCGGTTCGAGCTTGAGCCCCGCCGACAGCGCGTACGTCACGATAAGCTGTGACGCGCCGCAAATCATACTGAACAGGAAGAAGTAGACCATCTGTCTGACGTCCTCGTGCGCTTTGAGATAGGCAATGAATTTCTGTAAAAATGCGGGCAGCTTGATTTTTTTCTTGCCGTCGTTCTGTTGCGCTTCCTCCGTCGAATCGACCGTATCCGATTGAAGCGAGCCGTCGTTTCCCTCCGATTGCTCGGTATCGGACGGCTGTATATCCGCTCCGATATTCTCCCGTGCTTGTTCCTCCTGCTCGGGAACCTCGGCAGAAGCGGCGATATCCGCGTTTTCTTCCGCAGAGGCGGTCTCCGTCACGAGCGCAGTCTCTTTTTCTTCCGTCATAATTTTCTCCTATATTATAGATATAAAGATATTATAAATATTCCTAATTACGTTGTCAAGGCGGCTGTTTTTCGTTTACTTTTTATTTGCCTGCGTTTATACTGAAATTATGGTGGAACTTTTGGCTCCCGCAGGCGATATCGCAAGCTTTGAAGCCGCGTTGAGCGGCGGAGCGGACGCGATATACCTCGGCTTATCCGATTTCAACGCGCGCAGAAAGGCGCAGAACTTTTCTGCGGACAACCTGCGCTCATACGTGGAAAGGGCGCACTTTTTCGGCGTTAAGGTTTATATTACTTTCAACACTCTCATAAAGGACGAGGAAATGCCGAAGTTCTCGGGGCTTGCAAAAGCGGCGGCCGAGGCAAAGGCGGACGCGTTTATCGTGCAGGATTTGGGGGCGGCGGCTTGCCTTAAAGCGGCGTTCCCGAACGTAACCTTGCACGCGAGCACGCAGCTTGGCGTACACAATCTGTACGGCGCGAGGCAAGCCGAGAGGCTCGGGTTTAAGCGCGTCGTGCTCTCGCGCGAAACAAAGCTCGAGGATATTCGGGAAATCAAAAAGCACACCGACTTGGAGCTGGAATACTTCGTGCAGGGCGCGCTTTGCATTGCGTTCAGCGGCAATTGCTATCTGAGCGCGCAGGAGTGCGGCGCGAGCGGAAACAGAGGGCTTTGCAAACAGCTTTGCAGGCTTCCCTACGTAGCAAAGCTCGGCGGCGATACAAAGGGCGGCTATCTGCTGAGCGCAAGGGATATGTGTCTTGCGGACAGTCTCGGCGAGCTTGCTAAGGCGGGCGTAACGTCGTTCAAGATAGAGGGGCGAATGCGCAGAGCGGATTACGTTCAGGCGGCGGTCGGGATATATCGCAGATTGCTTGACGGGATTTACATTGGGAAAACCGCGCTGAGCGCCGACGACGTAAACTCGCTGAAAATCGCGTACAGCCGCGGAGATAATTATCTGACGAGAGGATATCTCGACGGCGGAGCGCCGTCCGTCGTGGACAGCGCGTACAACAACCATACGGGACTCGCGGTCGGAGAGATAAAGGAAGTAAAGCCATTTAAGACGGATTTGTACAGAGTGACGCTCTTTTCCGGATGTTCGCTCGAATCGGGGGACGGACTGAAATTTTTTTCACAGGACGGAAAAGAGGCGGCGAGCGTAGGGCTGAACGATATAAAACCCTGCGGTGAAAATCTATATTGCTTTGTGACGAAAAAGCCATTGAAAGCAGGCTGGACAGTCAGGTTGATTTCAAAAGCGGGAGATAAGGGAAACATCGAGATGCGCGTTTGCGCGGATATAAAGGTCGAAGCCGTCGCCGGCAGGCCGCTTGCAATTCAAGCGACGTGTAAGGCGGATAACGCCGTGCTTTCGGCAATAGCATACGGCGGCGTTTGCGAGAGCGCGAAGACCTCTCCGACAGGTGCGGAGGAGTTGAGGACGCAAGCAAGCAAGACGGCAGACAGCGGCTTTTATATAGGGAATTGCGACGTCGTCACGGATTGCGCGTTTGTGCCGAAATCCGTTGTCAACGCGTTGAGACGGCAGGCGCTCGAAGAACTGAAAAGTAAACTTATCGCGTATAGGGAAATGGGCGCGGCGAATGTGGATTATGACGCGTACGGTCGATTTTCAAAAGGCGCAAAAAACGGCTTTGATTATCCTAAAATGCAGTTTATACGTCAAATCTGCGATATAAAAGTCCGAAATAGAGATATTCTTAACGTTTTATGCCCGTCGGAGTATACTTCGGAACGCGTAAAACATATGCTAGAAGAATGCGGCTTGCGGGCGGAGGATATCGCGTTGCAGCTGCCTGTGATTGCAAACGGAAAGGATATAAAAGTTATAAGAAAACTGCTTGCGGATATGCCGCGTATACGCGCGCTCGTAAGCGAAAATATCTATGGCTTGGCGTTTGCCGACGAAGGATATAGGGTGATTGCAGGCGCGGGTCACAACTCGCTCAACGGCTATACCGTCGAAGTGCTCAAAGGTTTGGGAGCTGCGGAAGTTTTGCCGTCCGTTGAGCTTGGACGGAGGCAGAATGTAATCGGAGAGGAGCTTCCGCTTATGACGCTTGCGCACTGTCCATACAAGACTGTGTACGGGTGCGAATGCAGCAAGTGCGCCTACAAGGAGGGCATGACGTACGCCCGAGAGGGACGGGAATATGATATCCGCAGAACACGCCTCTCGCAGTGCTATTTCGGATTGTTTCCCAAAAAATAAAAGCGCAGCAAAGCGCTAAAATTCACTTCTTAACTTTGGATTTCTATATGCTTACTGAAAACTACATAGTGCGGAGTTAAATTCTCCCGAATTTCCTTTTCGCTTTCCGTTGCGATCTCGAAAAATCTATATTGCTCCCATTCTTCATCATAATGTGAATAGCTGTTTTGAATTAAAATCTGATTTTTGTTAATCGTGAGCCTACTATATTTTTTATCAGTTCATTTAATTCGCAAGCATTCATAATTTATCTTTTTA
>CASQXY010000001.1 GCA_949432885.1 uncultured bacterium | reverse complement strand
TCCGCGCTTTTGTTTGATACTAACTCTACTGTACCTTGTATTATACTAACACTACATTTGCCCATTGCTTGTCCGGAGCGTCTAGCTCGTCACTCGGTTCTACCTGTGCGCGCTGGCAGTGTAGCTGGCAGTATATACGTTTAAAAATATTATCCTTTACCTTATTGCACTTTCAGCTTTTGTGTGATAGAATTTTAAGATAAAGGAGTTAAGTATGCTTAGCGTTGAATGTCAATCTGTCTATGACGCGTTGTGCGATATAACGGGAAACAGCGAGGTCTATAAGATTGTGGAGGCGGACGAAATCACCGAGAAAATTCCGCCCGCATTATCCTTTACGAAAGTTCAGCTTTCTCAGATTATACGAGACCTGAAAGACAGAGAATATCTTGACGTAAAATATTTTACGCCTGACGAATACTGCCTGCGTGTGATAAAGCGTATTGTACCCGAACCGTCAAGAGGTACGCCCGAAACTCCGACGGCGGAGGATGCGGAACAAATGCCCGCCGAACAACAGCCGACGAAGCAAAGGGAGCTTTACGGAGAAAAAAACGGCAAAGCAAAAAATGAAAAAGGCGGCGTCAGACACGGGCTGGTGTTCTTTATGTCATTTCTTGGCGGATTGTTTGGAAGCGGCATAGTCGCCGCAATAACGGCTGTATTGGTCAAATTTGTGTTATAATCCAATCGCAGTTGGGCGAAACGATTGCGCTGAGGCTTATTCTATTGTAAAATATTATATACAATAAATAAAGAAAACTATGTTTATGATACGTAAACGCGGATTCCGTGTGTACAAACGCGGTTTTTGGAAAGAATGTGAAGGTAAGTTATGCAGCTTGAAAAACAGCATGTGCTGACTAAAAAAGAAAAGGCGGTTATGAGAGTAGTGTACAATGAGGCGGACAGGCAGAACGGCGCTTGCCTCGTGACTCCTATACAGCTTTTTACGCAGATACCTTTGGATTTGGATTTCGAGGAGAACGAGCTCGACGTCGCGTTGAACAACCTTGAAATCGACGATTATTTCGATATAACGAGGTCGGACAGAAAGGGAGAGCTGGTATATTGCATCAATATGCACAAAAAGGGTTTGCAATTTGCCAGAGTCGAGAGGGCTTTCAAGAAAAACGTTACTTTCAGAATTATGCTTGCGGTGGCGACGGGTCTTGTTTCGGCGCTCGTGGGCTGGGGGCTCAAAACTCTGTTGGATTTCCTTCTGAAATGATGATACAGGGAACTGTTATAATACATGAAATAATATGAAATTCGAGCTTGTAAGCAACTATAAACCGACGGGAGACCAACCCGAGGCTATCGAGAGAATTACGGAAGGTTTGAAGAGCGGTTTTAATACGGAGGTTTTGCTGGGCGTGACAGGGTCCGGCAAAACTTTTACTATGGCGAACATTATTGAGCGCATGCAGAAGCCCGCGCTTGTTATTGCGCATAACAAAACGCTTGCCGCGCAGTTATGCAACGAGCTGAGAGAGTTTTTCCCTAAAAACAGAGTAGAATTTTTCGTGTCTTATTACGACTATTATCAGCCCGAGGCTTATATTCCGCGCACGGATACTTATATCGAAAAGGATTTGCAAGTCAACGAAGAAATCGACAAGCTTCGTAACTCCGCAACGGCTTCGCTTTGCGAAAGAGAGGATACGATTGTTGTGGCGAGCGTATCGTGTATTTACGGACTGGGCGCGCCGACGGACTACTTTGAAAACTCCATATCAATTAGAGAGGGAGATGAAATAGACCGCGACGAGCTTGCGCGTAAGCTCGTGGATATACAGTATAAGCGCGCGGATATAGACTTTTGCAGAAGCACGTTTCGCATGCGCGGCGATATTGTGGATATTTTTCCGTCGACCAGCTCCGAGATTGCAATCAGAGTGGAGTTTTTCGGCGATACGGTGGAGAGAATCTGCGAAATCGACGGCGTAACCGCAAACGTAGTCAGCGAGTTGAAGCACACGATGATTTTCCCTGCGACGCAATATGTGATTAGCGGCGATAAGGAAGCAATCCTCAAACGTATTATGCGTGATAAGGCGGAGCGAGTGGAGTATTTCAAGCAGAACGGAAAACTCATCGAGGCTCAGCGCATAGACGAAAGAGTCAACTACGACGTGGAGATGATACGCGAGGTAGGCTTTTGCAGCGGCATAGAAAACTATTCGAGATATTTTGACGGCAGACAGACAGGGCAGGCTCCCTACACGTTGCTCGACTTCTTTCCCAAAGACTTTATCACCTTTATTGACGAGAGCCACATGACTATTCCGCAGATACACGGCATGTACAACGGAGACAGAGCACGCAAGTTTAACCTTGTGGAATACGGCTTCCGTTTGCCGTCCGCGTACGACAACAGACCTCTTACCTTCGATGAATTCGACAGCCGCATAAGGCAGGTGGTTTGTATGTCCGCGACCCCCGCGAAATACGAGCTGGAAAGGGCGGACGACGTGGCGGAACAGATTATACGTCCGACGGGGCTGCTCGACCCCGAAATCGTCGTAAAGCCCGTACAGGGGCAGATAGACGACCTGATAGGCGAGGTGAACAGGGTCGTTGCGGATAAGGGCAGAATACTTGTCACCACGCTCACCAAAAAGATGGCGGAAAATCTCACCGACTATCTGAAAGAAGTCGGCATAAGGGTGAAATATATGCACTCGGACATAGACACGCTGGAACGTATTGAAATAGTGAGAGGATTGAGAGAAAACGAGTTTGACGTTCTTGTCGGCATAAACCTTTTGCGCGAGGGATTGGATATCCCCGAGGTACAGCTGGTGGCAATTCTCGACGCGGATAAGGAAGGCTTTTTGAGGAGCGAGAGCGCGCTTATACAGACGATAGGCAGAGCGGCGAGAAACGATAAGGGCAGAGTAGTCATGTATGCGGACAATATGACCGACAGCATGAAGCGTGCCATCGGGGAGACTAACCGCAGACGTAAGTTGCAGGACGAATACAACAAGCGCTTCGGAATAGTGCCCAAGACTGTTGTAAGCGCGATAAAAAATTCGTTGGAAATAACAAAGAAGCCTAGCAAAAACGAAAGACTTTCCGCAAAGGATTTGTCACGTGAAATAGAAAGAGTAAAGGCGCTTATGAAGGTCGCGGCGGAGAGACTCGATTTTGAAAAAGCCATTTCTTTGCGCGACGAATTGAATGAATTGAAACGACAGCTTAAACGTTTAAGTTGATAAAAGGCGGTTTAACGTATACTAAACAAGACTTTAAAGCATATATACGGCAAATAAAGAGTTTGATATGGATAAGATTTTTATAAAAGGTGCAAGAGAAAACAATCTTAAATCGGTGGATTTGGAAATTCCGCGCGATAAGCTTATAGTATTCACGGGACTATCGGGAAGCGGCAAATCCTCGCTCGCATTCGATACGATTTTCGCAGAGGGTCAGCGCAGGTACGTGGAAAGTCTGTCCAGTTATGCGCGCATGTTTCTCGGTCAGATGCAAAAGCCCGACGTGGATTATATCGAGGGATTGTCGCCCGCGGTTTCGATAGACCAAAAAACCACGTCTCACAATCCGCGCTCCACTGTGGGTACCGTGACGGAGATTTACGACTATCTGCGTTTGCTTTATGCCCGCGTAGGAAAGCCGCATTGCCCAAAATGCGGACGCGCCATAGAAAGGCAGACCGTAGACCAGATATGCGATAAAATTATGGAACGGAGCGGAGTGAAGCTTCAACTGCTTGCTCCGATTGTACGCGGCAGAAAAGGTGAATACAGGAAGGAACTCGAACAGCTCAAACGCGCAGGATATGCGAGAGTCAGAGTGGACGGGAGCAATTACACGCTGGACGAGAATATTCAACTTGACAAAAATATCAAGCACAACATAAGCGTGATAGTGGACAGAATCGTTATAAAGGACGGCGCCGAACGCCGACTTACCGACGCGATAGAGAATGCCATAAAGCTTTCCGAGGGTTTGGTCATAGCGGACTTTGACGGAGACGAGGTGCTGTATTCAACAAAATATGCGTGCCCCGACTGTGAGCTCTCTTTCGAGGAGCTTACGCCGAGACTGTTTTCTTTCAACAATCCTTACGGCGCGTGTTCGGATTGCAGCGGTTTGGGATTTAAGCAGGAAATTGACTGCGAAACGCTGATTATAGACAGGAATAAGAGTATAAACGAAGGCGCAATCAAGGCTTCGGGCTGGGTTATCGACACCTCGGGTATGATGGCGGCAAATTTGAAGGCGCTGTCCAAGGCGTACGGTTTTTCCCTTGATACTCCGTTCAAGGATTTGCCCGAAAGCGTGGTGCATATGATTTTTTACGGCAACGACGGCGACAGGATTCCCGTGGAGTATAATTCTCGCTCGTTCAGCGGCTTTTACAATGCGAGCTTCGAGGGCGTGGCGAACAATCTTATGCGCCGCTACAAAGAGACGGATTCCGAGATGATGAAGGCGGAGCTTGCCAAGTATATGAAAAACGTTCCGTGCTCCGCTTGCGGAGGAAAGCGTCTTAAACCCGAAGCGCTTGCAGTTACGATAGGCGGAATAAATATCGACGAGATGACCAATATGTCGGTGGGCAAACTGAAATCTTTTATATACGGGCTCGAACTTACGCATACGGAGCGACTGATTGCAGACAGGATACTCAAAGAAATTTGCGCGAGGCTGGATTTTCTCGTTGACGTGGGCTTGGACTATCTCACGCTGTCGCGTTCGGCGGCGACGCTTTCGGGCGGCGAATCTCAGCGCATCCGCCTTGCCACGCAGATAGGAAGCGGTCTAACGGGCGTGCTTTATATCCTCGACGAGCCGAGTATAGGTCTTCATCAGAAGGACAACGAAAGACTGCTTTCGTCGTTGAAGAAATTGCGCGATTTGGGGAATACGCTCATAGTAGTCGAGCATGACGACGAGACCATGCGCAGCGCGGACTATATTGTGGACATAGGTCCCGGCGCGGGCGTGCACGGAGGAGAGGTCATTGCCGCGGGAAGCGTTGAGGATATTATCGGTAGCGAGAGGTCTATAACGGGCAAGTATTTGAGCGGCGAATACGAGATAAAGACGCCTGCCGCAAGGCGCAGCGGCAACGGCGAGCATATCTTTGTGAAAGGCGCGAGGCAGAACAACCTGAACAATCTCGATATCGAAATTCCGCTCGGCACGCTTACATGTATTACAGGCGTATCGGGAAGCGGAAAATCCAGCTTTGTCAATGAAATTCTTTATCCCGCGCTGTCGAACAGGCTTATGAACAGCAGGTTGAAGGAAGGACGCTATACGAGCATAGAGGGCGTGGAGAATCTCGACAAAGTCATCTGTATCGACCAAAGCCCGATAGGAAGGACGCCGAGGTCGAATCCTGCGACGTATACGGGCGTGTTCAGCCCTATACGCGAGCTGTTTGCAACTCTTCCCGACGCTAAGTCGAGAGGATATTCGGCGGGTAGATTCTCTTTCAACGTAAGCGGCGGCAGATGCGAGCATTGCAGCGGCGACGGCATGATAAAAATAGAAATGCATTTCCTTCCCGATATCTATGTGCCCTGCGACGTATGTAAGGGAGCGCGCTATAACCGCGAAACGCTCGAAGTCAGATATAAGGGCAAGAATATCAGCGAGGTTCTCGATATGACTATCGAGGAAGCGGTTGTGTTTTTTGAGAATATTCCCAAAATAAGAAACAAAATCAGCACTCTCAACGACGTGGGATTGGGCTACGTTAAGCTCGGGCAGTCGTCCACTACGCTGTCGGGCGGAGAGGCTCAGCGTGTAAAGCTGGCGACGGAGCTCAGCCGCCGGTCTACGGGCAAGACCTTGTATATCCTCGACGAGCCTACCACGGGTCTGCATACTCACGACGTGAGCAAGTTGCTCGCCATTTTGCAAAGACTTGTCGAGCATGGGAACAGCGTAGTTGTGATTGAGCACAATCTCGACGTAATAAAAGTTGCGGACTATATCTTGGATTTGGGGCCTGACGGCGGTGATAAGGGCGGAAATATTATAGGTACGGGCACGCCCGAGCAAATAGCCGTGACTGAGGGAAGCTATACTGGCGAATTTTTGAAAAAGATCCTCAAATAATTGCGGCTTTCATAAAATACGGGCTTGATGTCCGTTTTTTTGTGGGTTGGAAGAATTATTACGGCTTTTGAAATATGAAATACTACAAGCGTATATTCCACGTCGGTATTGCTCATAAATCCTCAAAAAAAATGCTGCCGTAGTCCATCCTGCCAAATGAACGAATCAGAGCAAAACAATCTGCTCGACTACGCGCGGAATGGTTGCGATGAAAAACGATAAATGACTATAAATTACGGTTAATGATTATAAAAAGACGGCCTTGCGACCGTCTTTGCTTTTTTATAAGATTTAGTTTGTCAGTAATTCCTGCGACCGATAAGATAGTCCACCGACACCCCGAACA
Source organism: uncultured bacterium (assembly GCA_949432885.1). Classification (GTDB taxonomy): domain Bacteria; phylum Bacillota; class Clostridia; order Christensenellales; family CAG-917; genus CAG-475. The sequence goes on along the minus strand of CASQXY010000001.1, from coordinate 236,158 downwards.
ATATACTCAATTCGATTAGAATATCGTAATCGGGTTGATTCCGACCCACTTCCCAGCCTGATATAGTGGATTTGGACACTTTCAGATGCGCCGCCAAATCCTGTTGCAGCATATTCTTCTCCTGACGAAGGGCTTTGAGTCTTTGCGGGAAACAGTTGTGTAACATATATTCTCCTTAATCAGTGGTTACCATATAAATATAATACACAATTCGTGTTTTTGTCAACGGTTGTCGCAACAATTTACAAGAAAGTGCGAAATTATATTTATTTGTTCGTCAGCTTCGTCTCAGCACTCGAATACAAACGAAAGAGGGCCGTCTTGCTGTTGTTCGATGAACATATGCGCGCCGAAAACGCCGTTTTTGACAGTAAGACCTTCGTTGCGTAATTTTGCAGTGACGTATTCGTATAACTGACGCGCGCGCTCGGGGGATTCCGCTTGACCGAAATCGGGTCTGTTGCCGCTGCCTTTGCCCAACGTACCTGCAAGCGAGAACTGCGAAACCAACAGAATTTCCCCGCCGGCTTGTTTTATGCTCAAATTCATTTTGTCGTTTTCGTCGCGGAATATACGCAAATTTGAAAGTTTGCGCGCAAAATATTCCGCCTGCGCCTCGGTGTCTCCTTTGGTTATCCCGAGAAAAACCGTCAATCCGTTCGGAATTTCGCTTACGAGCTTTCCGTCGACGGAAAGCTTGGCGTTATATGTGCGCTGTATAAGAGCTCTCATTTTTCAACCTCTTTTCTGATTATAATGTATCGTCCGCACGCTTAGGAAGCGGAGCAAGGTATTGATAAAAATTGCATTCAAGCTGACTGTTGTACAGCTTTCTCACCTTATCCGCCTTTTTGCCGAAGTATTTTTCAAAGGCGTTGTTTGACGTTATCGCATATACGCACCAATCGGGCATAGCTTTGCAAACTTCTCCGAACTCTCTGTACAGCGCTTCGGCTTCGCGCTTTTCCATAAGTCTTTCGCCGTATGGCGGATTTGTGACGATAACTCCTCTCGGCCGCTTTGAAGACAGTGTTCTTGCGTCAGCTGTTTGAAGGTGGATATAGTCCTTAACTCCCGCTCGCTCGGCATGCTTCAATGCAAGCCTGATTGCGTCGGGATTTATATCGAACCCGCTGATGTGCAGTTTTACGTTTCTGTTTATAAGCTGTTCAGCTTCCTGCTGAACCTCGCTCCTTATGTCGGGCGCGCCGTCAAATCTTTCGCACGCGAAACCTCTGTTCATTCCGCTTGCGATATTGAGTCCTATGAGCGCCGCTTCGACAGGTATCGTGCCGGAACCGCAAAACGGGTCTATAAACGGACGGTCGGGCTTCCATACGGAGAGCTGAATCATCGCGCTTGCCAGCGTTTCGCGCAAGGGTGCGTCGCCTAGATATGTGCGGTAGCCGCGTTTGTGCAGTCCGTCTCCCGACGTGTCGAGCGTCAGAGTCGCTTTGTCTTCTATAATTGCAGCTTCGATTTCATACGTAACTCCGTTTTCGGATACGCGAGAAATGTTATAATCGCGTTGCATTGCAGAGACGATAGCTTTTTTGACGATAGACTGAATGCTGCGCACGGAAAACAGCTTGCTTTTTATAGATTTCGCGTTTACGGTAATTGCCGCGTTCATGGGAAGAATATCCTTCCACCTGATAGCGTTTGTTTGGTCGAACAATGCGTCGAACGTGCGCGCGTCGAATTCCGCCAGCACTATGCGCACCCTGTTTGCCGTTCTGAGAAAAATATTTGCGCGTAGAACGTCTTTGAAATCGCCGTTGAAGCGTATACGTCCGTAATTCGCGCCGGACGGAGAATAGCCCAAAGCAGAAAGCTCGCGTTTAACAACCGCTTCGATACCGCTTGCCGCGGACGCTTCTATTTGCAATCTTCCGTCCAGAATCCCCATTGCGCTCCGAATATATAGTTTGAATTACTCAAATAATACATCATTACGCAAACGCCGTCAATCCGAGCGCGGGATTTGCTTGTAAGAGAAAGCGATGTTTGTTATAATCAAAATACAAAAGACATAGGAGTCGTTTATGCTGAGAGTTATGTTCGTTTGTTTGGGGAATATCTGCCGTTCCGCTATGGCGGAATGCATTATGACTCAGTTTGCGGAGCAGAGGAGGCTGTCGGATAGGTTTTACTTGGATTCCGCAGGTACTTCGTCCGAGGAAGAGGGCAACGGAATTTATCCTGCCGCGGCAAGAAAACTCCAACAAATGGGAGTCACGGTTTTATCTCATGCGGCAAAACAACTGCGCGACGAGGATTACGACAAATTTGATTTGTTCCTCTGTATGGAACAGCGCAACGTCGACAGCGCAAAACGCATTCTGAGGGGAGATAAGGATAACAAAGTCATAAGACTGCTGGATTTGTCTGCGGAACCGAGGAATATTGCGGACCCTTGGTGGAGCGGGGATTTCGATAAGGCGTACAACGATATCGTCGAAGGCTGTGAATGCTTGATTGACTATGCGGCTCGAGTGTAATACAGTTTTTACATAGAGGCTATTCAAGCGTTTTGCTAAATTTGCAATATCGATATGCCGTATAATCCATAATATCGCCTTTCAAATTGAGAGGAAATATGTAAGCGCTGCGCTGTGTATACGCAAAGTAAGGCGATGTACTTGAAATTACAATTTGGAGAAGAATAAGGATGAAATACATAGAGATGATTTTGTCGCAGCATAAGGACGAGAAATTTGCCGATTTTCAGTCGGGACTTATACCGAATGTGCCTAGGGAATGCATAATTGGCATGCGTACTCCCGAGCTTAGACTCGTTGCCAAGCAGTTGACTGCGGACGAAGACTTCCGTCGGAATATGCTCGATGAGTTTCTGAATGAAAATCCGCATAAGTATTTTGATGAGAACGTGTTGCACGGAGAGCTTATCTCGCTTGAAAAGGATTTTACAAAAGCTATGGCTTTGACGGAAGATTTCCTCCCCCGCATAGATAACTGGGCTGTGTGCGACATACTTTCGCCAAAGTCTTTCGCAAAGCATAAGGACGAGCTTTACATCAAAATTTGCGAGTGGCTCAAAAGCGAACGAGTGTATACGGTCAGATTCGGCGTAAGCATGATGATAAAGTATTTTCTTGACGGCGATTTTAAGTGCTGTCATCTTAAACAGGTGCTCAATGCATACGGAGATGATTATTATATCAAAATGGTCAAGGCTTGGTATTTTGCGACGGCGCTTGCGAAGCATTACCCCGAAACGTTTGAATTTTTGAAAACCGCAGATATGGATGAGTGGATTTTCAAAAAAACCATTCGGAAAGCCGTAGAAAGTTTCAGAGTCAGCGAAGAGCATAAAACGCAGTTGAAAGAGCTATTAAAACACGATTAGTGTTTAATTTGTGCGGTTTTGCTGTATTTTCAGCATAAAACCGATATGCAAAACACCAATCGTATATTATTGCGCCTATTAGGCGCATCGTATGGGAAAATATTTTAAAACACAATGCGTGTTTTGAAAATGGCATAATCTAACAAATTTTTCAGATAAGCAATTTACCATTATCTATTTGAAATAACAGATTTAATATAAAATTATGGGGCACAAAAGAGATTTTGAGGAGTAAACCAGCTTAATTGCGAGTGAGCAGTGAGCTGTTTCCATTAATCTTTATTATTATAGATAGTTATAGATAATTATATATTCAACAATTATGCTATCCGTATGCTTTATAAACGTGCCTAAGGTTATAAGTACGCCGAAAGACCGAGATTAGTTTGCTATCGGCGCATTTGGGCGAAATTTCATCTTCAGATGCGTTTCGGGGTTCATTTCATAGAAAATTTAATAATTTTTTGATTATATAATCTTAATTTTTTTTAAGAAATCTCGTATAATCAAATGAAAAATTAAGAAAAATCGATACTTTTGTTAATTTTACGATACAAATTGTATGAAAATTCGACATCATTTGACCTGCCAAATAAAAAAATGCTGTACAAATTAATATTTTCATGATAAAATTATTATAATCTATGGAGCAATAGGAGTCCGATTTGCCGTAAATTTCGTTGATTTTGCGGCGCACCGAATTGCCCTAAGCAAATAAACAGTTGGATTTGCAGCCGTATCTTATATAACATAAATGCTGTTGTATGAGGGGCAAATGCTACTAAACAGTAGCATATCGGTATAGATGATGAACCACCGCGAGCCTTTTAGGCCGCCCGAAATATATATAACTGAATCAAATAATCAAAGGGTTTTGTGGTTTTGACCATAGTCTTTTTTCAAAAGACTTCGGACTTCAAGAGCATGTATTGGGCGTGAATACATACTTATTTTTTGCTCTCACAGTACGCAAATAAACGTATATCGGCGAGGGCTTTATGCTTAAACTTATTGATATAACAAAAGAATACATAGTTGAAAAAGAAAGTACTCTTGCGCTTAAAGGCGTTTCAATAGAATTCAGAAAGAACGAATTTGTCTCGATTTTGGGTGCCAGCGGTTGCGGAAAGACCACGTTGCTCAATATTATCGGCGGTTTGGATATATACAACTCTGGCGACATTCAAATCGACGGCGTTTCCACAAAGGAATATGACGACGTTGATTGGGACACATACAGAAACCGCAGAATCGGCTTCGTTTTTCAAAGTTACAACCTGATTCCGCACATGAATATCCTCAAAAACGTTGCAATGAGCCTCACTATTGCGGGCGTAGAACGCGAAGAACGCAAGGAGAGAGCCCTAGAAGCGCTTCGAAAGGTCGGACTTGCTGCTCAGGCGCGCAAAAAGCCGAATCAGCTCTCGGGAGGTCAGATGCAGCGCGTCGCTATCGCTCGCGCGCTCGTCAATAATCCCGATATAATTCTTGCGGACGAGCCTACGGGCGCGTTAGACAGCGAATCGGGCATTCAAGTCATGGATTTGCTTAAAGGGGTTGCGGAAGACAGGCTGGTTATAATGGTCACGCACAACCCTATGCTCGCCGAGGAGTATAGCACACGTATCGTGTATTTAAAGGACGGAGAGGTGGAAGGCGACACAATGCCGTATGACTCCGCCGCAGAAGAGCGCGCTATTGCTCATCTCGGCGAGACTTCCGAGTCTTCCGCCTCGGAAGTTTCCGCAAATGAAATAGGCGCAGAGTTTGCCGGCGCAGGAGTTGACGCAGCGGACGTGAACAAGGTTCAAATCGAACAGTCTGCCGACAGCTCGGTTTATAATACCTACGATGAATCGGACGGCGCGGAGATTCGCATTGCGATTGCAAACGATACCGCCGTTAAGCCTAAAAAGAAAAAAATGTCGCTCGGCGAGCGCTTGAAGAAAATAAGACAGGCGGACAAAGCCTCGATGAAGCTCAGTACGGCAATCAGTCTTTCATGGACAAACCTGCTCAGCAAAAAAGGCCGAACCTTTCTTACCAGTATCGCGGGCAGTATCGGCATAATCGGAATTATTGTGGTGCTTGCGCTTTCAAACGGCGCAGGACTTTACGTGCGCAATCTAGAAGAGAGCGCGCTGTCGTCTTATCCCTTGAAAGTTTCCAAATCGTCTATGGACGTAAGCTCGATGTTGGGGATGTTTATGTCTCCTCCGAATTCCAGCGGAAAATTTGAAGAGGGTACGATAACCACGCAGGATGTGCTTGGACAAGTTATGGCCAACATAAAGGATATAATGAAAGAAAACGACCTGTATTCTTTCAAGAAGTATATCGACGAGAATTTCGACACGTCGCTTGCGAGCGTAAAATTCAATTACGGCACTACGTTTAACGCGTATATTCTCGATCCTGCAAACGTGGATAGGCCCGAATCCGAAGCCGTATACATGAAGGTGAATCCGTATTCGGAAATGATGACAACGGTTTTGGACGGCGTTTTGGAAAGCATGCCTGCGTTGAAAGACGTGGAAATTACAATCGGCACGGAGACCTACACTATTACGAGCGCGCTCAATATGATGTCGGGTATGCTGGGCGACCCTTGGTGCGAAATATCGGACAACAAAGAACTGCTCAACAATCAGTATGACCTTGTAGGTAATTCCAGATGGCCGCAAAAATCCAATGAGATTGTAATCGTCGTCAACGAAAACAACAAATTGATGGACTATCAGTTGTTTATGCTCGGCTTGAAGTCTACCGACGACGTAATTAATGCTATGGATACGAATACTGCGTTCGCGGAGGCTACGTTCCCAGTCGAACAGCTTTTGGGTCTGGAATACAGAATTTTGACCAACGCGGACTATCTCATCGAGACCTCCGAGGGCAGCGGACAGTGGGAAATGCACGACCGCAAGGATTTGTCCAAGGATTTTGTAGACGCAAACAGCATGAAATTTGACGGCGGCAGAACGGATACCGTGAAGGTGGTCGGCGTCGTGCGTCCCAAAAAGGGAGTTGTGGCGACGTCTATAAACGGTGTTGTAGGATACTCTTCGGCACTTACGGAAGCTATGTTGGAGCACTCCACAAATCATCCTGCCGTCTCCGCTATGATAAGAGCGTACGAGACGGCTAAGCAGGACGGCGAGAGTACTCTCTACAAGAGCATGATTTCGTTCAGTGAAGTGGGCTATGTGGCGAATTCTACGTTCGATTTGAAGATAGGCGATTCCGTTTATTTCGGAACCGCAGGCGCGGACGATAAGAAAATCGCGCATGAAGAGCTTATGCGCAAGCTCGGCTTTGTAGATACGGATTATCCTTTAAGTATAGATTTTTACTGCACCAGCTTTGAATCCAAGGGCGCGATCGAAGATTTTATAAAGGAATATGAAATAACAACCAAAAAGCAAATCAAGTACAGCGATTCGCTCTCGTCTATGATGGCTTTTGTCAATACGATGACGGATACGATTACGGGCGTTCTGGTGGCGTTTGCGGCGATATCTCTTGTTGTTTCAACGATAATGATAGCGATAATAATCTATACGTCGGTGTTGGAGCGCCGCAAAGAAATCGGAGTGCTCCGTTCGATAGGCGCAAGAAAGAAAGACATTTCGCGTGTTTTCATTGCCGAGTCGGCAATACTCGGCGGATACTCGGGAATAATCGGTATCTTGGTCAGCGTAATTATTTCATTGATAGGTAGCGTCGTGCTCAAAGCTGTGTTCGGCATTCAAAATCTTATGACCGTAACTTGGTGGCATTGCCTTATGATGCTTATGATAAGTATGTTGCTCAGTATGCTCGCAGGATTTATTCCGTCGAGGATAGCGGCGAAAAAAGACCCCGCTATCGCGCTGAGAAGCGAATAAGGCTTATAGTCAAAATTTCAGCTCCGACCCGTTGTAAATGCGGGTCGGATTTTTTTATGAATAAGGCAGGGTTGCGCGATAGCTTGTCCAGTTTTTGCTTCGGACAGCAAGGTGAACGGTAAGCGGTGCTATTGGCTCATGTAAGGGGATGCGCAATATGTGTTGAACGCGTTTTCAAGTGTATTTATTGGATTAGACTGCCGATTACACGTTTACATATCTACGTTGAGTTATCGTTTCAATAATGTATTTGCATCTATCTATTCGTGTTTCGTATCCATGCTAAACGACTTCGGCAATACGCGGTTTTGCATTAAGACAGATTACGGAACAAGGTTAATTGCCGTAACTCTGCATTTCGATATCGATTTTGCGAAATCTTATAATAAATAAATGCGGCGTAGCGATTATCGCTACGCCGCAAGTGCATAATTGTTATCGTCGCTTTCAGTTAAACACGACGATAGAGTCGATGTTTGCCTCTCCCGTGCACTTTATTTCCACAGAATGCCGACCTGCTTCAAGTAGGGCGGAAATGTATGAGGCGGCAAGCGGCTCTCTGTCTTCCTTTAAGCCGACGGAATCCACTTTTACGCCGTCTATGTACACTTCAAAATTCTTCTGATATGAGTTGGAGGACAGGACGGCGAGTCTTGTGCCTGTAAACTCGAACGTAATCGAGTCCTTTTCCTTGCCTACGTACACGTGTCCGAAGGAGGAGTTGGTCTGCACGTATTGCCATCTTCCCTTATAGTTCAGCGAATCGTCGTCGGGCGAAATCTTGTCGCCGCCGTTGATTTCAAATATTCTCCAAAGCTCGATTTCGCTGATAATCATGAGCCCGCCCGTAGAACCTGTTATGACCAGCTTATAGTAGCGCAGTTGGCGTTCGTCGAAATTCACGGTGACGGACGTGTTGTTGCGCGGCACGTTCTCAAATACGCCGACCGTAAAGAAGTTTTCTCCGTCAATGCTTCCGTACAGAGTAAAGTTTTTGGGCGCGTGATAGTCGCCGTTGGGTCTGTATTGAGTGTATATAGTCATACGGTTCACATTTTTCACGGAGCCCAAATCCAATACGAATTCCAAAGGCTTGGATTCCGACGTGCCCCATCCGTTTTTGGTGTGTATAAATGTATTCCTGTTGCCGTCGGCTATGTTCGCTATGTTGAACTGAGACCAGTTCCAACTGATACCGGAAGAGTAGTTTGTGGATACAATCGTCTGTTCTTTATTCTGATGTAAATTGTCGTTGTAATTATACTTGTAAGTTCTCTTATAGAAATAGTCCGTCTCAAATTCGGTTTTGACGATTTCGTATGTGGTTCTGAAAGCGGTTATATACGCAGGATTTGCGTTAGCGGAGGGGGGGATGGGGTCTATTTTCTCCAATAGCGTCAAATCCGTGATTTCGTTGCCGAGATTGTCGTACCAGTGGGTAATATGGTTTCCGTTTTCATCCAAAATCGGATTGCCGTTCTCGTCAACCTCATCGACGCTGGTGTACGTAGGCAGCGTCCATTTCACGTAACCCAGACCTATGTAACTTACCATGGGAGACGACTGCACGACTAAAACCTCTTTGAAATAAACCCAACTTTGAGCGCCGACGTCGATATCGAAATAGCTATTGGGGTCGGAGGGTCTGAATTTATCGGTATTGGCGGCGGATTGCGTCATCTTGATTGTCGCGCCTAATACGTAATTTCTGTCGTTTGTGGAGTAGAACACGGCGCAGTTCATTCTGCCGCGCAGATATACGCGATATCTGCCTTCTTCTTCGAAATATAACTTTCCGCTTACTTCGGCAATAGTATTGTTTTTTACGACATAAGGTGAATCGTGATACTTGTCGTTGTCGGGATAGAACCATATATCCGTGTTGCTATTCTGAACGGGGTTCGCATGATTTGCCGAGACCTTGTTTGAATAGTTGCCGTAATTGGATTTAAATGCCTCTTCCGCATCCGTAATCATATTTTCTGGAGCGTAGGTGTATGTCGTTCTTACAAGAGTCTGCTTTGTCGTCTCGTGGGTTTGTTCAAATTCCAAAACAAGGTCAACGTCGTCGACTTTGAACGCGCCGTCGTTCTTGGTTATTTCCAGCGTAACGATGATTTTTCCCGAACTGATATTGGAATCGGGCGTAAATTTGTAAACCTTATCCTCTATTTGAGATATAGTGCCGTGCTCGGGCTGTTGAATATTTTTGATTCTGTACGTGAAACCATCAGGAATTACAATGCTGCCGTAGGAGTACTGACCGTTTACATTTGTGTACTCTCTCAAATCGACTGTAAAGTCGGCGCCGTAATTGATGGTGTAGGGTCTCATTGTCGTGAAATACTTCTTCACGCCGTCATACATATAGCTTCTGCCCGTCTGATAAACGGAGGATACGGGAACGAACATGGAATATTCGGGATTAGACCAAGTCTGAGCCACCGAATCCGTAATGCCGCGCAGCACGTCCTTAAAGAAATAAGTCATATCATTGTGCGTGATATCCTGCCATGCTTTAAGATAGCCCGTATAAGTTTGCCCGTAGTGCTTTTGCTGTTGCTGAACTTTGGCTTTGATATAATTGTCCGCTCCGAAGTTATGAAGCAGGGTGGAGTATATCGAAAGACCTTGGTTTCCGTTTTCAGGGTTTTCGTTTGCTCTTGCGATTTTCAAAACCTGTTCAAGCCCGAATGTAGCGGTTGTATAGCGGTTCCAGCCGGACAAGCCCTGTGCGCCGAAGTTGGATATGCCTCTCGCGGCGGAAATCTTGGTAAACAGCGCGTAGGAGACAAGCGTCATACCGTTGTTGGTGACTTCGCCGCCGTTGCCTACGCCGTAGCCTTGGAAATTATGATGATACTCGTGGAAGTTGCCCCAAGCGCCGTAATTGACTATGGTATTGTAATTGAGCGAGTTGCTCATCCATCCCATAGGGCAGTTGACGGAGCGTCTGCCGGGGAAGGCGACTGCCGCGCCTGCCGCTACAAACGGGTCGTATAGGAATACTATGCCTTGATATGAGTTGCTGGTCGTGACCAATGCCACCTTTTCCCAAAGCACTGCGGCTTTGTAAAGGTCGTCGTACGAAAAGCTCTGAGCATATCTCTTCGGACCGGAGTGCAAAACTCCCTGATCCCAAACTTCCAAATCGAAATAGGGAGCGGAGGTTTTGGAATTCGCTTCAAATTCCTCGGGAGTGGTGTATCCCAAAATGAAGTGAGAATATGCCACGCCGCCCGAAATCTTTACTGTATACGTCGAGTTGACGTTGCGTATGTAAAGCGGACCGCCGATAAACGAACCCACGTAAGCCGTATATACGCCGTCTTTTAAGGTGGCTGTATTCTTGTTGACCGCCATTGTGTTGAGCAACACGGGTATACGCTGCATCTGGTTTTTTTCAGTCCAGATATTGTTTGCCTGTCCGTTGTAAAGCGCCTGACCGATGTGGATTACAAGACCTCCCGTAGCGTTCATATCCTCTTCGCTGATTTCGATTTTGATAACTTCTCCTGCGGGAGCGTAAACTCCCGTTACGCCGTAGCCGTTGTAGCCGCGCGGACGCATTGTTATTTCCTTTATTATTCCGGGCTCGTCGTCCGCGACGTCGCCGAGATACAGCCCGACTGACGCGGTATGTTTATAAAGTTGTTTTTGATTGCCTTCGGCGTCGTTGGTGGGTACGGGGTCTGCAACGGTACCGCTGTACAGTAAGCCGTTTTCGTCCATCCAAGTATATCCTCCGCCGCCGCCCGCATTCGCAGTGCCGGTCGCCGCAAGTTTATTGGCTTCCGATATAAGCGCATTTCGCGCCGCGACTTTGTCTGCGGAGCTGCCTAATACGTCTCTCAACGTATAGCCGTACGTAGGATAACCTGAGGGCAGTCCGCCGTCCTTAATCTCGGCAACGGGCTTGATTCTGGGAGTTTGTCCAAGAACATTGCCCGATACGCCCACGCTTGAAGTCGCTTTGTACGCATAATCGTTCTCGAATACAGTGTTTTCATCTACGGCCGGCAGACCTAAATCGCCTCCGCCTCCTGCGCCGCCTTTGCCGCGAGTTCCCAAAACTATTCCCAAAGTAAGCGCAAGAATAAGTATAAGCGCGGTTATCGAAATAATAATCGCCAACGATTTTTTATTGTTTTTACGTACGGCGGCTTGAGTTCTGCTCGTTCCGTATGTGGATGCAACGCGCTTTGCGGCTTTCTTTGAAGCTGTGTTCTGCGTAGTCTTTTTATGCGGAATATTCTTTGTACCCGTAGTCTTTGGCGTAGCGATGGGTTTAGCGGCAGTAGACTTCGCAGTTGCCGCAGTCTTTGCCGTTGCCTCGGTCTTTGCCGTATTCACGGGCTTAGCAGCGGTTTCGGACTTTGCCGTAGTTGTAGACTTCGACGCGGTATCGGTCTTAGTCGCGGATACGGATTTAGCCTTCGTCTCTGTCTTATCAGCGGTCACAGACTTTGACGTAGTTGCTGTCTTGGTTGAGGTCGCAGGCTTAGCCTTCGTTTCTGTCTTATCCGCGGCCGCAGGTTTAGTCGTTGATGTTGACTTCGCTGTTGTCGTGGATCTCGCGGTTGCCTCGGTTTTCGACGCGGTCGCAGTCTTTGGCGCCGCCGCGGGCTTAGTCTTCGTCTCTGTCTTAGCTGCTGTCACAGGCTTTGACGTGGTGGCGGTCTTCGCTGAGGTCGCGGACTTCGCCTTTGTCTCTGTCTTAGCTGCGGTCACAGGCTTTGCCGTTTTATCTTCGGTTTTAGCCGTTGTTTTAGGCTTCGTGGTTTTGTCTGCCATAAAAACTCCTTTTATTTATGTAATTTAGTCGCTTTTATGCGATTTGTAAATTACTGTAATTATATAGAATACTACCATAAATCTTACAACGTGTCAATATTTCGGTATACGAGGCAAAATGTATAAAATTGGAAATAATCCATGCGGATTTACACATGGATTTCGCTCGTTTCAGCCGTGAAACAGAATAAATCAATACCGTTTATTTGTGCAAAATTCAGTCTGCAATTTAATAATTACCGTTGCAGACTTATTTTTAAACGCTTTATGGTGCTCGATAGAAATCATGGTTGTCTGAAATTCGTTCGGTATATTTTCTATTTGGATACGCTCGACAGGTTTTGCACGCTTCATCATTTTTGCAGATTTGTGCTTTATATAACCATTATCGGCAACGCCGATTTTGACGATTCGACTATATCCGCCCGATTAGATGTGCGTTTTGCCGTTTGCTTGCAAGCGCAGAATATTCGTTTGCAATCGGATGTTCTGACCCCGTTCAAATATTTATTGCCGTTCAAAAATTATCAGAAGTTCGAGAAATTTCCAATTTGAGCATCTATATTCGGGCGTTTTATGGATAGAATACGGCTATGCCTCCGTCCAAGAAATATCTGCCGTGAGACATCGAGATAAAGCCCTTATTCACCGCCGACGGCGCAGAACGTCTTCTGTTATGTTGTTTTTTATTATACGAAATACGGAAAATAATCGAATTGCACGGACGAGATAATTTTTCAGAGGTAGTAACTCGAAAATACGGCAAAGCGGCAATGCTTGTGCAAAGAAAACGCATGCCTTATAGCATGCATTTCCGAGTGGCGCGCCGTAAGGAGCTCGAATCCCTAACCTTTGGTTCCGTAGACCAACGCTCTATCCAATTGAGCTAACAGCGCATAGCTTTGTTTATTGAGCCTAATTATTATATAAAACTAATTTTTCTTTGTCAATCGATTTTGAAGTATATTATGTCGTTTGCAAGGCTTGAATTTTGACGTGAAACGCTTTCATGATGTCGTATTTTCAGCGATAATAGAACTATGAAAATAATTTTTATGCATTAAATATACATTTTTGCGCGAAATCTTGCATAAAAATGAGGTTTTGGGGCTATTTGCAAGCGGCGTATACGATTTATAGAGAAAGAGTGTCGAATTCAGTTGTATTTTTATACATTATAATATATAATATTTTTATATTTCATTATAGATAGCGCTTGCTTTCGGAAAACAGATAATTCGTGCGAAGCAGGGAATAATAGTTTTGGAGCAGAAAATGAATCAGTTTAACAATAAAATGAATATGTGGTATATCATCGCAGTGTCCGCATTGCTGCTGGTTTGCATTGTTTGTATGATACTGGGGCTCACGCTGTCGGGCGATAAATATTATCAGATTACCTATGACGAGTTTGAAGGCGTTTCTTTCATAGGCGAAATAAGCTCGGGCGCAAAGGTCAAGGACGGTACGATTGTTAAGTTTGCGATAAGTATAGACCGCAACAAGGTCGCGGGCGATCCTGTCGTGAAGACAAACAACCAGTTTATACTGACTCCCAACGAAAACGGTCTGTACAGTTTTACGATGAAAAGGGACACGATAGTCACGGTTGACAACATTGTCCGCATTGAAGCTTATGACGTTACGTTTGACGGCGCAAGCACTCACACGCGTTTTATAAGCGAGCAGGGCAACACGGAGGCGCCTATCACAATCAAAGCGGGAGAGCCGATAAGTTTCAAAGTTCTGCCCAGCGTTTATTGCGTGGGCGACCCGGTCGTGCTTGCGAATACGACAATTATAGAGCCTGACGAGAACGGAGTATATACCTTTGTCGTAAACCAAAACACAAATGTCACAGTGACGGGCGTGGAGACGGAGGAGCCCTTCTATCGCAGGGAAAACTGCGGCGACGGTTCCCGTACGAACCCGTATAAGATTTCTAGACCCATAGACTTGTATTCTATGGCGGACCTTATTGCAAACGGATTTTATGCCGACGTGAAATTCGCGTATTATGAATTGACCGCGGACATCGATTTGAACGGAGAACAGCTCTATATCATAGGCGACGCGACGACGGAGACATCCTTGTTTGCAGGTCATTTCAACGGTAACGGACACACAGTATCCAATTTCTTTATAGAAGATTATATTATCGAGCAATCGGCGTTCACCAAGGTCAAGCTGCCTTACGTCGGCATGTTCGGTTACGTCGCGTCAACCGCATACGGACCTGCGGAAATAAGCAATCTGCATATCAAGAATTTCACTATCAACGTTGATAGGATAGACAGTGCTCAAAAACAGCCCTGCTGTATCGGAGGTCTTGCGGGATACGTCGGAGGAGCGAATATAATCGGCTGTTCTGCAAATGGCGAAATCACGGCAAACGCAAGCGACCAAGAGTTGTCGTATATCGGCGGTGCGGTCGGCGTTATCGAATCTATTACGATCGACGGCTTAGGCGATTTTTCCGCGGCTATACGTTCCTGTTCATCGGAAGTGGAGATAATCGGCGAGTACGGATATATATACGGCGGCGGAGGCATCGCAGGATATGCGAAATCCGCTTCCGAAAAGAATCCATGCGTTGTTCTCAACAGCTATTCGACCGGCAATATCGAAGGCGCGATAAACGCAGGCGGTATATTGGGCAGAGGCGTGGAATATACTTCCGTTCTCAACTGCTATTCGACGGGAGATATTTCTGCAATAAGCTATGTGCCCGAAGGAATAGAGTTGGATCATCTTACCTATGCGTACGGCGGAGGTATCGTAGGATATCTCGAAACGGGCGGCATAGTTGCGAACAGCTTTGCGCTGGGCAAAGTATTTGCGGAATCTATAAGCGTAGGCGCAGATAAAGCCGTGACAGGCGACATTATAGGAGGCATACAAAAGGCGGCAGACTCAAATTTGCATGACGCTGACGCATACGCGCACAACTGTTATGCGAAAGACATGACTTTGAACAACCATTTCTATCGCTCAGTACTCGGATGGGAAGAGAGCGATTGGGTCTTCGCCGACGGAGAATATCCGCTTATCAACTTTGAGGACTCATCTATAACTTATACGATAAACGTCAATTTCGTGGAGAATAAGGAGAACGGCGCCGTTGAAAACAACGCCTATACTATAACCGCGACCGACGTCTATATGCCCATGGCGTTTTGGAATTATCAGAGCGAGGGTCTTCCCGAGTTTTATAGCTGGAACGGATTGCGTTCTTATGGATATTATTTCGATAAGGAACTCACTCTGAAAGTCCCGTATTCCTTTGTTCCTACGGGCAATATAACGCTGTACGCGGGATTTACGGATTACAACGAGGTTGCTGGAAGGTACTATGTCAAATTGAACGAAGCGGGAAGCGGAACTTATATAGAGCTCGACCCCGACGGAACTTTGATAATGCGAAGGGGCGCAATAAGCTATATTTCCTACTATACCTATGACGGTGAATTGATACGTCTGTACGACAACGAGCTTCTGACAAGTATGTTCTTCGAGGCGGGATATATTATGTCTTTCGTAGGCATGATCGAGCATACGTACGGCGGGGAAGAGCTTGTTGCATACAACAGGATTTCATATGAGCAGAACGTAGTTCTTTTCGGCGCGAAAGAGCTCCCCGACTTTGAATACGGCGTATATTACGACGGCAATAAGAGTTTTGTGTTCAATACGGACGGTTCTGTTGTCATAAAGGGAACATCCGAATATGACGGCACCTTCGCCTATTATCCCTCGGCCGAAGGCAACTCGATGGTCATCGTAAGGAGCGAAGAGGAAAAAGACAATATTACGGTTACTCTTTCGGGGGGCAAAGTTACCTCTATTTCAGGAGTTGCGTCAGACATCAAGCATATCGACGCTTTCAAGGGCACTTGGGAAAAACCCGTTGCCGCGCATATGCAGTATACCTTCGACGGCATAGGAGTTTGGAATTACGAGTATTTCGGCTATGACGCGACAGGCAATAAAGTCCCCGTCACGGTCGCGGTGAGCGGCACTTATACGGTCAACGGCGAAGGAGTTGCGGTTATGTATAAGGACGGCGCCTTATATGCGGAGGCTAAGTTTGAAAACGGAACCTTGAAGATAGACGGAGAATCTTATTTCAACAGCAACAGCTTTACGGGAGTTTGGCTGTTCAACAGCAAATCTCCTATCGAAATCAAACTTGACGGTATCACGACAAACGGTTACGGCACCGCAACCATAAACTACGGCGGCAAGGTCGGAATATTGGAAGCGAATTATGGCTTTCAAGACGGAAAACTGTATTTGTTCAACGGTCTGTCCTCTTTGGGTGAATTGCAGTATTCGGATGTGACGAAAACGTTGGACGGCAAGCTGTACGTGATTTCTCCCGACGGAGTATCCGCTTCTCTTAAAGAAGTCAAACTCTGCCTGTATGACAGCTTCAAAGGAGTTTGGGTAAGCGACAACAGCGTGCTTTCTCTCGTCGAATTTAACGGACTCGGCAATTATGACATCAAAGGCTCCGCCGACTATCTCGCAATAAACGGAAATATAAGGATAAACGGAGTCAGCGTAGGCGCTTATTCCGTCATCAACGGAACACTCAGCGGCAGGTTTGAATACGATTCCGTAACTTACGATATTACGTATGACTTGGAGAACAACCGTATCGTTGTCAACGAAAGCATTTATCTTGTGGAGCGCGATGAACTGCTCGGTCTGGAACTGATTGACGAGGACGGAAACGAATATGTGTTTGACGGCAGAGGCTATGTCAACGGCGGCGGCACTCTCGTTGTCAACGGCGCGGAGAACTACACTTATCTTATCCAAAACGGCAACGTCATTATAACGGGCGCGCTGAACGGCAGTATGTCGCTTGACAGTTTTATGCTTACGTTGGGCGTCGCGGAAGCAAAACAGCTTTTCCTCAGCGGAGATTTTGAAGGAAGTTGGATTGTGGGCGGCACTGAGCACGGCATGTTGACGCTCGGCAAGGTCGGTGCGGACGGAAAGACGACGGGTAGGTTTATGAACACAACCGTGGAATTTGTCTATGACAAGTCCCAAAAGACCTTGACTTTTGTATGGGACGGAGTCGTTGCGACAGTTGAAGCGCATAAACTCGAAACGGAAAATATTACGGAGCTTTCCGTAAAAGTCGACACGACAACATATATCTGCATGCGTAGCGGCGCCGACTCGTACCTCGACGAGTATAAGGGCGTATATACGGGCAAGGATTCCGTGATAGTGCTCGACGGTTTCCTAAACAGCCGCTTCGGCAACGCCACAGCGCTAATAATCGGGAATAAAGGCGATGTTTACTCCATACCGTATCAGATTGACAAATTCGGTCAGATAGTATTTATTAGAAAGGGCGTGACCTACAATATTCTGATTGAGAATCCCGACGGCGAATTTGTCGGAGAAGCGGGAAAGAAGAATTATGACTTGCTTGTACCCGACAATATGTACAGGCGCACCGTCAACGGACTCAAAGACAACCAAGAGGAAATTGACGAAAACGCTGTCTATAATTTCGACGGTGTAGGCGGAGTGTACGACGGTAATTATAAGCTCATTTATTCTTATGAGATAAAAAAACAAACCGAGGAGGATATACTGGACCTCGTTTTGAGAGCGGTATTTACCGACGTCAAGAGCGGAAAGAAATATAACGTAGTTATCAATTACGGAAGTACGGATCTTACGCTGTATATGACCGAAATCATAGACTAGGAGGCAAGTCCCGATGCGTGCGACTGAAAAAACGTCAAAGACCGTCAGACTGACATACGGCAGTCTGTTTGGCGTTTATACCGTTCTTACGGGAGCTTTGATAATCTGGCAGGCGCTGGATATTTATTATCGAGGTTCTTTGAATGCGGACGGAATTATTTTCACGCGGCAAAACGTGTTGGAAAGCATTTCGAGACTGTCTCCCGCGCTTTGGATTTGGGTTTCGCTTGCCGTAGTCGGTTTTGTACTTTGGGAGGTGTTCTCCGTCAAGGAGAAACTTCCGAAGCTCGACGTTCGTTACACACTTCATATACTGAAAAACCGCGTTCCGCGTTCGCTTACGGTCTCCAAAGACAAGAGTCTTAAAGAATCCTACAAATTTATAAGCGCGGAAGAGGAGCGCTTGGAGGCGCTTTGGACGTGCTGTATATGCGTTGGGCTCGCAGGCGTTATTTATTCGATTGCTTATCTTGCGAATCCGTCCAATTTTCCGAAGGCGGACGTAACCCGCGAAATGCTGAATATGGTGCAAAACGTTATGCCTTGGGTTGCGGCTACGCTTGCCTTGGCATGCGGAATCTGCGTCTACGAGGGACAGTCGGCAAAAAAGCAGCTCGTCCATGTCAAGAAGCTTATATCCGCTTCCAAAAAACAGGAGTTGGATTGCGACGGCGACAGTGCTAAATTTGTCACCTATAAGGATGCGGTTCACCGCTTTTTTTCCAAAATACATAAAAATTTGCAGGTTAAGGCGCAAACCAATAAGTTCTGCGCGTTCCTGCTTATCGTATATAAGCGCCGCGTTATGGTTGCAAGGATAACGGCGTGTACTCTCGCCGCCATATTCATAATCGTAGGAATCGTAAACGGCAGCGCGCGCGACTTACTGCTTAAAGCTATAAATATTTGTACGGAGTGTATCGGTCTTGGCTAAGGTAAAGGAATTCTTTATAAAAACAGGCGGATGGCTCAAAGCTCACGCTCCGTCCAAGCGCCGCCTTATACAGATATATACGGCTCTTCTTTTCAATGCCAATATAAAGGGCTTTTTCGGCAAAGGCAACAATATTATTTACAGAGGCGCGTCAAAGTATATTTGCACTCCCGGATTGCACTGCTATTCGTGTCCGGGCGCGATAGGCGCGTGTCCGCTCGGCGCGTTGCAAAATGCGCTCGCGTCTTCAAGAACAAAAGCGCCGATGTACATACTTGGGATACTCGTCCTGCTTGGCATTATATTCGGAAGAACGATATGCGGATATCTGTGTCCGACGGGCTTGGGTCAGGACTTGCTTTATAAAATCAAAACTCCAAAGCTCGAAAAAAACCGTTATACGCGAATACTGTCCTATTTCAAATATGTTTTGCTGATAGTATTCGTCATAGCTATACCTCTCATTTACAACGGAATACCCGCGTTTTGCAAATACGTATGTCCTGCGGGCACGTTCGGAGGAGCTGGCGGTCTGCTTGCAAATCCGGAGAACGCGGGCTTTTTCGGAATGCTGGGCGGCTTGTTCAGTTGGAAATTCCTTTTGCTCGTCGTATTTATCGTGTGCAGTATATTTATATATCGCTTCTTCTGCCGCTTCTTCTGTCCCCTCGGCGCAATACTCGGCTTTTTTAATAAGATAGCGTTTATAGGAATCAAACTCGACAAGCAGAAGTGTACGGAATGCGGACTGTGTATACGTACCTGTAAAATGGATATAAAACACGTCGGCGACCACGAATGTATTAATTGCGGCGCGTGCGTTGCGGTGTGCCCCACAAAAGCGATAAGCTGGAAGGGTTCTCAATTCTTCCTGCGCCCCAATGAGACGGAAATGCCTGCTGAGGAGAGCGTACCTTCGCTTGCGGCGATGGTACAGGGAGGCGCGGCGCAGAGTTCGGCTATTGCGGCAGGCGAAAACGTTTGCTCGGACGCGGCTCAAACACAGGACTACAATGCGCAGGTTATGGTCAATGACGCGGCAAATGTCCGCTCCGATGGGATGAACGAAGATATGAGGAGCTCCTCCGAGGTTGAGGAATCAAATGCGCAGATATCGCAGATTGCATATACCCAGTCGGATATAAACTCGTATGTGTCGGGCACAAAGAAGTCGAGAGACATCAAAAAACGCAATTTTTGGTTGCAGTTTGCGGCGTGGGCGGTTGCAATCGCGGTGCTTATTTCCGCGCTTGTATATTTCAATTTCTTCGCGCAGACCAACACGACCAACGTATACGGCGTGGGTGACAGATGTCCCGATTTTACTCTTAACACCTTCGAGACCTCCGCGACTTTGAAAGAGGACGGCACTCATATGGAGACCTTCTCGACAATGGATTTCAAAGGTACGGTTATGGTGATAAATTTCTGGTACACCACGTGCGACCCGTGCGTTGAAGAGCTGCCCGAATTTGCGGAAGTCAAAGCTGAGTACGGGGATAAAATCGTTATGGTGGCCGTGCATGCGGCAGGCTTTGCCAGCGAGAAGGAAATCGTGGATTTCATCAATCTTGACAATCCCGCAAACAGCAAAACCGACTGGTATGATTGGGGAATTATTTTCGCACAGGATACGGAAGCGGTGGACAGCTTCACCATGCTTGGAGGAAAAGCGGCATATCCTATCACTGTGATTATAGACAAAGACGGCAATATCGCATATTTCAAGGAAGGTAAACTCAGAGGCGACGTTTTACGCGGCGAAATAGATAAACTGCTGTAATTGTTTATAACCGTTTGATGATTTATAAAAAACTGCGCGGTTGTATGCGCAATAACCGTATTCGACAGGAGGCAAACGTGAAAAGCAAGGTATATTTTTCCCGAACGATAACCCCCGAAAAGGTAGTGGAACTGTATGATAAGCTCGGCAAAGAGCTTTGCTCGAATGTTGCGATAAAGCTCCATTCGGGCGAAGTTGGCAACCAAAACTTCCTTCGTCCGGATTTTTGGAGGCCTATTATAAACAGGGTAGGCGGAACCGTGACGGAGTGTAATACCGCATACGACGGCGGACGCGATACGACGGAGAAGCATTTGAAAACGCTGAAACTGCACGGATGGACGGACCGATTCGATGTGGATTTGATGGATGCGGAAGGTCCCGACCTCGAACTTCCCATACCCAAGGGCAAGGTCATAAAACGCAATTACGTCGGCAAAAATCTCACTAAATACGATTCGCTTCTCGTGCTTTCACATTTCAAGGGGCACCCGATGGGCGGTTACGGCGGAGCTTTGAAGCAACTGTCGATAGGAATAGCCTCCTCTTACGGCAAAGCGTATATTCACGGCGCCGGTGTACCTGAGGATATTTGGACGGCTGATCATGACAGGTTTTTGGAGGCTATGGCAGACGCCGCGTATTCCGTAGTTGAATTTTTCAAAGGCAACGCCGTTTATGTGAACGTTATGAAAAATATGTCCGTGGACTGCGACTGCTGTGCTGTGGCGGAAGACCCGTGTATCGCGGACGTCGGGATTCTGATATCCGACGACCCCGTGGCGATTGACAAGGCGTGCATCGATTTGGTATATGCCGCAACCGACGACCCGGGTCAAAAGCATTTTTTGGAAAGGGTGGAGAGCAGAAACGGCGTGCATACGATAGACGCGGCGGCTGAGCTCGGCGTAGGAAGCAAGGACTACGAGCTTATAGAAATCTGAGGTGAAATCATGTTGAGTTATGCGTTGAAGAAACGCAGTGTAGCGGTCGGATTTTCCGCAAAAAGTTGTGTTTCCGTAATACTTATAGCGCTTGCTGTGGCATTGCCGCAGTTTGCGCATATTCTTGGCGGCGCGTCCGCAGGAGCGGTGTGGCTGCCTATGTATGCTCCCGTATTGCTCGCAGGCAGTATTTTGGGCTGGCGTTGGGGGCTTGCTGTTGGGGTGCTTTCGCCTGCGGTCAGCTTCGGATTTACAACGCTAGCGCTTGGCTCGGCGATGCCGGTTGCGGCAAGACTGCCGTATATGATTGTAGAGCTCGCGGTGTTCGGAGCCGTATCAGGCTTGTTTTCCGAGCGTATTTTCAAAAACGTTCTCTATGCATTTCCTGCTGTTATTCTGGCGCAATTCGGAGGAAGACTGATTTACGTTATAAGCAACATGATAGCGGGCAAAGGTTTTTCGGAAATAATCATGTCCGTACAGACGGGACTCGCGGGCTTATGTCTGCAAGCCGTCGTAGTGCCCGCCGCAGTGATTGCTCTCGCCAAGATTATAATGCGGGAAAAGAAATTAAATGAATGATTTTGCAAAAGCGAGGTTTGTTTTTGAAAGCGGCGGTTATACTTGCGTGCTCGTAAAAAGCGGTAGCGTCATATCGTCTGTCGAGCGTGGAATAGCGCCTCTTATCGGACTTTTGGATATAGATTTACGCGGCTATTCCGCCGCGGATAAGATTGTGGGAAAGGCGGCGGCTATGCTGTATGCGTTTATGGGTGTAACGAATGTATACGCTCAAACTATAAGCAAAGCCGCGGCGGAAGTATTCGACAGGTATTCCGTGCAATATCAGTTCGACGTTATGACGGATTATATTGTAAACCGCAAGGGCGACGGTAAATGCCCAATGGAAGAGCTTGTCGAAAATATTACGGATTGCGCAGTCGCGGCAAAGGTCTTGAAAGACAGGGTTCGGCGCGGAATTTAAACGGGTATTTTTGCGCAAAGTATCGTATATATTATTTTGCGATAAAGTCGGTTGACAGGGTCAATCGGCTTTTAAAAAGAATTCTTTTTACAAAATTTGACAAAATAATGCTTAATCTTTCAAAATTCGCCATTGAACCTGCTCCATAATGTATGTGAGCGATAGCCGAAAGTACAATTATTCAAACGGCACGCCGCATTTTAAAACATTTTTTTGTGAATATATTCGGTTTGCGACGGAGGAAATTATTATGGAAAGCACAAGCGTAACCAAAAAATGCGTTGAATGCAAGCATTACGTACAGCACTATATAAGGTCGGGAACTGCGTTTCGCGCCGCGTGCTGCGGACATTGCGCTTGCAAGGAACGTAACAGCAAACTGCAAAATAAGTTCCATATTCCCGATATAGGCAGCTGCGAGCTTTGGGAGCCTGTCGAAATCGATTCGGAAACGAGCGGGGCGCAGATAGAAAAAACCCTTTTCGAAATTGCGCAGAAACTGAATGATATCGCCAACATATTGCTGTTGGATAAGCAAAACAAAAATCCGTCTGAATAAGACGGATTTTTTTTGTATTTTTTTGTTGTGTAATTACGCGTCGGATTGCAGCTGTTATACGCTGTAATGCACGTAGTAACAGCCGAACATCAGCCACGCGTAAGCCGACGAGCCGTCGCCGTAGGTATAGAAAATCAGCTCGTTCAGGATTTCGACCAACCTTTCATCCGCTTCTATCAGACCGTACAGCGGGTCAGTGACTTCCTTGCCTTGACGTGATTTGTAATAGTAGGTGAGCAATTCCTGCGTATAGTCTTTGCCTCCGAGGTCCGCGAATTTGTTTCCTATAATCATGTCGTGCAGAGAGTTGTTGTTTTTGTCGAAATAGTTGGAGTGTATAAAGTCAATATACATGACCGAGCCGTAGTTGTAGTTTTCGATGACATGATAGTAGCCTGTGCCGGTTGTGTTCAGCGCAACTTCAACTGCGTTGTATGTGCCGTCGAAGTTCCAGCTTCCGTCGTCCGTGGAAGCTACGCGCATGTAGTCGTACGACCTGCCGACATTGGTAATGTTAAGTTTATACGAGCCTGTGGCTTGCGCGTACGCAAGACAAGCCTGTACGCGGTATTCCGTATCTGCGTTCAACACGACATAGAGATTGAAATCGTCGGAAGCAAGGTCAAACTTGCGCTTGTAGTACTCGTTTTGGTCATTG
This sequence comes from uncultured bacterium, assembly GCA_949432885.1. Classification (GTDB taxonomy): domain Bacteria; phylum Bacillota; class Clostridia; order Christensenellales; family CAG-917; genus CAG-475. The sequence goes on along the minus strand of CASQXY010000001.1, from coordinate 212,511 downwards.
TACGCAATAAGATTGCCGTCTGCGTCATAAACCGCAATGCTGGGGTCGGTGCTGAACTGCGCGGACGTGCGGGTGGAGTAGAATCTGTAAACTCCGGTTTCCTTGGGAATGTATTTGAACCAAAGTCCGCCGCCGTCGTAAGAGATTATCTTTGTAATATCGATATTCTTCGTTATGTCTCCCGCTTCTTCGATGGTGTATGCATGATTGTAGCTAAGACCTGCGACGGGATTGGCGGTAGCGTTGCAGCTTTCGCCGTTGATATGCTCAGTTCCGTTCGGTCTCATTTCGCCGAAATGACGGAAGAAGTAGCACATTTCCAACCATTGGTCTTCGTAATACGCCTTGTTATTCTTTGTGCAGTATGCGAGCGTAAACGCTTTTAAGGTGTTAATCAATTCGTCCGTGACGGGCAACAACCCGTTGTCGGAGAAGCCTTGCACGTAATAGCTTTCGATAATAAATTCGGAATGACCGTACTCGAAAGTAAGCGGAACGTCTTCGTCTGCGTCAATGTGATTGGACATAAGCCAAAAAGATATATGATATAGAGAATTATTGGCGAGGCTTCCGCTTTCCGTCGTAAATTTATCTTGACCTATTTGCTTTTCGGACCATACGGTGGGATTGAGTATATCTGCGTACAGCAGGGAATACTGTTCGTTGCCGAAATTATCCGTGTAAGCAACCTTATAATATGCGGTGTCGTTATGATTCGTATGCGGCGCAATCAGCTTAATGCCTTCGTATTTGTTTTGCGCAAGAGTTTTTCCGTCTGTAACCGCAACGCGCTGGTCGATTGCGGCGGCTTCGATATCGTTGATATCCGATATGGTTATATTGCTTATTGCGGCAAACTCGTTATTTACGGTCAGCTTTTGGTCTTTTATAAATATAAACGCAAGTGTGACGGTCACGGTGTGGTCCGCAATATAAACTCCGTACTGACGCGTCCAGCCTTCGCTGTTGCCGCTATGCTGGGCTACGATGTTGCCGTTCACAAGCGCATACAGGATATCTTTGCCCGATTCGCTGTTTATATTGTAGTTGTAAGAGAGCACGTCTCCGCTGTTGAGGGTTACGTCGCAGTATATTGTAGAATATGTGAAATCAGTCCCCGCATTTGTAGCGTACATATACTTTATGCCTTTATCTTCTCCGAGAAGCCACGGCCACGAATAGGGCGCGTCCTTTTCACTGGTTTCCTCGTGGAAATTAGTGATTTTGCTCACCGCTCCGCTGTCGAGCACCGCATTTTCTATGAGCGAGGATTCGGGCATAACGAGGGTGCCGTCGGGTTTTACACGGTCCGCGGGGGTTTCCGTATCGCCGTCGTCTTTATTCTCTTGCTGAGTATAATTGTCGGACGTGTATTTGTCGAACAGGGCTTTCCAAACCGACTCTGACGTTTCGGAAGAAGTATATTTGTACGCGATCACGCCGTATCTGTCTACTATAACGGTAGTCGGGAAACCCTGCACGCCGAATCTTCCCGTCACGTTCGCAGCGTCTAGCGCCATATGGAAGGTGAGACCGCGGTCCGCTTTGAACGCGGCGATTTCCTTCGAGCTGTCTTGACTGTCCAGAGCTATGATGCCCATCTTGTTTCCGTAGACTTCGTACGCTTTCTGAATAGCGGGGAATTCCGACTGGCAGGGCACGCAAGTGGTATACCAAAAGTTGAGCATGACAGCTTTTTTGGTTTCCAGCATTTCGGACAGAGTATGTCTTGTACCCGATACCTCCACATAGCTGAAATCATGCATAACGTCGCCGAGATTATACAATTTGTTGGCGGGAGCTGTAGTGGGTATGACTTTGGAGGGCAGAATTATCTTCGCCGTTCCTACTTCGGGCTTGGTTTTGAAATCCGAGTCTTCGGGGATGTAGTAGCCTTCGGGTAGGGTGGACTCGTCTACGTCGAGCTTATACTCGCCGGGGTCGAGCTTCAGTTCGATTTTTCCGTTCTGCGAAATTCCCGCGTTTACGACGGTGCCGTTGAGTTTTGCCGATACGCGCACGCCGTCGAGATTCAAACCGCCCGCGGACATTACGGATACAGTATAATTTCCGTTATACTTGTTGTCTGTTCCCGCATTGGCAGGGTTTATAAATTCGGCGCCGATTCTGGAGCTAAACTCCGTTATCGTAAATGCAAGACAAGTTGCGGCAAACACTGCCACAAGCACGGTCAAGAGAACTTTTCTTACGGTATCAGTCATCGTACAACCTCCAACATAAGCAGGATATTTATGCGTTACAACTCTATTGTATTATATATATGCATATAATTATAAAATATTATCTGAAAATAAGCAAGCGATTGTGATATGAAATGTGGAAATGGAAATAAAATATGAATAAATATGGCGCATTTAATATATTTATGCAAATTTTATGCATAAATGCAAATGGAAAAGTACAGGTAAAGTTAAGCGTCCGACGTTTGATATTGAAAATATCGAATTCAAAGCGAATATTCTGTATGATATAATTGCATGCTAAATTCAGTTATCGTACGGTGAAAGGGAATATAACGGGAAAACGGACAAATTCGCAACGGGCGGCTGCGGATTTACTGCTGTATTTTTATGCAAAGTGCTTAAAATCCTTGACTTATTCCGACTTTCATAAGAAAATAAATATAACAAAATGTAACAGGAGGCTTTTATGAAGACTACATTTAAGCGTACAGTCATATGTCTGTTGGCGGTTGTTCTTTGTCTCGGCGTCGCGCTGTTTGCGGCGGCGTGCAATCCGAATTCCGACGAAGGCGGCAACAGCAATGACAATTATATAATAAAAGTCGTATATCCCGATGGAACGGCGGTTACGACGGGTACGGGAGGTCCCAACGAAAACCAGTTGCAGGTGCAGCTTTGCGTTGAATCGGGAGCTTGCTCTTTGAAGGTTGCCGTAGACAATAACGGAACCGCGACTTTCGCGCCTAATGAGTTGCCTACGTTGCCCGCGGGAGAGAGGTATCACATCGTACTGTCGGGTCTTCCCGCAGGATACACGTACGACGCCACCGCGGACAATCTGTATTTCTCCGGTCCGGGCACTGTCACCATAAGACTGACGGAGGCAGGACCGCAGACCGTGGCATACACTCTTACGGCAAAGGATACAGACGGCGCGCCCCTAGTTGGGGCGCCTTTTGAAATTTACGGGTATGATTTGACGAATTCGAGTCAGACCAAAGTTCTTGCGCAGGCGACTACGAATGCCCAAGGCGTGGCGATTTTCAACATCATTCCATCGGATAACGAGAGCCTTCAATACAAGGTCAGACAGTCGACGGGTTTTTCATACAAATACGAAATCGCGGCGGGTCAAGATAAATCCTTTGATTCCGAAAGAAAAATGTCGCTGACCTACAAGTATTATCCGAACGCGTTTTCATTCGGCGATATGGCAGGTCTGAACTACAAAAGAACGCCTGCCGCGCAGGACGGAGATCCGACCGTGACGTATTCTCCCTTGCAACTGTCTCTGAAAAACGGCTTTTACGAGTATTTTTATTTCAATCCATATGACGACAGCTCGTCTGCTTCCAACGATAAGAAAGCCTCTGCGGCAAGCGGAACGTATAGTATCAAATTTGCCGTTTCGGGCACCGCTCGCGTATCTTTGAAGCAGTTTTCGGGCTCGGCGAGCTACGTTCCTCAAAATCCCGAAACAAAAATTCCCGCAATCGTATTGAGCGAAGCGACCAATCCTAACGAAGGAATAATTGTAGAGCTTTCCGCTTCGGACAACAATATGAGTTTTATATTCGGAATTGTTGCGGAAGGCGACTGCACGGCTACTATTTCGGTGGAAAGAACGGGGGACTATTCCTACGTTGTTCCGACGCCCGTAATCACGACGCTCAGACCTTCTTCTAATCCTCAGAACGTCGGAAACGGAGATTTGGAGACGGGCAATGCGGTTTCTCTCAACACCACGTCGATTATAGTGAAGGACGCAAACGGAATATATCACGTAGGCACGGAAAACGGTCCCGTCGTTTATGCGATACTCAAAAAAGCGATTCCGCACAACGGATTTGCAGAGTTATCCTTTGCGAGATTGATAGAATTGGCAAATCCGCAAACCAATCCCGACGAGTATTCTTTGTATGCTTCTATCTTCAAAATTACGACCGCGCGCGATTCCAAAGGACATCCCACGGCGATAGACGATTATATCGAGATGATGAGGGCGTATTGTGACGCGACGGACAACTCGGAAGGACTGTATCCTCTCAATGACGATATCAAGAGCTTCCTTGAAAATTATGTAACCAGCTCGATTGGCAATCAGCCCAATATGTATCTTTACGCGTGCAAGTATTTTACGCAGGATATTGTGCAGAAGGAGCATCTTTCCTCGGGAGCGAACAACATTACCTTTACCGATTCGGATGTGGACGGATATGGAAGAGTATTCAGCGTTGCGTCCGTAAACGGAGGCAGCTATACGCTTAGCATTCCCGTAGGGAACAAAAACGTTACGGTATGCAATCCCGACGAGCCCACGGAAGTATATATCGGAGAGATTGACCGCAACGGTCAAAACGTCAACGTGTATATGTTCCAGTTTGTCTTGGAAGCGGGAGCAGCAAAGGATTTCCTTATCAGATTCAGCGAGGCTGGTACTGAAACGCTGACTCTCAGCGGCGGAAACGACCCCGTTGAAGACGACGTGAATTTGACAGTGGGAGATAACAGTATTTCCGTTACACCCGACGAAGTCTACAACGGAAAAGAATATGTGTTTGTCGCGCCCGAGAACGGTTGGTATATGCTGAGCGTTGACGGAACCAACGAAAATATTCTTATCTTGGACGAAAACGGAGAAGCCGTAATCGAAGTGCCCACGGATATGGTTGAGTACAAATTTTATCTCGATAAAGGCGCCGAAATGTATTTTTATATGGCTTGGGTGGAAATGGACGTGACTGAGACGGTGACTTATTCCGTAAATATTGAGCCCACGGAAGCCCCCGCGCCTTCCTCGATAGGCTTAAACGGCGGAGACGTAAACATGTCGCTTGGGGAATTCCATCTCGAAGTAAGCGAGGCGGGCACATACAGCCTAACGTTTGACGTCGGCATGCAATTCGGCAGAAGAACGATTATATTAAAAATCGGAGACGGAGCAGATATAACGGTCTCTTCTCAAACCGACTTTATCGCAGAGATTGCAATTACGGATGCCGATATAGAAAACGGCATAGTCGTTATTACAATAGTGCAGGGATTGCCTGCGGAAATTCCCGTGAGCGTACAGAAAACCGCTTGATAACAGATAAACCTTGCAATAGTAAGTAAATTACGCCGCGCCGTTTAAAGGCGCGGCGTTTTTATGATTTTCATAACGTCCTTTGAAATTGAGTAATTCGCAAGATTGACAGCATAGCAAATTATCCGACAGAATTCGACATAACATACAAAAACTTATATAGCGTAGAGAGTTATTATATTTATATGAAAACTCGTGTAATGCGCGCGGAAAGAAAATTTTTCCCTACGTTTGATTTCAGGCTGTCGCCCAAAACCGCAATAAAGTTTGTTGCGGAATGTCTGTGTTTATTCTTGCTTGCGTCTGTGGGCGACTTCGGTTTTGCGCTTGCGCTCGCGCTGTTTTGCGGGCTTTCATATGCCAGACAGAATATACTTGCCATAGCGCCTGCGTTTATCATTGCGTGTTGCGTGTTTGCGCTCGACGTATGGATGTTGCTGTATTCAGCGGTACCCGTGCTTATACTTTTTGCGCTGTATGCGGTTTTCTTTAAATTCAAGCGCAACGTGCCTCTTTGGGCGGTCGCGCTCGGCGCGGTTGTCGGAATGATTCCGTACGCGGTGTGCAACTGCGTTTTCTCGCAGGCGTATCTTACTGTCGGCATCAACGTGCTTATTGCAGTCGTGCTCACTTTTTGTTGCGGGATTACGGCGTACGCGGTGTTCGTGCGCGGTTATATGCATAGGGCGACGGTAGACGAACTGATTTGTTCTGGCGTTCTTGCGGCGGTAGTCGGATATGCTTTGTCGGGGGTTACGATTTACGCATTCGGAGTTTTTTTCACCGTATCCGCTTTTGCGGTTTTGTTTTCGTCAACCTGTTTCAAAACGCAGACTACGCTATATCTCGCGCTGTTGCTCGGCATAGGCGCGGCTTTGCAAAGTAATAATCTGGCGTTGCTCGCCGCATCCGCGGCAGTAGGCGCGGCGGCGGTAGCCTTTTCACCGTTCACCAGATGGTCTTCGGCGCTGGCTATGCTTGCGACGACCGCGCTATTATGGCTGTTCGGCGCGTACGGCGCCGTCGGTTGGCAGACCCTCGTCATGACCGCGGTCGGAGTCATAGCGTGTCTGTGCATTCCCAAATCCGTAATAGTCAAGGTGCAGGGTATGGGTAAGGGTGACAACCGCCGCGCATATACGGGAATAGTGAACCGCAGAGGAAGAGACCTTGCGGCGCGGCTCTATTCCACAAGCGACGTGTTTTACGATATGTCCAAGAGCCTTGAAAACGCCGTGCGCGCAAATGAAATATACACCGCGGACAGGCTTGCGCACGACGTTGCAAAAAACTATTGCGGAAAATGCCCCGACAGAGAGGCGTGCTTTGCGGCGTTGGGCGACGATACGTATTCCGTTATACTTCCCATGGCGCAAGCGGCTATGGAAAGAGGCAAGGCGACGATTTTGGATATGCCTCCGTTTGTGACAAGCAGATGTACAAAGACGCATTCGCTTTCGGCAATGATAAACAGCGCGGCGGAAGCGTACAAGCAAAAACGGGAACTGGGAGACGGTATCGCGGTTGGGAAGCAGATGATGGCGGACCAGTTTGCTGGAATAGCGCTTGTGCTCGATTCTTTGGCGGCGGATTGCGCGTCGCAGGTCAATTTTGCCGGGGAAGAGGTGGAGTACATAAAGTCCGAGCTTCTCAAACACAATATAGTCGCAAGCGAGATAGTCGTATCGGGAAAGGGCGCGAGAGTGTTCGTAACGCTGTTGGTGAGGGCGTGCGACGCCCAGAAAGCTGTGCTTACGCGCATACTCTCGAAATATCTGAAAATAAATCTGGAAGTGGCGAAAATAGAGGAGAGGGGCGCGCTCAGACTTGTTTATCTGGAAACCGCCCCCGTATACGAAATCGCATACGGGATTGCCGAGATGAAACGGGACGAGGAGACGGTTTCGGGCGACAGCCGAAGCATACTTTGCCCCTCGCGCAACCGCAGGCTGTTCGCTATCTGCGACGGAATGGGCAGCGGAGACGAAGCTGCGAACGCAAGCCGTAACGCGGTAAATATGATAGAGAGCTTTTACAGGGCGGGCTTTGACAACGCAATTATTCTGAGCCTTGTGAATAAACTGCTAAAACTAGGTTTAGACGATAGTTTTTGCACCCTCGACATAGCGGTAATCGATACTAGAACAGGCGGACTTGACGTAATAAAACTGGGCTCGGCAAGCAGTTTCATTGTCAGGCGCGACAACGTGGAAATGCTGTCGTGCACCTTGCCTCCCGCGGGAATTTTGGACAGCGTACAGCCTCTTACGAGCAGATATCAGCTCTTTGACGGCGATATGCTTGTCATGATGTCGGACGGAGTTTACGACGCCCTCGAAAGCAGAGGCGTTGTGGAAGCTGTCGACTTGCTGGATACGGTCAATCCGCAGACTCTTGCGGACGAGTTGCTGAAACGCGCCAAACAAAACGGCGCGGAGGACGATTGCACGGTGATTGCGCTCAGAATTTTCTGTATCTGAATTTGGTGTTTCCTATCCTTGTATTTTTTCGGGTTTTGCTGTATACTTTTTCTATGGCAAAACTCGACGCTTTTTCACTGGAAAAAATACTGTACGGCACCGAGTACGATTCGCGCGATTTGACTGTATGCGTCGCGCTTAGCGGCGGAAGGGATTCCGTCGCGCTTTTGCATTGTCTGAAACAAATCGAGGCCGAACACGCTGCTTCGCAAAGCGCGGAGCATGCGAAAGACTATAAGGGTTTCAAAGTTATCGCCGCAAACGTAGAGCACGGAATACGCGGAGAAAACAGCAAAAGAGACAGCGAGTTTGTAGCGCGCCTTTGCGAGAAGCTGGGCGTGGAGTTGTACGCGTTTTCCGTCGACGTGCCGTCCTTTGCCAAGGAAAACGGATATACCGTCGAGCAGGGGGCAAGGATACTAAGATATCGTTGCTTCGACGGATTGCTTAAAGACGGAATCTGCGATTTGGTCGCATTGGCGCATCATTTGGACGACCAAATCGAAACGGTGTTTATGCGTATTTTGAGGGGAACGGGGATTCGCGGCTTGTCGGGCATGAAGCGCATAAGCGGCGGATATATCAGACCATTTCTGGATTACTCGCGCGAGGATATAGACGAGTACGTTGCCGAACATAATCTAAAATATGTCGAGGATGAAAGCAACGCCGATACCGCGTATACGCGCAACTATTTGAGAAACGTAGTTAAAGGCTTGAAGGATCGATTTCCAGACATCGGCAATTCGATAAAACGCCTTTGCGCAAACGCCGAGGAGGCGGATAAATTTATTGATGCATTTGTGCCCGAAATTGAGGTTAACGACGACGTTTCGTATATAAAAACTGCCGATTGTGCAAATACGACCATCGCAAAGCGTTTGATACTTCGCGCGGCTGCGGCGCTGGGAGTCGAGCAGGATATCGAGGTGAAACACCTGAACGCAGTGCTTTTATTGTCGGGCGCCGAGAGCGGAAAAAGCCTCAATCTCACGCACGGTCTGAAAGTTTACAGGGAGGGCGACCGACTTGTATTCACGAGGGAGAGAGTCAACGAAAGCGGCGCGGACGACGGAAATTTCGAGAGTCCTTTCGATGTCGGAAATATTCCGAACTTACGCAACTTGGGACTGTCTGTAAAAGAGGTCGGCGTAGACTGCGCATTGAGCGGAATAGGCAGGGGAGAAGCGCTTTATGCGGACGCGGATAAAATACCGAAAAGCGCGGTTATAAGAAGCGTAAGGGCGGGTGACTTTATACACAAATTCGGCGGCGGCACAAAAAGTCTCGGCGATTATCTGACGGATAAAAAAATTCCCGCAAGGGTGCGCGGAGGTCTTATAGTAGTTGCCGACGACAGCCGCGTTCTGGCGGTATTCGGCGTTGATATTTCCTCCGACCTTAAAATAGACGGCAACACAAAACGCGTATATGAGCTGAGATTGACCCAAAACAACGTAGATTGAAAAAACTTCGCGATGTCCCGAAAACGCACCGCGGAAAAATATATAATGAACCCGAGAGGAAATTATGTACGATAACGAAATCAAAAGAGTGCTGGTTTCAAAAGAACAAATCGCTCGCCGAGTGAAAGAATTGGGCGAACAGATATCCCGCGATTACGAAGGCGAAAGTATTACGTTCGTCTGCACCTTGCGCGGCGGATGCGTGTTTTTTGCGGACTTAATACGAGAGATAAGCGGCGACGTCGAAATCGATTTTATCGCCGTGTCCAGCTACGGCGCGGGCACAAAGACGAGCGGCGAGGTCAAAATGGTCAAGGATTTGTCTTCGCCTATAAAGGGCAAGAATATTATCGTTGTGGAAGACATTATCGATACGGGAGTTACTTTGAGCTATCTCAAAAGGCTGCTTGCCTCCCGCGAGCCTAAGTCCTTGAAGATATGCTCTCTGCTCGACAAGCCGTCGCGCAGAAAGTTGGAGTTCGAGGGCGATTATATCGGATTTGTGATTGAAAACGAATACGTAGTCGGCTACGGATTGGATTACAATCAGAAGCTCAGACATCTGCCCGAGGTTTGCGTGCTTGCACCGGAGGTCTATGGCGGTTGACGCGGAAAAACTCGAATCGCTCGCAAAGCTGTTTGCGCCGTACGCTCCGCTTTACGCGGTAGGCGGTTACGTGCGCGACGGAATACTCGGATTCAGGCGTTCGGATATAGATATCTGTTCCGCTCTTACTGCGGAAGAGGTGAAGTCTGCGCTTGTTGGGTCGGAGTTTTGTGTATCCGACAAGAGCCTGCGAATGGGAACGGTGCTCATAACCTCCTGCGGATTTGCGGCGGAATACACCGCATTTCGCACCGAGAGCTACGACAGGTCTAGCGGAGCGCACGCGCCTGCGCAGGTGAGATTTACGACGGATATTACGGCGGACGCAAGGAGACGTGATTTTTCCTGCAACGCGGTTTATATGCAAATTATGACAGGCGAGACCGTCGACCCTACTGGCGGCGTGAATGACATAAAATGTCATATACTGCGCGCCGCGGACGAACCGAACAAGGTATTTGAAGCTGACGGTCTGCGTATTTTGCGGCTCGTAAGATTTGCGTGCGAACTGGGCTTTGAGGTTGATGGCGGTACTTACGCGTCTGCAAAGCGAAATGTTTGGCGCGTAAGAGATATAGCGCCCGAGCGTATACGCGAGGAACTGAACAGGATATTCGTCGCGGATATTTGCAAGAAGGATGCAAAAGCTCGGACTGTCGGCGCGTTTGCAAGCGGCAAAGACAACGGACTGTCTGCGGCGCATGTCCGCGGCATTCGTATGTTGGACGACCTCGGACTTGTGTATATGCTTTTGCCGGAGCTTGCGGAATTGAAGGGACTGCAACAGCCGAAAAAATATCATTTGTACGACGCTTACGAGCATTCGTTGAGGGCGTACGAGGTCGCTCCGCCCGAAATCAGATGGGCGGCGTTGCTCCACGACGTGGGCAAGCGGCGCGCGTATGAGATAAACGGCGGCGCGAATATGCACGGACACGATTCAATCGGAGCGGATATGGCGCGCGAGGTTTTGAACAGACTGAAATTTTCCAATGCGGATAGGGATAGAACCGTCGCTTTGATAAGGTCGCATATGACAGACCTGAAAGGGGATATGTCTTGGAATAAACTGCGCAGATTCGTTGCGGAACACTCGGATATCGCTGATGACCTTTGCGCGCTTCGGGACGCGGACGTGTACGCTTCGGGGGGACGGATTCCAGAGCGCAACAGACTCCGCGACGCGTGGGAAGAGGTCAAGGCGGATGGAACTCCGCTTAGCGTAAGAGAGCTGAAAGTGAACGGCAACGATTTGATGGCGGTGGGGGTAGAGAAGAAGCGTATCGGAGAAGTGCTAAACGCCCTGCTTGCCGAGACCGTTCTCAATCCTGAATTGAATGAAAGGCAGAAGGCATTGAACTTCGTTATAAAAAAATCCGAGAGTTTACGGAAGGTAGGAAAATGACTGCAATTTACATATTGCTTGCAATAAGCATAATCATAGGGCTTGCGTCCGTTGCGCTCGGCGTGTCGGCGCTTAGAAGAAACGCGAGACAGGGCGGAGATATAAACGTATCCGACCTAAGGGAAGAAACCAGATATCTCGAAGAAACCATAGATAAATCCGTCCGCATAAACGGCTCTATGCTCGCGGGAGCCATAAACGCGCAGAATAGCGCGCAGAATGAAAACTCTAAGCAGTTGCAGGAGCGTTTCGACAGATTTATGCTTGCCACCGATTCCAAGCTGGACAAGATAAGAGAGGATACGGCACGCAGTCTGAACGAGGTCAAGACGGCAAACGCCGCGAATCTGAAAGAAGTGCGCGACGACAACGCGCGCAGTCTTGCGGAAATTAAGAGGGATAATGCGGCTCAGCTAGAAAAAATGCGCGAGACCGTTGACGAAAAGCTGAACAGCACTCTGGAACAGCGGTTCAATCAATCCTTCAAACTTGTGAACGACAGATTGGAGGAGATAAACCGCACTTTCGGTGAATTGCAGAACTTGCAATCGGGAGTCAGCGACCTTAATAAAATTTTCAAAAACGTAAAAACCCGCGGAACTTGGGGCGAAGTCGCTCTTGAAAATCTGCTGGCGCAGATACTGACGCCCGAGCAATATGATAAGCAGGTACGGCTTACGCGCGGAAGCGACGACGCGGTTGATTTTGTTATACGCATGCCGGGCAAGGGCGACGGAGAAGTGCTGTTGCCGATAGACGCAAAATTTCCGATAGAGGACTATTCGAGGCTGGCGGAGGCGGCGGAAAGAGCGGACGCGGACGGCATAGAGTCCGCAACGAAAGCGCTTGCGGCAAAGGTGAGGTCGGACGCTATGAGTATACGCGACAAATATATCAAACCTCCTAAAACCACGGACTTTGCGGTCATGTATCTTCCGACGGAGGGACTGTATGCGGAGATTATAAAGCGCGACGGACTCGTCGAGGATATACAAAACAGATACAGAGTGGTCATATGCGGTCCTACGACGATTGCGGCGCTGCTCAACAGCCTGCAAATGGGATTCAGAAGCGTGGCGATTGAAAAGCGCAGTACGGAAATAGGCAAGTTGCTCGCAGGCTTCGTCGCGGATTTTGCAAAATTCAGCGAGTTGCTGAAAAAGACGGGCGATAAACTCATTGGAGTGCAAAACACGATATCTAATGCGGAAAAACGCACGGAATATATCCGCGAAAGGCTGAGTAAAGTGAGCAGAATAACGGGCGATGAAACTCGCGCAGAAGGTCAGCTTTATTCTTCTGCTGACAGTGAAGTTTGCGGTGAGCCCGAGAGCGAAGCGAATTTTTTGCGGAGCTTAGATTAATAAGGTGTGAACCAACCATACACCTTGCAGAGGTATACAAATAAAATATGAAAGCGGATTTGCATTTGCATACAACAGCATCGGACGGAGCAATGTCGCCGAGCGAAATCGTGGAATGGGCGGCGAAGAGCGGGCTAGAAGCTATTTCCGTCACGGACCACGATACGGTGGCAGGGCTTGAAGAAGCGAGAGAGGCGGCAAAGAGCCGAGGTATTAGTTTTGTAGACGGGATTGAAATTTCCGCCTTTTCCGTGAGCGAAATTCATATACTCGGATACAACATAGACCCTGAAAATGCAGATTTCCTTTATGCTCTCGAAAATGTAAAACGACTGCGCAAAGATAGAAATATAAAAATAGGCGAAAAGCTCAGAAGTTTTGGCGTTGCTCTGGATTTGGATTTTGAAGCGGACGGTATCGGCAGAATGAACATCGCGCGCGAACTGGTAGCCGAGGGATATGCGTGCAACGTCAACGCGGCGTTTGAAAAATATCTGTCGAACGGAGACAAGGCGTACTGTCAAACGGAGAGAATAAGCCCGTTAGAAGCCGTAAAACTGATAAATTTATGCGGCGGAATCGCATGCGTCGCGCACCCTAAAAAGTACCTGTTGGACGGTAGACTGGATATGCTTTTAAGCGGATTGTCGAAGTTCGGACTTAAAGGCTTGGAGGTCTATTATCCCAATCATGGTTCCAAGGAAATAGGAGCGCTTTTGCAGTTGTGCGAAAAGTATAGGCTTACTGCCACGGGCGGAAGCGATTTTCACGGCGAAGAGGATAGAAATTTTGTCGCCGAGCTGCCGCTCAAAACGCTCAAAGCATTGAAAATAGTGTAATTCGGCTTTATATTTTTTTGAATATCCGAATGATTATTAGAAAACAGGTGTAGCAAATCGCAAGCTGTTTTTGTCGCCTCGTCAGAATTTTTATATTATCTTTTCGGCATTCTAATTAGACAAATCGTATTTATTAAAATTATTTGCAGATTTGTCAAATATTTGCTCTTGAAAATTTTGTATATATATTATAAAATAATAAAGTTCTTACAGTTCGCGCTAGGGAAACGCGCACGAGCCTAAAAAGTCTACTAGATTATAAGGCGAAGGGAAATTATGAGAAACGACGGCATACATAATAAAAAGCGTTTTGCGCGAGTTGCGCTCAAATGCCTTTTGTTTGCATTGCTATTTTCTTTGGTTTTTGCGAGCGTTATTTTCGCCGCATTTTCTTTTGAGTCAAGCGGTATTGATAGCGGAGCGATACAGGCAAACGTCGCAAACGCTGCTACGAACGTCAGCGCTACCGCGACAACGACTTATACTTTGGGATTTGCGAATTTTACTCAATTATCGAGCGACAACGGACATATTACAGCATTGAAAACGCACGACAGCGGCAAAGGTTTTCAATTTAATTGCGACGGACACTGGGGGCTCGGCGGTTGCGATGCGAACGTGGTGGCTTATGCTAAGGTTACATTGGGCAGTACGCTGAAGAGTAGCGATGTTGCAATGACTTTTTCAGTTGAAAACCTTTCAAACGGCGGCGATAGTGATAAATGGGGTATAGCGGTAACTACGAGCGTTCCTACTGTCAGCGGTATAGGAGACAGTGCGTTCAGCCCCGCCAATGCGATTGGGAAAAGCGGTTGGAACGAGGCGGAAAAGGTCGTTAAGAACTGTGATGCAGTCATGGCAAGCTCGTATAGCGCCATTTATGTGGCCGTTTACGGTAATTCCGACAAAACGCTGGAAATGTTTTTTTCAAATATATCGATTTCTTTTTTCAAGCCCGAAAAAAATCTTAGCTTGCTTACATCCAGCATTTCTTCGTTTACGGCGAACAATTTTGTTTTCAAGCATACTGTCGGAAGCTATACGGGCGGAGCGGACAGGAAAACGGCGCGTTCAAACGAAACTATCGGCGTATTCGGTTCCGGCGCAAACGACGCTACCGGCGTCCACTACGTACCTATCAAAATCACGAGCACTTTGCTTAACCATGTGAAAAACGGCGCGACTGTTAACGTCAAATTCAGCGTAACGGCCGCTCACAACGGAGGCGACAGCGATAAGTGGGCTATTGCATTAACGTCAGGCGTGCCGTCGTTTACGAACGTTTCGGACGGAACTTTTAATCCGACTGCGTTGGCTAAAAACAGCGGATGGACAGAATCCGCATCTGCAACGCAGACTGTCACCGCCAAGATTCCAAGCACTACGACAACTGTAATTTATGCCGCTATTTACTCAAATTCCGACTCGGATTGGGACCTCGGTTGGAAAGATATAAAGGTTACGATTGATTCGTACTCTTACAATTATGATATCAAATTCGTCGCAGGCACGAACGGCACAATATCAACTACGTCGGCAAGTATTATAGGCAACAGTGCCAACAACCCCAAGGAAACCGTCGCAACTTGTACCGCAACGGCAAATACGGGATATCATTTCGTAAACTGGACGAGAGGGACGACATCCACTGAGCAGTCTACTTCGGCTACGCTGAGCGTATCCTCATCAACGTTTTTCTCCAATGGAAATACGTATAAGGCGAATTTTACCAGCAATACGGGAACTATTGTCTACAACGCGAACGGCGGAACGGGCAGCATAGCCAATCAGAGTATTTCTTACGCAGGTTCTCCCGCGACTCTGAACGCGGGTACGGCGTTTACAAGGTCTGACTATACTCTTATAGGCTGGTCCGCGGACAGAGATTCTTTTGACGCGGAATATAAGCTCCGCGGCACCGTATCTACGCAGAGCGGATTTTTCTCGCTTGCTTCCGAAACGGGAAAGAGCTTTACTCTTTATGCGATATGGAAGCAGAGCGATTTCGGAGTATTGGACGGCAAGAGCCGAACGGACGGGACTTGGGGAAGTGCGGACAATCCTTTTGTTTTGGAATCTTCTCAGCATTTGATGAACCTTTCCAATATAGTGAACGGCGGCACGCCTTTCGACAGCGTTTCGGGCGAATACCTTACAACGATAAATACGGTTGCAAAAGACATAAAGTATGCAAATTGTTATTTCCTTATCGACAAAAATCTGACGGCTCCTAACGGCTTTGTTCCGATAGGAAAGAACTCGACCTATTATTTTGCAGGCACGATATACGGCGGCTCGGGCGTATACTCCGACGCTAAAACCACGCGTACGGTTACGGTGAACGTCAGTGCGGCAGGGTATTCGGGTCTTATAGGCTATTACAAGGACGGTTCGATAGAATATATCGCCGTGGCAGGCAGCGTAACGGGAAGCGGCGCATATGTCGGCGGTCTTATAGGCTACGCCGCGGGCAGTTACCGTATCGAGCATTGTGAAAACGGCGCGACCGTTTCTGCAAACGGCTTTAACAACGTCGGCGGTATATTGGGATACGGAAGCGGCAGCTTTACAATATCCGATTGCAAAAATACGGGTAAAATAGACGGAAATATACGCGTCGGCGGAATTATCGGTTATGCAAACGGCACGTCGGGCACTATTCTGCGCTGTACGAATACGGGCAACGTAAACGGACTTTATTCCGCCAGTCACGGAAGCGAGGGCGCCGTCGGCGGAATCCTCGGTCGTTCCGATCAGACAATAATTATTGAAAATTGCCAATCCAGTGCCACGGTTAGCGGCGAGGCGAACGGCGTCGGCGGCATTGTCGGATATAACAATACTCCGAGCTATGGTACCGAAATAAGAGGATGCAAGGTTTCCGGCACGGTGAGCGGCGGCATAAACGTGGGCGGTATCGCAGGTAGATTGGGTACTTCCAGTCCGACCAGTCCTTTGATTATAGAAAACTGCTACAACTCGGCAACCGTCAGCCAGACTGCTCAGGACAGCACAGGCACTGTGGGCGGAATTGTCGGTTATTTCAATATAACGGGCGCGAATGCGGGCGCAGCAATCACAAATTGCGTGAACGCAGGTTCTGTGAATTGCAGCGATGAGAACATCGGCGGCATAGCGGGCAACATAAACGTAGAAAATGCGAGCGGAGCAGCGACCGTGACTTACTGCTATAATTTGGGCGCTGTATCCACCGCTCCCAAAGTTGCAGCTACACGCGGCGGAATTATAGGCAAAATAGGCGGGACGGTGAATATAGGCGGCAGTTGGAACTTTCATCAGGGCAGTACAAATAATTACGGTTCCCACGTCGTGGCGACTTCCGCCGTGAACAGCGCTTATTACCCGTCTGTAAATACGTCGGACGTAACGAGCACGGATTGGTCCCTTGTCGCAAACGGAACGGTTTACACTGCGTTCAGATTATTCGGCAACGCATTGACGGTCTCAAACGGCAATTATTTGCGAATATACAGTTATATCGGTACGACGTATAAAACGGTTGCTCCCGCGAGTATGTCATGTGCGGAAACTTTGCCCGACAGCAATAGTTCCGATGTGCGCATATCAAACGCCGTATTCTCTTCGGACATACTAGACGCAAACAACAACAATTCTCAGATAGCTAGATTGATGCTGGATACCGCCGCAATTAAAGCGGTGGCAAGCGATATCATTACCAAAGCATATCTCGATTTAGCGGCAAAGCCCGACGATTGGCTGACGGTAAGCGCCAATTCTTATATTACTTCACGCAAAGCGTTCTATTGGGTGAGCGGAGCTTGGTCGGAAACAGCTCCCGATATTGCGGGAGAATATCCCGTTAAGCTGTCTGTTTACAACGGCGATAACCTTGTCGGAAACCGTGCGGCGACCTATAAGATTGATAGGATGAACATAGCCTCCAAGACGAGCGACGGGACGGAGTTCGTCATGCCGTTCGGATACAGCGCGGACGGACTTGTCTCCAACTCTTATTTGGGCAATATAGCCGGAAATTCATATTATCAGTTGGAGTCGGATAAGAACGGAAGATTGTTTTCCGCTCCTGCCGACAGTCCGTTTGCTTTGGTATATAAGGACGGCAACGGTATACACAATAGTTTAAACAATTATATTTTATTCCATAAATACACCGACCCGTCGACCTTGCGCGACGCATATTATTCGCTCGATTATACGGGCGACCTAGATATCCTTATAGAAGGGTTTTCCGTCGACGGAGATGATCTCCTTTTTGGCGACGAGCATCTGATAGACGTCGTAATGACTTTGACCGGAAAGGGCAATTATTCCGGTACGCGGACGATACGCTTTACGCTGATGGACAGCGACTTCGGCGGTGATCTCGCTTCTTCGGATTGGGGCAGCGAGGCGCACCCTTACGTCATCGAGCACGACGCGCATCTGCTGCGTCTGAGTCAGATTGTCAACGGCGCGCAGGCATGGAACAGTATCGCAAGCTCGGATACTTCCCTTGCGCTCATCAACAATGCCGGCGCGGTCGCAAAATCCCGCACTTTCGCGGGAGCGTACTTCCGTCTGGGAGCAAACGTATCTGCGAGTACAAACGGAGGATTTGTTTCCGTCGGCACAAAGTACGGTGCTTCCGACACGCTGTATAGGTTTGCGGGCTCCTTCAACGGGCTCGGCGCGGACGGCGCTCTTTATACCATATCTCTCGATATTGACGAAAGCGGCAGAGAATACGTCGGTCTGTTTGGATACGTTGCAGGCGATTTGAACGGAATGGCGTCGCTTGCGAATATACACGTTACAGGTTCCGTGACGGGCGGCAACCATACGGGCGGCGTAGTCGGTCTGCTCGGCAACAACGCCGCGGCGGCGGATATAGCAAACGGCGGTTGCAATGTGACGGGCGGCGATTATACGGGCGGAATTTTCGGAAGAGTGCAGGGTGCGTCTCTGTCGGGAACTCTGAGCGAAGACAGTGCGACGTTTGCAAATTCAGGCACGGTTACGGGCGGCGATTATGTAGGCGGTATAACGGGTTATGCGGAAAAGAATATCGGCGGCGTTTACAACAGCGGCAACGTCAGCGGCGTCGACCATGTGGGCGGAATTGTCGGCTATGCCGCAAATATAACCTTGTCCTCGGCAAAGAGCAGTAAAATCGTTACAGGCGTAAATTACGTAGGCGGAATTATCGGATATGCCGACGGCGTGACTTTTGAAGTTACGGTGACTGCTGCATCGTCGGTGAACGGCACCGAATACGTAGGCGGCATGGCAGGCTACATAAGAGTGACCGCCGCGTCTCAGATAGTGTCGAATCCCGTTCAATCAGCGGTGACTTCAAGCATCGTTGTGGACGGAACGACGTACGTGGGCGGATATGCGGGCTGGATGGACGCAAGCGGCTGCGACGGTTTCAGATACGCGCCTTATCTTTCAAACAACGATACAAACAAAATCACGGTTAAGGGCGCAGATTATGTCGGCGGAATATTCGGCGGCTTTGTCGGTAAGGGCTACAAACGCGCAAGCTCCGACGTATCGGCTTCCGACAGCGTGATTTATATACGCAATAAAAACGCGGACAACAACTCGTTTATCAACATGAACATAACGCTTAAAGGCGGCAGAGTGGCGGGCGGACTGTTCGGCTATGCGAGCGGCGTAGGCGTTGTTTTTACGGATAATTGGGTAGTTGCCGAGCACGCGACGTTTACGTTCGGTGGAGCGACAAATTTCTTCGGCGGCGTTGCCGGCGTGCTCGGAGAAAACGCGACGGTGGAAAGCGCGGTACAGCTTTCCGACGGCGGTTACGAGATAGGCGGACAGACGGTCAGCCTCCGTTATTCGACGGGGCTTCTCACCATAACCAACAACGGAGATTTTGTCGGTACGCTGTTCGGATATATTGCGTCTACGGCGGGCAAATACATGTCCTCCGACACCACGGTGCTTGGCAATAACGTGCAGATGCTCAACAGCAGAACAGACGAATCTACAAACGGAGTGTCCGTCACGGGCAAGAGTTACATCGGGGGTCTTATAGGCGCGATAGGCAGAGTCGAGAGCTACGGAGTGAGTGGCGATACGCTTCTGTCAAACCTTCTGACCTACGGCAGATACGATTCCATGGTGAATACGGTCGTGAACAGCACCGTTCGTCTCGCGCCGATAGACGATAACGGCAACGGCAAGCTCGTCAACCGCGGAAGAGTGGTCGCAAACGGGGACTATGCAGGCGGTATCGTAGGCTATGCAGGATTGGGTTCGTTGTTGGCGTTTGTAAATAAAACGGCGCAGAGCGGCGTAAATGTGAACAGCGCAAGCTCATATCTCAGCGTATTCAACGGTTACAGCGAGGACATCACCTCAGGCAGTACTCTTAGCTATATACAGGCGAAAAACTATGCGGGCGGACTTGTCGGATACGTTTCATCCGCAATGCATAATTTTGAACACGTCGTAAGTACAATGATCGTTGTCGCGGGCACTTCCATTTCATCGGCAACCGGCGCCTACGCTGGCGGACTCATAGGTTATATGGGCGGCGGCAGAGTGTCGGGAAGTATCGCGGGTTACGGAGCGACCTCGACTGCGCCTGACAGTGTGCGTGGCAATTCGTATATCGGCGGGCTTGTGGGCAGACTCGCTGGCGGACAGGTTGTAAACAGTATAGGTTACGGTTTCAGCTTCGACAGGGTAAGCAGCTTGAACGGCGGTGTTGTCGGCGCGACTGACGCAGGTACGTCTGTTACGTCTTCCTGGACTGTGTATGTCGCCAAATCACCCACTTATAGCACCAAAAGCGTCAACTTAAACGGCAAATACGTCATAATCGACAAGGATGTGCTTTCTTCCAGATTGCCGAACGCAAAGGAATACGCGATTGCGGCAGGAGTGCTTTCCCCCGACGTAGTGATTACGACTTCGGCAACGATAGCCGTAAACAAGCCTACATACGAAAAGCTATCGCTGAAAACGTTTATACCCACAGACAACAGGCAGCTTGTATTTTACAACGTAAGCGGCACGGATACTTCGACGGACAACGTGTTTGACGTGTTCGAGGTGTCCAACGGAGACTTGTATTACCGTCTCGATATGGCGGCGTCGAACAATTTCTCTATCTGTGTTGTCGATATCGAATTTAAGGATATTCAGGTTTGCAAGTCAACCAGCCAAGCCGAAAAGGACGCGAATGCGGAAAAGGCATACCGCAGACCCGCTTCCGGCAATACGGCTTATACTATTGACGCCACTGCAAATTACGATACAAACGGCTATATTTCTTCGCTGTCGGCAAAAGCGTATTATGAAAACGGCGGCAAAACGCGTCTTGTCGGAAACTACGTCAAGAACAGCTTTACAACGGGTGAAGAGGGCACTCCTTACATCATCTCTTCATTGGATTTATGGCGTGATTTGAGAGACGACATCAAAGCGGGTACGTCGTTCAGAGGCAAATACGTCAAACTTGCCGCCAACCTTTCAATAACAAGCGTAAATGATTTGGCAGGAAGTCTAAACGGCGTTTCAAACGGCTTCGACGGCATATTCGACGGCGACGGCTATACTATCGACATAAATATTACGGGAAGCACTGCAAGCGCGCTCAGCTTGTTCCCGTTCGCAAAAAACGCAACGTTTAAAAATCTGACTATAAGCGGAAGTTTGAGCACATCCGGAAGCAATATCGCGGCGTTTGTCGGCGAGCCGCAGGGCGCTCTTACGTTTATAAACTGCACAAGCAAGGTCAAAATTAACGCTTTGCGCTCGGCAGGCGGCTTTGTAGGCACAACCAACGGATATAAGGTCAACTTCGTCACTTGCGTAAATACGGGAAATATCACCTCGACTGACGGCACAAACGAGAATTATGAAAACTATGCATACGGCACGGGCGGACTCGTTGGAGTTTTATCCACTTCTGGAAGCCTAGGCGACGTGAGATTTGAGAGCTGTAAAAACAGCGGAAAGATAACGGGCGGAAACAACGTCGGCGGAATTATCGGTCTTTCAAACGGCACGGGCGAAAACGCTGTCCTCGGACTCGAAATCTTCAACAGCGCGAATACGGGCGCGGTCACGGCAAACAACGGACTTGCCTCCGAGCCTAACAGGTCTCACGCATACAGTTATGCAGGCGGAATATTGGGCAAATCCGGAAACTACGGCTATATAAGAATGTATTCCTCATTCAACAGCGGTACAATCGTAGCATACGGCTCCATTTGCGGCGGACTTGTCGGCGGTGTCGGGGAACTGAACATTTATAAGGTATGGAACGGAACAAGCCGCAATCAGGTACAACAGGGCGGCGAATCACGCATTGTATACTGTTATAACAACGGAGAGGTGCACGTCGGAGGAACTACCTCTAACGGAAAACTGTCGGACCCGTTCGCAGGAGGATATACGCGAGAGGCTCTCAACGGCTCTATCGTTGGCGGAATAGCGGGAATTCTTGGATGGGGAAAGATACTATATAGCTATAATACGGGCGGAGTACATTGCTATCAGGTTGTGGGCGAATACCGTCAGTGGCAGAACCGTATGGGCGGTATTCTCGGACAGGCTCAGCCCAGCGAACCGGATAATAATGTTAAGATAATAATCAATTATTGTTATAGTATAGGATTGTGCGTTGCGGAGTTTTCGCAGGATACGCAATTCCTGCTTGATTTCAGCGGTGACGCTGCATACGGCGCAAGTATATGCGGATTTATGGACGAGGGCGATAATTGGGACAACGGTCATTCTTCCTCTACTTCAAGTCAGAAGAGCAGACTTCAACCCGCCGGAACTACGTACTATAACTATGTTTTGAAAGACAATCTGTACTACAATAATAAATCCACGGGAAATAAATCATATTTCACGGGCGTTATGGACACCGAGGGTTCTTTCGCTTGGGTAAATGCCATTAAAAAAGAAGAAGGCAGATATGTCGACGGCATCGTTGTGGATAACGTTGCGGATCTTACGACATATCATACGAGCACGCAAAACGGATACGGCGTCAAAGTTCCGATCGGCACCGACGCCAATCAAGCGGCGACCTTGATTGACGGCAACGGAAATTATCGCGCAAATTATGATGAAAGAACGTACAAAGTGACCTACGATGACGATTTCCTTTCGGGCAAGATGCAGGGTTATGTGTATATTTACGGCTGTCTGCCTCAGCTCGCTATGTTCTCGATGGACACCAAAGAGGGTTTGTCCATGCTGTCGGTTTCCTTCGGAAGAGACAGGTACAACGATTGGCAGGGCGCGCAGGCGGGAAGCGAAGAGAGTCCGTACATAATCAAGGACGGCATAGGCTTGCAGGCTATGTCTACGCTGCTCAGAGCCAAGAGCGATTCGGCGACGTATACTTTCCACGATAAGTACGTTGCGTTCGCCAACGGCGAGAATAATATCGACGAAATGAGCGCTGATTATATCAATATGGATATGTCAACAGCCGCAAACGCAATGAAGAGCGGCACTTCCGCGGACGCGTACAATCAATTCGGAAAGAATTACTTCCTGTACGACAACGGCGCGCTGGGCCGTTCTCCCATACAGCATAATTCGTCCGACAATCTGAGGACGGTATGGGTCGGCTACAACAATTATTTCAACGGCACAAGTTATACTACGGGTTCGGATTTCTATAATTATGCTAATTTCTATCCTATCGGCACGGGAGGCGCAAGCTCGTTCGAGGGAAGTATAAGCGGCGCGCATTACACTAGGGATAAAAACGGCAATATAACTTCTACGTCAAATACGCAAATCAGAAATCTGAAAATCTCGCAGAAAGCGGGGGATTCGTTTGCGGGCTTGTTCGGAAGCGTATACGACTCCGAAATAGAGTATATAACGGTATCCGGAATTGTAAAAGCATACGGACATATCAATTCTGCCTCATATTACATTTTCGCAGGCGGAATAGCCGGTTATGCGGGCGGAAATACGAGTATTACGGGATGCAGAGTCGGCGCGGATACGGCAAACACAATCACCGTACGTACGTTCGGGCTGGACGACGGCGCGAAGAGCGGAGTGAACGTACGTACCTTTGCGGGCGGCATAGTCGGCGCCGCGGGACCGCGCAAAGGCGAAACGCTGGACGCAAACGGGCTCAAAAATTTGAAGATAAGCGATTGCTATACCATGTATGCGGATATTGCCGCTGTAAAGAATAATTCGGGCGGTATCGCAGGATATGCCGGCGACCCGTGGGGCAAAACGAAAGAAACGAGCAATGTCGTGGAGTTCGGCAATCTGTACGTATATGCAAACACTTCGGTCTCAGCAGTGTCAGGCGTCACGGATATCGGCGCGGGAACGGATATCGGAGGCATTGTCGGCAGCAACGACGGCATAGTGCGTTTCGATATATCTAAGGCTTATGTGGGATATACGTCATCTCTCGGCGTTACGGTTTCGGGTGAAAATTCCGTAGGCGGAATTATCGGTACGGCACGCGGAAATTTGGATATTTCGGACGTTACGATTTCGCAGTATGCGACGATAGTCAGATACAACCGCTGGGGTAACGTCGACAATATGACGGAAAACGGCGTGGATTACGGTACGGCGATAGGCGGTATAATCGGCAGAGGAGTGACGGGTACAAACAACTTCCTCTACGGCCATATTACGTTTGAGGGCAGGATAAATATTCCTACGGGCACTACGAACGGAGAAACCAAAAATATCGGCGGAATTATCGGCGCGATGGGCACGGGCACTCAATTTCAGAGCGGAAGTAACGTAACCGTGGCAAAGGTCGGCACTATAAGCGCGGCGGTCGGCAAAGGTTCGCTGTTCAATATCGGCGGTATCGCTGGCGTTACGCTTGACGGCGCGTTTGACGGCACGTTTACCGTAAATATTACGATGACTCTGCAAAACGCAAGCCGTGTGGGCGGTCTCATCGGATACAACAAGGGCGTGACGCATATTCTGGCAAGTACAGAGGGCACTGTCGTAAACGTAGGCGCAGACATAAAAGGCGCGAGCGAGGTCGGCGGACTAATCGGTCAGAACGGCGAAATCTCGGGTTCGGGTATCGTTTCGGGTAGTCTGCAAATCGGCGCGGATATGTACATGAATACTGCTTATACGGGCAGCGTCCGTATAAATATACTTTCTGGCACTAAGGTTTCGGGCGACAGCAATGCGGACGGCAAGAGCAACGTCGGCGGTATCGTAGGTCTCAATCAGGCGAACGTTGTTATCACAAAGGGCGATATAATCAACGAAGGTCGTATTTCGGGTGCAATGGATAACGTCGGCGGAATAGTCGGAAACAACGACGGCTATATAGATATGGGCGGCAGTTCCGTTCAAGGCGCAAGCCTTACCATACAGAATAAGGGCGCGGTCGACGGCGGCGACAATGTTGGAGGAGTTATAGGTTACCTGCGCCGCGGCATAATCGCGGGCGTATTTGCAAACTCGGGTTCAGTCGCGGGCAAGAATTTCGTAGGCGGTTCTATCGGAAGAGTCGACAGCGAAGCTATTCTGACCGCAAACGGCGCCGATACGTATTTCTACAACGGCGAAACGGACAGCTACGAGTCGCGTGATTTTGAGGCGCGCGCGGCGGCGAGCGAGAACGGCACCGTCAACGGCAGCGGAAACTATGTCGGCGGCTCGATAGGCGCGCTTTTCGGCAGTATTCGCGGCGTCGGCGGAGCTGAGGTTTACTTCATCAACGCCGGTACTGTGAACGGCGCGAATTACGTCGGCGGAAACATCGGCATGCTAGCGGGCGGAATCAGTCAGTCGCAGTTGATAAACACTGGCAGCGTCACGTCGAACGGCTCCGCCGCAATAGGCGGTTCAGTCGGCATTATCGGCGTGGACGAGATTTGCGCTTCCGTCGCACATACGGAAATATCCGTCAACGGAGTGCACTTTGAATTTTCGGGCGGCGGCTTAATCACGGTCTCGGGCTCCGGAGGCGAAGGCGGAGTCGGAGGCGCTATTGGTATTATCGGAGGCGCGCAGGAGGGCTTCGGAAACAGCGCAAATAATTGGAAAGATATAACCATGTACGCCGCGAGCGATATATCCGCGCCTTCCGTGCAAAACGTAGGCGGCGCGATTGGTCTTATCAAAGCGAACGATATAGTTATCAAAAACATGCTCGCTTTCTATACGACTATCGTGGGCAATGAAAACGTCGGCGGCATAATCGGCAGCGTTTCGGGAAGCGGAATACGCGTCAGCAATTCGTTTAATATAGAGGGCACCGTTCAGGGAAATAACGCGGGAGGCATAATCGGACTCGCGGCGTCGGATACGGACGCGAGCACGTCATATTGGGTAAAGGGCTATAAGAACGAAGAGCTTATGACCCTCAATATCAACAATATTGCGGAAAATCTCGGCAAGTATACCGCTGTCACCATAGGCGGAGTCGTATTCACGGAGGATTTGACGAAGCAATACGGCACTCCGTTCGACTATACCAACGACGACGCCGATAAGGGTAAGACTTGGGAAACGTATCTCTCCGAGCAAATGGGAGGAAGCCCGGTTTCCAAGCAGAACGGCGTATGGTCGGTTACCAACACTTCTTGGACCAAATATACGACGGGAACGGAAAGTACGGGTTGGTATTACGTGTATGCAAACAACCGTGCGGGTCTTGACGTTACGCATACGGTAAGCAATGACGAAAAATATCCCAGCATACTCGAAAGCGTAGCGGAAAGAGAAGCGGAGCTTGTGTACTGGAAGCGCATCGCCAACGCTTATACGGAAGCGGAAAGAGCAAACGGAGACGACAATACTGTTCTTACGTCGCCAATCGTCGCCGATATAGACGAGAATGCGAAAACGGCGGTCAGCGGCGGCAGACCGCAGGAAAGGCATATTTATGCCGCGGCGCTTGCGAGCACAGTGAGCGGATATTATCTGTATATGGACGCGTCGGGTATCAAGCCGGGCGTGTACAAGAGCACGGACGCAGGCGACGAGCACTTCTATATCAACGCGATTACGGCGGGCAATACGGAGGGTACGATTTCCTCTCCGTCCGAAAACGTTGCGGTGTACTACCGCTCCGTAAGCCTCGGACGTCCGCTTATATACAACGGCTACAACCGTTATGCGCCGATTACGGACGAAGTGAACAGCGGCGTTAAGATTCAGTATATTACCATAAACGGAGCGGGCGAACCCAACGTCTCGGAAATCGACAGGACGAAGGGTGATTATATATATACTGTAACGGATATCCGCGATTCTCTCGGCGCGTACAAAAATCAGCTCTGCGAAGCGGATACGTACGTCTTGGATATAACGATTTACTACTATGATTCGTTCGGAAACCTCGAAGAAATCGGCGGCATAAACGACGGAAAATACGTTATAAGCAAATTGCCTTTGGATGTGAAATTGTCCTCCTCCAACGGCGAGTTCAACGGTTCGCAGACGACTGGCTCCCTGACGGTGACGGTCAACGGAATCGCGTTGCTTGACGATACTCAGAACAGAGCCGTGCAGTTTGCTTTCAGCGGCGAGTATAAGGACGGCGACGGTTCGACGAAGACTATCAGGAACGACGACGTAAATATGAGCGCTCTCATAAACAGCGCCAAGAAGTCTTGGACGTACGCCGAAAGAGCGGAAGCGCAGGCACTGCTGCCCCTCGGTACTTCAAAGCTGTATCTGTCGAATATAACCGTAACCAAATCCAAGGACGTCATGGACGTAAATTATATACGCGACGACCGTTATTTCGAGGAAGCCAAGGATTATTGCGTGACTTTGACTTTCAAGTTTACGGAGCGTATCGTGGACGGCAAGCTCAAAGTTCAACTGCATACGACGGGCAGGTCGGCGAGCTATAAGGCGGACGACGCGGAAACTACGTTTGCGGTCACGCCCAAGAAGATAACGGTGAGCATAACGGGCGCAACGACAGGTCATTACAACGGAAGCGCCTACAAGACGTCGTTCGCATTTGCGGGCTGGGCTCCCGAGCACGACGGCGCAGCTACGAAGTACGTCAACGATTTCACGCCGTACATAATGTTTATACCGCGTATCAAGAAGGTCACGGGCACTCCCATAGGAGGAGAGTCAAACGTATGGGATTTGGAGACAAACCGTACCTTCGACCTCACGCAGGGCTCCGTCACGTACAATACTTTGGTTTGGGTGCCTAACACCAATTCCATAAACGCGGAAGGCATAAAATTTGAGGGCAGTTATCAAATAGGCTTTGCCACCCAGAGTCTATACGACGGACATCCCTCTACCGCGGACGGCAACTATTATCTTGAAATAACGGACAATCCGTTGGAATACTTCTCCGTCAAAGAGAACACTCTCACCTTGACGTGGGGAAATAACGAAGGCACGTACAATGCTCAGAAGCATACGTATATCGCAACTCTTACCGCCGACGAAGCGTTTGCGACCGCAGATTTGCTTGCAAACGAAGTCGCCACGCTTTTCCCCGAAGATTACGCGGCGTTCGAGTACGAGGTGCAAGCAGACAGCAATAAGACATCCAAGATAATCTTCAAGATAGGTCCGAACGCGGGCACGTACGGCGTCAATCTTCCGCACCGTAAGCAGGAGGACAGCGAGCCGAGCACGGAAAACTGTTCGATAAACAACAAGGCGGGAAGTTTCATAATTGACAAGCTCGCGTTGACGGTAGGTCTTTCGGGCAACGTAGTAGAACTGTACAACGGCGGATATCATACCGCTGAAAAGATTGTTGCCCAATCCCCCGACGTAAACGCGAATCCGACCTGGGTTTACGACTCGTCAAACGGCATGTATACGCTCACCATGTTCGGCGGCGCAAGCATAGCGAATACTGCGGCGGACAATCAAGTGTCAATCACGCTTTCCTACAACGACGGCGTCGCGGCCGTAAACGTCGGAAGCTACGTTGCGACTCTCAAAGACGAGAACGTTGTGCCGGTAGGAGCGAACAACTTTACGGTGAGCGCAAGCGGAAGCGGCTCGATTATTATAAATCCCGCCGTCGTGACGTTTACATGGGGCACCAAGACGACGTTCACCTACAACAGAAACGCGCAAGGAAGAGCATTGACGGCGGCTTTGACTACGGCGGGCGAAAACTTGAAGTTTGCCTCGTCGGCATATACGCCGTCTGTGTCGGGAGCGACGTTGCGCGCGTCGGTCACAAATGCAATCGGAAATAAAGAAAATCTGAGAGTGCCAGTAGGCGGAATCGCGGCTTCGGTTGACGCGGGAACTTACGAGGCTATGGTCAGTCAGACAGCCATAACCGTCAGCGGCACCAACGCGGCGGGAACGGCTCAGAAGAGCAATTATACTTTCAAGTTTGCGGACGGACAGACGGAAAGAGGCTCATATACAATCGACCCGCTTATAATCTCGTCGGTGAACGTAACAGGCAATACCGCGTCTAAGATATATGACGCTACTACGGAAGTCCCCTCTGAGAACGTAGGAACAGCCGTCTTCGGAGGAGTCGGAGCGGTTGCGCCGCCGACGAGTTATTCGGTGAACGCGCTTTACGACAGCGCGCAGGTGGGAAACAGATATATCACGTATACGTTTACGCTTACAGGCGCCGACGCAAAGAATTTCAGACTGAACAACAAGAATTCCGTGACGTATACGAGGCAGATAAGCGGCACGATTACGGCGCGTCAGATTGAAATTACGCTCGATATGCTTCGCAACGGCCGCGCGACAAGAGTATACAACGGCACTAACGCATACGGCGGCTCGGGCGCGTCGAACACAATGGGCAACGTGAAAGCGACAAGCGCAATTCACCGTTCGGGCGAAGGCTTTATCGTGACCGGCTTTGCGGAAAGAGAGCCCAGCGGAGCGGTCATAATATCCGCCGTCTACGCGGAAGCGACAAGCGGAAGAACGGCGTTCGACGGATATGTGAACAACGTAAACGGAACAGGCTCCAATCTGACGGTCGGACCTGAACATCACGGAGAAAGCGGCTATTACTACAAAAATCTACTGTTTACGATGAGCGGCGCGTCCGCGGCGAATTATAGCTTTACCGTTAAGGTCGGCACCGTGAACGTGGGCGACAAGACGGGTTCGGGCGGACTTAACGGAATGGTAACCGTAAAAGACGGTTCAAACGGAGGTTCTGCGGGGCTTGTTATAGAGATTACGGCAAACGTATTCAAGGCGGCATACACAAATACCGCTCAGAGCTATGCGAAAGCCGACAACTCCTACAATACCGACTGGATTGCAATCGGCGGAAGCGTCGACGCAATCGGCGGAGACAGCCTCACTCTTATTGTGGTAAACAACTGGATGTACGAGGGTAATAATGACCGCAACCCCAAGAAAGTCTACAAGTCTTATACGGTCATTCGCGGCTCGGATAACAGTAAAATTCTTTCCGCGCGAGTAGATTCGCAGGACGGAGTGCACGTCAATTACAAGCTGAGTAATCAGCCCGTGCTGACGATAGGCTATTTCGTGGATAAGGAGGAATTCGAGATAGGTTCTCTTGCAAGCCTTATGATAGCCACCTATTATTACTCTGTGAGCAAGAGCGGTTCGGACGAATTCGGCGAAATCATCTCGCAGGCGGTGTGGCATCTAGTCGCAACCGCGGAGGAATATGACAGCGGCGAGTGCAACAAGGAGATTGCGGATGAAGACGGAAACGTGATATCCTTTACGGATTGGAACGATTACTTTGCGTATCTCGCAAGCGAAGATGGCGGCGGTCACTATATCTTCCTTAATACAAACGAACAGGAGAGCGGCTGGGGGTATTACGACGTAGACGAAAACAGCAAACCTCAATTCTATGACAAGTTCAAGCAGATAGCCAATATATCGGGCATAATCACCGCGCAGGATATAGCCATACTCGACGGCATGTTCAGGAAAACCGCTATAGACGGCGACGGAAATATCGTGGAGGAGAAGAGCTACGATTGGGGCGCGGGAGCGCAGTATCTCACCAATTTCGTGAAGTCGGGCGAGGGCAGCGTGATTACCGCTATGGGAGCAATCTTTACGGGCGCGTTCGGCGGAGCATACGACGGCAACGGATACACAATCGATAAATTCAATATTGTAGGAGTTGCGGCGGCTTCGGACGGGTATTTCGGAATGTTCGAGCGTTTGGGCGGCGACGATAGCGTCGGAGAAGTGCACAACGTGCATTTGAGAAACGTCAATATCCTCGTAAGCGGCGGAGTCGGTACAGTTTATGTCGGCGCAATAGCGGGTGACAGCAGTCAGGCGGAGATGCATAACGTAAGCGTTCACGGCTCTATAAGCGTGAGCGTCGCGGGCACCGCGTACGTCGGCGGACTGCTCGGAAGAACGGTCGGCGAGGTGAACGGAGCAATCGTACTCGGAAATATGACCGTAAAAGCCTCTGCGGCATATGCGGGCGGCGCGGTTGGAACTTGCGGCGGCGCGTCCGACGTAATTTCGCTTATGCAGATGAATGTGACAAGCGCAAACGCGACGGCAGGTGCAATCGCAGGTTCGGGAGTTACGGACGACGGTAATGCGTTCATGAAGAATTCCGTTTGGGTGAATAAGAGCGCGGTCGGCGGCGGATTGACCTATACGGAGCTGATGGCAGGGTCTGTCGGAGGCTACGGCTCATCTAATAAATATTACTATATCGACGGCGAGGCGGAATCTGCAAAGGGTATATACGACGTGCTTGCGGACACCAAGCTCACTGCGCTTGACGGCGAGGAAGAGAGCAGAACAAACGCGCACGAGAGCATGCGTCTTGCAGATATCGTGGATATTTACGTATTGCTGTATTCCAAGGTCAAGGCGACGACTATGGTAGAGGGCAAAGCCGTCGACGTGTACGGAATAACCGAAATCAGTCCTCTCGTAGGCAACAGACATGGCACGGATAAAGCGGACGACGCAATCGTCATCGGAAACAGTCAAGGGGTCGCATTGCTGCGTGAACTGCGGTTTGCAACCTTTACGTTGGAAAGAGACGTTTATATGTCGGCGGGATACAATGTAACGACGGCAAGCGGCGCTTTCTACGGCAGTATTAAGTCGAACGGATACTTCGTTTACGTGCCGAAG
This sequence comes from uncultured bacterium, assembly GCA_949432885.1. Taxonomy (GTDB): domain Bacteria; phylum Bacillota; class Clostridia; order Christensenellales; family CAG-917; genus CAG-475. The sequence continues at coordinate 180,995 of CASQXY010000001.1, read as the reverse complement.
CAGAGCAATATAAAGATGTTTGAAATAGAAATCGCACAGGACGGCGGTTTGACTCCGACTGCGGTAATAAAGCAACAATAGCGGATTAGATATCCTAAAAATACGGATATAATCCTTTCAACGGGTGAAAATGGCAAAAGCAATCATAAGCAAGAAAATAAAAATGCTTCTGAGCATCGTAATACCGATGCTGATTGTCGTTGTCACGATAATTATGGTGAGCACGTCGTTCGCGTGGTTTACGCAAGTCAACGAAGCGACCGTGCAGACAATCCATATGACGTCGCAGGAGGCGTTCGTGCTGTCGTTCACCTCTTCGGGGGACTCCAACGAGCGCAACATAAATTATAAGGGACAAACCGCAATAATGCCCACAGGCGGAGTCGGCAGACTGGCAACCGAATACAACGGCAGGAACGGCGGTTTGAGCGGCAGTAATCTGGAACAGTACTTGCTAGATTCTCCGTATTATTTCATCACTACAATCGCGCTCGACACGGACGGCACCTCGGTGGATATGAATATGATGCTCGATTACGCCAAAATCACAGGCAGCTCGGGCAACGATATAAATATTTACGACGGAGAAGCCGACGCCGCGGATATCCCGTACGCGTTCACTTGGTTTTTCAAGGAGAAGCCCGACGGCGAAACGGTGAAGAACTTCGAGTATAAGACTCCCGGCGACGAGGAATCGGCAGTCATGGCTAGTTGCGTGCCGCAAGAGGGCGAAGTATGGTATACTCCCTACGGTAAGCTTACCTTCGATTCCAACAGACTGGCAAGCGCCGTGAACGGCGTGAGCGTCGGAAGCGATTATTCCATATTGGCAGACAGCGCTGTGAAAGACGTGACTCTGACGGCGGAAAACAAGCAGTTCGATTTCTATATAGTTTTCGCGCCGCAGAAACTGTTTTGGTCTCAGTTCTTCGCGGCGGACAGAGATAAAAGCTTGGACGAGATTTATACTACCGAAGCGGAGCGTAAGAAGATTTTCGGCGAGACGAGCCAAAATCAAATGTACTATTCCAATATGACGTATTTCGGAGCTAAATTCGAGTTCGGCGCTTTGATAAAGGTGACGGCTATTCACGGTCAGACGGCGAGTGAGCAATAATCGGGTGACTGCGATAAAGAGGACGTATGAGTAAAACCAAGCGTACACTTATATTTTCAACGGTTGTAATGGCATTGACTTTGGTCGTTGCCATTGTTGGCGTGTCCGCGGCTTGGTTCGGAGATATGAAAGAGGCGCAGCAGGGCGGATTTATTATAGAGTCGGACACCTTGCAGGACGTTGCAATGATAGATATAAACTCCTCACAGGGTATGACGGGGGAGAAATTCTATCCCGCGGTTGCCGAGAAGGGCTATTTCCTGCGTACGGGCGATGAGTATCCTGTCGGCTCGCAGCTTAAATACGGTCCACTTCCGCAGGGAGTGGAAAAGGCGGCGCAGGCGGCGACGATTTATCTACCTGTTGTGTTTATCGGTACAGCCGACAACGGATATGAGAAAGAGAACAGAAAATCTCTCGATTTAAAGCTTCAATCCGCAAATATCGGGCTTATGACCCTCTCCGACGGAAGCGAACAAATTATTTACAGACGAACCGCTGTTTCTTCCTCTTCGGACGGTGAAAAGCAGGACGCATACGCAGGCACATGGTCGGCTTCCGGTCAGCCGTCAATCGTTTTCAACGGGATTGGAAACGGCAATATAGGAGGCAATGCGTTCGCTTATGCCGTCAGCAGCGAAACGGATACTTTCGGTCAATGTTCGTTTAGCGCAAACGGGAAAAGCTATGTGGCAAGCGTCAAAGATTTCAAATCCGATTTCAACGTGGAGATGTGCATAGTCGACGGCAGCTCCGCAGACGGGGGCTTTACGGATGATACGCCCGTTATGCCCACACCGCCTTCATATACGGAGGGCGCGCTCGGAAGCGGCGTGTTTTACGACAACTACGGCGACGACTTGTATATGCTCGTTCAGCCGGGTATAACATACTACGTCAGAGTAGTGATTTATTTCAACAAAGTGGACGAGGATATGCGAATACTGGATTTGCTCAACACGACTGTCAGATTCAATTTCAAACTGAATATCATCGACGACGCGGCGTATATCCGAGAGGGAAAATATAAAGGAGGTTCGGCGGCGTGACAAGACGATTGAGACTTGCAATGATAATTATCAGCGCGGCGATAGTCGCCGTCCTCGCATTGGGCGTAGGGTTTACCGCAGCCATTTGGACGTCGAGCGGAAGCGGCTCCGGAGAGAATACCGTGGCGCCCTCGGTGGACAGCCCGTTTGATTGGAATCCTTGGGCGAAGTATTTCGCGGACGGCGCGATATTGGATACGACGAACATGACCGCGAAAATTACCGCATTTCATCAAATTGCGGACGGGAATACGGGAGACGGAGGCTATGTCTACAATTCCGAAATCGTAATTATTCCCAGCGACATAGCGGTAGGAACTTCGTCGTACAGGGTTACTGAGGTCGCAAATCAAGTTTTTGCCGACGATACATTGCGCTCTATGCCGACGGTGATTTATATTTCGCCTACGATAGAGCGTATAGATATGCTTGCGTTTTCAAATCTTCCGAATTTGACGACGGTTATCTTCGGTGTTGACGCGGACGGCAACGGCGCGGAATGTACGGTTGAAGATTTCGCGTTTATGATGTGCGGCAGTTTAGTCAAGGTAGTCACCAACGGAAGAGCGGTCAAAGATTCGGAAGGTAACGCAATATCCGAGTCGAGTATATCGTTTACTGGTTGCAACGACATGATTTCGGTCGTAACCTCGCAATGACGCGTTTTGCATTTCTTGCAAACGTAATAAATAATTTTGTCAAATTCGACTGAGCGTTTGACACATAGCAAAAGACTTGATATACTGATAGGGCGTCAAATCGGTATGCGTATGGAAGCGTATCGAAGTGGTCATAACGAGGCGGTCTTGAAAACCGTTTGGGTGCAAGCCCACAGGGGTTCGAATCCCTTCGCTTCCGCCATTGCTACTATGGCTCAGCAGGTAGAGCACATCCTTGGTAAGGATGAGGTCACCGGTTCAAATCCGGTTAGTAGCTCCAAATGAAAAAATGTGCACCATAAGGCGCGCATTTTTTTCATTTCTGAAACCGAGAGAGATCGGTGACACTCATCCTTACAAACAAAACGGTGTCTCCGCAATTTTATAGAATGTTTGAAAAACATTTTTTCGTTTCTGCCGCGCAAATCATCGGATTTTATCGGTTTGAGCTAACGTTGTAAACGAACCAAGTATTTTGCTTGTATGTGCGCTTGCGCACCAAAAACGCCTATCGGACGGATAGCGCTCGCTATATGGATAGTAGCTTTGGTGGTGGAAATAGTACTGAGTGCGCTGATGATAGAAAAGTATTTTGATTGATTTCCGTAAAAAAACGACATTGACATTTAGACGTCGTTTTTATATATGGATTCGCGCTGCCAAAAGCCTGAAATGCAAATTTTGTTGAGTTTTTTTGGTATTTACTAAGCAAATTTAATATGTTATAATTACTTATCATGCAAAGAACGGGGTATATTATGGTTTTGGATAACGAAAATGTCTATACGGAAAATCCCGAAGGACAACAGAATGCTTCGGAAGCTCCTAAGAAGCGCGGAGTGCTTTATGACATGACGAGGAAGCGCGACGAGAGGTCGGAGGTAAAGAAGCGCCGCAGAAAACTTGCAAAGCGCATCGCGTTGCCTATCGTATGTGCGCTGTTATTCGTGTTTGTGCTCAATATGCTTATATTGCCGTCGACAGGCTCGTGCCGACGCGTAGAGCCTGTTACGGAGTACTCGGGGGACAACCAGTATCTTACCGCTTTTGGAAGAGGCACAATGCTTTCCGCTCATCGCGCAGGCGGAGACCTAGCGCCTGAGGAAACGAAAGCGGCGTTCGAGCTTTGCATGGCAACGACAAATGTGGATATTGTCGAATTTGACTTGCATCTGACAAAGGACGGAGAGCTGGTATTGATGCATGACCACGAGGTAGACCGCACGTCCGACGGTCCGATTGTATTCGGCAAGAAGGGAGTCAAAATACAGGATAAAACCTTGGACGAGCTTAGGCGTCTAAACTTCGGATATAATTTTCAAGACCCGAATACGGGAGAGTACGTATATCGCAAAGAAGGCGCGAACCTCGATAAAGTGAGAATCCTAACATTGGAAGAAATTTTGAATTATCTAGAAGCGGAACGCTCGGACGGCAGTCTAAATTACATAATTGAAATAAAGGATAAGGGTAGCGTAGGCAAGCGCGCTATGGATAAGCTGTATGCCGCTCTGACGGATGAGAGACACTATATTTTGGATAGAACCATAGTCGGAACGTTCAACGGAGACATATCGAAGTATATAGACAAGACCTACAAGCAGAAAGGAGTGAAGAGGTCCGCGGGCATACTCGAAGTGCTCGACTTCTATTTCGCGTTTTTGTGGGGAGTCAAACAGAATCCCGATAAACTTAATTACGACGTATTGCAGATTCCTATGGGACTTGACGGCTTTTATGATCTATCCACAAAGGCGTTTATAGACTACGCGCACAGCCTCGGTATTGCCGTGCAGTATTGGACGATAAACGACCCGAACGATATGGCGAAGTTACAGCAAAACGGAGCGGACGCAATCATGACGGACAATCCCGAGCTTGCATACAGCGTATTGAGAGGATGAGAAAATCTTAATATAGACGGCGGAAACAGCCGACAATCGCACAAGTGTGTAATAATAAAGACATACTGTTTAATGCCAAAATAAGATATTTTCCAAAATGAATTTTATTTATAAAACCAAAAAGCGCTCTAAAAAAAGGCGCTTTTTGTAATAGTTATCAAATTTATGTGGTTTTACACTATTTAGTACAAAATAATGAACAGGTGAACGACGTAACCTTCCTCTGCTCCGTAGACTTCGGCGGTATCGGATATACTGCGCATTATATCGTATTGCAAATCTGAGTTTGCATATGCATAGCCGATTTGGTTTATTATAGCAGTCTGATTGTCGCAGAAGTCCGTTGTGACAAGAAATTCTACGGTGACGATATCCGTACGACCGTCGCACGCGCTTTGTATATAAGAGAACATATTCGTCAGTTCGACGGCATTGGAGATTACGTAGTCCGTCGATATACTTTCCTTGTCGCCGAAATAAATAAGCGAGTAGGGATTGACTGCCGTAACTGCGTCGCAACCCGCGCCCGTGTAATTCAAGGCGGTTTGTCCGCGTTCTGTTTTTTCATCGTCAGTGAAGAGGAAATCGGATACGGACAGGATTTCTTTACTGTTGTTTACGTCCATATTGAGATGTCTGTTTCCCCAAGTGGCGTCGGAGCAATACCATTCTTTATTGCCGTCGCCGTTCAGGTCTATCCAGACTTTATTCCACGCATGGTCGGCGCCTGTAACTCGGATGCATTTTATGCCTTCGATTCCCGCGAGCACGCAGAATGCCTTTGAAATGCCGTCGCAGACCGCAATTCTGTATTTAAACACGCCTTCGAGATAATAAGAGGAACACTGTCTCCAAAAGACGTCGGCGTTATTCAAAACGCCGTAGTCGTATTGAACTTCTTCGACAAGCCACATATATATCGCTCTTATTTTTTCGAGGTCGGACATGCCGTCGTTTATTATTCCTCTCAAAACGTTTTTCGCAAGTTGTAGCATAAGTTCCGCCGCCGAGCCGTCGGACGCGATTGGCAGATAGCCGTGTTCAAACGCATAGAACAATCCGTCCGACGTGGAAACCTCCATAGAGTATCTGCGGTTTTTATATTTGAAATCTTCAAAATCGCTTGCGCGCGGAGTGCTGTTTTCAAACTGATACGAGTCCAACTGCGTATAAACTTCGTTTTGATATTCTCCCGTATAAGGCGTCACGGTCGCAATTTTGTCAGGCGAAAATTCGTTGTCGTCGATTTTGTAGGATATATACATGCTTACGATTCGGTCATTGTCCGAATAACTTCCTATGGTATATCCCCAGTTTGTCGCCGTACGGGCGCTTTGCAGGGCATTGGACAAATATTCTTCATAATTGCTATTGTCAAGATTCACGTAAGTCAGATTGAAATGCTTCTGGCTAGTGACGTTGTAAACGGTTATATAATCCAAAAAACAGCACAGCTCCAAGCCGTTGTCGATTTCGATTGGGTCGGTTTGATAATCTCCTTTATTCTTGAAGTCGTCGATAAAGTCGAGAAGCATATCTCGTTCGCAATATACGCAGGTATAAGCCTCGTACTCATGCGCGTTTAAATCGCTGTTTTCGTCGATTATCCTGTATGAGTAATCGCATTCCAAGCATTCATACAGAGTATAGGAGTGTTCATAGCAAATTGCTTTAACGAATTTGGAGGATAACGAATGCTCGGCTTCAAGCATTTTGGTACCGCACTGGAATTTGCATTCGGTCCAGTGCCCGACGTTATCATATGTGAACGATTCCGAAGCCGTATGGGGAACTTTTGGGATAAACTCTTCGTAGGTATCGGAGCAATATTTACATGAAAACACTTTTATTCCGTCGGAGTAGCAAGTGGGAATATTCCTAATGCTTTGGATGTATTCGTGTGCGGCGAAGTCCGTTTCCTCGGTATAATAATCGCCGCATTTCGAGCATGAGTGCTTTTCCGAGCCTTTGACCGTACAGGTTGCGGGGAGCAGGGTTTCAATCTTGTCGTATTCATGGGTTTCGGCGTCCATCTCCGTATCGCAACCGTATTTGCAATACGCTTTATGGATATCGCCGCAGGGGATATATATCCCAGCCTCATGCTCGGCTTTCGGCGTTTGGTCAGTATATGCGTCGTTGCAAACCGAGCAGGTGAACTTGCTTTCTCCCCCTTTCATACAGGTTGCGGCTTCAAGCACGGTTTCGCGGTAATCGTGATTGACGAGCGGAGTATTTTCAAAATAGAAATGGTCGCAAAGAGAGCAGAGATATTTATTTCTGCCTTCGCTGACGCAGGTTGCTTCCGTTTCCGTATGCGTGATATAACGGTGCTCGCCGAAGTTTTCGTCGGGCACGTCGTAGTATTCACCGTTGGGAAGCAGGAAACGGGTAAAGCCTTTATTTTGGCAATCGCCTGTAAAATGCGTGCTCGTTTTATACTTTTGGTCGTCGTTACAAGCTGTAAAAATGCAAATACAGCAAATTACGGCGAGTACAACGGTGAGAATGGAAATGACTTTTTTCATAGATCGTTCGTCGGCGCGTATCATTGAGTTACGCTCATGTTTCTGTATTTTTTACGGAATCCGCGCAGGAATTTGCGCAATCCTCCCTTGCGCCCGTTGACCATATCCACAAGCCCGTACAGTGACATTTCGGGGACGAGTCCGCCCGTCATCGCCGTGGCGGCGCGCAGAGGCATATCCTTTACGGATTCGGTTATCATTTCGGGATTTTCCGCGGATTTTGCGATTATCTTCGCTCCGAACATAGCCATTCTGTAAATAAATCTGCCCCAAGGCGAAACCGCGCATTGACCTACGCTGTTACATGCCGTAAGCTCGCCTTTTTTGAACTCGGAATTGTCGGGCAGTTTGCCTCCGTAGACCGCTTCAAACTGCTCCTTGGGGATTTCCTTTTCGTTGCCGCGTATATCGTAGTAATAGGGTGCGGACTTGCGATAGTCGGGTATAGGCGCGTCGGGGTTGGCGGAAATTACTCTCACTCGGTCTTTAAGCCGTATATCGCGGGAGGATGCGCCGACGAGAATATCGAAGTCGCCGCTTTCGATATGCCAATCCTTGATATTCACATTGTAGTATGCAAACGCGCGGCTGTTGAGAGTAAGTTCGATTTGTTTCTCCTCACCCGCTTGGAGGTAAACTTTTTTGAAGCCTTTGAGCTCTTTAACGGGACGGAATATCGTGCTTTCCACGTCGCCGACGTAAAGCTGCGCGATTTCCGCGCCCGCGATTTTGCCCGTATTTCTGACAGTAAAGGATACTTTCAGCTCCTCGCCCTCATTGATTTCGTAGGCGGAGAGTTTGAGATTCGCATACTCGAATTGCGTATAGCTGAGACCGTAACCGAACGGGTAGCGTACGTCCTTGTTCGCTTTGTCGAAATAGCGATAGCCCACGTATACGCTTTCGCGGTACTCGCAGGTGCGCGGTCCCATAGGGAAGTATTTTGAGACAATATTGTCGCCGTTGTCATATGGGAAAGTCTCTGCGAGTTTACCCGACGGATTGACGTCTCCAAACAGCACGTCGTACGCCGCTTCGCCTGTGGCTTGACCGCCGATATACAGGTTTAGAATGCTCTTTACGTCCTTTTCCCACCCCTGCAACTTGACGGGCGCGCCGCAGGAAAGTACGACGATGACGTTTTGATTGACTTTCAGCAGCTCCTCGACGAGTATGTTGTGCGAAGAGGGCATATCGAGATGAGAGCGGTCGTATCCCTCCGACTCAAAAGCGTCCGTGAGCCCGATAAATACGACGACCGCATCCTTATCCTTGGCGGCTTTAATCGCTTTTTTGATAAGTCCGCTCTTATATCCGTCGCCTTTTAGGCCGTATCCGTCCGCGTATGTGTATTTCTGTCCCGCGGCGTCGAGAGCGTCGGTAAATGAAACTATTTTCGTCGCGTTTATATGGCTTGAACCCGCTCCCTGATAGCGCGCGACCTTGGCAAGCTGTCCGATAACCGCGATATTCTGTCCTTTTCTGAGGGGGAGCGTATTTGCGACGTTTTTGAGCAGAACCGCACTGTTTGCCGCGGCTTTGCGCGCTGTCTTATGGTTCTTTTCCAAGTCGACTTGATAATTTTCCTCGATATGCGAGTTTCTTTCACAGGCAAATTTAATTATGCGCAGAGCAACTTTGTTTAGGTCCTCTTCGCTGAGTCTGCCGTCCTTGACAGCTTCCACCAAATGTCTGTCGTTTATTCCTTTGTTGCCGGGCATTTCGAGGTCCAGCCCCGCTTTTACGCCGTCGATACGGTTGTTCACCGCGCCCCAGTCGCTGACAACAATACCTTCGTAGCCCCACTCGTCGCGCAGAACGTCTGTAAGCATACGCTTGTTCTCGCTGAGATAAGTACCGTTAAGGCGGTTATACGAGCACATTACGGTGGCGGGCTTCTCCGTCTTCACGATATGCTCGAAAGCGGGCATATATATTTCACGAAGCGCGCGTTCGTCGACCTCGGAACTTACCGTCATCCTTATATGCTCCTCGTTATTTGCAAGAAAGTGCTTTAAGGAAGTGCCGACGTTTTCTTTTTCGAGTCCGCGCACCCAGCCCGCGCCCATACGGCCTGCGAGATAGGGGTCTTCAGAGTAGTATTCAAAGTTCCTGCCGCACAGAGGACTGCGCTTGATATTTACGCCGGGTCCGAGCACGGTGCTGACTTTAAGAGCCTTTGCCTCTTCGGCGATTGCGCGACCTACTTCTTCGCACAGCTGCGGGTCCCAACTGCATGCTAGCGTCGCCGCTCCGGGAAAGCAGGTCGAGGGTTCGGATTCGCCCATTACGTTGGTGCCGTTTTCCTTGACCTTTTCCTTGCGCAGTCCGCTTGGACCGTCGGAGACCCAAACGGAGGGCACGCCGACGCGTTCTATTTCCTGCGTAAGCCAGTTTGTCATTCCCGAGCAAAGGGAAGCCTTTTCTTCGAGTGTAAGCGATTCGAGAATGGAGCTGTAATTTTGTTCTGTCATAATTTCCTCCGACGGCATGTAAAACCGTTTTATTTGTTCGTTAAATTCGCGCCTGACCGCGCATATTGTCTGAAATGAGCTTATTGCGCGGACTTGGGCTGTTTTTCCGTTTTTAACTTTGCTCTGTCACGCGCGGAAAGCGGATACTCGTCGTTTTCGTAGGTTCTGAGAACGTTCATTCTGTCCTGTTCGTCCAAATATCTTATAACCTTGCAGGGTACGCCTCCTGCGAGGCAGTTTGCGGGGATATCTCTTGTTATTACGCTCCCGGCGCATATAACCGAACCTTTTCCGACCTTTACGCCGCCGCAAATCGTAACGTTAGAGGCAATCCAAACACGGTCTTCTATGGTCACGGGTTTTGCATATTCGAGGTCATAATAGCCGTCCGGATACTGTTGCATAATCCGCTCGTCGTCGAGTAGAGGGTGGACGGGGGTCGCAATCGTCACTCTGGGACCGAACATAACGCCGTTTCCGATTTTTATAGGAGCGACGTCCATGAATATGCAATCGAAATTGACGAAGAGGTCGTCTCCGAACTTAATGTTGAAGCCGTACTCGCAGCGGAAGGACTGCATAAAGAAAAAATTCCTGCCGTGGTCGGGTATGAGCTTTTTGATAATGCGTTTCTGTTTGGGAATATTCCAAAACCTCGCGCGGTTGAATTTGTCTATAAGTCGGAGCGCTCGTGCGTGTTTAAAAAAAACCTGTCTGTCCGTACAGTTGTACAGCCTGCCTGCGCTCATGCGTTCGAGGTCGGTTGATTTTTTCTCGTTGACTTCCATAATTCCCCCAAAAGTGTTGCGAATAATCGGCGCGCGGCGCGACTTTATATATATTTTATAATAAGATATAAATATTTGCAATGCCTCTTTTAATTAAAAACGACGAATTTTCGCATATGAAAAATATTCCAATAATTTTTAATGTTTGTCTGCATACAATATTGACGAGGTGTGTATGTGGTCAAACGTTATCAGTGTAGATAAGGCGTATGAGAGGGAGATAAACTATATCATCGGCAGATTGCAAAGTACCAAAGATTTGTCATATGCGATAGAGGAATCCGACAACAGAATCTGGATATATCTCGCGGGACTTTGCGACAAACAGGACGAGATTGAAGAAAGCCTGCAACGTATTTTCGACGTTGTGTATCTGTCTTTCATAAAACTGCGTTTTTTTCTTGAAAAACTTAGGATAAGGCGCTTGTCGCACGCAAAATGCGCGTTGATTTGCTCAATAGTGCACTTTGACAGGGAATTTGAAAGCAGTATAGTCTCAAAAGTGCTTTCGGGCTCGCTCGACTATAACCTGGACGGACTGCTAAATTTCAGACTGCGCGCACTGACGGACGGATGGCAGGAGCTTGCGGACCTCGCAAACAGACTGCTGGAAGGCTGCGGCAGAGACTCGGATATTTACGACATAGCCACGTTTATTACGGGCAGCGAGGGAAAGCTCAATCAGCTTGTGCTGAGCAAGCACAACATACGCAATCTCACGAGGCATACGAGCGTAGAGGTGGTCAATCTGTTTGACAGCGAGGAATACAATCTGTTGAGCGCCATAATAAGAGAGAAGCCGTCCGAAATACTTCTGGACGGTTGCAAGCTCTCCGAGCCCATGAACGATACGCTCAAAAAAATTGTCAGAGTAATAGAGAAATAAAATACGATACGTATAATAATGTAGTTTCTCATTTGTTCGACGAAATCTTTGAATCGCATAAAATCCGCTGTTTATTAGTGGATTTTTTCGTTTATTCATAATATTTTGCCTATTAATAACGGCGGTACAAATACGAAACGTGTACTATAATTATGCAAAATAATACACGTATCGTGCATTATTCTTGCAAATTTTGTTTTCTGAATATATTTTGGTTGAGTAGTATGTGCGGTTTTTGAGCTCGCACTCGAAATATTTTGCCCCGAGCCGTCTATATTCCTTGCCTGTCGGCAAAAAATAGTGTAGAATAAATTAATTAATTATTATATAATTCGTGCGCGATAGATAAGCGGATAATTGTATTTAGGAGTATATAATGGCAAAAGGTCAACAATCAGTGACCGTCACTTTCCTCGGCGGAGTCGGGGAGATAGGCAAAAATATGACTGCGATAGAATGCGGTTCAGACATGATTATCGTGGACTGCGGAGTAGCTTTCGCAAAAGAAGACAGCCCCGGAATAGACGCGATAATTCCCGACATCACGTATATTAAGCAAAATCTGAAAAAACTGAGAGGCGTAGTTCTTACGCACGGACATGAGGACCATATCGGAGCTATTCCCTATTACGCGGATGAGTTGAAAAACGTGCCGATATACGGTACAGCGCTTACGGTAGGTCTTTTGAAGCGTAAACTGGAAAAGAACGGAAAAAAATGCAGTCTCAACGTTGTCGCAGCGGGCGACACGATTACGCTCGGCGCAATAAAGGTCGAGTTTATAAAGGTTGTGCACTCTATGGCTGGCGCCTGCGCGCTTTCTATTGCCACGCCCGCGGGCAATGTGTTTGTGACGGGCGATTTCAAAATGGACGATACACCCATAGACGGCAAGAAGACGGACGTACGGCGTATAGCTCAAATCGGAGCCAAAGGGGTGCTTCTTATGCTTGGCGAGTCCACAAACGTGGAAAGAAAGGGCAACTCGAACTCCGAAAAGCTCGTCGGCAAGAGTCTTGAAAACATTTTTATGGACAATGTGAACAGACGTCTTGTCATCGCCTGCTTCGCCTCATCCAATTATAGAGTTCAGCAGGTGCTTACTCTCGCTCATAAGTATCACAGAAAGGTCGTTCTTGCGGGTAAAAGCATGAAGGCTATTGTGGAAGTGGCTTCCGAATGCGGTGAATTGCATGTCCCCAAAGGCGTAATTGCGGACGGCGTAGGCAAGCTGCTGCCGCACGAGACGTTAATTCTTGCAACAGGATCTCAGGGAGAGCCTCTTTCCGCATTAAAGAAGATGTCGAAAGGGGAGTTCAACAAAATAAATATCGGACCGGACGACGTTGTGGTTTTGAGCTCCACTCCCATCCCCGGGAACGAAAAGTCGGTGTACGACGTTATCAACGACCTGTTTCGCAAGGGAGCGGACGTGATTTACGACAGTATGAACGATATACACGTTTCGGGGCACGCGTACGAAGAGGAACTCAAACTCATGTTGACGCTTGTGCATCCGCAGAACTTTATGCCCGTCCACGGCGAGTACCGTCACCAGTACAAGCACGCGCAGTTGGCAAAATCGCTCGGCGTACATTCCAAGAGCATAGTTATCCCCAATATCGGCGAGAGCTACGGAGTTACCGCAAAGGGTATAAGAAAGCATTCCAACGTGCCGTCGGGGAATATTTACGTTGACGGAGTAGTTCTCGAAGACGGGCAGAGCCTTGTCAACGACAGGCGCAGCCTCGCAGAGTACGGTATGCTTATAGTGCTTGCTGCGGTAGACCTCGAAAGGGGCGTAGTCGTAGGCGACGTCGATATTGTTGCAAGAGGCTTCAATCTTACGGGAGAAGTCGAAAAGTCTATCTGTTCGGCGGTTATAGAGGGCGTGAACGGCGTGGATTTGGACAAAGCCGACGTCAACGAGTACGCCAGAAACGTAAAAAAATGCGTACGCAAACTGTTTTATCGGGACAGGCAGTTCCCGATTATCATACCCGTCATAGTGAAAGAGTGATTCGGGAGGGATTATGGAAAAGAAACCCATTATTGTGATAATGACGTCGCGCGACGAGGCGGACGGAATATCGGGAAAGCTTGCGGAGGCAATCGAACGCGTAGGTACGCATAACGTGGCGGTGATAAGCGACGAAAAGTACGGTGCGGTGGCGAAGCGTTCCGCTCTCGACAGGCTTATGGACAACGGAAGCGAATATCAGTATCTGCTTGAACGCAAGGATAAAGGCGTGATAAAAGAGCGGCTTAGACCGCGTAAGTTCTCAAAGCGAGTCAATCGCATAAAGAACATAATAAAGCGTTTTCATCCCGAGTACATTCTGTGTCTTACGCCTTATGCGCACCATTGCGCGGTGGACGCCAAGCGCAGAGTGAAATTCGATACTCAAATCATATATCTGCTATCGACGTTTACGATGCCGAAGCGCGGTCTTGACGAAAGTACGAGCGTGTATATAGTAGAAAACGCGGACCTAAAAGCCGAGCTTGTGCGCTCGGGTATACGCTCCAAAAATATTATGACCATGGGCTTGCCCTACGAGATACGGAAAAAAACCCCTGAGGAAATCGCGTACAGCAAGCAGGAACTTGGTCTTCCGCGTTCCAAAAGCGTATATGTGAACATAAAAAACGATAAAACGCTGTCGGGCGTATTCGATTTACTGCTCGACCAAGGCGATATAGCGAGCCTCGTCGTGTTCTGCGAAAACGCGAAGGCGAGACAGCAGCTGAGCTCGACTGCCGTGCAGGTGCCTGGCGTTACCGTCATTTTCGTACAGTCTGCGGACAAGGTGGACGAATATCTTTCCGTCTGCGATTTGGCAATAACCGACTACGAAACCGCGCTCATATATAAGTGCTTCAAGCTGGGCATTCCGTCCATAGTTTATTCAAAGGACGAGCATGCATTAAACGATATCAACTATCTCGTCAGTCACGACCTGTGTTTGCGTGCAAAAGAGGATATCGATATTATCGCGCTGGAATACAAGCTCTTGCAGACGGAACTTGCCGAGGAGATAGGAAGCAATGCCTACAAGTGGGCGGAGATGAGTACGCTCGAAAATGTCGCAAGTTTTTTGGCTTCTTATATTGCGGTTTGAGAGGTTTTATGCCAAAGATAACGGGACTTTCCAAAATTGCCAAGAGAATGGGATTTAAGCTCGGCGACGAGATTGTTCGCATAGGCGGCTACAAGGTTTCGGACGAGTTAGACTATCTGTATTACGACAATGAAACCTCCTTCGAGGTCGAGGTATTGCGCGGGGGCAAACCCAAGCGTATAAATGTCGTAAAGAAAGTCGGTCAGCCACTCGGAATAGAAGCGGATTGGGATATGAAACCTGCCGTGTGCAAAAACAAATGCATTTTCTGCTTTGTGGACCAACTCCCGGACGGCTTGCGCGACAGCCTCTACGTTAAGGACGACGACTATCGTTTCAGCTTTATAAGCGGAAGTTATGTCACTCTGACCAACGTGACGGACGAGGATATAGAGAGGATAATCCGCCTCAAACTCAGTCCGCTGTACATATCCGTGCATGCTTTTGACGACGACGTGCGTCAGTTTATTCTGAAAAACCCCAATACGCGCAAGCTCAAATCCTATATGAAGAGGCTTGGGGAGAACGGTATAAAAATGCATACTCAGCTCGTCGTCGTTCCAGAAATAAACGACGGCAAGGTGCTTGAAGAGAGCATAAGAGGTCTCAAATCAATGGACGGCGTGCTTAGCATCGCTGTCGTGCCCGTAGGGCTTACGGCTCATCGCGCTCGGCTTGCGAATCTCAATTTTGTAGACGAGAAGAATGCAAGGCAGACAATAGAGTTGGTTGAAAAATTGCACGTCGAGCTGGACGGCTTCTGCTGGTGCAGCGACGAGTATTACGTAAAAGCGGGATTGCCCGTCGCAGAAAGCGCGTACTACGGTTCATTCGACCAGATTGAGAACGGAGTGGGCTTGCTTGCGGATTTTAAGGAGAATTTCGAATATTGCTTAAATGAGGCGGACGACGCGCGTCTTGGCAAAACAATAGGTCTGATAACGGGAGTCTCGTTTGCGCCGATACTCGAAGGCTATGCCGCTCGGTTGCAGACAAAATTGGGAGTGCGCTGTAAGGTATTCGGCGTGAAAAACAACTTTTTCGGGCATAGCGTAACCGTGGCGGGACTTGTTACGGCGACGGATATAATCGCTCAGGTGGAGCGCGGCGCGGACGCGTACGTTATCCCCGACAATATGCTCAGGGAGTTTACGGATACATTTCTTGACAGCAAGAGCGTAAAAGAGGTCGAAGATTATCTCGGAGCGCCGATAATAGTTGTTCCGCACGACGGAAGCGATATGCCGAGGCTTATTGCCGAGCACTTTGAAAAAATGCAATAGAATGCCTTAAACCGCGTGTTGCGGATATAGGGCATGACGGAGAAGATATGAAACCATTGATAGCGGTAGTCGGCCGCCCCAATGTCGGAAAGTCGACGTTGTTCAACAGAATAGCAGGCAATAGAATTGCCATAGTGGAAGATACGCCGGGTGTTACGCGCGACCGTATTTATGCGGACTGCGAGTGGTGCGGCCGCGCCTTTACGCTTATAGATACGGGCGGATTGGAGCTTAAAAGCGATGATGAGATGTGGACTCACATACGCACTCAGGCAGAGATGGCGGTGGAGACCGCCGACGCCATACTGTACGTGGTGGACGGAAAGACCGGACTTACGACGGACGACAATCTCGTTTGCTCCTATCTCAGGAAATCCAATCTGCCCGTGGTGCTTGCCGTCAACAAAATCGACAACAATCTTATGGACAGCGTTTACGACTTTTACGCGCTCGGCTTCGGCGAACCGTACGCAGTGAGCGCGGAGCAGGGAAAGGGCATAGGCGATTTGCTCGACGCGCTCATGGAAGTTATCCCTGTAAGCGTGGCGGAGGACGACGACGAGCGTATAAAAATAGCCGTGGTCGGCAAGCCCAACGCGGGGAAAAGCTCCATTACAAACAGATTATTGGGTTATGACCGCTGTATCGTCAGCGATATCGCAGGTACAACGAGAGACGCCATAGACACGGAACTAAACGTCGGCGACGACAAATTCCTCATCATAGACACTGCGGGCATGCGCAAGAAAAAGGCGGTCAACCTCGACCTTGAAAGGTATTCGGTTATGAGGGCGCTGCTTGCGATTAGGCGCGCGGACGTCGTGCTTATCGTATGCGATGCAAACGAGGGCTTTACAGAGCAGGATGTGAAAATCGCGGGTTTTGTCCACGAGGAGGGGAAACCGTCCGTAATCGTCATGAATAAGTGGGATTTGGTGGATAAAGATACGCACACTATAAACCAATACGAAAACAAACTCAAGGAAGATTTGAAGTATATGAACTATTTCAAATCGGCGTATATTTCGGCAAAGAGCGGAAAGAGACTGGACAATCTTCTGCCGCTGTGCAAGGAGGTTGTCGCAAACAGCCGCCGTAGAATTTCCACGGGTCTGCTCAATGAGGTTATGGGAGAGGCTATACGCATAAGCGAGCCGCCGTCCTATCTCGGTAAAAAGCTGAAAATCTTTTTTGTTACGCAAGTGAGCTCCGCTCCGCCGACGTTTGTCATAAAGGTAAACGACCCGTCAATCATGCATTTCAGTTATAAACGTTATCTCGAAAACGCGTTGAGGAAGAGTTTCGATTTTTCGGGCACGCCGATACGTATCGCAGTGCGCGCAAACAATGATACTTAATTGCCGCCGCGAGGCAACAAAGGATAAAAATCGCACTTATAATATAGTAAGATAAAAATACGAGGAATAGAATATGTCAAATTACGGTGAACTTACTCCCGTACAGCGAGAAGAGCTGCTGTGCGAGGAGCTTAAAACGTTTAAGAAGCTGAAAAAGAAATGTATATCCGTTGATATGACGCGCGGAAGACCGTCAAAAGAGCAGCTTGAAATAGCGATGCCTATGCTCAAAGAGGCCGGCGGCTACAATTATATTACGGAAGCGGGAGACGCCAGAAACTACGGCGAGCTTGCGGGAATCAAGTCTGCAAGAGAGCTGTTTGCAGAGCTGTTTGAGGTGAAAAGCGACGAGGTTATAGTATTCGACGGCAGTTCCCTCGACATTATGTATAACCTAGTGCAGTTCGCAATGCAATTCGGCGTTTTGGGCGGCGTGCCATGGAACAAGCTCGAAAAGGTCAAATTCATATGCCCCGCACCCGGTTACGACAGACATTTTTCCATTTGCGAAAATTTCGGGATCGAGATGATAACCGTTCCCATGAAAGAGGACGGTCCCGATATGAACCTTGTGGAGCTGCTTGTAAGCAACGACGAAAGCGTAAAGGGAATGTGGTGCGTCCCCAAATATTCAAATCCTACGGGTGCGGTGTATTCGGATAAGACGGTTGCGCGCATCGCCAATCTAAAACCTGCCGCAAAAGATTTCAGAGTGTTTTGGGACAATGCGTATATGGTTCACGGCTTGTACGCGAACGACGACAAGCTCAAAAACATATTTGACCTCACCAAAAAGACGGATAATGCCAATATGGTTTACGAGCTTGCTTCTACATCCAAAATTACCTTTGCCGGCAGCGGAGTGGCGGCGCTTGCGACGAGCGCGGAGAACGTTGCGGATTTGCTCAAAAAGATGTTCTTCAAGCAGATAAATCCCAACAAGGTTAATCAAGTTATGCATGTGAATTTCCTAAAAAACAAGGATAACGTAAAGCGCATTATGTCTTTACATGCCGACATACTCCGTCCAAAATTCGAGTTGTTGGAGACGAGGCTAAAAGACGCGTTCGGCGATTGTCAAGAGGTTAAATGGAGTACGCCAAAGGGAGGTTATTTCGTTTCGCTCGACGTAAAGGAATGCGCGAAAAGGGTTGTGGCGCTCGCCGCGGAGGCCGGGGTAAAGTTCACAGCCGCAGGTTCTACTTATCCCTATATGCAGGATGATTCCGACAGCAATATACGCATCGCACCGTCGGTGCCGTCCTTGGCAGAAATGGATTTTGCAATCGACGTACTTGTTTGCGCTATAAAAATTGCGTTGTTTGAAAAACGTTAAATTTGCGTGACGATATTGCAAAACGCCGCCCGATAGGCGGCGTTTTGCAATAAGCGGTGCAAAATCACAGATTTTAAGTTTTGCGGTTAAGCATTGCAAATTTGCTCAAAAAAAGTTGAAATTGCTTTTATAATACTTAAATTATGCAAATCGGTATTACAAATTATCGTGATTTTTATAATAGTTTCCCAAAATAAGTGATTTTTATAATACTTGTCCTAGCTTATACGCGGGCAATTCGGTTTATTCTATACGAATCTATATGCCGTTAAGTAAATATTAATATAAAACGAAGTTTGTAGTTTTTTGCGATTTTATTTTTTTCAAATGTCATATAGTTCGCATATGCCTCATAGATTTTACAAACAGTGTTGGAGGAGTTTATGGATAAATTTGACCTTTATCGTGATATCGCTTCGCGTACGGGCGGCGACATATATGTCGGTGTCGTAGGACCGGTGCGCACCGGCAAGTCGACGCTTATCAAGCAGGTGATGCAACAGCTTGTCGTCGACGGCATAGAGAACCCTGACGAAAGAAGCAGGGCAATCGACGAAATTCCGCAGTCGGCGGACGGCAAGACTATTATGACGACTCAGCCGCGTTTCGTACCCAACGAAGCGGTACGCGTTCCCGTGAGCGAGAATCTCGCCGTGAACATGAGACTTATAGACTGCGTAGGCTATCTGGTAGACGGAGCGCTGGGCGCCGAGGAAGAGGGCAAGGAACGCATGGTTTCCACGCCTTGGGCGGAGGAGCAGATTCCTTTTTCCAAAGCGGCTGAAATAGGCACGCAGAAGGTCATAAAGGAGCATAGCACGATTGCGCTTGCGGTTACGACGGACGGAAGCTTTTCGGGTATTTCGCGCGAGCGTTATATAGAGGCAGAGGAGCGCGTCGTCAATGAATTGAAGGAATGCGGCAAGCCCTTTGCGATAGTGCTTAACGTTGCGGACGTAAACGCCGCAAGCGCGATGATTCTCAAAGACGAACTCGCGGCAAAATACGATGCTCCCGTACTTCTCAAAAGCGCGGCTAATTTGAACGAGCAGGATATAACTGAAATTCTCGAAACCATACTTCTTGAATTTGCGGTGAATATTATCGATTTTGATTTGCCCCGTTGGGTGCAGGCGCTGCCTGCGGACAGCGGTATCGTCAAAGAGCTTATAGAAATCGTGAGAGGCTTAGGCGACGACGTAAGCAAGATGAAGGATTACGAAAAAATCGATACCTTCTTTAAGAGCGCAGAATACTGGCAGGAGCCGTATTCAATCAATCTCGACGCGGGTAAAGGAAGCGTAAACGTCAATCTCAATCCAAAGGACGGCGTATTCTATAAGGTCGCAAGCGAAGAGTGCGGAATTGATATCGGCGACGAGTTCGATTTGCTCACTCATCTCAAAAAACTGTGCCGTGGCAGAGATAAGATTGAAAAAATCAATGCGGCAATGGAGCAGGTGGACGCGTTTGGATACGGAATAGTACTTCCCACCATGGACGAAATCGAGTTGCACGAGCCCAAGCTTCTAAGGCAGGGACAGCAGTACGGAGTTCAACTCAAAGCCCACGCGCCGTCGCTGCACATAATGAGAGTGGACGTGGAAACCGAGGTAAGCCCCATAGTCGGAAGCGAACAGCAGAGCAAAGATTTCGTGGACAATATGTTGCAGGACTATGAAAACGACAGACAGGCAATTTTGGACACGAATATATTCGGAAGGTCGCTGAGCTCGCTTGTAGCGGACGGTATAAACAACAAGTTGCACACCGTTCCCAACGATGCGGAGCAAAAAATGCGCAAAACGCTCGGAAGAATAGTAAACGAGGGCAGAGGCGGAGTGATTTGCATATTGCTCTGATAACAGCGTAAACCCTCCGATTGCCCGTGAAGCGCACCCGGACCATGAGCGTAAGCGCGGAGCGGAATAAAGGTTACACCGTTTGCAAAAGAGACTCCGCAAATTGCGATTGTTATGTCCGCCGTTTACGGCGGACATACTTTTATAATTGCGTTATTGCAAAGCAAAGACATCGCAGAGCGGCGCATAGAAAAGTTCTATCAAAAGCATAAAAATTATGACGTCGGGATTATGAAATACCGACGTCAAATTGATGCCGAATATTTATTTGATTTGTCAATATGCAAACGTATATTTAGCGCGGTAGTGTTCGTACATTTTTTGTTGCATTTCCTGTTCCGTGCTTCCGATAGCGAATATTTTGCCGTATTTTGCAATGTAGTATTGTCCGCGCGGCACGTGCACGTAGTCGTAAACGCCGTTTTCCTGAGCCTCGGCGGAGGTCATGAATTTGAGCGTCGTATCCTCGCGTGAGATATAGCATTTGTCGTCGAAATTCTGGCAAATCGAATAATTGCGATATATGTATGAAATGAAATCAATCGCTTCCTGTCTTGTGTTTTTGATATCGTATGTCATATCGTTTTTCAGAATTATGGCAAAGTCCTTGTTTATGATTGCGTATTCCAGTATCTCGTCGTCTTCTCCGTCCAAATAGGGAAGCAGGGCGTCTTTTTCGCCCATAGTCCAGTTTTGATGCTTTTTTGTCATATACATTCTGTACTTAGTGATACCGTTTTCCATATTTTTATTATAGCAGTCGGGATGTTTGCTTTCAATACCCGAAGAGAATTTTTAGGAATAATCGAAAACTTGTTTGCTATGAAGCACGAATAGCTTTTGCGTTATTATATAAGAAGCGGCGTTTATTTCAACTTCTAGCGCTTAATGGATATTAGCGCTTGCGTTGAAACCGGATTATCCGATTGTCCGCAAAAAAAATACAGCGACGGCATTAACCGTCGCTGTGTGCTGTTGTTCGGAAAGAGTTATTTAGCTGCTTTCTTCTTCTTGTTTACAAGTACTACAGTGGTAATCACTATTGCCGCTACGACGACTATCGCCAAAACGACCAAGCAGATGATGAGCACCGTATTTGTTTTTGCGCCGTTATTGTCAGTTGCAATATCGGGATAAAGTTCGCCGACTGCAACGATAATCTTAACGGGTTCGACCAATTCCAATCCTTCGCTTTCGGCTTTTTCCGCATAACGCGTTGCCGCCGCGTCGGATATGTACTGAATTTCAAGCTCGTTGTTTGCCAGCATGTCTGCGTCGGAATAGGAGAGAGTAAGTTTTCCGTCTATGACTCTGTCCTTGATTTCAACGCCGTTAAGCTTGACGCTGTAAATCTGATAGC
The DNA here is from genome assembly GCA_949432885.1 of uncultured bacterium. Classification (GTDB taxonomy): domain Bacteria; phylum Bacillota; class Clostridia; order Christensenellales; family CAG-917; genus CAG-475. The sequence continues at coordinate 159,269 of CASQXY010000001.1, read as the reverse complement.
CCGCGTCGGGAACGATAGAGTAGGTGTGCGAGGTCTCGTTGATTTCCGTATCGGGGTTGTCGGTTGCTTTCAGCGAGAGAATCTTGCCGTCTGCTACCGTAAGTTTGCCGCCTTTGCCTTCGATGCTTGCGAACACGGTTTTGTCGGTGGCTTTTTCTGCGTCAACGACTGCGACCATGTACGGAGAGAAACTTGTGACTGTCGCTACGATACCGAACTTGGTCACGACGCAGGGAACTTCCTCGATAGAATACGTATCCGTGGCTGGGTCGTGCTTGCGGTGGAAGAGTTTGAATGTTACGCCTTCGTCATCGGGACCGTAGCCTTGCGGGAAACCGAGCGCAATTTTTACATAGCTTCCGTCGGGTATCTTAGGATATTTTCCGCATATCTGCAAGGAAATGTCATACGTTTCGCTGTTTATGATATCGTCTTTGTTTACGTTGATATCATCGTGTCCGCTGATTTCGTCAAGCATTGTATTTACGGTATTCGTATCCGCTCTTTCCGCAACCAACATCATCTGGCTTCTTTCGTTTTCCGAGAAAGTGGTTTTGCCGTTCTCGTCTTTGAATTCCATTTCGGAAAGGTCCGAGTTTGCCACGAGAGTGGGTTGAGCGCAGCAATCTACCCAAAGTCTGCCGTCGTAATTGAAGCGAGCGGGGCAAGCTAAATACAATCTGCTGAAATTGTAATAAACGGTGTTGGGAATCTTATTAGACATGACAAACGTTGTTTGTCCGTTGGCGTCAATTCTTGCAACTTCCTTAGATGAGCCTACGTTGGTAAATACAAATTCGTAGCCTTCGCGGTTGTGTGCATACATTAGGCTGGGTGCAAACTTAAACCTTAACGTATTGCGTACCAATGTGGGGTCGCCGGAGCTTACTTCTCTTTCAACCAATTCAACCAAATCTCCGTTATCATTTACGGGATAGAATTTGGCATAATCCTGCGCATTGGGGTGCTCGGATACGAAATGAATTCCGATAGGCTGGTTTTCGTCGAGGATGTGCAAAGGTTCGGTATAGGTTATTTCCATAACAAACGCTTTGTTTTCGGCAACGGTACCGGGAGCCTTGCTGCTTCCCATATTGTCGTTTATGGTAAGTTCCTCACCGTGATTAGGCGTAGTCCTTGAAACGTAAGGCGCGGGAGTATAAGTGCCGAAAGTCTCGTTGATCTGAATATTGCCTACTGCAATAGCTTTGCTTTCATTCAACGTCTTGTCTTGATATTGCATATAAATAGTTTTATCAATTCCATGCGTATCGGAATGAACATTTTGAGGAACGTCGGGAGCAGTATCGAAAACTGCAAACTGAGTGTAATAAACGGAAGTATTATCCGTAAACCAAGTTTCGTAGCCATTATCTTGGATGTTGCCGTCTACGTTATCGATGGCAAGAATGGCATATTCTCTAAATGCGTTTATTGACATCCATTTAGTCCAGACAATTTGCTTTTCAAGGTAGTATGCAAAACGTACTACAAGATACAGCCCGTCTTCTTCTTGGAGTCTCTTCGCACCCTTGCCGTTATAGCTTACGGAGGTGCGGTTGCTCATCAAAGGCTGACCGAAATCGTCTTTCTCATCGCCGACAGGTAAATATATAACGGAATTTTGAAGTCCGTCGGTGCTGCCGGTGCTGCCGTAGTTGTGCGAAGAAAGAGCAGGGTATCTAAGCTCGTAACCGGAAGAGGATATTACGCCGTCGGTCACGTGGATTTCTTTCTCGCTTGCGTCGCTTAATACAGCGTATCTGTATTTATTGCCCGCAGCGCTGTTCCAAGTTACGTCAACCGAATACCATTCGCCGCCGTTAGCCGAAGCGGTCAAAGCGACGTCGGAAGCGGCTTGCGCCGATGCGGGATTGGCAAGCCAAACGTAATTCCACATATGATAAATGCTGGAACCCGAGTTGTTGCCGTTAGCGTCTTTCTGGTTGCTGTATCCGTTTACGGTTATGCAAGGGATGCCGAGCTTATCCATAACAACCTTATACGCGCGGGAGAAACCGCCGCAAACCGCTTTTTGGGATACCAATCCGCCGTAGGCTGTATTGATATGTGCCGAAGCCGCAATAGCCGCGGGGTCGTCCTTATTCGCCAATGCTGCGTAATCGTATTTGATTGATTCGGCAAGAACCTTGTTTACGTATCTTGCAAGGAATGCGTCTCTTTCGGAATAAAGATCCTCAGCTTGCGCCGCGTTCGCGTCTGCTACAATTTTGTTGATAGCGCTGTTAAATTCCGTTATCGCCTGTTGCACCGCGGATTGAGAAGTGAAGCCGCTGTCGTAATAGGCGTTAGCTTCTCTGCCGCAGTCGATGAAAGCGAAGTATTCAGGTCCTTTCTTCATTACGCTTATCGTAAGTTTGTAGAAATCGATGTAAAAGAGTTCGGGGTGGTCGGTAAGAAAAGCGTCGCGTGCCGCACCGAACGCACGGGGAACGGTAACGTCTCCGTTTACGGCGTAATTCTCGATTTCGTTGGAATTCAAAATACCGTGCTCGTTGAGAGAGTATTCCACAACTCCGTCCAAGAAATCTCCGTCGTTGTAAATCTCTTCAAGAGCTTTGTAAAACTTCTTTGCGAGAACAAAATCTACTTCTCCGCCATTATCATTGATGACAAGATTATCGTAGAAGTATGTAGTGGCAATCGTATTTTGCGGAGTATCGTCGGCGACTGCCAAAGACTTGGTCTGCGTAAGAACGCTGACGAAGAGTAAAAGCATGCACAAGATGCTTAAACCTGTAACGGCGATACGTCTTATTGATGTTTTCATAAAACCTCCAATACATATTGTTTTAATATGTGAATTCCATATTATTATATAAAGATGAATCACATATCTTGCCTTATTATACAATATGTTCAATATAAAAAGCAATAATTTTGAAGCATTATGGTTTTTTACGGGATTTCGAGCGCAGCGAATATGTTTGATTGAACCTATATATAATATTTTAGGATTAATAAATATAAATAACATAATTTTTGCTATCGATTGATAGGCAAAGCGTTTTCAAAGAAAACGCGTGCCATATGGCAAGAGAAATAGACAACAAGCAGAAGATATTTTTGCACAGAGGCTTGGCAGGTACGTACAATAAGAACGGCGTCGCTACGGAGCTTTCGGCTGTTGGCGAATTGCAAATGAGACAGGACAGTCAGAAAACGCTGTTGGAAGCGCAGGGCGAACGTAGCGCGGAATACGGTCTGTATTTAATACAAATCAGCGCGCACCCGTCGTCTTGTCCTTTATGTACGCCGTGGCAGGCAATAGTGCTTATAGACGACGTGTATAAAGGCGGAAAGCGAGACGGCGAACACGAGCTTTTAAGTACGGCGATAAGCGCAGGACTGTTTCATTGGAACTGTCGGCATTCGTACATAGTATTTATCCCAGGATATAGTCGTGAAAACATTTTCGATTATGACCGAGCGAGCAAAGAGCTTACGGCAGAACGCTATGCGATAGAGCAGGAGCAACGCCGCAATGAGCGTTCTATACGCGAGTGGAAGCGGATAGAGCAAGGCTCGATGAATGAGACGGACAGACTGCTTGCAAGGCAGAGAATAGCGGAGTGGCAAGCCAAGCAACGCGCTCTTGAAAAGTATGCGGAAGAAAAGCGGATTCCGTTTTACAGACAGTACCAGCGCGAGGCTATCGGCGGAGAGACAAAGCCCACAATGTCGCCGTACAATCCTCAGGCAGGCGCGCCTTTACATTACACTCCTAATGTCTTGACAAGAGTGTCTGACAATGGTACAATGCCTGTAACAGGCATTGACAAACTCGACGACGCGCCCGTTTTACCCGTAGAAAACAGAACGATAGACAAGTGCGTGAAGGCAACCAATCCGAATTTTGCAACAGGCAAAACGGAATATACGCAAAATTGTCAGCGTTGCGTAGCGGCATATGAGGCTAGAAGAAGAGGCTTTGACGTACAGGCTTCGGGAGCGTTGGGCGATGACCCATTAATAAGTGCTGGCGGTACTTCGGGATGGGCTAACGTATATAAAGATGGCATAACAAGTTTTGAAATACCACAAGGCAAAACTTGTGAACAGATACAGCAAAGTATTTCCAATAGAATGGCTGATTATGGAGATGGCGCGCGTTCAATAGTTTTTGTTGAATGGAAAGCAGACCCATTAGGGCATGTTTTTATAGCGGAGCAGACAAATGGAGAAACTCATTTTGTAGATCCACAATCAGGCGATAACGATTGTTCCAGATATTTTATAGAACAATGGATAAAACCGCAATCGACACGATTGTTGCGTATAGATGATAAGAGTTTCACTAATCTTATTACTAAATGCGTAAAATAGGAGTAAATATAATGATAGCATTAGAAAAAGCATGTGAAATTTTCCTGAGTACATACGAAGAGGAAAAGCCCTATATCATAGGAATTAAAGATTTAGGGGACTATTATGCTTTTACAAAATCGTGGAATCCTGACGAAGTTAGTACGGATGATGGTGTAGGAGTTGTAAGTAAAATCTCGGGAGAGATTAAATGGTATGCTTATGCGCAAATAGTAGGGCAAATGATAAATGGAAAGAAAGTCATTATTCCTGAAAAGTACTCATACAAAAAAGTGTAACAAAGTTAAATAAACAATCTAAATATAATCGGACGTTCGGAAGAGCGTCCTTTTTTATTACCTTTTTAGCGGATTGCAGGGTAAGCAAGCGCGGAATAGCCGACGGGCTAAAAACGGAGATACAGCCGACGGGCTTAAAACGGGAGGAAACAATATGGAGCAAAACAATGAAACCAACACCAATGCGGAACAAATCGTAAACGACGTAGAAAAGGAAAAGCTGCAATTTACGCCCGAACAGCAGAAGCTGTTTGACGACAAAATCGGCGAGATTACGCGCAAGGCGTATGAACGCGCCGAGAAGAAAGCAAACGATAGCAGTATACACAATCAGTATAAAGTAAGAATAGGCAGAGGAGCGGCAAACGTCGCTCCTTTATTTTAGGTTGTTTAATCAAAATAAAAAGAAAGGGAACGCGGTGACCGTTCCCTTTCGCCTTGCTCTCCCAACACAAGGCAAAGCCATGAGGCATTTATGAATGACATATACACAATAACAGCAAAAATTCGCTAAGACAAGCCAATTTGCAACAAAAATCGGCATTCGACAAAGGTAGTGCAAATAGGACAAATTTCGACAGAGATATAGAATCACACTAGCAAGGGTGTGCTTTTTATATACAAAAATAAACAAAGTTGAAAACGAAACAGTGCGTGAGTTGAAATAAAGGAAACCCTCTCGTAATTTACGAGAGGGTTTTCTCATCACTTTCAAAACAAAATAGTTGTAGTGTACAGTGGTATTCTGTTCGTATAGTGATATACTTGGTGACCCACCGGAGATTCGAACTCCGGACCATCGCATTAAAAGTGCGGTGCTCTACCGGCTGAGCTAGTGAGTCATTGGCAGGGGTAGCTGGATTTGAACCAACGAATGTCAGAATCAAAATCTGATGCCTTACCGCTTGGCGATACCCCTATGTATCGACGCAATCATCGTACCATTTACGCGGAAGGCTGGCAGATTATTGCTGTGTTTCGGCTCGGTTGACGTACGCCCTATATGTTTAAGAGTATTCCAACTCGTTGTACATCTCGCAACGAGTTGGAAAGTGGGGTGAATAGTGGGATTCGAACCCACGGCCTCCAGGGCCACAACCTGGCGCGCTAACCAACTGCGCTATATCCACCGTTTGGCGAGCCTGAAGGGATTCGAACCCCCGACACACGGCTTAGAAGGCCGTTGCTCTATCCTGCTGAGCTACAGGCTCAAAACTTTCGGCAAGCGGACGCTCAAAGAGCGTATGGAGCGGGTGATGGGAATCGGACCCACGCAATCAGCTTGGAAGGCTGAGATTCTACCATTGAACTACACCCGCACATAAAGTGCCGCCGAAAGTTGCTGCCGTGCGCAAACGGTGCAACCGATGCTTGAAAATCTTAGCATATTCGCAGAATGATGTCAACAAAATTATAATATGTTTACGATTTTAGAAGTAATTTTTCCGTCGTAAGCCGCCGCAAAAGCATATGACGCCGCCGAGCCAGATGGATAACAGGGCGAGCCGGGGCAAATAAGCGTAATTCCGTCCTGCTCGTCTATACGCGCGACGTGCGTATGTCCATAAAATACGGCGGAGCAGCCGAGCTCTTCTGCGCGCAGTGCGAGAGCGAGCAAATCGTGTTTTACGCGATATTTATGACCGTGTGTTAGCAGTATACGTACGTTTTCAATCTCTATCACCAGCTCGTCGGGCAAAACGCCTCGGACGTCGCAGTTGCCGCCGACTATTTTCAGCCCTTTGTTAAGCATAATATCTCCGAGCGAATAAGCTCCGTCGCCGAGGAAGAATATGAAATCCGCCTCCTGTGCGACGGAAATCAGTTTTTGCGGCAGGGGAGCGCCGTGCGTATCGGAAAAGGCTATAATAGTTTTCATTCGGATTGATATTGCAGTTTTTGGAGCATTGCGCGCAGAGCTCTGCCTCTGTGGCTTACGGAATTCTTTTCTTCCGCAGTCGCCTCGGCAAGAGTTTTTCCAAGTTCGGGAGAGTAAAAAAGGCAGTCGTAGCCGAAGCCTCCCTCGCCTTTTTCTTCATATCCTATAATTCCGTCGACCCTGCCTTCGGCAAGCAGATATTTGCCGTCGGGATAGCAAACGGCGATGACAGTGCCGAAATGTGCCGAGCGGTCTTTTGCTTCGGCAAGATTTTTCAGCAGTAAATCGCGGTTGGCTTTGTCGTTGTGCGCCTTTCCCGCATAGCGGGCGGAGTATACGCCGGGGGCGCCTTCAAGCGCGTCCACCATAAGTCCCGTATCGTCGGCAAGCGACGGCATTCCTGTAAGCTGTGTGATTTCGCGTGCCTTGATAAGCGCGTTTTCGGCGAGAGTTGCTCCCGTTTCCTCGACGTCGACGTTGATTCCCAAATCTTCGAGCGAAAGCAATTCGTCAAAGCTGTCGCCGAGTATGGAGCGGATTTCGCTAATTTTGTGTTTATTGTTGGTTGCAAGCGCGAGTTTCATAATCGTCCTCTACGGTGTATTTTAAATGCTCAACCCAATTTAAATCTATTAGAATAGCATTTATCCTTAATTTATTTTCGTTTCTTAATTGCGCTTATACGTTTACGCCGCGTATTCTTCTATGGTTTTGGCTACGTTCATAAAGTGGTCTGCGACTCTCTCTGCATTGGACGCAAGCGACATATATTGCACGCCGATATCCGAGGTGCAGACGCCCATATCCAGACGGTTTATGTGGCGTACCTGCATAAGTTCGGTGAAATCGTCTATCTGCTCCTCGATTTCGTTCGCCTCTTTCAAGGACGAAACGTCGTTATTGACGTAGGCTTTCATAACCTTTTGATACAAATCCTCTATGAGGCTTTGCATTTTGCGTATTTCCGTTACCGCTTCTTCGGAGAATTTCTCATCTGCGGATTTGAGTTTTTCTGCGTATTCCACGATATTTTCCGCATAATCGCCTACGCGTTCCAAGTCGGTTATTGTATGAAATGCGGAGGAGAGATAGGAACGGTCGCGGTCGCTAAGCTCCAATTTGGATACTTTAATTATAAATTTGACAATCTCTTTATTGAGAAAATTCAGTTGATTTTCGTTATTTTTGAAGTTTTCAGCCTTTGAAAAGTCTATATCGCAGATAATATCGCAGGAGAGTGAGAAGTTGTGCATTGCAAGTTCCGCCATATTCACGATTTCGTTTTTGGTCTGCTGTACTGCGATAGGCGGGGTCGTAAGGAGGTGCTCGTCGATATAATAAAGTCTGGGCGCGTTTTTGTCCTGCGGTTGTTTTTTTTCTGGAATTATCTTGGATACGAGTTTGACGAGCAGATTTGTGAACGGAAGTATAATGATGACCGTAGCTACGTTGAATATGGTATGGAACATAGCCATCTGCGTATTGAGCGCGCCCGGGAACATCTTTGCAAAGAGTGTGCCGAAGGTCACGGCTTTGTGCGACGCCTCGCGCATAATCATGCCGATAAGCATAAATATCACGACGCCTAAAATGTTGAAAACAAGGTGAATGAGCGCGGTGCGTTTAGCGTTCGTACTGCTGCCGATACCTGCGATAATTGCGACCATACAGGAGCCTATATTGGAGCCCATTGTCAGATAAATGCCTTGGTCGAGAGAAATCAATCCCGAAAATACCATTGAAATGGCAAGAGAAGTCATGACGGAGGAACTTTGAATGATTGCCGTCAGCGCAGCTCCTATAAGAACCAGCAAGAGCGGATTGGAGACCGCCGCAAGAATGCTTTTTACCTGTTCTAGCTCGGCAAATTCCGACATAGAGCCGTTCATAATATTTAGCCCTACAAACAGCATGCCGAAGCCCGCGAGTATTCCGCCGAGTTTTTTTGCAAATTCCTTTTTTGCAAATAGGGTGATAAAAGCGCCTATTCCTGTTAAAGAAGCGAATATTACGGTTGCGGAAATCGTATTTGAACCGAACAAGCCCAGCGCGACTATCTGACCTGTCACTGTCGTACCTATGTTCGCGCCGAAAATGATTGTAGCGGCTTGCGTAAGCGTCATGATACCTGCGTTTACAAAGCCGATGACCATAACCGTCGTTGCTCCCGAGCTTTGTATGGCGGCTGTGGCGACGGTTCCTATACCCACGCCGACCAGCTTGCTTTTGGAGGTTTTGGCAAACAGCGCTTTAAGTTTGTTGGAACCGAGCGCTTCGAGATTGGAGCTCATAAGCTTGCATGCAATGAGAAAGACGCCTATACCTGCAATCAGCATCAGTATAGAAGTTGCAATCATTGTTGCGTCGATTCCCTGTGAAGAAGAAATAGCGTTGCGTATCATCTTATATCCGCCGCACGGTATGTAAATTCGTACCGCGCGTTTTGTCTCTATAATGAGTATTTACTGACAAAAGCATAACAGAATTCTTGCGCAAAGTAAACAGAATCAAACGCATGTATTTGCTTGAAAAAATATAACGCCGATTTTGAAACACGTTTCGTGTTGTAACGCGGTTTATATTGTAGTTATCGGCAAATTAAATTTTTGATTCTTACAGAGAAATATTTGTATCAAGTAATAAAATTCTTGCACATGATTGCCCGAAAACAGCAATTATTCGGCAAATAAGGGCTTAAATTGAAATAATATACGATACGTGTACGCACGATACGTGTTTTATTGCGCGCCTATATTTTTTTTTACATTTCGAGAGCGGCGCTCTTAGCTGTTTTTGGATTGATGGAAAGGGCGGAAGTCGTCTTCTTCGTGTAGATTCCCCGTAAGCTGCTCGTCGACGAGTATTCCGCGTTTGACGGAATGGTAGCCGTATTTGCCGCGTATTTTGTCAATGCTTTGTTCGAGCTTTCCTTCCTTATCGTCCGGGTCGTCGAAAAGACTCATCTGAACCTCGGTTTTGTCGCACAGCTTGTGCGTGCCTACCGTAATAGCTCTGAGAGGCTGGTCGAAGCGGTGCATTTTGAGAAGCAGGGACATCGCCGTCAACGCTATTTGCGAAGCGTTCGAGGTAGGCGTAGTCAGCGTGGTTTGTTTGGACATCCAATTTAGTTGCGGGTCCTTGATTGAAAGATTGACGCCTACCGCAATCAGATTGTATTGGCGAAGACGGGTCGCAACCAGCTCCGACAGGGCATAAACCACGATTTTGGCTTCATCCTCGTTTTCTATATCCCTCGGAGTGGTCGTGCCGTTGGAAATGCTTTTGGGGATTTGCTTGTCATAGTATTTCTTTACTTCTCCCGTTTCAATGCCGAGCGCGGCGTTGACCATAGAGTCGCCGATAATCCCGAAGTGGTATCGAAGCATATTTCTGTCGGCGTCTGCAAGCTGTTCTATTGTGTGTATGTTCAGATTTTCGAGCTTATGCGCAGTGCGTTTGCCTATCATGATAAGCTCCGACGGGGAAAGTTTGCCGATAACAGACATATAGTTTTCCTTGGACAAAACTGTTGTGGCGTCGGGCTTTTTGAGGTCGCTTCCGAGCTTTGCGAGAGTCTTGGTGAATGAAACTCCGACGGAAATTGTCAATCCCGTCTCGCGCTTTATGCGCTCTCTCAGCGTATCCGCTATCGTTTTCCCGTCGCCGAAGAGGTTTTCAGAGCCTGTTACGTCAAGCCAGCATTCGTCTATGCCGAAGCTTTCGACCCTGTCCGTATACGAGGTATAAATATCGAAGACCTGCTTTGAAATTCTGACGTATTCGTCGTAATGAGGCGCAACAAACACAATTTGCGGGCATTTCTGTTTTGAAATCCATATGGCTTCGCCCGTTTGTACGCCGGCTTGTTTTGCGAGCATATTTTTTGCAAGCACGATGCCGTGTCTCATTTGCGGATTGCCGCATACGGCAAGCGGCAGCCCGTCGTATTCGGGATGCAGCTTCTGTTCTACCGAAGCGTAGAAATTGTTGAGGTCGCAATGCAAAATTGTTTTATCCACACATTGATTATAAACAAATTTGTCTTGCAAAACAACAGGTTTGAGTATATAATATTTCATAGGTATTTTTATAGCGCGCGAGCGTGTAAGCAAACGCGCGAGGAGTATATTATGATTTTGGTTACAGGCGGAGCGGGATATATAGGTTCCCACTGCGTAAGAGAGCTTAAAGAGCGCGGCATTGACGTTGTAGTATACGACAATCTGACGACGGGTCATATCGAATCCGTTCCCGAAGGCGTGCCCTTTGTCAAGGGAGATATTTTCGACGTCGAACTTCTTTGCGAGACTTTCGCAAAGTACGGTGTGGATTCCGTAATACATTTTGCGGCTTATTCCCTTGTAGGCGAGAGTATGGTCAATCCCGCCAAGTATTATCATAACAACGTCGCCGGCACACTTGCGCTGCTTGACGCGATGATAGCGGAGAAGGTCGGATATCTCGTCTTTTCCTCCTCCGCCGCGACGTACGGCGATTGCGGAAGCGGTCTGATTACGGAGGACAGCCCTCAAAATCCCACGAGCGTATACGGTCAGACGAAGCTTATGATGGAGCAGTTTATGCAGGATTATGACAAGGCGTACGGGCTTAAATACGTCGCTTTGCGCTATTTCAACGCGGCGGGAGCTCACGTCAGCGGCGAAATCGGCGAAGCGCACAACCCCGAATCCCATCTTATCCCCATAATTTTGCAGGTAGCAAACGGCACGCGCGGACATATCGGCATATACGGTGAGGATTATCCGACCCCCGACGGCACCTGCGTGCGCGATTACATTCATATCACCGACCTTGCCGACGCGCATATCCGCGCTCTCGACTATCTGAAAAGCGGCGGCAAATCCACATATTACAATCTCGGCAACGGCAACGGTTTCAGCGTTAAGGAAGTCATAGATATGACGGAGAAGGTCACGGGTCTTCCGATAAAACGCGAGGTTGAGGCCCGCCGTGCTGGCGATCCGCCAACGCTTGTCGCATCCAGCGAAAAGATAAGGCGCGAGCTCGGCTGGGTTCCGAAATACGACAGCCTCGAAAGCATAATTTCCTCCGCATGGAAGTGGCATTCGACGCATCCGCGAGGATATTCAAAGTAATTCGGCGTTTCTTCGACCGCCGCGGCGTTTTCACCGCGGCGGCTTCGCAAATATACGATAAAACAAAACATGTACCCAAAACGTCGCATATAACGTAATGTGCAAGGCGCGCATATGCTTTGCGGCAAAAAGGAGGGTTTAATGCAAGTAAAGAAAGCCATAATTCCCTGCGCGGGCTTCGGTACGAGGTTTCTGCCTATCACAAAAGTGTTGCCCAAGGAGCTCTTGCCGATAGCCGACGCTCCTGCGCTCGCATACATAGTCGAGGAGGCGGCGAAATCGGGCATAGAGGAAGTTCTGATAATCATATCGCCCAGAAAAAAGAGCATAAAAAAACTGTTCAAATCCGACAAATCTCTCAACAAGCTGCTTTTATCGCGTAACGATAAGGAGAGCTACGCTCTTGCCAACAAGGACTATAACGTGAAAATTTCATTCGCCGTACAGCGTAAGATGAACGGCAACGGTATGGCGATTTATCTCGGGAAGAAATTCGTAAAGGGCGAGCCTGTCGCCGTCATGTTCGGCGACGACGTTATGTATACGGGAGAGGGAGAGCCTGTTTTGAAACAGCTTATCGACGCGTACGAAGCGAACGGAAACGCAACGGTTGTGGGCTGTCAGTGTCCTTCCGAGGAGATAGCGCGCCGTTGCGGGGTTATGATAATCGACAAGCCGCTGACCGACAGGGTGACGGAAATCAAAGGTATAGTGGAAAAGCCGAAGGGCGAGCTGCCGAGCAAACTGGTCTCTCTCGGGCGTTTTGTGCTGTCTCCCGCAATATTCGACGCAATAAAGCATACTCCCGCAACAAACGGGGAAGTATATCTTACGGACGCGATAAACCTGCTTGCAAAAACTGAGCGCGTTTGCGCTTGCGAATTTGACGGTCGCAGATACGACATAGGCAATAAGGAAGGATATCTCGAAGCCGTTGTCGACTTTGCGTTGCGCGACGAAAAATTACATAGCGATTTTGCTAAGTATGTGGAAAATATAAAATAGAAATTAAAAACATCTGAAATCGGAAATAGACAAAAGAGAATTGCAAATGATATGTGACGTTTGCGGCAAGCGCGCCGCGTCGCTCTTTGACCGTGTGGTTGAAAACGGAAAAACCTTGGAGTACGCTTATTGCGAGGCGTGCTATACCCGCGCGCTCAAAGAGGGAATTGCGCCGAGCGAAGCCGCAAAGGAACGCATTGCGAGAAAAGGCATGGAATGCGGCAGGTGCGGCACTACAAAGGAGCAGTTTGAAAGCGGTCTCTTTTTCGGCTGTCCCGACTGTTACAGGGATATGAGAGAAGTCGCAAGAGCCGCGATTGCGCGCTTGCAAACAGGCGAAGCGCGCGCTATTTCTTCCGCTTTTGACAGAAAAATTCCCAAAATCGCAGTTGAAAAGAGCGGGTTTAAAACCGCAGACGAGTGCACTGCCGAAGAACTGACCCGCGACGCGGCGATATCTTCGCGTATCAGACTGGCTAGGAACGTAGAAGGTCGCAGTTTTCCGCGAATTATGACAGCCGCGGATATGGGCACGGTTGACGTCATAAAAGGCGCGGTACGCGCGGCAGAGGGTATATTCGACGCGCGCATACTCACCATGTCTGGGCTAAACAAAGCGGAAAAGAAACTCCTTCTTGAAAAGCATCTCATTTCGCTGCCGCTTGCAAACAACGATTCTTGCGGCGCCGTGATAATCGAGAAGGGAGATTCCTATCGTATATCCGTGATGGTAAACGAAGAGGATTGCATAAGGGAGCAGTGCGTGGCCGACGGACATTCTCTTCGCTGCGCATATGAAAAACTGCACGCCTACGACCTTGCGCTTATGCGCGAACTGCCGATAGCATACGATAGGGAATTCGGCTTTTTGACGGCGTGTCCCACAAACGTCGGCACGGGGATGAGGGCGTCTCAGATGCTGTGTCTGCCCGCATTGGAGCGTACGGAGGCTATTGACGACGTGCTGAAAACCTTCGGCAATTTGTACGGGCTCACCGTTCGCGGATACTTCGGCGAGGGCAGCGGAGCGTCGTACGGCATGTATCAGGTTTCCAACTCGCGCACGTACGGTATATCCGAAAAAGAGACGGTCGAGCTTGTGATAAGCGCGGTCGAACGTATATGCTATTTGGAGCGCGTCGCGCTCGAAAAGCTGTTTAAAGAACACAAAACGCCGCTATTAAAGGGCATTCGTGACAGTTACGGCCGGCTCGCGTATGCGTACAGTCTAACCTTGCCCGAGCTTCTGGAAAAGCTCGCGGATGTGAGGCTAGGGGTTATTCTCGGCGAGCTTCCCGTAAAGAATATGGCGGTTATCAATATGCTTATCGAGAGGTGCATCACTTCTCCCGAAATAACAACCGGCGGCATTTCCGACGAGGAGCGTTGCATAGCGAGAGCTAATATCGTGCGGAAGCTGATTACGGAGGAAAAATGACAGATTATTCCGAAAATTCAAAGACAGTGCTTGCCGCTGCCGCGGAGCTTGCCAAGAGGACGAGCGGATTTATTGGCACGGAGCATTTATTGTACGGGCTTGTGTGCGCGGACGGAACGGTTGCGCAAGAGCTTTTGCACCGTTGCGGACTGTACAGAGAAAATCTAAGCAGAATGCGCCTGTTTGACGAACAGCCCTTATTTTCCGAAGTGCAGATATCCGAGCGCGCCGACAGGACGTTGGAAGAAGCGAAGAGCGTGGCGCGGCTTTTGGGGTCTTCGAGAGTTGAGGCGGAGCACATTTTATATACCGTCCTCGACGAGACGGATTCCGTCGCGGCGAATATAATACGCGATTCGGGTGTGGAGCTTACGGATTTGCAGAGACTTACGTACTCCGCAATAGTCAAAAATTCGGGAAGAGGCACGGGCGTGAGAGTGATAGAACCGCCGTATGAGGCGGCGGCAGACGGGGTAAACTCGGTAGCCGATATCTTTTCGCAGAGCTCTCGTCCCGAGACGGAACGACAGGATATGACTACGGAGCTTAATAAATTCGGAGTGGATTTGACGAAGAAAGCACGAGAGGGCAAGCTGGACCCCGTTGTCGGCAGAGGAAAGGAAACGGAAAGAGTAATACAGGTGCTCTGCCGCAGAACGAAGAACAATCCCGTGCTTATCGGAGAACCGGGAGTAGGCAAGTCGGCGGTGGTCGAGGGTCTCGCGCAGGCGATAGCGGACGGAAACGTCCCCGACGCGCTTAGGGATAAGAGAGTGTTTTCTCTGGATTTGACCTCGCTTGTCGCAGGAACGAGATATCGCGGCGACTTCGAGGAGAGACTCAAAACTCTGCTCAGCGAAATAAAGCTGAGCGGAAACACCATATTGTTTATCGACGAAATCCATACTATGCTCAAAGCGGGTTCGAGCGAGGGCGGCATGGATATAGCCAATATTTTGAAGCCCATGCTTGCGAGGGGCGAATTGCAGACGATAGGCGCGACGACAATAGAGGAATTCCGCAAACAGTTTGAGCAGGACAGCGCATTAGAACGCCGTTTTCAGCCTGTAACCGTCGACGAACCGTCTCCGAGCGAGACCATTGAAATTTTGCACGGACTGCGTGAAAAGTATGAGGCGCACCACGGCGTAACGATTACGGACGAGGCTATTTCGGCGGCGGCGGTGCTTTCCGACAGGTACGTGACCGACAGATTCCTGCCCGACAAGGCGATAGACCTTATCGACGAGGCGGCGTCAAGAAAGAATATATTTACGTTCACAACTCCGCAGGAAATACGCGATTTGGAAGCCAAATTCAAGCAGACAGAACTGGAACTTGCCGAAGCTATGCGCAAGGAGAATTTCGAGAAATGCGCCAAGCTTAAAACGGTGCGCGACGAGTGTATGCGTCAGTTTGTCAAGGCGCAGGACGATTGGAGGCAGAAGAGAGCGAACGTTACGCTCTCCGTGGGAGAAGACGACGTAGCGGAAGTTGTTTGCAGCTGGACGGGAATTCCCGTAAACAAAATCACTGACGGAGAGAGCGAGAAACTCGTTAAACTGGAAGAATCCTTGCAAAGCAGAGTCATAGGTCAGGACGCGGCGTGCGGCGCGGTGGCGCGTGCGGTCAAACGAGCCCGAGCAGGACTCAAAGACCCAAAACGCCCGATAGGTTCCTTTATTTTCCTAGGCCCTACGGGAGTGGGAAAGACTGAGCTTGCAAAAGCGCTTGCGGGCTCGCTGTTCGGCGACGACGATATGCTTGTCCGCATAGATATGTCCGAGTATATGGAAAAGGAGAGCGTGTCGAGGCTTATAGGCTCCGCTCCGGGGCTTGTGGGCTTCGAGGAGGGCGGACAGCTCACGGAGAAGGTGCGCAGAAAACCGTATTCCGTAGTGCTTTTCGATGAAATCGAAAAAGGACATCCCGACATATACAACTTGCTGTTGCAGATACTTGAAGACGGCATACTGACCGACAGTCACGGACGTACGGTGAGTTTCAAAAACAGCGTTGTCATACTCACCTCGAATATAGGCGCGGCGGAGGCGGCGGAGATACATCCGCAAGTTGGATTTATCGGCGCGGAGCAGACCGACAGCGGAAACGAAGCGGCTAGGGAAAAGCATATTTCTGCGCTGAAAAACCATATGAAGCCCGAGATTGTAAACAGAATAGACGAAATAATAGTGTTTGAAAAGCTGGGCAAGGAGAGCCTTGTGAAAATCGCGGATATTATGTTCGCTTCGCTTGCCAAGAGACTCGACGAGCGCGGAATAAACGCGGAAATCACGGAAGCAGCGAAAAAATACGTCGTAGACGCGGGCTTCGACCCCTCGTACGGCGCTAGGCCGTTAAGACGCACCATACAGCGCCTTGTCGAAGATAAGCTGAGCGAAAAGCTGATTACGGGCGATTTCTCGGACGGAGATACGATAAAGATAGACGCGGAGGAAAGCGGACTTGTCTTTTCCAAAAGATAAGCGCTATTACTGCGCGGCGACCCTCGGCAAAATCGCAGTAAGGCGGCAGAAGCACTGCCGCTTTTAAAATTTGTTTTTTAGCTGTGTCCGTTTTTTGGGGAATTTGATTTTGTTTTTGTAATACTATTGAATATATAAAAATTATTTGTTATAATAATATCGAAAAAAGCGAGGAGGTTGCTTTATGAAACTTGAAATATTAGGCAGAAACTATGACCCAAGCGATTCTCTTAAATCCGTTACGGAAAAGAAAAGCGCAAAACTCGCAAGACGTCTGTCCGGCGACGAGGAGGCGACCGTTAAGTTCACCGTTACTTTGGAAAACGGAGTTTATTCCACGGACGCGGTCGTGACGGCGCGCGGTGCGACCTATCGCGCCGAGGCGCAATCGGATTCTCCGTTCGACAACATAGACATAGTCATTCCCAGACTTCTCGGACAGATGAGAAAGCAAAAAGACGTATGGGGCAGAGACAAAAAGGGTTCTCCGTCCGTATACGACGAAGAAGAGGAATAAGATGCGCGTCGGCATATCGACTGCTTCGTTTTTTCTGAAAGAATTGACCGAGGACACGTTCTCGGTCATTCAACGCTGTGGAGGGGAGACCTGCGAGGTCTTCCTTACCACTTTCAGCGAGTACGAGCCTTCTTTCGGCGAACTGCTTGTAAAACGTAAAGGAGATTTGGACGTATATTCCGTACACTCGCTCAACACCAATTTCGAGCCGCAGCTGTTCAACGCCGCGCCTCGCACGAGAGCGGACGCGGTCGAAATATTCCGCAAGGTGCTTTTTGTAGGCAGGCAGCTTGGGGCGCGGGCATACACTTTTCACGGGCTCTCCCGTCTTAAAAGGACTATGTATTTCGACCCGAAGGTCGTAGGCGTCCGCATGCGCGAGCTAGGAGAAATCGCAAACGAATACGGCATTACGCTATGCCTTGAAAATGTGCATTGGGCGACCTTCAATACTCCCGGTTTTTACGAGGAGATGAAAAAGCATTCGTTGGGATGCGGATGCGTTCTCGATATCAAACAGGCGAGGCAGTCGGGCTACGATTGGAGAGAGTATCTCGCCGTCATGGGCGATACCATAAAAAACGTACATCTCAGCGACGTTGACGCGGACGGGAATATAGTTATGGTCGGGAAGGGCGTTTTCCCGTTTGAGGAGCTTATCGACAGACTGCTCGATATAGGCTATACGGGACCTTTGCTCATAGAGCAGTATGCAAAGAACTACGACGATTACGCGCAGGTCGCGCAGTCGGTGGAATATCTCAAATATATTATCGGAGGAAAACAATGATTAAATTCGATTTCAACAATATGATGGACGCGTACATAGGCGAGGAGGGTATAAGCGAAAGCGATATTTCCGCCGCGCTTGAAAAGGCGGCGGATGCATACGCCTATTTCGAGAAAAACCGCGGCACCGGCTGGATGGGCTGGTCGGAACTGCCCTATAATCAGGAGGATATCGTACGAGATATAATATCCACGGCGGCGGAAGTGCGCGCAAAGTACAAGAACTTCGTCGTGCTCGGCATAGGCGGCAGCGCGCTCGGTCCTATGGCTGTGTACAACGCTCTTTGCCATCTTAGATACAACGAGCTCGACGAGAGCAGGCGCGGAGTGAAATTTTTCGTGGAAGACAACGTCGACCCCGAAAGGATGCTTGCGCTCCTAGACGTAATCAAGCCCGAGGAGACGATGTTCAACGTCATCACCAAAAGCGGCGCTACCTCGGAGACAATGAGCCAGTATCTTATCATTACAGACATACTCAAAAAGAAATGCGGCGCGGATTGGGCGAAGCATATAATTGCCACGACGTCCGAGAGCAAGGGTAATCTTATTAAGCTCGCAAAGGAAGAGGGATTCAAAACGTATTATATCCCCGACGGAGTGGGCGGCCGTTTCAGCGAATTATGTCCCGTAGGTCTTCTGCCCGCGGCGGTGCTCGGAATCGACATAATCGGCTTGCTTATAGGCGCTTCGGAAATGGATAAGAAGTGCAACGGCTCCGACCCGTACAAAAACCCCGCGCTTATGGCGGCGACTTTGCAATATATCGCTATGGAGCAAAAGGGAAAGAATATTTCCGTGATGATGCCGTACGCGGATTCGCTCAAACTTATGGCGGACTGGTACTGTCAGCTTTGGGGCGAGAGCTTAGGCAAAGCCGTGGATTTCGACGGCAACGCCGTGCACAAGGGGCAGACCCCCGTCAAGGCTCTCGGAGTCACCGATCAGCATTCTCAGGTTCAGTTGTACACTGAGGGTCCGTTCGATAAGGTTATCACGATAATCGGCGTGGAGAAGTTCAGAAAGGACGTCGTTATCGCAAACGGCGCGGAGCAGTTCGCGGACGTAAACTTCCTTTGCGGACATACGATGAGCGAGCTTATCAACACCGAGCGCAAGGCGACCGAATATGCGCTTACGCGTTCCAAGCATATGAACAGAACTATACTCCTCGATGAGGTGAACGCCCGTTCGATAGGTCAGTTGCTTATGTTCTTCCAGCTTGAAACCGCGTATTGCGGAAAGATGCTAAACATTGACACCTTCAATCAACCCGGCGTGGAAGAGGGCAAAAATGCTACCTACGCTATGTTCGACAGAAAGGGCTACGAGGCGAAAAAGGCGGAGCTCGAAGCGGCGCCCAAGAAGAGCGAAAAATATATAATCTGATTTTTTTCAATGCGAATTGCGTCATACTGCCCGTACCGTTTTCGGTACGGGCGGCGTGGCATAATTAGAGTATCAAATATGAGGCGGCAGTATGTATACGTTTTATGCTTTTATGAACAGAATGAAGCTCATTCAGAGGTGGAATCTTATGCGTTCCAACATCAAAGAGGATTTGATGCAGCATTCCGCCTCCGTTGCGATACTCGGACAGGCTTTGGGTATAATCCGCAACACTATGTTCGGCGGAGACGTTAACGTGGATAAGATAGCCTCTCTCGCGCTGTATCATGATACGGCTGAGGTCGTCAGCGGCGATTTGCCTACGCCCGTCAAGTATTACAATTCAAGTATGAAGGGCGCTTACGCCGAGATAGAAGATATGATAAACAAACGTCTTCTCGATTCGCTTCCCGACGAGATGAGCGAGGAATACAGGAAGTATATCGAGCCTGACGAGAGCAGTGTGGAATACAAACTTATGAAAATTGCGGATAAGCTATCCGCATATGTCAAATGCTCGGAGGAAAGATTGCTAGGCAATCACGAGTTTGACAAGGCCTTCAATCGCTTGCAGAAGGTGTTGGACGATAGCAGACGGGAGTATCCCGAGCTCGGATATTTTCTCGACAACTTTATGGACGGCTTCAACGCTTCCGTAGACATTTTATGACGCGCGTATGATTGAGCTTAAAGGCGTCACAAAACAGTATCTTTACGGCGCTCGCGTACTCGGCGCGTTGGATATGCGCATAGACGACGGCGAGATAATCGCGCTGTTGGGCGGAGAGCAGAGCGGAAAGACCACTTTGCTTAAAGTCGTAGCAAACGTGACGGACTGCGAGGGAGAGGTACTTATAGACGGAGCGCCGCCGTGCAGGAAGTCCGACGACGTGATTATGGTTTTTGACGACCTCGCGGTTTTTAAAAACAGGAGCTTTTTGTATAATCTGTCATATCCTCTCAAAATCCGCGGAGAGAATAAGGCGGAGATAAAGCGCAGAGCGGAAGCGGCGGCGGAGCGTATGGGAATAACCGCTTGGCTCGGCACAAAGGTGAAAAACGCGCCTCTTATATACGTCAAGAGGCTGGCCGTTGCGAGGCTGTTTTTAAGAGACAGCCGCGTCATACTTATAGACGATATCACTCGGGGACTTACGAGAGCGGAAGCGAAAGAGCTTTGGGATGAAGCCGCGCCTATTCTTTTGGAAAAGGCGAAAGGCGGAACGAGCATAATTTATGCCGTGACCGATTGCTCGGAAGCGACGTCGATAGCGGACAGAATTGCGGTTTTGCATTCGGGGGAGTTGAAACAGCTTGCGCGCATAGACGAGATATACGATAATCCCTCCAATATTTGGGCGGCGCAGGCGCTAAACGAGCATTACCATTTCGAGCGAGCGCGGCTTGAAGATAAGGACGGCAAACTCCATGTCGTATTGGGAGTGGAGACGCCCGCGTCGAAAGCGGACGAATACGTGATAACCGTCGAACATCTGCGCGGTAGGATTGCCGAAGGATACGTTGGCAAAACCGTTTATGTCGGGTGGAATTGTTTCGATTTTGCGCAGGACGGAGCCCGAAATGAGAGAGCGGATTACGCGCTGCGCGACGGAGACGGATATCTTATACGCACTGAGAGCGGAATTTGGGTGAGATGCTCGCACAGAAGGTCGTGCGTGTGCACTTTGCCCGAAGCGGCGAAAATAAGATTATACGATTTTGAAAACGAAAACAGTCTGCATCTTAAAACTGACGCGGCGGGTGGTATATGAGGATACTTGGCATAGACCCGGGGCTTGCGACGATGGGCTACGGAGTGATAGAAGCGGCGCACGGCAACTTTCAGGTTGTCGATTACGGCGTTGTTACGACGCCCAAGGAATGTACGCTTCCCGAAAGACTGCGCCAGTTGGAGGATGGAGTAAAGGAGCTTATCGAGAGCTTCCGTCCCGACAATATTGCGATTGAGGAGCTGTTTTTCAGCAAGAATATCACGACGGGTATACCCGTTGCCGAGGCGAGGGGAGTCATACTGCTCACCGCGGTCAAGAGCCTTGGCGACGAGGTTTACGAGTATACTCCCAATCAGATAAAGCAGGCGATAACAGGCTACGGAAGCGCGGATAAGATACAAATGCAGCATATGATACAGGCTCTGCTCAGGCTGAAACGCATTCCCCGTCCCGACGACGCGGCGGACGCGCTTGCGGTGGCGCTTTGTCACGCGCAGACGAGCAGGCTTTCGACGGCTTTCAAAATACGCTAATACACGGCAGGTGATATATGTACAGCTATATAACGGGAAAAGTTGTAAACAAAACGTTCAACTCCGTTGTGCTTGAAAACAACGGTATCGGCTATGAAATAGGTGCAAGCGGCAATACGCTGTATGACGTCGAGTTGGGAGAAATCGCCAGAATCTACACCTATCTATTTGTGCGGGAGGACGAAATGTCGCTGTACGGCTTTTCCAGAGAGGAGGAAAAAAAGCTGTTTCTGCGTCTAATCGACATCAGCGGAATAGGGCCCAAAATGGCTATGCAGATATTGAGCGGCTACGACCTCAAAACGCTCACCGTGGCTATTGCGAGCGGCGACGTGAAGACTCTTTGCAAGATAAAGGGGCTTGGCAAAAAAACGGCGGAGCTTATCGTGCTGAATTTACGTGAGGCGGCGGCGCAGGATGTGACGGAATCTCAGGGCGCGGATATAGTAGGCGACGACGTTGCGGACGCCGTGTTCGCTCTCGAATCGCTTGGCATTCCCAAGACGGAGGCGGTGCGTGCGGCGAGCGAGGCGAAAAAATCCGTGAACGGAGCGGAGAATATCATTGCGTACTGCCTGCGCAAATTGGGCTGAGCAAAATACGTATTTAATCGAGTCAGAGGAGAACGATGATAAAATCACAGTTTTCAAAGGAAAATAAGGACGACGGCTTCGACGTTGCAAACAGGCTCGTAAGCAGTCTGACTATCGACGAGGACGAGTCGGAGAAGTCGTTGCGTCCGCACAGCATGGACGAGTACGTCGGACAATCCAAAATCAAGCGCAACCTCGACGTGTACGTCACCGCCGCAAAGGAGAGAAAGGACGCGCTTGACCACGTTTTGCTGTACGGACCTCCGGGACTTGGCAAAACCACGCTTGCGCACGTTATTGCTGCGGAGCTAGGCGCGCAGATAAGAGTCACAAGCGGACCCGCCATAGAAAGAGCGGCGGACCTTGCCGCTATACTCACCAATCTCGAAAAGGGAGATATCCTGTTTATCGACGAGATTCACCGGCTCAACAGAAATATAGAAGAGGTGCTGTATCCTGCGATGGAGGATTTTTCTCTTGATTTTGTGTCCGGAAAAGGTCCTATGGCAAGAAGCATACGTCTGCCTCTCAAACACTTTACGCTTATAGGCGCGACAACAAGAGCTGGCATGCTGTCAAGTCCGTTGCGAGACCGTTTCGGTATGATGCTGCGCCTTGAAATGTACACTCCGGACGAACTTACGAAAATCATAGTCAGGTCGGCTGGAATATTGGGAATCGCAATAGAGCAGAGTGCGGCGTTGGAGCTTGCAAAGCGCAGCAGAGGCACTCCGCGTATAGCAAACAGACTTCTTCGCCGCGTGCGCGATTTTGCACAGTACGAAAAGCTGGAAACTATAAACGTAGAAATTACGAGAAAAGCCCTCAGCCTCATGGATGTGGACGAGCTTGGGCTTGATATAACGGACAGAACGGTGCTAGAAGCGATTATAGACAAGTTCGGAGGAGGACCCGTCGGGTTGGATACGCTCGCGGCTTCTACGGGAGAGGAAGCCTCCACAATAGAGGACGTTGTCGAACCGTTTTTGATACAGCTCGGATTCATAACGAGGACTCCGCGCGGAAGAGCCTGCACAAAAAACGCCTACGAACATCTCGGAAAGCGGTTTTCAGACGATTGATTGCACAACCGAACGTTTAAACTATAAAAAACACTGGATAAAATACCGAAATGCCAAACAACGATATTAAAACAAATACGCTGACCACCCACGATTTCTACTATGATTTGCCCGAGGAGCTTATAGCGCAGACGCCTGCGGAGCCGCGCGACAGCTCTCGGCTTTTGGCGTACGACAGAGCGGCGGACAAGGTTCTGCACAGGCATTTTTACGACCTGCCGAGCTTCCTGAGAAAGGGAGATTTGCTTGTCGTCAACAATACTCGCGTAATTCCCGCGCGTATCTTCGGAAGAGTCGACAACAGGGAGGGAGTTCTGGAAACGCTGCTGTTGCGCCGAATAGACTATACTCACTGGGAAACCATAATGCGCCCTGCAAAGAAGGCGCGCGTAGGTAGCGTCATTAACTACGGCGAGAGTTTGAGCGCGGTCGTGACGGAGACGGGAGAGTACGGCGCGAGAACGATTGAATTTTCATTCGACGGCGTATTTGAAGATATTCTGGACAAGGTGGGCAATATGCCACTTCCCCCGTATATCAAGGAACAGCCCGAAGACAAAGAGCGATATCAAACCGTTTACAGTAAGGTGGAAGGCTCTGCCGCCGCTCCCACCGCGGGTCTTCACTTCACTCCCGAGCTTATAAACTCTATCAAAGCTATGGGCGTGGATTTCGCCACCGTACTTCTGCATATAGGATTGGGCACGTTCAGACCCGTTAAGGAGGAAAATATCCTCGACCATAAAATGCATACGGAGTATTACGAGATAGACCAAAGGGCCGCCGATAAAATCAATGCAGCTATCGAAGAGGGCAGACGCGTAATCTGCGTGGGCACGACGAGCGTTCGCACGCTGGAAACCGTCGCGGACGAGAACGGCTTTGTGCGTCCGCAGAAGGGGGATACGAGTATATTTATTTATCCCGGTTACAAATTCAAGTGCGTGAAAGGGCTTATCACAAACTTCCATTTGCCCGAAAGCACGTTGATAATGCTTGTGTCCGCGTTCGTAGGCAGGGAAAAGACGCTGGAAATATATAAAAATGCCGTTGAAGAGAGGTATCGTTTCTTCTCATTCGGTGATTCCATGATGATCTTATAACCGTCGGAATACCGCGTTGCGCTGCGGCAGCGCTCAGTCATTTGCTATGATAACAATCAATATGCGGCATATCGCCGTAATCGATATGCCGACAAAACACTTTTAGGTGAATTTATGAGATACGAACTTATTCATCAAGACAAAAACACGGGCGCGAGAGTCGGCAGACTCTACACCGACCACGGATATATCGATACGCCGTGCTTTATGCCCGTCGGCACGAAAGCAACCGTCAAAGGTCTGTCGCCAGAAGAGGTTAAGGATACGGGAGCTCAGATTCTGCTGTCCAACACATATCATCTGTATCTCCGCCCCGGACACGAGCTCATAGAGAGGGCGGGAGGATTGCATAAGTTTATGAACTGGAACGGCGCTATACTCACGGACAGCGGCGGATTTCAGGTCTTTTCTCTTTCCTCGCTCAATAAGGTGACTGACGACGGGGTGGAGTTCAACAGCTTTCTGGACGGGAGCAAGCATTTTTTCTCTCCCGAAAAATCCATGGAGGTTCAGCGGGCGCTTGGCTCGGATATCGTAATGGCGTTCGACGAGTGCACGCCTCCCGAAATCTCCCATGACAGGGCGCGCGCGGCGCTTGAAAGAACGATGAAATGGCTGGATAGATGTTCAAAATATGAATTGAAGCCGCATCAGACGCTGTTCCCGATTATACAGGGCAATATGTACGAGGATTTGCGCAGAGAGAGCGCCGAAAGGGTGCTTCCGTACTGCAAATGCGGAGTTGCTGTCGGCGGACTTTCCGTGGGAGAGCCGCCCGAAGTAATGTACCGAATGCTTGACGCAATCCAGCCTCTGCTGCCCGAGAAACAGCCGCATTATCTTATGGGCGTAGGTACTGCGGATTATATTGTGGAAGGCGTGGCGAGAGGAATCGACATGTTCGACTGCGTGCTTCCGACCCGAATTGCGCGAAACGGTACGGCTATGGTGAAGGAAGGCTTCCTCACAATACGCAACGCGCCCTATGCTGAGGATTTCACTCCCATAGACTCGGAATGCGATTGCTATGCCTGCCGCAACTATACGAGAGCGTACGTTCGTCATCTTATAAAATCGGACGAGATACTCGGCGGACGCCTGCTGTCCTTGCACAATATCCGTTTCCTCGAAAGGCTCGCGGCGGATATACGACAGGCCATACTCGACGACAGATACGACGAATTCCGCAGGGCTTTTATGTCGCAGTACAAGGGCTGACGCGACGATTTGCGTATAGGCGCAAAAGCGAATCGATGATAGCGCAAGCGGAATTATGACGTTTGCGTGCGGTTTGAAACCGATTTGAAATTATGCCGCGGTTTTTGATAATCATGGCATAATTTTTTTTGCGATATTACGACTGAATTCGCGGTTTTTTGGGAATCATTGAAAATATTAAAATTCATTTAATGTTGCAAATGTATTAAATTCGGTTGCAATATTTGTGGACATCGTGTATGATTACTGAGTAATCGCGCAAAGCGCATAATATTCATTAAGGAGCTAAAAATGTTATTAAATTCGATTCTTGCAGCCGAAGGTTCAAACAATACATGGGTTATGTGGGTTGTAATCGGCGTCGTTCTTGTTTTGATGATTGTTCTTACGATTGTTCCTCAGAAAAAGCGTCAGAAAGAGCAACAGAAAATGATGGAATCTCTCATGGTCGGCACTAAACTGATGACGGTCGGCGGATTGGTCGGCAAAATCACGCAGGTAAACAGCGACAACACTCTCATCATCAACGTAGGTACGGAATTCAATCCTACTCTGATTGTTATCGACAGAAAGGCGGTAGGCTATGTGCTTGAAGCAGTTGCGGCGCCCGCGGTCGAAAGCCCCGTTGAAGCGCAGGAAACCGCATCTGCTTTGGACGAGATTCCCACTGTTGATGAGCCCGTTGCGGAGGAGTCTGCCGCAGAAACGGCGGATATCGCATCTATCGATGAGGAAGTAATCATCGACACCGACGACAGCTCGATTGACACCCTCAACGACCCCTTTGGAAAAGCGTAATTTTAAAATTATTATAAAAAATCCGCCTGTTACAGGCGGATTTTTTGTTTGCAAAGATAGTCCTCGTTTTGAAATCGACGCGCTTTGCTATCGTGCTATCGATATGCGGCGGATTATGCGGCAATATCGACGTTTTGTTGGGCATGATTGAGGGATAAGCCGATTATCTGTTGCGCCTTGCTTTCAGATTTACCGTCAGTATTCCCGAGATAGCGCCAGCGACGGGCAGGGTGACGAGGTCTATCCAACTGAATTTCACGTCCTTGAAGGCGGAAAGCGCCGCAAAGATGAAAAACGTGAAAAGCATATACACAAGACCTGTTATCGCACCTTTCAGAAGCCCGTTGTTGGCGTGCTTGAAGCCTATAAGCGTTCCGACAAGCACGGATATTATCTTGATTGCTATGTTTACAGGCAGAATCACGTTATTGGGAAGCGAAGCGAATTTTATGATTATCGCAAATATAAGCACGAGTCCCAATGATATGAGGGTTGAAAAGAGTACCGCTTTGAGAACGTCCAACAGGTCGTTTTTGAAGTTTGATGATTTTTCCATACCAAACAATATGAGATTGCAGCCGAAGCTATGCAAACCTACGGAAATTCGGCGTAAGTTTTTTGTTTAATTTGTTTATTACGTAACTTATTTGTTGACTTAATAGTCTATAATAGTTATAATATTTTTGTTTTACTATATGGAGGTTCTTCCTGTGAACAAAAAGAAATCAATCATCGTCTTATCCGTCGTAGGCGTATTTGTTATTTTGATGGCTTTGTTTGCCGTCGTATCGTTTCCGATAGGCAACTCCGTCTATGACTACACGGGTTATGCAAAAACAATAAAGCTCGGTCTTGATATGTCGGGCGGTATATCCGTGGTATACGAAGTTGTTCCCGACGAATTCGGCGATTTGGACACGCGTGTACAGGGCACAATCAGCTCGCTTCAAAGCCTGCTTGTGCAAAAAGGATATACGGAATCTACTGTAACCAAGGGCAGCAACAGCAACGGAAACGCGACTATCAGAGTAGAGGTCCCCGACGTGGACGACCCCGAAAGAGTTCTCGACCTTATCGGACGTCCCGCTTCGCTTGAATTCAAGGGCGAGGACGATAAGATGGCGGAAAACCTCATCGTCGGACGCGATCATCTCGAAAACGCGTATGTGACCACCGACGAGAGCGGAAATTACGCCGTCGGTTTGAAATTCAACGACGCGGGCACCACGGCGTTTGCCAAAGCCACGACGGATTATCTCAACAAACAGATTTATATCTATATCGACGGTGAACAATATACGACCGTAAAAGTAAACTCCACGATAACCAACGGCTCTGCAATCATCTCGAACAGCGGCGGATATTCTTTCCAAGACGCTTCGGAGTTTGCGACGAGACTTCAATCGGGTACGTTCGGCGTAGAACTTAACAAAACCGAGGAGAGAAACATTTCCGCAACTCTCGGCGCCGGCGCTATCAAAACTGCGCTTATTGCCGGTATAGTCGGCGTGGCAATTATATTCATATTCCTCATACTCGTCTATCGCGGACTGGGTATCGCTGCGGATATCGCGCTGTGCGTTTATATCGTTCTGCTTATCTGGTTCTGCGCGGTTCTGCCTTGGGTACAGCTTACGCTCCCCGGCATAGCTGGTATATTGCTGTCGATAGGTATGGCGGTCGATGCAAACGTCATCATATTTGAAAGAATTAAGGACGAGTACCGTCACACCAACAAGCCTATTCCCACGGCTATCAAGGACGGCTTCAAGCGTTCCACCGCGGCTATAATCGACGGAAACGTGACAACTCTTATCGGTGCAATAGTGCTGTGGGTGCTCGGTTCTTCCTCAATCGTAGGCTTTGCGGTCACGCTGTTTATAGGTATTATACTTTCGATGTTCTCATCGCTCGTTATCACTAGACTTGTGCTGAAATGCTTCATGC
The DNA here is from genome assembly GCA_949432885.1 of uncultured bacterium. Lineage (GTDB taxonomy): Bacteria > Bacillota > Clostridia > Christensenellales > CAG-917 > CAG-475. Next base: position 131,017 of record CASQXY010000001.1, on the reverse strand, counting down.
CGCTAAACAGCAAGAGCGAGAAGTTCTACGGACTCAAACGTAAAAAGGACGAAGAAGAACCCGAAGACGAAAATCTCTCCAATATTTCGACTGCGAATTTGGCAAAGGAGGAGGCGTAATTATGAAAAATACTGGCAATATAAAAGGCTTCCGTAATCTTTGCGCTAATTTCAGCGTAAACAAACATGCAAAATGGTTCGGTATGGTGCCGTTTGCGATAATCATTATAGCGGTCATCGTCATCATTGCGGTCGGCGCGACGAGCGGCAGTTATACGGACGCCGTCGGTATCGGTATCGACTTCGAGGGCGGTACGTTGCTCACCGTCACTCTCGGAAAAGACGCAATCGACAATTATGACAAAAACGTCAAAATCGTCGAAGACGCTTTGCGCGAGGAGGGCGTCGTCATCAGCTACGTTCAGCAACAGCGTGCTGAAAATATCGACGATTCCGCGATTACGTTCAGATACAAGAATATTTCCAATAACGATACCGAAGTTATGGAATTGAATAAGAAGATTGAAAATAAAATCAACTCGATTTACGAACACATAGAGGATAATGCGAGAGCGGAATCCGTCAGCCCCACGGCTGCCGCCGACCTGCTTTCAAAAGCGGGTATCGCGCTTGCGGTCTCGGTCGTGTTGATTTTGATTTACATTATCATCAGATTTACGCTCATGAGCGGTTTTGCGGCAATCATAGCTCTTATTCACGACGTTGTGATTATGTTCGCGCTCACCGTGATTTGCAGGGTGCAGATAAACAGCTCCTACGTAGCGGCGATGATTACGATTATCGCGTATTCTATCAACAACACGATTATCATATTCGACCGCTGCCGTGAATATCTTAAACCTCTCAAAGGTCAGAGAAACATCGACTATGCGGGTATCGGAGACGAAGCGGTTCGCGCTACGTTCACCCGTTCGATATATACCACATTCACGACAATGATTACCGTCATATTCCTTGCGATTCTCGGCGGCGACGCGATACGCGAATTCTGCGTGCCGATTATTCTCGGATTGATTGCGGGTATGTTCTCGTCCGTTTGTCTTGCGACTCCGCTGTGGGCGGCTATGAGCAAATCTTTTGACAAGACCAAGGAGAAGTACATGAAGCGCAACGCCGTCACATACGATAAGAAGGATGACGAAGAGCTGTCCGTTCCCGTATACACCGGCAGCGCGAGCGAATCTCAGGAGCCTAAAAAGGCGGGCGAAAAGCAACCCAAGGAAAAAGGGAAAGTCGTGTACAAGTATTCAAAGAAAAATACAACCTTCAAGAAAAAATGATTTTTGCGCCCTTACCGTCAGCGTAAGGGCGTATTTCTATCCTTTTGAGGTAAAAAGCATGGGATATGTTGTAAAAACGGCTTATTTTGAATTGTCCGCACCGCAGAAAACGCTGGCGAAATCACTCGGTCTGTCCGAGGTTTTTATGCGTTTGCTTATCGGCAGAGGAATAAAAGAAAACGAAATAAAAGGCTTTTTACATCCGTCTCTGAACGATTTATCCCCGCCGTTTGAAATACCGAATATGCGTAAAGCGGTTGATAGGATAAAAACAGCAGTCGCTCGTGGCGAGAGGATTTTGATTTTCGGGGATTATGACTGCGACGGTATTTGCGCCGTGTCTATATTAATGCTGTACCTTAGGGATAAAGTCGACGTCTCTTATTTTATTCCCGACAGGAAGCGCGACGGCTACGGCATGTCCGTATCAGCGCTCGAAAGGATTATTGCTTCTAAAAATCCGAAGCTCATCGTCTCTGTGGATTGCGGCATAACGGCTGTAAAAGAGGCGGCATATCTCAGGAAACACGGTATCGACTTGATTGTGACAGACCATCACGAGCCGCAGGAAACGCTTCCCGATTGCATAATAGTAGACCCAAAAACGGAGAAGAAGGGCTTTTACGAATACTGCGGAGCAGGCGTTGCGCTCATGCTGGTAGAAGCGCTTTCGGATAAGACGGAAGCCGAGAAATATATAGATATTGCGGCAATCGCCACGATTGCGGACGTCGTGCCGCTTGTCGGCGACAACAGAATTATTGCATATTACGGATTGAAGCAACTCAACGACAAACCGAGGAAGGGTGTGAAAATGCTTCTTGGCGATGATAAAGCCGACACGCATGGAATAATGTTCCGTCTTGCGCCACGTATCAACGCCGCGGGCAGACTCAATTCCGCGATGAAAACGGTGGATTTGTTTTTGGAAGACGATTATTTTCTGCTTAAATCGCTTGCTGACGAGCTTATGCGCGACAATACGGAAAGACAGGAACTATGCGAAAGGACAGTACGCGAAGCAAAAGATATGCTTAAAGGACAGGATTTTGCAAAGCTGGGCATTATCGCGCTCTATAACGAGGAGTGGGAGTCGGGCGTCGTGGGCATAGCCGCGTCCAAACTCGTCGAGGAGTTTAAGCGTCCTACGGTATTATTTTCAAAAAGCGGGAATTTGCTGAAAGGCTCGGCGCGGTCTATCCCGTCTATAAATATTTTTGAGTTGTTTTTGAGTCTGAGCGGTTATTTTACCTCCTTCGGGGGACACGCGCAAGCGGCGGGAGTTAGCTTGGACGCGGAAAATTTCGAGAGCTTCCGAGACTCCGCCAATGCAAAGATACTCGCAGAATATGCGCTTTCGGAATTTAATCCGCCCGTGATATGCGAGCAAAAATTGCCGCTTAATTTAGACTTTCTGTCATTTGCGAGGGAATTGGAGTTGTTGGAGCCTACGGGTTGCGCCAATCCGAAACCGAATTTTTTGATTGAAGCGGAGAACTTGAAATTTGAAAAAATCGGGTTTTCCAACCACGTGAAGTGTGTGGGCGAAAAACTCGATTTGATAGGTTTTTCAAACTTTGCCGACAGTCTTTATGCCGCAACGGAGAAAGTAAATCTCGAAGTTTCGCTTGACATAAACTGTTTCAGAAATACGCTGACCGCGCAGGGAATTTTGCGCTCTGTCGGGTTTTGCGAAATATCGCTGTCGAATGACGAAGCCAAGTGCCTGAATTTGCATCATCTCGATTACAGCGGAGACGCGAAAATAAAGCGCGCGGAGTTGCACGATATAACGGAAAAGCTCAAACGTCCTTTCGGGACAGCGGTTATATGCTTTTCGTATTCGGAATATAAAAACGCCTGCGAGCGAAGCGAGGATATTCGGAATATGCCAATTACTATAGGCTGTCCGCATGAGTCGAATCCGATTAGCTCCGTCATAATCTGTCCCAACGGTGAATTTGCATACGAATATTACTCCGACGTAATAATAGCGGGCGCTCCTTTGTCGGGAGGCTACTTGAAGCACGTTGCCGAACGTTCTCGGAACTGTGTTGCGACAGTCGATTGCGCGCCTCGGCGTATGCGCGTCACCGACGATGTGCTGAGAGCCATATATAAGGCTGTTGTGCAGGTAGCCGTCGGCAAAACGAAGATATCCAATATGCGCGGTTTGTATTTGCAGACTCGCGCTAGATATAAGACGGAAGAGTCCACGTTTATGCTTGCGATGAAGATATTTTCGCAGTTGGGGTTGGTCCGTATCGGCGCGAAGGGAAGCATAGATATTGTCAGAAAATCCGTAAAACTTGCGGATTCACAGGCGTATAACCAAATTTTACATGAATAATGCGCTTTTATTTGAATTGTGAGCGTTGCACAAATACGCTCGGTGCGATATAATTATTATAATTATCGTTGCAAAACTATATATAGCGTTTTTTATGACATATATAAATTTGTATACGATAGTAAATCAGATTATAAAAATGTGCAACCGAATAAGAAATGGAAGAATTGCTTGTAAAACTCAGAAAGAATTATCCCGATAAGTACGCCGAAATCAAGAAGGCGCACGATTTCGCCAAGCAAGCGCATGCGGGACAAAAGAGGAGTTCGGGCGATGATTATTTTATTCATCCCTGTGCGGTAGTTGAAATATTATCCAATTTCGGATTTGACAGCTCAACGGTTATCGCGGCGTTTTTGCACGACGTGCTCGAAGATACCGAGGTGACTCCCGAACAGATGCGTGAGCAGTTCGGCGACGAGATACTGGAACTGGTCGAGGGCGTTACAAAGCTCGATAAACTTCAATTTGTAAACAGGGAAGAGGCTCAGGCGGAGAATTTCAGAAAGATTTTCGTCGCTATGGCAAAGGATTTGCGCGTAGTTATAATAAAACTTGCCGACCGATTGCACAATATGCGGTCTTTGCAGTATCTGTCCCCCGAAAGACAACAGCGTATCGCGCGCGAAACGCTTGAAATTTATGCTCCGCTTGCAGGTAGGCTGGGTATTTCGTTTTTCAAATGCGAGCTTGAAGATTTGTCGATGAAATACCTGTACAGAGACGAATACAAGTATATCAGCGAGTCCGTCAACAAGAAGCGCAGTGAAAGACAGGGCTTTTTGGACGCCGTATGCAAGCAGATAGAACAGAAACTCTCGGAAATGGGCATTAAGGGAGAGGTGAACGGCAGACCAAAACACTTCTATTCCGTATACAAGAAGATGCACAACGCGCATATCGATATAGACCAGATTTACGACCTGCTTGCGGTGAGAATAATCGTCGACTCCGTAAAGGACTGTTATACGATGCTGGGCGAGATACACACTATGTGGAAGCCTATCCCCGGCAGATTTAAGGATTATATCGCCATGCCCAAGGCAAACAACTATCAATCGCTTCATACGACGGTCATAACTCCTTTCAACGAGACGTTTGAAATCCAAATCCGCACCTATGAAATGCATAGGATAGCGGAGTACGGTATAGCCGCGCACTGGAAGTATAAAGAAGGTACGACGGGCAACGACAGTGAGCTCGACAACAAGGTCAGATGGCTGAGAGAGGTCATGGACGCGCAGAAGGACATAGACGGTGCAAAGGAGTTTATGGACGCGATAAAGATAAACGTCTTTGACGACGAGGTGTTTGTGTTTACGCCGAAGGGCGACGTTCACGGTCTTCCCGTAGGCTCTACGCCAGTAGACCTTGCCTACAAGATACACTCTCAGATAGGAAACAAGTGTATCGGCGCCAAGATAAACAAAAAAATGGTTCCGCTGTCCACAAAGCTGTCCAACGGCGATATTGTTGAAATCGTCACATCTTCAACATCCAAGGGTCCCAGCCTCGACTGGTTGAAGTTTGTAAGGACGGCGTCCGCGCGTTCCCGAATACGTACGTTCTTCAAAAAAGAGAAGAGAGCGGACAACATTGCGCGCGGCAAGGATATGCTAGAACGAGAGGCAAAGCGCAGGGGCTACGTTCTCGGCGATATAATGACGCACGAGATGATGCAGCACTTCTTGCAAAGGCATTCTCTTCTTAGCGAAGAGGATTTATATGCCGAGGTAGGCTATGGCGGACTCACCACAAATCAGGTCCTGTCGAGGATTATTGACAGCTTCAAGAAGGAAGCCGCGACAGCTCCTCCCGAAGTTGCGCCTGCGCGAACGGAGCAAAAAGCTCAGCATTCAAAGAGCGGAGTGCTTGTCAACGGCAACGCGAATTTCACCGTCCATATGGCGCAGTGCTGTTCTCCTATCCCCGGCGACCAGATAATAGGATATATATCGCGCGGCAGGGGCGTATCCGTCCACCGTAAGGATTGTCCGAACGTCAAGGGCATGGAAGAAGAAAGGCTCATAAACGTTAGCTGGGCAAGTGACGGAGAGGAAAGATTCAACGCGACTCTTACTATAACCTGCGAAAATAGAGTGGGTATGCTTGCCACCGTCACATCATATATTGCGGGCGCAAAACTGGAAATCACAGCCGCAAACGCCCGAATGGACGACAAAGAGGGCGTGGGTGAAATCACGATAAGCGTATCCATAAGAAAGGTCAGCGACCTTGAAGATTTGGCAAAAAAACTGCGCAGTATTGAGGGAATTATCGGTATTCGCCGATAAATAGCCATACCACTATTCTAAAATACGTTGAAATATAGAAAACTGCTCTAAAAATCGAGCTAATCGGGAAATATGCGTGTATACAGACTTCAAACATCCAAATTGCGCACGAACACCTATATCGTCCAAAACGGAGACAGGGCGTTTGTGATAGACCCCGGCGGCAGCGCACGGGAGATTTCGGATATTATAAAAAACAGCGGAGCGAGGCTTGAAGCCATATTGCTTACGCACGGACACTTCGACCATATGCTTGGGGTTGCGGAGCTGTTGCAGATTGCGAAAGAGGACGGAGCGGAGAATGCTTCCGTGTTTATACACAGGGACGACGCAGATAAAATATGCTCCTACAAAAATATGGCATTTGCTTTGGGCGAGAAGGTTCCGCCCTTTACGCCTGACGTGCTTCTCGTCGGAGGAGAGAGTATTTGTATAGCGGGAATCAGGATTGACGTTTTGCATACGCCGGGACATACGGACGGGGGAGTGTGCTATGCCGCGCAGGATAAGCTGTTTTCGGGCGATACGCTGTTTAAGGGAACGTACGGAAGAACGGATTTGTATGACGGCAGCTTTGCAAAAATCAAGAATTCCATAATAAATAAGCTGTTTAAGCTGAAAGGCGATTACGAGGTTTTGGCCGGACACGGAGACGCGTCGTCGCTCGACGAGGAACGCAGGATAAATACGGTTATTTTCGAGAGCGGCGAAAGCACGCGGCTTGCGGACTGATTTTAAGGATACCCGAGATGATAGACTTTTCAATTACGAATGACGAATATATGAACGACCTTATGGAGCTCGTCCGCCTTTTTGAGGGAGCTTCGGACGAGAATCTGTCGCTTGGGGTGGATTATCGCGCGGACGGCGAAGCGTTCAGAGTGAACGTATCGTCGGACAAGTATTCCGAATTTCAGAAGAATTTTTATTTTCCGTTCGGCAAGTATGACGAGCTTATGCGCAAGAGGGTGGAAAAACGATATCTGAAAATTGCGATATACCGCACGCTCTGCTTTCTTACGGGCGTGAACCTGCCGTACGGATGTCTCACGGGAATAAGACCTACGAAGCTGTACGTAGAAGTGCAGAACGACAGGGAGTTTTACGGAAAATCCGCGCGCGACGTGTTTTTGAAGGACTATGGCGTGAGCGAGGAAAAGGTGGAGCTGATAGAGCGTATCGTCGATGTTCAAAGACCGCTGCGCAACAAATCGGAAAAGGAATACGACGTGTTTGTGTTCATACCGTTTTGCCCGACCAAGTGTGCGTATTGTTCCTTTGTGAGCCTGTCTCTCGACAAGCGCCGAAAACTGGTGGAGCCGTACGTGGACTGCCTTATACGGGAGCTTGAACAGACAAAGTCGATAATAAAGCGGAAAAAACTGAAAGTCCGCGCCGTATACGTGGGCGGAGGCACTCCCACATCTATAGGGCGCGAACAGCTTGACAGAGTGCTGTCGCACTGTCACTTTAAGGCAAAGGAGTTTACAGTCGAAGCGGGTAGACCGGACACCGTTGACAGGGAAATGATAGATATGCTCCTATCCCACGGAGTGACGAGAATGTCCGTCAATCCGCAGACCTTCAACGCCAAGACTCTCGAAAGGATAGGCAGAAAACACAGTGTAGGAGACATAATCAACGCATATGCATTGGCAAAGGGGAAGCTGGATGTGAATATGGATTTGATTGCGATGCTTCCCGACGAGACCTTCGAGGACTTCAAGTACAGTCTGGACACCGCCGTTGCGCTTTCGCCCGAGAATATCACTGTACATACGCTGTATCTCAAAAAAGGCTCCGCCTTGAAGCTGGACGGCTATGACAACACCGATTGCGAGACCGCGGGCAGAATGGTGGACTATGCCTATAAAAGACTGACGGAAGCGGGTTACGTGCCGTACTATATGTATAGACAGAAATATACGAGCGGAAACCTCGAAAACGTGGGCTATGCAAAGCCCGATAAGGAGTGCCTGTATAACGTCGATATAATGGAAGAGGACACCTCAATAATCGCAAGCGGCGCGAACGGAATCTCCAAAAAACTGGACAGAAAAAAACAGCTTATAACCCGTTGCGCAAACTATAAGGAGCCGTTAGAATACGTAAAAAGCATAGATTTGATGCTGGAACGGCAGCGTGAGTTTTGGAGCTAAACAGCGCTAATTGGGATATACTTTGTCAGCGCTCATATTTCTCACCGTCACGTACGTTATTGGGGCACTGTAAAACGACCCTGTTTTGCGGGGTAAATTATGTTAGGCGGTTCGGAATACGGGCGTTTTTGCGCCTGTCATCCAAATAGCGAGGTTTAGCAATACTCGATTCGATTGATAATCTTGTGCATAGCGGCATTGACTTTTTACGCTCTTGTTGTTGCATGTTGGCTTTGATAAAATTTACAAGCTTTATTTGGATATTTATGTTGAAAACGTTTTACTTTATATACTTGTTGTGATAATATATGTAATGTACTTTCGACGAGGTTCGGTCAATCTCCAAGTCCCTACTTGGTCGGAAGCGAATCATATATCCAGCGAAGGAGGTTAAATCAATGGATAAGGAAACAAAACAGCAGATTATAGCAACGTATGCCCGCAGCGAGGGCGATACCGGTTCGCCCGAAGTGCAGATTGCACTGCTTACAAAGCGTATTGCGGAGCTCACCGAGCACCTCAAAGTGCATCATAAGGACCACCACAGCCGCAGAGGTCTGCTGATGATGGTCGGACACAGAAGAAGTCTTCTCAACTACTTGAAGGATACGGATATCGAAAGATACCGCGCAATCGTCAGCTCGCTCGGTTTGAGAAAATAAGGAACAAAAAGAGTGTGGGGGTTTTCCCACACTTTTTTGAAGCCAAAACGTCAAACAAATTTGCATTTCGCAAAATGAGGGAATTCACTTCCCGCATTTTGCAAAATTATAGTTTGATTGGATGTGAACACAACATTCGCTATTTCAAGGGACTGACAGCGTTCGCATGGCGAACGCTCCGTGAGTGCCGAGCCGAGCTTCGCAGCACAAGGGAGCAAACGAGCTTTATTTACTTTCGTTTGCAACCGAGTGATATAGATAGAGTAATACGGCAATAGGCGAGCGCCGAGTGTCTCCCTGCGCTAGCGACGGAGAGCAAAAAAGACTATGTTCCCGATTCGAGTGGTGGGAGAAAAACCCGAAGGGAAAGAGGGGCATTTCTTTTTTAGAGTACCCACTGTACATCACTTACAGAGCACGTCGCCTTTCACCCCGATAAGGGACAAACTTAAATTCAACTGCTACGGCAGTGAAATTATATTAATAGGGAATGACGGAATTCCCAGAATAGGAGTAATTATGGAAAGAAAAACTTTCAAAACAACAATCGGCGGCAAGGAACTTGTCGTAGAAACAGGCGCGTATTGCGGTCAGGCAAACGGCTCCTGTATCGTTCGTTGCGGCGACACCGTGGTTATGGTGAACGCAACTATGTCAAAGACTCCCCGCGACGGCATGGATTTCTTCCCCCTCAGCGTGGACTATGAAGAAAAGATGTATGCAATCGGCAAAATCCCCGGCGGCTTCAAGAAGAGAGAGGGAAGAGCAAGCGACAAAGCTATCCTCACCTCCCGTCTTATCGACCGTCCTATCCGTCCTCTGTTCCCGAAGGGAATCTACAACGACGTGACGGTTATTGCGACGGTGCTTTCGGTGGATACCAACACGCCTCCCGAGGTGTTCGGCATGATAGGTTCTTCTATCGCGCTGTCCATTTCGGATATTCCGTGGGCAGGACCTACGGGTTCGGTGGTTGTCGGCATGGTGGACGGAGAATACGTCATCAATCCCGATACCGAACAGCGCGCAAAATCCAGACTCACCCTCAACCTCAGCGGAACTAAGGACGCTATCATGATGGTCGAGGCGGGCGCGAACGAAATTACGGAGCAGGAGATGCTTGGCGCAATCCTCTTCGGTCATGAGGAAATCAAGAAGATAGTCGCGTTTATCGAGAAAATTCAGAAAGAGGTGGGCAAGCCTAAGCTGGATATCGAGCTCGAACATATTCCCGAGGATATCGACGCGGCGGTGCGCGTATATGCGGACAAGAAGATGGACTACGTTCTCGAAGCGTTCGACCGTTATGAGCGCGAGCAGAGAGAGGACGCGCTCAACGAGGATGTGCTTGCGCATTTTGTCGACCAGTTCAACGACGTGCCCAAAAAGGTCAAATTTGTCCTCGACAGCCTTTATTACCTTAAAAAAGAGAAAGTTCGCGCCAAGATACTCAACGACGGCGTTCGTCCCGACGGCAGAAGCCTTACGGAAATCCGTCCTATATGGTGCGAGGTCGGCATGCTTCCCCGCGTACACGGCAGCGCAATCTTCACGAGAGGTCAGACGCAGGCTATGACCACCTGTACGCTCGGCACTATCTCCGAGGCGCAGAGGCTGGAAGGTCTTGACGACGACTATTACAAGAGATATATGCACCAGTACAACATGCCCGGCTATTCCACGGGCGAGGCGAAGTCCTTGAAGAGCCCCGGCAGACGTGAAATAGGTCACGGTGCGCTCGCAGAACGCGCTCTCGAACCCGTACTCCCCAGTGAAGAGGAGTTTCCGTACGCAATCCGTACAGTTTCCGACATACTCAGCTCCAACGGCTCGACTTCGCAGGCTTCCGTTTGCGGAAGTACGCTCGCGCTTATGGACGCAGGCGTTCCGATTAAGGCTCCCGTCGCAGGTATAGCTATGGGTCTTATCAAGAACGAATCCGAAAACAAAGTCGCCGTGCTTTCCGACATACAGGGTCTTGAAGACTTCCTCGGCGATATGGACTTCAAGGTCGCCGGTACTACGCAGGGCATCACGGCTATTCAAATGGATATCAAAATCAAGGGTATCGACGAGAATATCCTTACCCGCGCTCTCGAACAGGCAAGACTCGGCAGATTGGAAATACTCGGCAAGATGCTTGCGGTTCTCGACGCTCCCCGCAATGATTTGAGTAAGTGGGCGCCCAAGATTGTTTCCTTCTCCGTCGACCCCGACAAGCTCGGCGATATTATCGGAAAGGGCGGCAAGACGATAAACAAGATTATCGAGGATACCGGCGTTAAAATCGATATCAACGACGAGGGCACTGTGTTTGTCGCGTCCAACGATATGAGCGCAATCAACAAAGCGCGTTCTATCATCGAGACTATCGTGCGCGACGTCGAAATCGGCGATGTGTACGAGGGTATAGTCACCAAGATTATGGAAAACGACAAGGGACAGTTCGGCGCAAGCGTAAACTTCGCTCCCGGCAAGGACGGAATGATACACATTTCCAAGCTCTCCGCCGAGCGCGTCGAGCGCGTTACGGACGTCGTGAACGTAGGCGATATCGTCATCGTCAAGGTTATCAAGATTGACGAGAAGCATAGGGTTGATCTTCGCCTTAAAGAGGTTGTCAAGCAATCTCATTAAAACCGCGATATTGAGCGAATAACTGTGTCGGAGGCACTTTTGCCGACAGTCATGTATTGCTTATACATTAGGCTGTTTGCAAAAGTGCCTCTTTCTTGTTCTTCATCTCGATATCGCGGTTTTTGTAATAATAGATTGATAAGGTGTCTTATATTTACATTTCTATAACGTTGCTTACAATGTCGACTGCAAGACCTTCGGATTTTATATATTCCAATATCCGAGGCAGGGCGGCGACGGTGCAGTCGGTGGGGTGCATAAGTATGAGGTCGCCCGATTTTATTCCGCGTATAGCGCGCTCGTAAATGACGTTTTCGTCGTGGTCGCGCCAGTCTATCGTATCGCGCGTCCACATTATGACTCTGTATTCGAGCTCTACGCATGCTCCGAACATTGCTTCGCCTATACTGCCGCTGGGAGGCGCGAATAGCTTGCAGTTTTTGTAGTCGGGCAGGTCGGAAAGAACGTTGTCGATTATTTTTTCCGTTATAACTATTTCGTCTTTATTCTGCTTTGAATTGAGAACAGCATGGTCGCGGTGCATGTAGCCGTGATTGCCTATTTCAAAGCCGCCCGAAGCCAGTTTCAGAAGAGTGTTGGGGTGTTTTGCCGCCCAACTGCCGCCCACGAAAAATGTGGAGCGATAGCCGCATTCTTCCAGCTTTGCGGCAATCGCTTCGACGTTTGCGGCGTTTTCGTATACGTTGAACATAAGGGATACCTTGCCTGTCTCCTTGTTGCCTTCGTATATAGCGTTGTTGACCGCCTTTACAGGCGCTTCGACGGGCATAGCGGCGGCAAAAACTATGCCGAACGTTGTGATAAGAACTGCCACTATGACAAAATTTGCCCAAAATGCACGGAATCGTCTCTCTTTCATATTACAAAATATGTTTTCACTTCGCAAACTATGTGCTACAATAATGGTATGCAAAAATTGATTGAATTTGAAAACGGAATGAGGCTTGCTCTTGTGCAAAACAATGCGGTGCGCTCTGTTGCTATCGGCATTTTTGTCGGCGCGGGCGTAGTCACCGAAACGTCGGAAATTTCGGGGATTTCTCACTTTATAGAGCATATGGTCTTCAAAGGAACAAAAAATCGAAGCAGCTTCGATATCGTCAATGAAATCGACAGCATAGGAGCGCAGATAAACGCTTATACGTCGAAAAGCTATACTTGCTTTTATACGGTATCCCTAGATACGAACGCCGACAAATGTGCGGACGTGTTGAGCGATATGTATTTCAACCCCAACTTCGACGAGGGGGAACTGGAAAGAGAGCGTAGGGTGGTTATCGAGGAAATCAACGAGAGCGAGGACACTCCCGACGACGTTTGTCTGGAAAGATTGCTCACATGCTTCTTTAAAGGTCATACGCTCGAAAAACCGATTTTGGGAAGCAAAAAAACGTTGAGCTCTATGACGAGCGAAACGTTGAAATCCTATCATAAAAAGTATTATATTCCGTCGAATACGGTTATATCGATAGCGGGCAACATAAGCGAAGAGGACGCGGTGATGCTGGTAAAACGGCATTTTGTAAGCAAGAGCGATATCGCCCCTCAGGAGAAAAAACCGCCGGTTGCCGTCGCCGCGCACAAAAGCGGTTTCACCAAAAAGGTAAAACAAATAGAGCAGGCGCACGTGGCGTTCGCATTCCCGTCCTTTGCTTACGACGCGCCCGAGGGAGTTGCGGTTCAGCTTATGAGCGTAATTTTCAGTATGGAAATGTCCTCTCGCCTATTCCAGAGCGTGCGCGAAAGGCTGGGGCTATGCTATACGATAATGGGTTATCCGTCCACGTACGAGAACAACGGAGCGTTTATTATTTATACCTCCACCAATCCCGAAAGTCTGGAAAAGGCAGTGCTTGCTATTCGCGGTGAAATCGACTTGCTATTGGAGAAGGGCGTGACCGCGGAAGAGCTGAACAAAGGAAAGGAACAGCTGAAAACATCACTCGTGCTTGGGCAGGAAAGCACCTCTTCGATGATGAGAACGTTTGGGACTCATGCGATACAGACGGGCAGACTGTATGACTTCGACGCCCGAATCGCGGCTATTGACGGCACGTCGGCGGAGCAGGTTCAAAACGCCGCGAAACGCGTTTTCGACTTTGACAGAGTGTGCGGAAGCCTTGTTGCGTCTACTGATATCGTGAATGCAGTGAAGCTGATAAAATGCACGAAATAGCACTTTATCATATGTTTTTAATGCTTTAAAATGGAGTTCTTGATAAAAACGTCCGCAAATAACGGACGTTTTTGCGTTTTTTCCGAATCGGTTTATAGCATAATATTGTTAAATTTTGAAGTACAATCCGCTTGAAATATGTTATATGCTATGATATAATTCTAAATAATAATACATAAGTATATTCGGAAGGTAGGATTTTGACAAACACAAGACAGGCAAGAGCTCACAGAGGCGGAAGGATTGCGGTAGGCGTTTTGCTTATCGTGATTTCCTTGTTCAGCTTTTTATCGACGGTCGGCGCGTTCGGCTTCGTGGGCAGGGCGGTCTATGGTTTTTGGGTCGGATTTTTCGGGCTTGCCGCATATGCGTACACGCTCGGAGGCGTTATCATCGGTATCGCCGTGACTTTCGGGATAAGACCGAGGATGCGCTTTGTCCGCGCTCTGATGTACTTCGGACTTTTGTTTTTTGCCATACTTGCCCTGCACGTTTACACTTCCAGCGGCTATGTGCAGGGGAGCGGCTACGGCGATTATTTGCACGCTTGTTATCAAAACACCAATACTGCGGGCGGAATGCTGTTCGGACTTGCCGCTTTTCCGATTATGAAAGCGATAACGTCCGTCGGCGCATTGGTCGTTGCGTGCGTCGCGTTTTTTATAGTCGCGCTTATTGCGATTTTCCCGTCCATACGTAAAAACGTCACATATTCGGCGCCCTCGCAGAAGGAGCGCCGCTCGCCGCGCAGGTCTTCTGTGCGCGAGCGCAATTCGGGAGCTTCGGGAAGCGAACGCGGCGTCCGCGTGAGCGCGCATCCTATCGAAGCCGCGGCTTCTCCCGTTATAACGGATTTGTCCCAGTCCAAACAGGGCGGACTGTACGTTGTCGACGTGGACGGCGACCCTATGCCGCAGAAACGCGGCAAGAAGGCTAAGGGAGCGGACGGCTATCAGCCGCTCGGGGGTTTCGACCCGCTTTATCCCAACAGGAACGGCGGATATGAGGACGAGGTGATTTCGTCCCCGAGAGCGGAGGCGGTCAAGTATTCGGGATTAAACGCGCAGGATATGGCGAAGGACATACTTTTCGGAGAGAGCCCGAATGAGGAAATTATTTCACGTTACAACACGGTCAACCGCGCTCGTTCCGACGCGCTTGCAAGCGTAAGTCCGTCGTATAGCGCGGTGCGCCGCAACGAGATGAGAATGAAGCTCGGCGTAGACGACGCGCAGGACGCCGTGCGCGAGGAATTTATGTCCAGATACCGCGCGCCCCGTCAGAGCGCGGTGGAATCCGATATATTTATGCGCGGACAAAACGCACAGTCTGAATCCGATGCTTCGCATTCTGAGGCAGAGCAAGGCGCAGACGGGTCTAGGCAAGCCGCCGTCAAGCACGATTTCTTCTCGCTTAAAGAGGAGCAGGACAGGCTGTTTTCGCTTTCTGGTCAGAACGATTATATGAATATGGCTGGCGGACAGATTAAAAAAGAGGTTGTAAAGCCTACGAGAGTTTTATCGCCCTTAAACGACGAAGATATAAATCCTACCGTGAGAAAGGCGGAGGAGGCGGTCGGCACAGAGGTGAACGTAGGCATGCTCGGCGCGCTCAACAGAGCGAGGACGGGCGAGGAGCCTCAAAAACCCGCCGTCAAGGAAGAAATGATTTCCGTGGCGTACGACAGACCGCAATCGCCTGCTCCGCAGACTATGCAGAATGCCAAGCCGCGCAGCAATGCCGCCGAGCGCGACGTTTCTTCAACGGTTATGCGCAATGGACAGCCCGCTTCCATAAACGAATTGGAGAGCAACGGATATACGCCAGTGCAGGACGAGAAAAAAGTTCCGCGCGCGTTTGCGGCTACTTATGTGGAGAAAAAGTCCGCCGCGCCTGCGCAGAACTCCTCCGCAAACACTATACGCGGCTACGAGATGACAAAACCCACGCCGCAAAACACAGCGCCTGCGTATGCGGACTCAGCTCGCGGAGGCACGGTTCCGAGCGAGCCCGCTCCTGTCCGTCAGCAGGTTACGGGCGGAGAAATGTCGAGAGCCGCAATTCAGGGCGCTACCGATATAGCCGGGCAGTCGGGCATGGATAAGGAAAGCGCTGAGATGAGCGCGCGCATTCAGAATATACGCAAAAATATCAAGGAAACTCCCAATCTCGGTCAGTATGACAGGCAGATGAGAGAGGAAAAGGTCAGGTCATCGCAGAAGAGGGTTTTGCAGGACGAGCTAGGCAAAAAACCGAATGCGGAAGCCGCAAAGAAGTCGGGCGCGCCCAATTTGACGCAGGTTACGGTGGAGGAGACGATAGAAAAGACAAAGCCGCGCCGTCCGTATTCCGCTCCGCCCGTGAGCTTGCTTGAACCGCCTGCGCCCGAAGTGGACCAAAACGAGGATTACGAACTCAAAAAAGACAGAATTCTTAGGACTCTCGCATCCTTTAATATAACGGGCGAAGTGATAGAAATCAAAGTCGGTCCGACTTTTACTATGTACAAGCTCAGAGTGGAAATGCCGAGGGGCAGGACGATAAATTATATTTCCTCTCTCGAAAACGATATAGCCATGAAAATCGAAGCGGAGAGCGTGCGTATAATCGCGCCTATCCCCGGCGAAGACGCCATCGGCATCGAGGTCCCCAACAAGCGCCGCAGGAACGTAAATCTCAGCGAGATTATCCAATCTCCCGAGTTCAACAGGGCGAAGGATCCCGCTACGTTCGCTCTCGGCAAAAACCTGTACGGCGAATGCTGTCTTGCCGAGGTGCGCAAGCTTCCGCACGTGCTCATAGCAGGCGCGACGGGAGCGGGAAAGAGCTGCTGTATCAACTCGCTTATCGTCAGTCTGCTGTACAAGGCTTCTCCCGACGATTTGAGACTGATACTTGTAGACCCCAAGCGAGTGGAACTTTCCGTATACGCCGGCATTCCGCACCTTCTTATGGATGAAATCATATGCGACGCGGACAAGGCTATACGTGCGCTTACGTGGGCGGTGCAGGAGATGAACCGCAGGGTTAAGTATTTCGGCGAAGTAGGATACAGAAACATCGAGGACTACAACGCGGACATAAACGTTCACGGATATGAAAGAATGCCGCGTATCGTCATAGTCGTCGACGAGTTTGCCGAGCTTATGTCTATGGGCAAGCGTGCAGTCGAAGACGCGGTGAACAGCATTGCGCGTCTCGCGCGCGCCGCGGGAATACACCTTGTGCTTGCCACTCAAAGACCTTCCGTCGACGTTATCAGCGGAACTATAAAGAACAATTTCCCGAGCCGCGTCGCGTTTAAGGTCACTTCGAGCTTCGACAGTAAGACAATACTTGATACGATAGGCGCGGACAAGCTGTTGGGCTACGGCGATATGCTGTTTATGACTCCCGGCTCTATTAATCAGCGTACGCAGGGCGCGTTTATATCCAACAATGAGGTTAAGCGCGTCGTCGACTTTATCAAGGAACACAACGACAGCTACTTCGACAGCAATATCAAGGAAGCCATTTTCAGCGATCAGAGCGAAGCGGAGGGCTCTTCCAAAGAGCGGGGCAAAGCGAAGGATAACGATTCCGAGCTGCCTCCCGAGCTGTTCAAGGTGCTTGAAATCGGTATCGAAATGAGAGAGAGCAACAAGCCGATTTCGATTTCATATGTACAGCGCAAGCTGGGCATAGGCTTCAACAAGGCGGCGGGGCTTATCGACAGAATAAACGAAATGGGCTATATCAGCGACGCAGACGATATGAAGAAGCGTTATGTCAATATAAGCTATGAAGAGCTTGACGAACTCAGGAAGAGCGCGGATGCAGAGGAAGAAGAATGAACATAGGCGCGATTTCGCTCGGGTGCGATAAGAACAGAGTGGACACCGAAAAAATGCTCGCAAGGCTGTCTGACGCGGGACACCGTATTGTTTCGGACGCGGCGAGTGCGGATATACTCATTGTCAACACGTGCGCGTTTATCGATAAGGCAAAAGAGGAATCCATAGACGAAATCATGTGGGCAATAGGTCAAAAATACCAGTCAGACATGAAGCACGTCGTAGTTACGGGATGTTTTGCGCAGAGATACGCCGACGAGTTGGAAAAGGAAGTTCCCGAGGTGGACGCAATTTTGGGCGTAAACGACTATGACGGGATTGTTGCGGCAATAGAAGCTATAAACGCGGGGAAGAAGACAAAAAATATATGCGGAAGAGACGGATTTTTTGAAAAAAGAGTGCTCACGACCCCGTATCATTATGCTTATCTGAAAATTGCCGACGGCTGTGATAATCACTGTACATATTGCGCCATTCCCTCTATACGCGGAAAGTATCGCTCTGAAAAGCAGGAGGACCTGTTGAGAGAGGCGAAAATCCTAAGCGACGACGGCGTAAAGGAGCTTATACTCGTCGCTCAGGACGTCACCTGCTACGGCATGGATTTTGACGGAAAACCTCATCTTATCGAGCTTGTCCGAGAGCTTGAAAAGCTGGAATTTGAGTGGATAAGGCTGCTTTATCTCGAACCCGAAAGAATAGACGACGAGCTTATCGATTTCATCGCAACCGAGCCGAAGGTTGTTAAATATATGGATATTCCTCTTCAACACGCGGACGGCGGAGTGCTCAAACGTATGAACAGGGGAACGACGGAGGAACGAGTCAAGGAGCTTGTCGCCAAAGTCAAGGGCGCGGGCATTACGGTTAGAACTACGTTTATCTGCGGCTTCCCCGGAGAGAGCGAGGAGGCGTTTGCAAAGCTTCGTGATTTTGTGGAGAGCAACGAGTTGGATTATGCGGGTTTCTTTGCGTATTCACGCGAGGAGGGCACTCCCGCGGACAGACTCGACGGTCATATCGGCGAGGAAATCAAGCTGGCGAGAGCGGAAGAGCTTACATGTCTGCAAAGGGAATTGCTTGCAAAACGCAACGAAAGGCTTATAGGCAGGCAAGTCAAGGTGCTGTACGACGATATCGATTTCGACAGACAACTCTTTGTGGGAAGATGCTCCACGCAGGCTCCCGATATAGACAACGTGGTTTATTTCGAGGCAGACAGAGAGATGATGATAGGAAACTTTTATAACGTCGAAATTACCGCAACTGACGGAGTAGACCTCGTGGGGAGAGTTGTAGAATGAAAATAACCCTTGCAACAAAGATAACGATAGCCAGAATATTGTTGATTATCCCGACCATAGCGGCTTTCATTGTCGGACAGATATACGCGCACGGAAGCGTCGGATATTATATCGGCAATATATTGGCGGCAGTGCTGTTTTCGATATGCTGTTCGACGGATTTCGTAGACGGCTTTATTGCAAGAAAGACGGGAACGGTCACGGACCTCGGGAAACTTCTCGACCCGCTTGCGGACAAAGTTGTCATCGTAATAATGCTGTTTCTTGTGGTTGCTTTCGGCGACGGACTGTCGCTGGGCGGCTTATTTGCGCACAATAAAATCGTAATAGCGGTTCTAAGCGGCTTGATTTTGTCAAGAGAGCTGCTTATAAGCGTTTTCCGTTCTATTGCCGCAAGAAAGAACTGTGTGCTCGCCGCCGATATATTCGGCAAACTTAAAACTGTATTTTTGGATGTGTCCGTCACCTCGCTCATGCTGGCGGGTATGCACGTGGTTATAGGCTGGATAGGCACCGTGCTGTTCTATATCGGAGTGGTGCTTGCCGTGTACAGCGGAGTCAATTATATATGCAAAAACAGGCACGTGTTCGCAGAACACGAAGCCGAGCCGTCCGCGTCGCAGGAGCAGGCGGTTGCAAATTCGGAGGACTGTAAAAACGAAGAGGCGCTATGATACGCGAAGTCGTTAAATTGTGCGGTCTGGATAGGGCGCAAATAAACGAAAAGCTGTGTCTGCTCGACGGGTGCGGAGTGAATTTCGAGGTTCGTGAAGAAGACCTTGACGCGACGGTCATTATGACGTCGGAGCTCGACGCTCAAATGTTCGGCGTTGTGCGTAGCACTGTGTACAACCTTTTCGACGGAGAGGTGTACGCTTCGGATGTTATAAGCTTGCAGGAGCTTGCCGCGCACCTGCTCAAAATAGGCGGCAGAACGCTCGGAGTGGCAGAGAGTCTGACGGGCGGACTGATTTGTTCTATGCTTGCGGAGGTGCCGGGGATAAGCGGCAATCTTTACGAGGGAATAATCTGTTACAATAAAAACTCAAAAGCAGAGCGGCTGGGCGTAAGCCGCGATACGCTTGCGGCGTTCGGCGCGATAAGCAGAGAAACCGCGTACGAAATGGTGAAAGGCATAGGGTGTCAGCCCGCGGACATAGGGCTTGCGACGACGGGGCTTGCAGGTCCGTCGGGAGACGAGGGTAAGCCCGTGGGGCTCACTTATATAGGAGTGGGAAGCGGAGATTTTATTCTCACCTTCGAGAAAAAGTTTACGGGAGACAGAAACGAGATACGCCGCCGCGCCGCAAACGTTGCGCTGTTTTATTTGATACGCTATCTCAAAGGCGACGTGTGGAGACTGTAACGGAAATTGTATTCATGTACCGAAAACGGTACAGAAAATCATATATCATTAAAGCGAAAAAGGAACAATAACGCTTCGGCGTGAAAAGGAGATACACAATGGCGGAGAAAAACGATAAACCGAAATCCAAAGCGGAATGCTTGCAGGACGCGCTTGCGCAAATCGAAAAACAGTTCGGCAAGGGCTCGATAATGCTCCTCGGCGAAGAGACTTCGCAGAGGGTAGAGGCGGTGTCCACAGGCTGTCTTACGCTCGACGTCGCGCTTGGAATAGGCGGAATCCCGAAGGGTAGAATTATAGAGATATACGGACCCGAGTCATCGGGAAAAACCACGGTCGCGCTTCATTGCGTTGCGGAAATGCAGAAGACGGGAGGCACCGCGGCGTTTATAGACGCGGAACATGCGCTCGACCCCGTGTATGCGGCAAAGCTCGGCGTTCAGATTGAAAATCTGTATATCGCTCAGCCCGACAACGGCGAACAGGCTCTCGATATAGTCGAAATGCTCGTGAGAAGCAACGCGGTGGATATCATCGTCGTAGACTCCGTTGCGGCGCTCACTCCGCAGGCGGAAATAGAAGGGGACATGGGCGACAGCCACGTGGGTTTGCAGGCGAGACTTATGTCGCAGGCTCTGCGCAAGCTGACCGCAGTTGCGTCCAAGAGCAAATGCACAATCATATTTATAAATCAGCTTAGAGAAAAGGTCGGCGTTATGTACGGTAATCCCGAGACCACGACGGGCGGCAAGGCGCTCAAATTCTACGCTTCCGTGCGTATAGACATAAGGAAAAAGGGTGACACTCTCAAAGACGGTGCGGACGTCATCGGAAATCACGTGGTAGCGAAAATCGTGAAGAATAAGGTCGCGCCTCCGTTCAGAACGGCGGAATTCGATATTATGTACGGCACGGGAATTTCAAACGCCGCGTGCGTGCTCGACCTTGCGGTTACGAACGGATTTGTGCAGAAGGGCGGAAGTTGGTACAGCTACAACGACGAGAAAATCGGACAGGGCAAGGAAAAGGCTATGGATTATCTTTTGAGTCATCCCGAAGTGTTTGCCGAAATCGATTCAAAAGTTCGTGAAAAATATGGTTTGAACGGCTGATGTGCGTTTTTGAATGAAAAAGAGGTTTATAAAGCCGAAAACGCTGCATAAAAGGTTAAATATGCGATTCACAGCGAAGTTGCCGCCCGATTATGGGCGGCAACTATTTTTTGTGCGATATGTTGACTTAATATATAAAATGGTATATACTATATGCGACAAAGCTATTGCTTGGAAACGTATTCCGTATAGATAGATTGTTTGTGCCTCGGGTTTTACGCCTCGGCTTATATAAATCTCACAAATTATGCGATATTTTTAAGCGTTTTCTTCCCATGGCTTTGATTATATAAATGGAGGTCGAATATGACCGGTATTGGATTATTGCTTTCCGCAATAAGCGGCGGCGCGGCGGCAGGTATAGCCATTGCGACGGCGATTGTAGGCGCGGCGGCAGGATTTTTTGCGTATAGAATGTATTCGATGAGCAAAATCGGCAACGCGAAGCGCGAGGCGGCGAGACTTATCGAAGAGGCAAACAAGGAAGCTAAGGACATCCGTAAGGACGGATTGATTGACGCGAAAGAGCAAATGAACAGGATGCGCGACGATTTCGAGAAGGAGACCAAGGAGCGCAAGCAGGATTGGCAGCGCACGGAAAACAGACTCGCGCAGAAGGAAGCGGCTCTCGACAAGAAAGAGGACGTTATAGACAAGAAGAGTGCGTCGCTCGACAAGAAAATAGAGGACGCGGAGAAAGCTCAAAAACAGATAGACGAAACGAAGGAAAGACTGAAATCCATAGAAGAGGAGCTCGGACATTCCAAGGAACTTATGCAAAAGGAGCTTGAAAGAGTTTCGGGCATGACAAAGGAAGAGGCGTCGCAGGAGCTTAAAAGCGCACTGCTCGAAGGAGTCAAAAAGGACGCGGCTCAGGAAGCCAAGAATATTATTGCGGAATCTAAGGAGAACGCCGCAAAAGAAGCTAAAAATATCATATCTCAGGCGATACAGCGTTGCGCGGCAGACCACGCTACGGAAAATACCGTTTCCGTCGTAGCTCTTCCCAACGACGAGATGAAGGGCAGGATTATAGGCCGTATGGGCAGAAACATCCGCGCTCTGGAAAGCGCGACGGGCGTCGACCTTATCATCGACGATACCCCCGACGTTATAACGCTTTCGAGTTTCGACCCTGTAAGGCGCGAGGTTGCAAGGCTTACGCTTGAAAAGCTGATAACGGACGGACGTATTCATCCCGCGCGTATCGAGGAAATGGTAGACAAAATCAGACGCGAGGTGGAGGCAGGCATAAAGGAAGCAGGCGAGGAAGCGGCTTTTGAGGTCGGCGTTCACGGCTTGCATCCCGAAATCGTAAAAATACTGGGCAGACTTAAATACCGCACCAGCTATGGGCAGAACGTGCTCAAACACAGCATAGAGGTCGCGTCGCTCGCGTCGATTATGGCGGCGGAGCTCGGCATCGACCCCAAGATTGCGCGCAGAGCGGGACTATTGCATGATATCGGCAAGGCTGTCGACCATGAACTCGACGGCACGCATATTCAACTCGGCGTGGATATAGCAAAAAAATACCGTGAGAACAACGACGTCGTGCATGCCATTGCGGCGCACCACAACGATATTGAGCCCACTACAATCGACGCTGTTATCGTGCAGGCGGCGGACGCTATTTCAAGCGCGAGACCGGGTGCCAGACGCGAATCGCTTGAAAACTACGTCAAGCGTATTGAAAAGCTGGAAGAAATCGCAAAGTCCTTCGACGGCGTAGACCAGACCTTTGCGGTTCAGGCGGGAAGAGAAATACGTGTTATGGTGAAACCCGAGAAGATAAACGACGCAAAGACGGTTTTCCTTGCCAAAGAGATTGCGGAGAAACTCGAAAACGAACTTCAATATCCCGGACAGATAAAGGTAAACGTCATACGAGAGGTACGCAGCGTAGAGTTTGCGAAGTGACGGACAGGTGATAATATGGAAAGCGGAGTTATCAAAACGGAATTGGAAATGCGCGCAATGAAGCGCGCCGCGCAAATAATCGACGATACCTACGACGCCGTTCTCGAAACAATAAAAGAGGGCGATACCGAAAAAGAGATAGCGGATTTTATAGAGAATTTCGTGCTTATGCAGGGCGCTAGCGGACTGTCGTTCGATACTATTGTCGCGTTCGGCGCGGGATGCGCGGATATTCACCACGTACCGACCGACCGCAAACTTGAAAAAGGCATGCTCGTTATGATTGATATGGGCGCTGTTTTTGAAGATTATTGTTCGGACTTTACGAGGACTTTTGCTTTCGGCGAGATAAACGACAAGCAGCGCGAGATATACGATATTGTTTACCGCTCGCAGAAGCTGGGAGTCGCCGCCGTCAAAGTCGGCGCTATATGCGGAGATATCGACAAGGCTTGCCGCGACTATATTGACGAGCGCGGCTACGGCGATAAATTTATCCATACCACGGGTCACGGCGTAGGTAAGGTCGTGCACGAAGCTCCGCGCGTGGCAAAGGGCAGCGAAGACGTACTTGAAAGCGGAATGGTCATTACCGTCGAACCGGGCATATACCTCCCAAACGAGATGGGAGTGCGTATCGAAGACATGCTGTTCGTCGGGTTCGAGGGCGTAGCAAGCCGTCATTCGACCGAGCTCATAGTCATAAACAGATGAACGCTTGCAATGCAAACGTTTCGGTGATAGAATAAACGCGAAGATATTTTGCGGATAAAAATACAAAACTTATATTAGGAGAATACAACTATGGCACAAATTATGGCAGGCGATTTGAGAAAGGGCGTGACCTTCCTCTACGATAACAAGATTATGACCGTCGTCGATTTCTTGCATGTCAAGCCCGGCAAGGGCGCGGCTTTTGTCCGTACGAAGATGAAAAACGTCGTTACGGGCGCGGTGCTCGAGCAGACCTTCAATCCGACCGAGAAATTCGACCTTGCGCATATCGAGACCAAGTCTATGGAATATCTGTATACCGACGGTGAATTTTATTACTTCATGGACGCCGAGACGTACGAGCAGATTCCGCTTAACAGAAGTCAGGTCGAGGACGCGCTTAACTTCGTAAAAGAGAATATGTCCGTTACGGTGAAGTTTTTCCAAGGCGACGCGTTCTCCGTCGAGCCTCCAAACTTTGTCGAGTTGCTTATCACGATATGCGAGCCTGCCGTTGCTGGCAACACCGCGACTAATTCCACCAAGCCCGCGACTGTGGAAACAGGATACGAGTTGCAGGTGCCTATGTTTGTCAACGAGGGTGATACGATACGTATAGATACGCGTACAGGCGAGTACATGTCAAGAGTCTAAGCGTGTATTGAGCGAATAAGTGTTCAGAGGCGCTTTTGCAAGCCGCCATGTACGTAAGTATATTTGGCGGTTCGCAAAAGCGCTTTTTGCTTGAATTTTGTTTTTTCTTGTATTAGCAAGGGAACGCGTTCGGGGGAAACTTTACGGAAGGGATTCTTAATTTTAAAAATAGAAAGCAAGTCTCGGGTAGCCCGCGGAAGGGTCGGGTAAATCTATTAATTAAATAAGAATATTAAAATCGTTCTAACCCTGCAAAAGAGCGGTCGCGCGTATTTTGTCTTTTTTTGCCTCATTGCGATATGCGATGAGGCGTTTTCATATAGTCTAGTATGTTTGACGGGTTGATAGTTGGGAATTTAGCGCGGCTTATAACCGAAAGCGTAAAACCCGAATGTCTGACGGAAATCAGATTGAGAATAGGCAGGCGGCTTTTGCTTCTCACTTCGTCCGAGGTCAATCCGCGCATATATCCCAGACAGGCGGGCGGCACATATATCGTCACTCGGGAGGACGTGGACGGAATTATTGCAAGAGCGACAAACATGTCTCCGTACTCGGTTAGCGACGAGATGATAAAGGGTTATATCCCTTGCAAAAATCTGCGTATAGGCGTAGGCGGCGAGGGCGTTTCCGACGGGGGAAAGCTGCTCAACGTCAAGAATATATCCTACCTCTCCATTCGTATACCGCATCAGATAAGGAGCGCGGCGGACGGCATTATCGACAGCGTATACGCAGTTAGCGCATGTGACGGCTGCGGCGAGAGCGTGACGGCAGAGTGCGGCGAGCACGAAAAACAAGTGCGCAATACGCTTATTATATCTCCTCCCGGTTGCGGAAAAACTACGGTGCTCAGAGAGCTTGCGCGATTGCTGTCCGCCCATAAAAACGTAGTTGTCATAGACGAGAGATACGAGCTTGCCTCCGTAACCGACGGCATACCTGCGTTGGATGTCGGAGACGCGGATATCGTGAGCGGAGTGCCCAAAAGCGTAGCGTATGAAAACAGTATAAGGGCTATGAATCCTGAGGTCATCGTAACGGACGAGCTGTTTCGAGAGAATGAGATTTCGGCAATCTGCGACGTTATGAGATGCGGCGTCAAGGTGATTGCCTCCGTTCACGGCGACAGCGTGGAGGCTCTTCAAAGGTCTGACGTATACGCGGAGCTTGTGAAAAGATTCGATACGGCGGTCGTTCTCAGAAGAAAGCCGATAGGCAGCGTGAAGGAAATCGTGAAATTATGAGCGTACTGAAAATAATCGCGGGCGGTTTGCTTGCTCTAATCGCCTGTTATGTCGGATTGCTGATAAAGCGCAGATACCGCGACAGAGCTGATTTTTTCAAATCCGCATGCGAATATGCAAATTCTATGTCGAGCGAGCTGGCGCTGAACAAAACTCCCATTCCCGAAATAGCGGAGAAATTTGTGCAGGGCAGAAAAGGAGATTTTGAAAAGCTTCTATCAGAAAGTATCTCGATTATGAAAGAGGGCGGATATAATGCAAGCTCGTCGGAGAAGGTGAATGTTCCCATTCTGAAAAAGGAAGAGAAAAAAGAGGTTATGGGATTTCTGTGCGGCTCGGGAAAGAGCGCTCTGACCGACCAGCTTGCGCAGGTAACGCATTATAAGAACCTGTTTGAACAGAAGTTCAAGAAGTGCGAGGAAGACAGCAAGCGGCTCGGAGGAATGTATTTCAAACTGTGCGTATTGCTTGGACTGGCTATATTGTTGATTTTGGCGTGAGGTGAAAATGAATACGGATATAATACTGAAAATCGCAGGCATAGGTTTGCTGACCGCCATAGTGTGCGTGATTCTGAAAAAGAGCGACCGAGACGAAATCGCTACGTTCGCCACGCTTGCGGGGCTTATTATCGTCGCCGTACTTGTGATAGATATGCTGGGCGGACTGTTCGACACTTTGAAATCCATACTGTCGCTATACTGAGCTTATGATTTTCAAACTTGTAGGGATTGCTATAATAGGCGTAATCGTAGTGTCTTTGCTAAGAACCGCAAAGCCTGAATTCGCCGTATTCGCTACGATAGCGACGGGCGTAGTTATGGTCGTAACGATGCTGTCGGCATTGCAGAGCGTAGTGCTCGCCTTCGACGATATCGTGCGCAAAAGCGGCGTCGACGACGCAATCTTTACAGCGGTATTGAAGATTATAGGCATAGGCTATCTTACCGAATATTCCGCTTCGGTTGCAAACGACGCAGGATGCGGTTCCATCGCGCAGAAGCTGAATTTCGGCGGTAAAATCGTGATATTTATTATGAGCATATCCATAGTTACCGCGCTTATCGACGTAGTATCCGCTTTGGTGAAATTATGACGGGAGTGAGACTTATCGAGATACCGAAAGCAAAGCGCAAAAAGAGCGCGAGGAGAATAATGATTCTTCTCACGGTAATTACCGTTTTACTCATACTGTTCACCGTTGCCGAATTTATCAGCGTAGACGTGGCGAGAGCGGAGGAGAGCAAGAGCGAAGAGGAAGTGCGAAAGGAGCTGTCCGAAGCTGTGAATCAGGCGATTGACAGACTGGATTTATCCGAATTGCAGGATTTTATAAACTCTCTTGACGAACAGCAGAGGCAGGTTCTCGATATAAACGACGTCAGGCAAACATTAAAATCGCTTGTAAACGGAGAAGCGCACGACTTTTTCGGGAAGCTGATGAATTTGCTCGCAAACTCGCTCGGAAGATATTTCGCGGGATTTCTGCCAGCCTTTCTTACGGTGATTGTGATATGCCTTCTGAAAAATATGCTCGGAGGAATGACGAGCGGCTTTGCGGGAGGCTCGACGACGGAGGTCGTGCATATCGTATGCTATTGCGCGGTTGTCATAGTGCTCATGACGGGAATAGCGGGAGTAGTCCGAACAGTGACTGAAACAATATCCATGCTATCGGGTCTTGCGGGCGCGATATTCCCGATACTGCTGACCTTGCTTTCAATGCTGGGAGGCGCGACGACTGTTGCGACGTATTCGCCTCTTATGGCGGTGCTGAGCGGATTTATTATGCGCTTGGTTTCCGCTGTGATAGTGCCTGCTTTCGTCGCTACGATTGTGTTTATTGTGGTAGGGAATATCTCCAAAACGGTGAAGCTGGACAAGCTGACCAAGGTCATAAAATCCGCCTCGACTTGGCTTATAGGAATCGTGTTCGGACTGTTTGCGACCTTCCTCACGGTGCAGGGAATAACGGGCGGCGTAGTTGACAAATTCGGGTTTAATGTAGCCAAATTCGCATTGTCAAGTTACGTTCCCGTTCTCGGAGGCTATCTTTCGGACGGATTCGACCTGCTGAGCACTTCGCTCGTTTTGGTCAAAAACGCGCTCGGATACAGCGGCGCCGTGATACTTGTATGCATAGTGTTGTTCCCCCTTGTCAAGGTGGTCGTATTCACTCTTGCGCTGCGTCTCACAGCGGCAATCGCCGAGCCGATAGGCGACGCCAGAATATCGGGACTTCTAAGCAGTGTGGCGGGAAACGTCAATTTGTTGATAACGGCGCTGACAGGCGTGGGATTTCTGTTTTACGTGCTTATGATGCTGTTTATAGGCAGTTGCAATATGGGTATATAGGAGGCGGCAATGGGAGCTTGGATAATGTCGATAGTGGGTGTCATCTGTCTCGGACTGCTGCTGGAAATCGTACTTCCGGAAGGACAGACCTCAAAGTATGTCCGAGGAGCGTTTTCACTGCTTGTGGTGTTTGTAATCGCCGCGCCTCTTCCCAAACTCCTCGGCAATGAATGGCGGCTTAACCTCGACGGCTATACGTTTGAAGTCGACGATAAATACGTAAATTCCACGTATACGGCTTACACGCAAAATACGGCGGCGAATCTGGAAAAGTATCTGTCTGAAAACGGTTATGCCGCGCGGGTGAAAATTGCGGTCGAGGACAAAATGCCTATTACGCTTAAAAGCGTGGAGGTTACCGTGACAAATTTCAAGGCGGAGACCGCACCGAATGTGACGGCGGAAGTGGAAAAGCTGATATCCGAAAAGCTCGGATGCGACAGGAAGACCGTGAGCGTTATAGTCTCGCCGAGCTGAAAAACCGCAAAGCGCAGACTAAGCGGCGTAAATTTAGGAACAGCGCGTATGCGTGCGCGCGCAACGCGTGTTAGGAGGATTATATGGAAGTTTGCGATGAAAGAAAAAATTCGACAAAATTCGCGGTAAACGGATTTTTCAAAAAATTTAAAAACATAAAAAATCTGCAAATTATTGCTGTTGTATTCATAATCGCCGTTGCGCTTATCATATATTCTAGCGTGATGACGTCGAAGTCGAAGAAAGATGAGCGTACGTCGATTAGCGCCGTTATGACTTCGGACGAACAGCGGCTAAGCTCAATTCTGAGCAATGTAGACGGCGCAGGCACTGTCGAGGCGATGATAACCGAAAAGGACAACGTCATAGTAGGAGTGCTTGTAATAGCGGACGGCGCGGATGATATATACGTTCGCATCAGGCTTATAGACGCGGCGGCAACCGCTCTCGGAGTGGATAAGAGCGTGGTAAACGTGTACAGCCGCAAATAAATCAGGAACCATATAGGAGGAATATATGAAAGCAAAGATGAAGTCAAAAACAAAAAAAATCCTCGTATTGTCAGTTATGATTGTGCTGTTGGTGACAACGGGCGTGCTCAATTTTGTGCTTAACGACAAGTTGAACGGCTCGAATGGCACAGGCTCGCCCATAGTTGACAACTCGGTGACGCAGACGTTCTTCGTTGCGGCTCGCAGCGACAGACAGACTACGAGAGAATCGGAATTTCTGTATCTCGACGCAATCATGAAATCCGAAAACAGCTCCGCAAGTGCCAAGACGGAGGCGGAACAGCAAAAAATGCTTCTCGTCAAGCGTATGGAGCAGGAACTGTCTCTTGAAACCATGATAAAGGGCAAAGGCTTTGAGGACGCAATCGTAACAATCGGCGACGGCGGCGTAAACGTGGTCATCTGTAAGGCGGATCTTACGGAAGAGCAGGCGAATCAGGTGCTGGCGCTCGTAGTTTCCGAAATGAAGTGTAAGCCTGCGACTGTAAAGGTCATTCCTTACGCATAACAAGGGTCGACAGGGGAGGAGAAAGGAGGCGTTGACACCGCTTATAAAGGGACGGGCATTTGCCCGTCCTTTTTGTACAATACTTCCGAAAAACGTTTTATCAACTCATTTAAGCGGTACAATCGGGTTTTAAAATTTCATTGACAGCGGATATGAGAATGTGTAAAATAAAATATATGTTTCAAAACGCATGTTTTGTATAAATGGAATTAGAACGATGGAGGGTATATTATGCCGCCGAAAGCAAAGTTTACGAGAGAAGAGGTTGTCGACGCCGCGTTCGGACTGGTCAAGATGGGCGGAGTGGGCGCGTTGACGGCAAGAAGTCTCGCCGCGCAACTCGGCAGTTCGGCAAGACCTGTATTCACTTTGTTCAAAGGTATGGACGAGGTGACAGACGAAGTCAAAAAGCGCGCTTATGCTCTTTATGACGAGTACGTCGAAAGAGGATTAAGCTCAAAAATACCGTTTAAGGGAGTCGGCACGCAATATATCTTGTTTGCAATAGAGGAGCCGCAATTATTCCGCCTCCTGTTTATGACAGAGAGCAAGAATAAGCCGAATATAGACAACGTTTTGTTTTATATAGAGGAGAATTACATCAAAATTCTAGATTCTATAAGAAATTCTTACGGGCTCGGCGATTCCGATTCCGTCAGACTTTACCGTCACCTGTGGATTTATACGCACGGCATAGCCACGCTGTGTGCGACGGGCACGTGTATGTTCTCTGCGGAACAGATAAGCGAAATGCTGACGGACGTATGTACGAGCGTTATTACGAGGATAAAGTCGGAAGGGAAAGATGATTGAGATAAAGGACGTGGTAAAAAGATACGGCGCAGGCGAGAGTTGCGTCGAAGTGCTCAAAGGCGTGAGCTTCAATATCGAAGACGGACGTTTTGCTGTGATACTGGGGGCGTCGGGGTCGGGAAAATCCACCTTGCTAAACGTCGCTTCGGGACTCGATAAACCGGACGGAGGTTCGGTGATTTACGACGGAGAAAATATCTCTCTTTACGACGATAAACAGCTTACTCAGTTTCGCAAAAATAAGGTGGGGTTCATTTTCCAGCAATACTACCTCCTTCCTCATCTCAGTGTGGAGCAGAACGTAAAACTGGGTGCGGATTTGGCTAAGAATGAGGATTATAAAAGTATTATCACAGCCGTAGGATTGGGTGATAAACTGCGCAAACGTCCGTCGTCGCTGTCGGGAGGAGAACAGCAGAGGGTTGCGATTGCAAGAGCGCTCGCAAAAAAACCGCAGGTGCTGTTCCTCGACGAGCCCACGGGCGCACTCGACGAGCAGACGGGAAGACAGGCGTTGGATTATATATGCGGTTTGCAAAAGGAACTGGGATTTACCATGATTATGGTCACGCACAACAGGAATATCGCGGAGATGGCGGATATCGTCGTATGCATGAACAGCGGAAGAATCTCCGAGATTTATCAAAATCAAACTGTAAAAAGCGCATACGAAATCGGGTGGTAAAATGATTGTCGGAGTCAAGGATTCCTTAAAACTGATAGGAATATCCGCAATATCGTTCTGCGCGGTGTTGGTCTGCGCTATGTTTCTGAATTATCTTATCGACGTAAATCTTGCGGCGGATATGGCAGGCGCGCAGGCGGCGGCGCTTTATAAAGCGCAGGTTCTCACGGCGAAAGTGGTTGTCGCAGTCACGGGCGGATGCCTCGGAGTCGCGGCGATGATAATGCTGTTCTTTTATATTAAAAACTATATAGACGCGCATAAAAATGAGCTCGGTATTCTCAAAGCCATGGGATACTCGAATTTTAGGATAGCGTTGCATTTTTGGAGTTTCGGATTCGGCGTATTCTTCGGCACGGCGCTGGGTTTTGCAATCTCGTACGCAATTATGCCCGAGTTCTACCGCGCGCAGACCGAGGGCGGCGCATTGCCCGAGCTTGCGATCGGCTTTCATGCCGAGGTATTGGCTTATACGGTGATAATACCCACCGTCTTGTTTGCGGTCGGCGCGATACTATACGCCGCAATAAAACTTTCCCGACCTGTTATCGAGCTGATAAAGGACAGAGAAAAATGTTCGGATAAAATGTGCAGGGAGAAGCCCGATGACAAGCCGTTTCTCGTAAGTCTGAAAAGAAGCGTGCTGAGCTCCAAGAAAACGCTTGTCTTTTTTATTATGTTTGCGTCCTTCTGCTTTTCCGCCATGACGCAGATGTCCGTGAGTATGGACGATTATGCGGGGCCCATGCTGATGGCGATGATGATGGTCATAGGGCTTGCGCTCGCTTTTCTGTCCATGCTTATCGCAGTCGTATCCGCAGTGAACGGCAACGCCAAGACGCTTGCCATGCTTAGGGTTTTCGGTTATTCCCGAACGGAATGCTGTAATGCGGTGCTAGGCGGATACAGGCCGTTTGCCTACTTGGGCTTTGCAATAGGCACCGCTTATCAGTACGGTCTGCTTAAAATCATGGTGGAGCTGGTGTTCAAAGACTTCGGGGTTCCCGAATTGAAATTCGACTATGTAGTTATGCTTATTTCGCTTGCGGCTTTTATATTGCTTTATGAAGGTATGATTTTTGTAAACGTGCAACGCATAAAAAAAATATCCTTAAAGCAAATTATGGCGGAGAACTGAGATTCTCGTTATATTCAATTAAACGGCATTTAAGCTGTTCGTTTACGCAATATAAAGTATAATTTCGGCTTGTTGAACGATGTATTCGCATTTTGGTATATTTATAAGATATGTAAGATAATATTATAGAAACAGTTATGTATTGACATAATTCTTTTATAAAAATATCAAAACCGTTGACAACGGATATAATATTTGGTAGTATATCTAGGCAAGCAAAGGTTTCCTTTCACCACCTGCTCACGCAAAGTGGTTGTGATTACGATAATTAGGCTTATGCCTGTTTCGACGTCGGAAGCATTGCTGCCGACGTTTTTTTGTCGAAAGGACATACAGTCTCAAATAAATTGAGAGAGGAGAAACATTTGAAAGACCTTTTCATCAACGAACAAATCAAAGACCGTGAGGTGCGCCTTATCGGAGAGGACGGCAAACAGTACGGCGTTTTGGCTTTGCGCGACGCGCTCGCCGTAGCGGAAAACGCGGGCTTAGACCTTTGCAAGGTCACCCCTCCCGGAGTTCAGCCTCCGACGTGCAAGCTTATGGATTACGGCAAATACCGCTATGAGCAGCAGAAGCGCGAGAAAGAGGCAAAGAAAAATCAGCACGTGACCGAAATCAAGGAAATCCGTCTTTCCGCAACCATCGACGTCGGCGATACGAAGCGCCTTGCCGCTCAGTCCGCAAAATTCCTTACGGACGGTAACAAGGTCAAGGCGTCGATAAGGCTCAGAGGACGTCAGCAAGCGCACCCCGAAATAGCGGTTAAAATTGTGGAAGACTATATAGCTCTTGTAGGCGATTGCGCTACGGTCGAGAAAAAACCCACGCAGGAGGGAAGGATAATTTATACGATTCTCGCACCTTCCGCCAAAAAGTAAATCAACGCGTTCCCTCGGGGACGGCAAGCAAAAAAATAGAGGAGGCAGACTATGCCAAAGCAAAAAACACATAGCGGCGCAAAGAAGCGTTTCCGCGTCACAGCAAACGGACTTTACAAGAGAGGTCATTCTGCTCACAGCCACCTTCTGACCAAGAAGACGACGAAGAGAAAAAGAGACCTTCGTTCCATAGAATATGTGGACGAAACCAGAAGCGGCGAGCTCAAAAAGCTCCTGCCTTACAAATAAGGAGGTCGTCATATGAGAATCAAGAGAGCGGTCAACGCAGTCAAAAAGCGCAGAAAGATAATGAGACAGGCAAAGGGTTATTATGCCGCAAAGCATTCCCTTTACCGTATAGCCAAACAACAGTTGCTTAAAAGCGGTCAATACGCTTACGTAGGCA
The DNA here is from genome assembly GCA_949432885.1 of uncultured bacterium. Lineage (GTDB taxonomy): Bacteria > Bacillota > Clostridia > Christensenellales > CAG-917 > CAG-475. Next base: position 97,493 of record CASQXY010000001.1, on the reverse strand, counting down.
GAAAGCAGAAGAAACGCGATTTCAGAAAGCTCTGGATTGCGCGTATCAACGCGGCGGCACGCCTCAACGGTATGAGCTACTCGACGCTTATGCACGGACTCAAAGTCGCTGGTATCGACCTCAACAGAAAGGTGCTCAGCGAGATAGCGATAAGCGACCCGAGCGCGTTCACGTCGCTTTGCGACAACGCGAAAAAGGCGCTTGCTTAATTGGGATTATACGCGTTATGCGCACGTTTTGCCCTTATAAATATCAAAATTTATAAGGGCAAACAAATATATCGCCTCTGTGCGAAAGCGGAATTAAGTGGAAGTAATCGCTTCGACCCAGAACAAATTCGTAAAAACGGCGCGTTCGCTCGCGCAAAAAAAGTTCCGCAATGAGACGGGACTGTTTTTGGTTGAGGGAATAAACCTTTTGCGCGACATGCCGACGTCAGTGGAAATCGCGTACATATTTGCGACGGAAGCTAGGCTTGACGAGGCGAAGTCGATTATGGCGGAGCGCGAAGGAGCGGAGATATTTGCCGTCACCCAAGCGGTTATGGAAAGCATATCAGATACGGTTACGCCGTATGGTATCGCCGCAGTTTGCCGAATACCGACAGTGGGCGTCCTGCGACCCGTCGGCAAAGCTCTGCTTTTGGACGGCGTATCCGACCCCGGCAATCTGGGCACAATACTGAGGACGGCGGCAGCCTGCGATTTTTGCGATGTGTATGCTCTCGATTGCGCGGACGTGTATTCTCCGAAGGTCATACGCGCCACGCTCGGCGCGCTGTTCAAGGTGCGCGTGTGCGAGGTGACCGAAAATCAGGCGATATCGCTTGTGCGAGAGACGGACAGCGCGGCGCTGGATATGAGCGGAGAGAATATTTTGAACGCGCGCGTTACGGGCGAACCGTTGCTGTTTATAGCGGGCAACGAAGCTCACGGAGTTAGAGAAATCATCAAAAGAGAGGCGAAGAAAACCTATTCTTTGCCTATGAAAAACGGAATGGAATCTTTGAACGTTGCGGTCGCAACTGCGGTGGCAATGTATCGGACAATATAGGAGTTTAGTATGAGCGGACACAGTAAGTGGCATAATATTCAACAGAAGAAGGGCAAAACCGACGCCGCGAGAGCGAATATCTTCACCAAGATAGGCAGAGAATTGGCGGTTGCAGTCAAGGAGGGCGGACCTGACCCCAACTCCAACAGCAAGCTCGCGCAGGTCATCGCAAAGGCGAAGGACAATAATATGCCCAACGACAATATTACGCGCAGTATAAAAAAAGCGAGCGGCGAGCTCGGCAGTATAAACTACGAGGAAATGGTGTACGAGGGCTACGGAGTCGGAGGTACTGCGCTCATAGTCGAGGCTCTTACGGACAATAAAAACCGTACCGCGGGCGACGTAAGACACTTGTTCGACAAGTTCGGCGGCTCAATGGGCACGACGGGCTGCGTTTCCTTTATGTTCAAGCGCAAGGGTGTGATAACCGTTTCAAAAGAGGACGTAAGCGAGGATGACCTCATGCTGTACGCGCTTGACGCGGGTGCGGAGGATATCAATTCGGAGGACGACGAGGTGTTCGAGGTGTATACCGATACCGCGGCGCTTGCGGAGGTTCGCAAAAATCTCGAAGCGGCGGGCGTTGCAATTCTATCCGCCGAGGCGCAGATGATTCCCGACAATTACGTTACACCCACCGAGGAACAGCAAAGCAGTATCATAAAACTTATCGACAGACTCGAAGAGCTTGACGACGTTCAGAACGTATACCACAACGCGACCCTTACCGTAGAAGAATAAGTTTGAAAACAGTATAAATCTGTTGACAATCGCGCGAGTCGGTGTTATACCGTTAGTGACAAAATATGAAATCGATTTCATATTTGCATTTTACATATGAGGCGCACAATGAAGAATATATATCTTGACCATGCGGCGACGACGCCGTTGTCCGAAAAAGCGTTCGAGGCAATGAAGCCTTATTTTTCGGATATATTCGGAAATGCAAATTCTCAGCACATGTACGGACGCGACGGCGCGAAAGCCGTTTCGGAAGCGCGGCAGACTATCGCGGAATGTATTGGCGCGAAACCTAGCGAGATATATTTCACTTCCTGCGGAACGGAAGCGGATAATTGGGCTTTGAAGGGTATTGCGGCTCAGCTCAAAGACAAAGGAAAGCACATAATAACTTCCGTTATAGAGCATCCAGCCATATATACGACTTGTAAACAGCTTGAAAAATTCGGATATGAAGTCACCTATCTGCCTGTTGACGGCGAGGGCTTTGTCTCCGTCCAAGCTCTTGAAAATGCCATACGGCCTGATACCGTTCTTGTCAGCGTAATGTTTGCAAACAATGAAATAGGCACGATTCAGCCCATAAAAGAGCTTTGCGAGGTTGCGCATAAGCACGGAGTGCTGTTCCATACGGACGCGGTGCAGGCTACCGGCGCGATAAGATACGACGTTAAGGATTTGGGCGTGGATATGCTGTCTATGTCCGCGCACAAGTTTTACGGACCCAAAGGTATGGGCGCGCTGTACGCGCGCAACGGGATGCGTATAGAAAAACTGCTTACTGGCGGAGAGCAGGAGCGAGCGCATAGAGGCGGCACAACAAATGTGCCGGGTGCGGTCGGAATGGCTGTCGCGCTGAAAGAGGCAGTGGATAATATAGAAAAGGACGCGGCATACGTCGGCGGTTTGCGGGACGATTTCGTCAAAAAAGTGCTTGCGCGAATAGACGATATATATTATAACGGAGCAAAGGACAGTTCAAAAAGGCTGTACAACAACGCCAATTTCAGTTTCCGCTATATCGAAGGCGAATCCATTCTGTTCTCTCTCGATTTGGCTGGAATAAGCGCGTCTTCGGGTTCTGCATGTTCCTCTGGTTCGTTGGAGCCGTCCAGGACGCTTCTTTCGATAGGCGTACCTATCGGAACCGCGCACGGTTCAATCAGATTTACGTTCGGCAAACGCAACACGCAAGAGGATGTCGACTATACGGTGGACGAGCTTGTCCGTACGGTGGAGAAGCTTCGCGCAATGTCTCCGCTGTATAAGAAATAGACTGTTAAGAAGTCCGAAGAGATTTTGCTTACAAAATAAATTTTAAATTTGCGCGTGCAAACGCCAAGGAGAATATATGTACAACGAAAAGGTTATGGAAGTTTTCAGGAACCCTCAGCATATGGGCGAAGTCGAAAACTATAATGCAATAGGCACGGTGGGCAACGAGACCTGCGGAGATATCATGCAGATAACAATGCGCATAAACGACGAAGGAATAATCGAGGACGCAAAGTTCAAGACTTTCGGCTGCGCGGCGGCTGTCGCCACAAGCTCTACGGCTACGGGCATGATTATAGGCAAGTCTGTGGACGAAGCGTTGAAGCTCACAAACAAGGAGGTTGTGACCGAACTCGAAGGTCTGCCGCCTCAGAAGATTCACTGTTCCGTGCTTGCCGAAGACGCAATTCGCGTTGCAATAGACGAGTATAGGAAGAGCAAAGCAAATTAAATAGTAATTTGAAAATATAACCGTGCTTTTGCGCGGTTATATTTTACCGATATAAAACACGATACGTGTCATTATGCGATTTGATTAGATTTATTTCGTTTTTAATGAATGCAACTCGATTTTGCTGTTTGTATAAAAAGATAATTGAAAAATAGAATTTATGGTGTATAAATGATTTATTTTATAATAAATCAACGATATGAGATATTAAACTTTTTCGTCTGAGAGCGAGCAACTTTCAGGCTAAAGCACAAATCGTGTATCAACTTTAACAAGCCTGATACACGATTTGTGTTATTAGAGGATCAATGAACTTAGATTACGATTACATTAAAACGTCTTCTATCTTGTTCACGAGGGCACGTTTTGCTTTCTTGATTGAATTGTGTGACGTACTGCAATAAAGTGCTGTGGCAGTGACAATTCCGAGCATAGTGCCGAAAATAAGTGAATTTTTCATATCGTTGCCTCCTGTTATTATTGTGAGCGTATACGGGCGGTATATGCGTGGCAAAAAATGGTATAATACAAGAGCGCGTCCGACTTTTAAATTGCTATTTACAGACTTAAAATAAGATGATATTATAATCGTATGAGAACAAAAAGGACGCTAACTTTTATATGCTGTGCGCTAGTGCTTATTATTGCGGCGCTTTCACTCACTGCGTGTTTGAAAATTTCCATGAAAGAGAACAGTATAAAGGATAGACTTACAAAAGCGGGAGCGCAGATTGAAACTCTGCGTACGTCGCCTATGACAGTCGAGGGGCAGTCGGGATATAGCGTCGACGATATTTTGCTTGCAAAGATGATTGTCGTCGACAGAGTAGGCGAGGAAGATGCGGAGGTTGAAGAGAGCCTGTATATCTTCTTTGTGCGCGACAGCAAATCCGCCGCTTGGGTGGAGAGCAAGTGTAAGGAGTACGTATCGTCCAACGAGCTTGCTAATTGGAATGTGTACAGATACGATACGGTAATTATGTGCGGACATTATAAAATACTGACAATCGCGCGCACTTATTGACGTAAGGCGAGCGGTAGGGGATTGGCGCTTGGCAAGATGCTTCCTTGATTTATTGTAAAATGCAATCGGAATTAAATCAGTTTTCAAACAAAAAAGGCACTCTAACGAGTGCCTTTTGAATCGGTCGATGGGGAGGATAATAAAATGACCGATTCATATTTACACGCATAAAGCGGGTAAATCGATTATACGTACTTGCAGTTTATGACGATGTCGGCGCGCAGAGAGTTGTTTGCCGCCCGTTGCGCCCATTCGATGAAATTATACACGGTTGCGGCGGAAATTGCAAACCCCATATTGTCAATATCGTCGCTGACGAGTTTGCTTTCCACTACGCCTATTACGATACCTCTGTTGTTGAGCATCGGACCGCCCGAGTTGCCGCCGTTGACTGCCGCGTCCGTCATGATAAATGTGCCCGTACCCCAGCTTGTAATAGTGATACCCGTCTGCGAAATCGTGCCGCTTGTGATACTGTTTGTATCTCCTACGCCCTCGGGGTTACCTATAAGCGCGACGGGAGTACCGCGAGTAATTCCGTTATCGCTTGTTGCAAGCGGGAGCGACGGATGGTTTTCGTTTGAAGGCTGAGCGCCTTTGATGCGCAGAATCGCAAGGTCGGGTTGGTCGTTTTCCGCTCTCAGATTTTTATCGTTGTACGCCCCGTAAGATACGATTTCGGCAGAGTAGTAGTTGTTTTCACCCTCAAACACGCATACGATAGTGCCGTAGCTTGCCCATTCGTAGGAATATTTTATATCCGACCAGAATCCTCCGCCCGAGACGGTGGATTTTACGTATCTTATGCAGTGCGCGTTTGTAAGCAGATAACGTTCCTTATTTCCGTCGGCGTCGGTATCGCTGATAAGAAACGCGGTTGCAAGTCCCGAGGGCTCCGTCGTAGACGGTCTTGCATTTGCGGATTCAAACATATAGAGTCTTGCGACGCTGCGAGCGTTTTTATTTGCGACTTCGCCTACGGTGCTGTTTATGGCGTCTATGGTCTGGCGCGTTGCTGCCTCCGTTACGTCGGCTACGATACCCGTATCTGACAGAGTGCTGTTGATAGCTTGTTCATACTGGCTCTTCATCTGCGCCGCGACGGAAGACGCGTATTCCGCGGCGATTTTGTTTTTGAGAGTGGAGAGCACTATGACGTTTACGACGACAAGCACGCACATAATTACCGCAACGATAATGCAAATGATTGCGGTCAGATTCCTCTTGGAACCGTTGTTTTTCGGCTCGGGGGTGTGATATATCGGAGTTTTGCTCGGCTCTGGTTGCCGTTGGTCATCGAAAAAGTTGTTGAAATCGTCCATAATTACCTCGTTTATCAGCATATTATTGCCTTATAGTTAAAGTAATATTAAACGTAAAGGTAATTTTAGACTGGGTTTGAGCATTTCTTCGGGGAGCTGAAACGGCAAATGCATACTCGGATAAAGCGTGTGTATCGTACTGTGCGGCGGATTGTAACGGACTCAGAATTACGCATAATCCGTATATCCGCCGCGCTGTTGACAAAAATGCGGCGCTATATTAAAATATTGCTAGCAAAATTCTTTTATGGAGGCATTATGGCAACTATTTTTTGCGATACCGATTGCGAGCTTTGGTATACCAAGGCGAACGAACTTAAACTTGAAGTAATACGCATGCCGTACATTATCGACGGCGAAGAGGGGCTGAGCGATTTGGGTGAGGAATTTGACCCGAAGAAGTTTTACGACCGTATGAGAGCGGGCGCAAGCGCCACCACCGCAGGATTGAACGAGGAAATCTATTACGATACGTTCAAACCGTTTTTTGAAAAGGGCGACGACATTTTGTATATAGCGTTTTCTTCAAAAATGTCTAACACTTTCGAGTCGCTCGGGCTTGCGATTGCGAGATTGCAGAAAGAGTATCCCAACGTGAAATATCGCCGTTTTGACACTCTCAGCATATGCGTCGGCGCGGGCATGCTCGTGTATCTCGGCGCTAAATATTGCAGAGAACACGGCGACGATATCGACGCCGCGTACGATTATCTCGAAAGCGTCAAGAATAGAGTAAACGTACGTTTTGTAGTCGAAAATATGAAATACCTCGCGCGTGGAGGCAGAATTTCCCCCGCAAAGGCGAAGATTGCAAATCTGATGAACATAAAACCCGTGTTGGTGGTCAAGGACGGGGTTATCGACGTCGGTTCTAAGCAGAACGGACTCAAAAAAGCGTATAATTATATAATCGACGAAATGAAAAATAGCTATGAGCAAATAGACGATTCGCCGATAATGATTATCGACGCCGACAATAAAGAAGTTGCGGACGAGATAGAGAATCGCGTCAAAGAGGCGTATCCAAACGCGCCGATTTGGAGACAGCCGATTGGTCCCGTCATCGGAGTGCATGCGGGTCCCAGCACAGTAGGTCTCGTATATACGAAAAAGGCGTAACTGGCAGGAGAGGGTATATCGATTTTGAATTTACCGCTTTCATGAAATAGCGTTGGAATAATATAAACAAAACAAACAAAAATTCCGCCGTAGAAGCGGAATTTTTGTTTGCAAGTAATAAACATGTATCCGTTAAAACAGAATGAATGCGTTTGCCGAGCCTTCTGCAAGCCTGCGAAGAGCTTCGAGCGGCAATATCGTCCTGAACAGCGTCACGACCGTAAGCATCGCAGCCCCGAGGACAAACGCAGTAATCCCTAAAAACATCGCCAAGCGAGCAGTGCACTTTTTCACGTTGGCGCCTGCGACCGCCAGCACCGTGCCCAAAAAGCTCAACGCGACCGCAAATCCTAAAATCAAAGAAAGTATCAGAGCGGGGGATTCGCCGCCTGCCATTTTGACTCCCGGGACAAATAGGAGAAGCACCGCGGTCAGCATGAGTATAAACGATATTATCGTAATTATAAGACCGCAAATAAGCACGCCTTTTCGGGTATTCATATTTTTATACGGTTGTACTCCTTTCGGAATATGTCTGTCGCTGTTTTTCATTTGCTTTGCTCGTATTATATACTATGTAACAATATACATTATTTGAGCGCGTTTGTCAACTCTGATGACAGTGTAGTATAAAACAAGTCCGCTTCTCCGAAGCACATATAGGCAAAATCGTTCGCCGCAGTACCCTCGAACAGCATAGAGATTCCGCGTTCGCCGTTGCCGAGCGGTTCGCGTACGAGCGTCGCTTCGGTGCCTGCGGCGGAGAATACAGTGCGTACGGTTTCGCCGTCGAAGCGCACAAGCGCGAATTTCGCAGCATTTTGCACAAAGAACAGTTCGTTTTCTCCGTTGACTGCGGCGTAAATTATGTCTTCGCCGGTGATGTCGAACGGCATGTCATAATTTCCGTTGGCAAACGTAATCTCGTATTCGTCCTGCAATTCAAGATGAGAGCAGAATTTGTACGCGGTTTTCCCTGCGATTGCGAATATATTATTTCCGCGAGTAACACAAGCTACGCTGTTCGCGCCCTCTATAAGGAAGGAGTAGTCGGACTTTGCGGTCGCGCCGTCTATATTCGTAAGCAGAATGCCTTCGTCGTTTTCAGCTGCAATCACAAAGTTTCTGTCTGCGCCAGAAACGGAGGGCAGAAGTTGCACAAATCGGCAGTTTAATATCTCACTTTTGAGGCTGAACCCCTCGTTTGCGTTATAAGATATCAATTTTATGCCGCTTTGGTTTTGCACGATAAGCATGGTTTCGGAAAGAGAAATCGCATATAGAAGTTCGGCGTTTTCAATAGAATGCAAGTAGTTTTTGCGAACGACGTCCAATGCTTTGGTTATTGTCATTGCGACAAGCTTATCGGCACTCGCCGCAAACAGCGTTACAGCTGCGCCGGATTGGAACAGCATATACGATGAATATGCGTCGCAGGAGTTTTCCGCAATGAGCCTGCAATTTCCGTCGTACAATCTCAGTATCGTAATGCTTGCGGTTTTGGAGATTATCAGCAGTCCGTTCTGTACGAGACCGCATCTTACGTATTCTTCGTCAGCTTCCGCGATTTTGTTTACGGCGCAAAGCGAGTGTCCGTCGAATATCGCCATATGTATGCCTTTCGACCTCACGTCGTATTGTTCGGATTCGCTGGAAAAGATAATCAAACGTTTTCCCTCGTAGTAGACTGAGTCCAAAAACGCTTCGGCGCAGTCTCCGCCGACGTGGCTTACGGTCAGTCCGTCCACCGTTTCGCCTTGTCTTGGAAAGGAACTGTACACGGGTTCTTTTACGGGCGGAGGAGAGATGACGTCGGTCGTGCCGCCTCCGTCGCCTGCGCCTGCGATATCCGGCGACGGAGCGCCGTTGTTTTTGCCCAAAACCGCATTAAGCGCGAGATACGCGGCTACTATTGCGGTCAGGAGCAGGATAATTGCGAGCCATTTTGCGATAGTTTTTTGTCTTTGCATTTTTCACCTCGACTTATGCTATCACAAACGATATCAGCAATTTTTCCGTTGGCGTCGGAACTAAGAGAGCGCATTGGCGGATTTTGCAACGCTTTTTCTATCGCGGGTAAAAAGTTGTCCGAAAAACTCTCGTTTTGGCATAGTGTAAAAGCCCCGTATTCTTCCGCCAGATTTGCGTTGTAAATTTGGTCTCCGCGTGAGACTCCTTTGGGAAGAGGGACGAATACCGCTCGCTTTTTCAAGGCGGATATTTCGTAAACGGCGGTTGCTCCCGCGCGTGAAATTACGACGTCGCAAGCGGCATAAAAATCCGCGATATTGTCCGCATAATCGAAGCGCAGATAATTTGGGGAATTTTTTGGCGTAGTGCTTGTTTTCGCGCCGTTGCACGAAGAAGGAAACGCTCCCCGTCCGCATACGTGGAGCACGAAGAACTTTTCCGTGAGCTTCGGGAGCAGCTTTTCCACTTGCTCGTTCAGATACTGCGCGCCCGATGAACCGCCCAAGACGAGCAGGACTCTTTTCGACGTCGATATTCCCAAATTTTTTCGCGCTTCCGTCTTGTTGGATAAGAAAAGGCTTTCGCGCAGCGGCATGCCGACTGTGACGCCCTCGAATTCGGAATGCGGATTTGCTTTGAGCAGAGTCGCTCCGTATTTTTTTGCGAGTTTGTTGGCGAGCCCGAGCGTAAGGTCGGACTCGTGCGCGAACGTAGGAATGCCCAGTTTGCTTGCGGCAATAACGACGGGCAGGGATACGAATCCGCCCTTTGAAAAGACGGCGGAGGGCTTGATTTTTGAAAGAAGAGCCTTCGCCTCGTTGACCGCGCGTCTGAGAGCGAACGGGATTTTGAGATTGTTGGCAATCGCCGACGGGGAAAAGGAGCGTATCAGCTTAATTACGGGAACGCCGTGATATTTCACTTTGTTTTTGGAAGCGAGTTTTCTTTCCATAGGCATGCCTTCGCCGCCTATATATTCCGCTTTGTATCCACGTCTTTCAAACTCGGGGATGAGAGCGAGATTCGGATAGATATGACCGCCTGTGCCTCCTCCCGTAAAAACTATGACTTGGTTTTGTTTTTTCTTATTATCGGAAGACTCGGACATCTGTTCACCTCGTATGTTTTTGTGCTTATAGTATGCCTTAGCCCTCAAAAAGTTTTCAAAACAAATGTTTTCACGCGCAAAAGTGATTATTTCGGTCTTGAAATTTGCGAAACCTTATGTTAAGATTTCATTATATTGATAATACGCGCGTAAGCGCAACATTTCGGATTCGGGGGTTAATATGAAAAACGAGAAATTTCAAAGTTTTGACGGCACCGTTTTGCAATGCTACGTCTGGGATGACGTAAGGAATCCAAAGGGGGTCGTGCAGATTTCGCACGGCATGGCGGAGCATGCGCGCCGTTACGACAATTTTGCAAACTATCTCAACAAAAACGGCTATATTGTATTCGCCGACGACCATCGCGCGCACGGCATGACGAGCAGCAAGCAGTCTGCAAAGGGCGTAAAGGGTTATCACAAGGGCGAGATTTATATGGATACGGTCAGGGACGAGGTCGCTATAACCGCTTATCTGAAAAAGACCTACAATCTGCCCGTCGTGTATTTCGGACACAGCTATGGCAGTATGGTGGGGCAGAGATATATCGAGGAGTGCGCCGAGCATACGGGCATTATATTGAGCGGCTCGGCTATGATGAAGGGCGCGCTTTTGAACACGGGCTGCGCTATTATCGGAATGCAGTATAAGCTGTGCGGAGGAGAGAAGGCGGGCAACCTTGCCAACAATCTGTCCTTCGGATCTTACAACAAGCCTTTCAAAAAGGAAAAACTGCCTTACGCTTGGCTTTCCCGCGACAGAGAGCAGGTCAAGAAATACATACTCGACGAGCAGTGCGGCTGGGTTATGTCTACGGCGTTTTTCAAATGGTTCTTTGCGGGGTTGAAAACCTCCTACAAACCCGAAAATCTCGCAAAGATAGACAAATCCAAGCCTATCGGCATTTTCTCGGGTGATAAGGATCCTGTCGGCGGCAACGGGAAGCTTGTGAAAAAGCTGTACGAGCAGTACGCAAATCTCGGCGTTAAGGACGTGACGATGAAGCTCTATCCCGACGCGCGCCACGAAATCCTCAACGAGATAAACAACGCCGAGGTCTACGCCGACGTGCTCGCAAGAATAAACGAGATGATAAAGTGAGCGGTGTCAATCGCTTTAATAAGCCCGTCATTTTGACGGGCTTTTTTATTTCTTTCATACTTTTTCGTTCGACAGGGAACAGATAAAGAAATTACAATCGTTTTTTTGCATTTCGGCGTTCAATTTCGATTGTAAAAATTTTATATATTTGCTATAATTACTATATTATTATAATTATGCATAAATGCGTTTAGGAAAAGGAATGGCAAACAGAGATTACAATGCGCGAGATATAAACGTCCTCGAAGGACTGGAAGCGGTAAGAAAACGTCCCGGTATGTATATCGGCACGACGGGCGAAAAGGGTATGCATCATATCCTTTGGGAGATTATCGACAACAGCATCGACGAGGTATCCAACGGCTTCGGCGATACGGTGCGCATAGAGCTTCACGATGACAACGTGGCAAAGGTAAGCGACAACGGAAGAGGAGTTCCCGTAGATAAGCACCCCAAACTGAAAATAAGCGGCGTGGAAGTCGTGTTTACGCAACTGCACGCAGGCGCTAAGTTCGACAACGGACAATACGCATATTCGGGCGGTCTTCACGGCGTTGGCGCGTCCGTAACAAACGCACTCTCCGAATGGCTGAACGTAGAGGTCAGACGCGACGGAAACCTTTATAGGGTGGAGTTCCACTCTCCGCAGATAGGCAGCCGCATAAAGAGCGGCATAACCAAAACGCCGCTCACAGTTGTTGGCAAGGCGAAAGGTACGGGCACTACGGTCACGTTCAAGCCCGACGAAAGGGTGTTCGGCAAAGAGCGCTTCAATTATATGACGATTGCCACGCGTATACGCGAGAAGGCGTATATGAACAAGGGCATAACAGTGATTATCGACGATATGCGCACTCCGCTGTTCGGCGGCACGGACAAGCACGACGTTTTCTGCTATAAGGGAGGTATCGCCGATTACGTGCAGTATCTCAACGAGGGCAGAAGCGTGCTTTACGACAAGCCTCTTTACGTGGAGGCAAAGGAAGAGCATTTCGAGGTGCAGGTTGCCATACAGCACGTGGAGGGCGGCTATTCGGAGAATATATATTCCTACGTCAACAGCATTCCGACCTCGGAGGGCGGCACGCACGAGGCTGGATTTAAGAGCGCTCTTACAAAGGTTTTCAACGACTATGCGCGCAGGACGAATACGCTCAAAGAAAAACAGTCGAATTTGCAGGGCGAGGATTTCAGAGAGGGCATGACGGCGGTCGTGCTCGTGCGTATGCAGAACGTACAGTTTGAAGGGCAGACCAAGAGCAAGCTGGGCAACACCGAGGTGCGCCAAAAGGTGGAGAATCTCGTGGGAGATAAGCTCGCGGAGCTGCTTTTGCAAAAGGGTTACAAATCCACTGCGGAAAAGATTATTTCAAAAGCGATGTCTGCGGCGCGTACGCGCGAGGCGGCAAAGCGCGCCAAAGATTTGAGCAGACAGCAGAACAAGCTCAACGGACTCAACCTTGTAGGCAAGCTGGCGAGCTGTTCGGGTAAGAACTACGGCAAAAACGAGTTGTTTATTGTCGAAGGCGATTCGGCCGGCGGCAGCGCGAAGCAGGCGAGAGATAGGTTTTTTCAAGCCATACTTCCCCTCAAAGGCAAGCCCCTCAACGTGGAAAAAGCCACTTTGGAAAAGATACTCGCAAACGAGGAGCTGGCGACTCTCATAAGCGCGCTGGGCACGGGCATAACGCCGTCATTCGATATAAGCGCGCTCAAATACGACAAGGTCATTATCCTCGCCGACGCGGACCAAGACGGCGCGCACATAAGGGCGTTGCTGCTCACTTTTTTCTTCCGCTATATGCGTCCGCTCATTTTGGAAGGGCACGTGTATATCGGAATGCCCCCCCTTTACCGTTTGCAGAAAAAGGATGAAATTTTGTATTGCTACGACGACGAAGCGCTTGTCGAGGGGCAGAAGAAGCTGGGAAAGAACACGCTTCTTCAACGCTTCAAGGGTCTCGGAGAGATGAATCCCGAACAGCTGTGGGACACGACTATGGACCCCGCGAAGAGGACGCTCACAAGGGTCACGATAGAGGACGCGGCTATGGCGGAAAAACGTACCGCGATACTCATGGGCGACGACAGCAACGTGCGTAAGGAGTATATTTATCAATACGCGGATTTCAACAAAACGGACAATTTCAAAATACAAAATCAACAGTAAAACCTTGATTTGCGCAGATACGAGCTTAAAATGTATTGCGATAGGTGCGATTTATGGCAAGAAAACAACAGAATGAAATCGAATACAATCATAACGTGCTGACCTCAGTTTTCGAGGAGGTCATGCACAGCTCCATGATTCCGTATTCTGAAAACGTCATTCTCGACAGAGCTATTCCGAGAGTCGAGGACGGCTTGAAGCCCGTGCAGAGACGAGTGCTTTATTCCATGCACGAAATGGGTCTTACCCCCGACAAGCCGCACAAAAAGTGCGCGAGAATAGTGGGCGACTGTTTGGGTAAATATCATCCCCACGGCGACAGCTCTGTTTACGGCGCGCTTGTAAGGCTCGCTCAGCCGTTCGCTATGCGCATGCCGCTTGTGGACGGTCACGGCAATTTCGGCTCTGTGGACGGCGACTCGGCGGCGGCGATGCGTTACACCGAGGCGAGAATGAGCGCGCTCGCGCTGGAACTTTTGCGCGACCTCGATAAGGATACCGTCAAATGGTCTCCCAACTTCGACGACAGTCTCGAAGAACCCAACACTTTGCCGGGACGTTTTCCCAACCTGCTTGTAAACGGCGCGAACGGAATAGCAGTCGGCCTTGCCACCAATATTCCCACTCACAATATGGGCGAGTGTATAGACGCGGTGATTGCGAGGATAGACAATCCGTACATTTCCACAAAGGAATTGCTTAAAGTTTTCCACGGACCCGACTTTCCGACGGGTGGATTTATCATTCCCGTCGACAGTTTGGAAAAGATATACGAGGAGGGTAAGGGAAAAATTCTGATTCGCTCCCGTCTGCATTTGGAAAGCGACGACAACGGCAAAAAGAATATCGTTATCACGGAAATACCGTATCAAAAATCCAAATCCGAATTGCTGTCTAGCATTGCGAGGTTGAAAGAGTCGGGGAAATATCCCGTTCTTGCGGGAGTGTCGGACGTCGTCGACGAAAGCGATAAGCACGGCAACCGCGCCGTAGTAAAATGCAAGAGGGACGCGGATATTAAGCGCATTTTGGAACTGCTATACAAAAAAGCGGGGCTGGAAATCGGCTATTCCATAAATATGGTGGCAATCGCAAACGGCAAGCCCGAACAGCTTGGACTTAAAGCCTATCTCAATTACTACGTCGAGTATCAGAGGCAGATTGTCGTAAGGCGTACCAACTATGATTTGAAGGCGGCGAAAGCTAGGGCGGAAATCGTCGAAGGCCTGCTTGTCGCAATAGTCAATATAGACGAGGTTATAAAGATAATCAAGGAGTCCGAGACGACCCCCAAGGCAAAGGAGACTCTGCGCGCGAGATTCGATTTGAGCGACGTTCAGGCGCAGGCCATACTGGATATGCGCCTCAAAAATTTGGCGAGATTGGAAGTCGGCAAGCTCGAAGAGGAGCTCGCGGGACTTAAAAAGCGTATCGCGGAATACGAAAGCATTCTCGCTTCGAGAGAAAAACAGCATTCCATAATCAAGTCCGAGCTTCTCCAAATAAAAAAGGAGCAGTTCTCTCCTCGCATGACGGTTGTGCTTGACGGAAGCGTAGAGGAGGATTATTCCGCTCCGCAGGAAGAGGACGCGGTTCAGTACCGCGACGGAATACTCGCGCTCAACAAGGACGGACTTATGCGCTTTATGTCTCAAAAGAGCTTTGTCACAGCGCAGAAGGATTTTTCGGGATTCAGCGACGAAATGCTCCCCGTTCAGTATCTGCCCGTAAACAACAAGGGCACGCTGTTGGCGGTTACCGACATCGGAAACGCGGTCAGACTGGACGTTACGGGAATGCCCGAAAAGCGTTTCAGAGAAAAGGCGTTCAAGCTGCTTGCCGTACATCATGAGGCTCAGCCAAACGAAAAGGTGGTGAAACTCCTGTTCTTTGAAAGCGTTGCCGCGGGCGAGTTGCTTATATTTACAAAGAAAGGCATGGTTAAGCGCGTGGATTTGTCGGAGTTCACCGCCGCAAATAAGACATACTTCAAAGCCATTAATCTCGCGGACGGGGATAAGGTGGTGAGCGCGGAAACCGTCGAAGAGGATAAGAGCGTAATGGAAGTCACCGAGGGCGGACTTGTGCTCAGATACGATACGAGCGAGATTCCGTTGCAGAAGAGAGATTCGGCCGGCGTCAAGGGCGTAAAGCTCAACGACGGAGACAGCGTCGTGTTCGGCGGACAGAGCGACGATGAGGGCGAGGTTATCGTCGTCACCGACAGCGGATATTTGAAGCGCGTTATTCTTGCCATTATCGACGCGACGTCTAGGGCGAACAAGGGCGTGAAGCTTGTGGAGCTTGACAAATCCAAGGTGAAATATATCGGCATAGTCAAAATGCCGTACGAGCTTGCCGTGAACGAGGGCGGCTCCACGCATATAATCAACACCGAGGATATCAGGATAGACGGCAGACCCACCAAGGGCAAGCAGATGTTCAAAAATACGAAAATAGCCGCGGTCGCTCCTATAAACAAGGCGGACTGAACGCGCTTTAATACGCAATTCAAAAAAATTTATCGATATAAATAAAGGAACAGAGGAAAAGTATGTATAAGAAAGGTTTTGACAGCGAAATGTATATGACCAAGCAGTCGGAGCATATTCTCAAACGCATAAGCAGCTTCGACAAGCTGTATCTGGAATTCGGCGGCAAGCTGTTCGACGACCTGCATGCGGCGCGCGTGCTTCCGGGATTCGATAAGGCGGCGAAGATAAAACTGCTTCATAAGCTGAGGGATAAAGCCGAGCTTGTAATATGCGTGAACGCAAACGCCATCGAGCGCAACAAGATACGCGCCGACTACGGCATCACCTACGGTAGCGAGGTCGAGCGTATGATAGACAATATCTCTGCTATGGGTATCTATATCAACTGCGTAGTGATTACGATGTTCACCGACCAGCAGGGCGCGGTGGCGTATCGGCGCAAACTTGAAAACCGCGGCATAAAGGTGTATATCCACCGCCCGACGAAAGGATATCCGCACGAGATTGACACTATCGTTTCCGACGAGGGCTACGGCGCGAATCCTTATATTTCTACGACGCGTCCTCTCGTTGTGATGACCGCGCCGGGACCGGGAAGCGGCAAGCTTGCGACGTGTCTTTCGCAGCTGTATCACGAAAATAAACGCGGCGTGCAGGCGGGATATGCGAAATTTGAAACCTTCCCGATTTGGAATCTGCCTCTCAATCACCCCGTAAACGTAGCGTACGAGGCGGCTACTGCGGATTTGCAGGACGTAAACAAGGTTGACAACTTCCATTTGGACGCGTACGGAGAGATAACAGTAAACTACAACCGCGATATAGAAGTTTTCCCCGTCGTGCACAGCATACTCGAAAAGATTACGGGCAAGGAATGTATTTATAAGTCGCCGACGGATATGGGCGTGAATATGGCAGGATATTGCATCGTTGACGACGAGGCGTGCCGCGAGGCGTCCAAGCAGGAAATCATACGCAGATACTGCAAGGCGCTCTGCGATTTGAAGCAGGGCTCAGGCAACCCAGATACGGTAAGCCGTCTGGAATTTTTGATGTCCAAGCTGGGCATAAATCTTTCGGACAGGAACGTGGTCGAGGCGGCGCGCGTCAAAAACGCAGCAAACGGCGAAAAGGGCGCGATTGCGCTCGAACTTCCCGACGGGAGAATCGTGACGGGCAAGAACAGCGAAAGGATGAGCGCGGCGGCGGCATGTATATTCAATTCCGTGAAAATGCTCGCGGGTATGAACGACAGGCAGAAGCTCATATCGCCGTACGTCATAGGTCCGATTCTCGACCTCAAAACCAAGATTCTCAAAGAAAAGCACAACACGCTTACGCTGGAAGAAGCGCTGCTTGCGCTTTCCATATGCGCGGCTACGGACGCAAACGCGGCAAGCGCGATAGAGCAGTTGTCCGTGTTGCAAAACTGCGAAGCGCATTCGTCCTATATAATGAACAAAGCGGACGAAAACCCCTTGCGTAAGCTGGGCATCAGGCTCACCTGCGACGCGGAGTTTGTGGACGGCACGCTGTTTAACGAATAAATCCAATCCGTATTCAGGGTAGGATAGAACGTAATCGGAAATTTTAGACAATAATCAGAGAGGTATATATGCAATACGACCGCAGTAAAGTTGACAAAAAGTATCAGTGGAAGCTAAGCGACATATTCGCAAGCGACGAAGCATGGGAGGAGTGTTTCTTCAATACTGAGGAACGCGTTCCGAAAATCGCCGAATATGCGGATAAACTCTCGGACGGCGACAAGCTGTACGAATGCCTTACGCTATCCACCTCGCTTGTGGACGCGATAACGCGCCTATATCAGTATTCAAGAATGCATCTAGACGAGGATACGGCGGACGGTAAGTATAAGGCGATGACGGATAGAGTGGATATTTTGGAAGTGAGATATTCCACGCTCGCGTCTTATATAGAACCAGAGCTATCCGAGCTTCCGACGGAGACTCTGAAAGCCTATGCCGAAAGCGAACGCTTTTGTGATTACGACGTATTTTTCAATGAAATACTCCGCAACAAGAATATAATTCTGAGCAAGAAAGAAGAAAAATTGCTCGGAGAAGTGGGGCTGTTTTCGGGAACGAATAAGGATGTGTTTGTGATGTTCGACAATGCGGACGTAAACTTTGAGCCCGTCGCAGACGAGCACGGCGAGAAAAGGGAGGTGAGCCACGGAGCATACGCGCTGTTTTTGCAAAATCCCGACCAACGCGTGCGCAGGGACGCGTTCGAGAGCATGTTCGGCGCATACAAAAAGTATATCAATACGCTTGCGGCAAACTATGCGGGAAACGTAAAAAAGGATTGGTTCTACGCAAAGGTGCGCGGCTTTTCGAGCGCGCTGGATTACTCCATGTATATGGAAAACGTGCCGTCTAGTTGCTATAAAAAACTGCTCGAAGCGGTGGGCGAGGGCACAAAGCCCTTGCATGAATACATTGCTCTTCGCAAACGCGTTCTCGGGCTGAAAACTCTCAATATGTACGATTTGTACATGCCGCTCGTGCCCGAACAGGAGCTTTCGCTCGAATATGACGAAGCAGTCAAGCTCGTAAAGGAAGCGCTGTCGGTGATGGGAGAGGAGTATTGCAAAACGCTGTACGCCGCTTTCGACAACGGCTGGGTGGACGCGTACGAGAGCAAGGGCAAGCGTAACGGCGCATACGCTTGGGGAGTGTACGGAGTGCATCCCTTTGTCCTGCTCAATTATCAGCCTACGGTTCATGAGGTGTTTACGATTGCGCACGAAATGGGACACGCCATGCACAGCTATTATTCCAACGCAACGCAACCCGTGCAAAAGGCGGGCTACGAGATTTTCGTTGCGGAAATCGCCTCAACCGTAAACGAAGTGCTTTTGCTCAAACATTTGCTCAAAAGAGCTACGGGTGAATTCAGACAGTTCCTTTTGGCGTACTATCTCGACATGTTCCGCACTACCTTTTTCAGACAGGCGATGTTCAGCGAATTCGAGGTGCTCGCGCACACGAGAGTGGAAAACGGAGAGCCGCTTACGTCCGACTATATGAGCGAGGTTTACTATGAGCTCAACAAAAAGTATTACGGCAGAGCGGTGGAGCACAATGATTTGATTCGTTACGAGTGGGCGAGAATACCGCATTTTTACACAAGCTATTACGTATACAAATATGCCACGGGTATCACCACGGCGGTATCAATCGCCAACCGCATATTGACGGAAGGCGAAGACTACTGCGAAAAATACAGGAAGTTCCTTTCCGCAGGAGGGAGTTTGGCTCCGCTCGATATAATACGTCTCGCCGACGTGGATTTGGAAAGCGACGCGCCCTACAAACTTGCGATATCGGAATTTACCCAAACTCTCAAGGAGCTCGAAAAGAGCTTGGGAATGTGACAAGATATTGCTTAGAAAGCATGGTGAATAAATGACTGATAAATGTGCAAATCTCAATAAAAGGACTTTATATGCGATTTTTATCACAGCAATGTGCCTGTTTTGCGCATTTCTTTTGTCTGCATGCAACAAATCGGGACAAGCGGAATCGGTGTCGGAGCGCAGCTATTTTGCGTACGTTTCATATGAATATCCTGACGATACAGACGTTGTCCGCGCTGTTGTTTCGTTGTCGGGTTCGGAAGAAAATCAGCTTGAAACCCAAATAGGATGGCGCTCTGTCTCGTATGCTAAAAACGTGTGGTACAACGCGCAGGACGTAGAAATCTTTGTGGATTCCGCGGCTTTGTACGGTGAAATCGAGCAGCGTACGCAGGACGAAGTTCATATTCAGGACGGAAAATTATATCACGGCTTGAAAGTTGTTTTCAGATATGATACAATCTATAAATCCATAACGAGCGACGCGGACGCGGTCGCAAAGAGCGGAAGATACTATCGTCACAGCTTTGAGCTCGACGACAATACTCAGTCGCGGACGTGCAGACTGTATCTGTCGACTCAGAACTCGGCAAGCTGGTATTCGGCGCTGATTGCGGGCGTCATAGTCCTTGCGGTCATACTGCTTGCCGCCGCGCTTGCGATAAAGGGAAAGATATGGCAAAAGAAAAAGAAGAAAAGCGAGTGAGCAGGGGCATGCCCAACAACATTGAGGCGGAGGCTTCCGTACTCGGGGCAATCCTTATCGACAATAATGCGGCGGATACGCTGATACCTCTGCTTGGTGCGGAGGACTTCTATCTTGCTCCCAACCGCATTATTTTCGGCGCGATGAAGGAGTTGCAGGCGCAGAGTCTGCCCATAGATACCGTCACCGTCGCGGATAAGCTGGAACTTATGGGCAGGCTGGACGAGGTAGGCTCTATCGGATATCTGAGCGAGCTTGCGGAGGGCGTGGTGTCTGCGGCGAACGGCGAGTACTATGCCGAAATCGTCAAACGCGACAGCCTTATAAGAAGCGTTATCCACGCGGGCAATGAAATAGCCAAAGGCGGATACGAGAGCACGGACGGAAAAGCCGCGCTCGCAAACGCCGAGAAACTCGTATACAAACTTTCGGAGGAGAACAGCGAAAAGGCGCTTGTCAAGGCGGATACGGCATTTGCCGCCGCTATCAACGAGATAAACAAGTCGCAGAAGGGCATCGTTTCCGACAAGGTCGTAAGGACTGGCTTCGAGCGTTTCGACAGAAAGACTCGCGGATTGAAGCCGGGCGAACTTGTGCTTATTGCGGCGCGCCCCTCCGTGGGAAAAACCGCCTTGGTGCTCAATATCGCGGCAAACGTCGCAATGAACAACGAATCCGCCAAAACCGTTGCGATATTTTCCCTCGAAATGCCGGCGGAGCTGCTTGCAAAGCGTATGCTTTCCTACGTATCCGGAGTGTCGCTTTCAAAAATGGATATGCAGGGCGGTCTGAGCCACGGCAACGATTCCGACAAGCTCGGGCTCGCGTACAATATGCTCATAAAGAAGAATATCTATATCGACGACTATTCGATGAACGGTCCTTCCGACGTGCTGTCAAAATGCCGTAGGTTGAAACGCGAAAAGGGGCTCGACCTTATTATAATCGACTACTTACAGCTTATGACGACGGTCGGAGCAAACGGCCGCGCTCCCGAAAGCCGTCAGGTCGAAGTCAGCGAAATGTCGCGTAAGATGAAGATTTACGCAAAGGAGCTCGACTGTCCGATTATCCTGCTTTCCCAGATGTCGCGCGGAATTGAACAGAGAAACGACCATACGCCGTTGCTGTCGGACCTCAGAGAATCGGGCTCGATAGAGCAGGACGCGGATATAGTAGCATTCCTTTACAATCCGTCGCGTTACAATGCGGCGCTTCCTGAAAACCAAGTCATTTTGGATGTGAAGAAAAACAGAAACGGTCCTATCGGCGGTATTATGCTGGAATGGACGGGCGAGACGACGACGTTTAAGGAAATAGGTGAAATCGACTCGCCGCAAAAGGAGAACGATAAGCCGCAAAAGGAAAACGTCATAGAAAAACTGCGGAAGGAAGTTGAGGAAAAGACTGTTATGACGGAGGTCAAGGGCGAAATGCCTTTCGGAGAGGGGGCATTGCCGTTCGGCGACCATCTAGTCGCCGCGGATAACGCCGAGGAGCAGGACGGCGAATACGTTTTCGACGACGGCTCGACTGACGGAGAGGATTTGCCTTTTTAGTCGAGTTTATGACGTAAATCTCAATAAATGCCGACATAATTCTAGACTGCCGCAACTGCGGCAGTTTTTATTTCCCGAATAATTTTATCGAACTCACTTTCTATCGAACAATAATTACCAAAAAATCCAAGATGCGCGCTCATAGGTTTTATTTTTTGCAATTCACACATAAAATTTAGCGTGTTTAAAGATGAAGTAAAGAAAAAACTTAATATCAAAAACGAAATTATGCCGTTTACGCTCAGCATGCTTTCGCGCACCAAAATGATGATAAGCGGCGTAAAAAACGTCATGCTGTCGAGCGGAGAGCTGCTGAGATTCCGACTCAACAGCGGCGCGGTGGAAATTGTCGGCGAGGGATTGCAGATTGTGGAAATCGGCGGTGGCGACGTCTATGTCAAAGGTAATATCGGAGG
This sequence comes from uncultured bacterium, assembly GCA_949432885.1. Classification (GTDB taxonomy): domain Bacteria; phylum Bacillota; class Clostridia; order Christensenellales; family CAG-917; genus CAG-475. The sequence continues at coordinate 75,596 of CASQXY010000001.1, read as the reverse complement.
TGTGCATTTTGAGTAAAAGACGCAAATCTACCGAATTAGATATCGAAAATGACAATTTAAGCGACGGTCTTGTCGTAGAGCGCAGAACGGGTAAAGCCGCAAAAAACAAAGGCGGACGGCAAAGTGAAAAAAAGAGTGCCGCTCCGTCATTTTCCCAATCGTTCGGATATACGCGCAGGATGAGAAAAATCTCGTCCTCTTTCGGATTTACGGGCATTCTCGTAAAAGGCAGAAACGGCGTAAAAGCTCTTGGTGCGCTGTCTAAGATATGCAAGGTTAAAAACGTGGTTATATCGGACGGCGGAGTGAGTTTTGAAGTCCCGTCAAAACATAGAAGAGAAATTATTGCACTATTAGATAATTTATGCTATGATTATAAAATAATAAGAGTATCGGGCGCGATTCCGTTTGCGATAAATCTTCTTGCGAGGCTGGGGTTTGCGGCAGGAGCGATATGCGTCATAATCGGCCTCGGCATATATCCGCGTTTTGTGACAAGCATAAACGTAAGTATGGCGGACGGCGCATACGGACAGACAGTAGACAACGCATTAAACGCCAAGATACTCGGCATACTATCCGAGTACGGCGCAAAAGAGGGAAACTGGCTGCCGGCACTCGACTGCGGCGGAGTGGAAAAACGACTTCTTGCGCTTGAAGGCATTTCATACGCAAGCGTACAGAGGAAGGGCACGCATATAGAGGTCGCCGTACGGCGCGAGCTTTCAAACGACTATCTTGTTGAAATTTCCGGCTCCGCAGTCGTATCGAAGAAAACCGCCGTCGTAACGAGGGTGATAGTAGAGGGCGGCACCGCGGCGGTGAGCTACGGCGACGTCGTAAGACCCGGCGATTCGCTTATAGACGGATATGTGCTTTACGGAGACGAAAAACTTGACGTCGAAGCGAGAGGACTCGTTTACGGCAAGGTATATCACAAAAAGACGGTGTTTTTTTCGGACGTGCTCAGCGTGACGGAGGTAACGGCGGTCAAGAGGATAACCAAGCTCTCGATGTTCGGCATAGTTCCGAAAACTCCCAATAGCCCTTTCGAGCACTACGAGCTGGAAACTAGCGTGAGCAATCTCGGGTTTATGCTTCCGTTTTCGATATATACCTACGAGTTCCGCGAGGTTAAGATAACGGAGCGTCCCAACGAGCTGACGGAAGAAGAGATGAAAGCGAGCGTATATTCGGATATCGTATCCGAGTTCCGCGAGCCTCTCAAAGTGCTTGACGTATACTACGATACCGCGCATGCCGACGGGGGAGTTTATGTGACCGTAACCGTCGAGGCGGAGGAAATCATATCCTGAGTACATAAGCGGTTATCCGCGATATCGGAAGTGAAGAATGAAGGTGACAAAGGAAAAGAGTTTCGACAACTATGAGGAGTTGCGCGGCGTATTCGGCGAACTGGACGCAAACATAAACGCAATCAAGAGCGAGTTTTGCGTCGATATATTGATTTCCGACAGGGTCGTGAAAATTATCGGAGAAGAGGACGGCGTAGATAAGACTTTGAACGCTCTGAACGCGCTCGGCGAGCTTGCTCGCAGACAGACGGTTTTGCCCGCTCAGCTCAATATGATTATGGACGGCGCGAAAAGCGGCGAGGAAATCGATATAGACGGTATACTCAGACCTGTGGCAATCACCGCGAGCGGAAAGGTTATTACGCCGAAAACTCTCGGGCAAAGGAAGTACGTCGACGCGATTGAGAAAAACAGCGTGGTCTTCGGAGTGGGACCCGCCGGCACAGGCAAGACGTATCTTGCGGTTGCGCTTGCTGTTTATGCGCTGAAAAAGCGCAAGGTAAGCAGAATAATACTGACAAGACCCGCGGTCGAGGCAGGCGAAAAGCTGGGATTCTTGCCGGGAGACCTCAATGAAAAGGTCGATCCGTATTTGAGACCTCTTTTCGACGCTTTGCAGGATATGCTGGGAGCGGACGCGCATATAAGGCTTGTGGAAAGAGGCGAGCTTGAAATCGCGCCTCTCGCATATATGCGTGGACGTACGCTTTCAAACTCCTTTATCATACTCGACGAGGCGCAGAACGCTACGAAAGAGCAGATGAAGATGTTTTTGACGCGTATGGGCGAAAACAGTAAAGTCGTGGTTACGGGCGACGTTACGCAGATAGATTTGCCGTCGAGCGTGACCAGCGGAATGAAGCACGCGCTCGAAGTTCTGAAAGACGTTAAGGGCATCGATATCGTCCGCCTAACCGCAAAGGACGTCGTCAGACACGAGCTTGTCACAAGAATTATAGAAGCGTACGAGCGCTTTGAAAAAGAGGATAAAAACCGCTGATTCGGCGGTATAAAATACGCAATCTAACGGAGAAGAGCTTAGGGCTCGCAATTTGGATATGATAGACAATGTGACTGATTTGTCTTACAGCGAAACGGCTAAGCAAGAGGCGAGAAAACGTTTTCTCTCCTATTTCGGCAAATGTATATCGGGCGTTTTCGTATCTACCGCGCTGATTACGCTGTTTGCGATACTCATGGTAAGCGACTTTGCACGGGCTTTCACACCCGAGTATGCAGCAATCACCGCAGGGCGGTTTATCGTCACTTTCATTCTGATGGTGATTTTTATGCTCAGCATTTACAGCATGCATCTCGGCGGCGAGAAGAACGTGCGCAATTTTTGGATAGCGGTCGTGACTCTGACTATTTCCGTCGTCTTATCGATAACGGGCAGCACCGTCTGGAATATGTACGCAATGCCGATAGCTTTTGCGGCGCTCGTAGTGCTGGAAATTATGGACGTGCGTTCTTCTATGCTCACGGTTGCGGTTACGGGCGTGCTTATTGCGATATCCTTTTTGTTTTCAAGCGGAATTAAGGAATACGATATGGCTCTTGTCGCTTCGGGCGTTATATGCAATTCGCTGAGCGCCTGCGTAGTCGCGTTTTTTGCGAGAAAGCATTATACGAGGTTCAAATTTCTTCTCGTCGCGTTGCTTGTGCCGCTTGCGGTTCAGCCTCTCGTCATAATGACGGCGATTGCAATGGGCGACGTTACGATTGACATCCTGTGGAAAGTGCTTTATTCCTACGGCGCGGACGTGGTGGCGGCGCTGTTGTTTATGCCCTTTGTGGTTCTGTTCGAGGGAGTGTTCAATATCGCTGACGATTTCAGACTGAGTGAACTGTGCAATCTTTCCAATCCGCTTCTCAAAAGGCTTGCGAGCGAAGCGCCGGGCACTTTCAACCATTCGCTGGTCGTAGGAACTTTGGCGGAGGCTTGCGCTTCCGCGATAGGCGAAAACCCCAATTTGGCGAGATGCGCGGCTTATTATCACGATATCGGCAAGCTCAAAGCTCCGTTGTATTTCAGTGAAAACCAGTCCGACTACAATCCGCACGACGAGCTTATCCCCGAAGTCAGCGTAAGTATGATAACTTCGCATACGCTTTTCGGCGAAATACTTGCCAAGCAAAACCGTCTGCCGTCAGAAATCGTGGAGATTTGCAGGCAGCATCACGGCACCGCGCCAGTAAGCTACTTCTTCAATAAAGCGCTGAACTTAAAGGAAGAGGGCAATTTGGCGCAGGATAATTATACTTATGCGGGACCCAAGCCGCAGACCAAAATTGCCGCGATTATTATGATATGCGACACGGTCGAAGCGGCGATACGCTCCTATATACCCGAAACGAGAGACGCGTACGAGAAGCGCATAGATATGCTTGTGGACGATAAGGTGCGGCTGAAACAGTTTGACGAGTGCCCGATAACGCTCGGCGATATCGCTATTATCAAAAAGACGGTCATGGAATCGCTTGCGTCTATTCACCACGGACGTATCGACTACGACAAGAAAAAACGCCGCGCGCGCAGTTGAATATGATACGGATAAGCGGCGCTTCATTTGCGGAAAAATTCCTTATACGCAGGGTGTGCAGAGCATGCTTTGCAGAGCTTGAACAGGACGATTTTTTCACTGTCGATTTGACCGTGTCGGACGGCGAAACTATCCGCAGGCTCAACGGCGAGGCAAGGGGAATCGATAAGGTCACGGACGTACTCAGCTTCCCGTGCTTTGAAAAGCTTGCGCCGCCTGTACCGCGGGATAGTTTTTCGGACTGCGATTATGACGGAAGCCGCGTGATGCTCGGCTCCATTATGATTTGCAGGGAAAGAGCCAAGGAGCAGGCGGAGGAATACGGACACTCTTATGCGAGAGAGCTGGGCTTCCTTGCCTGTCACGGACTGTTACATCTGCTCGGATACGACCATATCGAGAGCTCCGACGAGGAGATTATGACGTCGCTTCAAAGAAGAATCATGAAAAGAGCGAAGCTGAACCGAGGAGCACAGGTATAAAACATAAACGGACGTAAAAATATAGATAAACGGTTTTACGGAATACGAAGGAATAAGATGTACGAAAATTTCAAATCAGGATTTATATGTATAGCAGGTCTTGCAAACGCGGGAAAATCCACGCTTACAAACGCGCTTGTCGGCGAGAAGGTGTCCATTGTGTCATGGAGACCGCAGACTACGCGTAATAAACTTCTCGGCATAATCAACGGCGACGGCTATCAAATGGTTTTGATAGATACTCCCGGCATACACAAGGCGAGGAACCATTTGGGCGAATATATGATGCAGGCGGTGGAAAGCGGTCTTAAAGACGTGGACGGAGTCGTATACGTCATAGACGCGAGCCGCGGGATGTCGGCGGAGGATTACGAGTTCCTTGAAAAAAATGCGAAAAAAGTTCCGATAGCAGTCGCGCTCAACAAGCAGGACGCCGTCACGAGAGAGACGCTGTTCGTCACCCTTCAAAAACTTAACGGAGTCGAGGGGATAAAAGCCGTCGTTCCGATATCCGCAAAGAAATGCGAAAATCTGGAACCGCTTATGACCCGACTTAAAGAAATGCTCCCCGAGGGCGCGCCTATGTATCCGCGGGATGAGTATACTCAGTCTTCTATGCGTTTTATGGCTACCGAAATCATAAGAGAAAAGGCGCTGTATCTTTTGGATAAGGAAGTGCCATACGGGATAGGCGTTAGTATAAACAAATTTGAGGAGCGGGGAAATCAGCCTATCTGCGATATCGACGCCGACATAGTATGCGAAAAGCAGTCGCACAAGGCGATAGTCATAGGCAAGGGCGGAGAGATGCTCAAAAAAATTGCGACGCAGGCGAGAAAGGATTTGGAACAGCTCGTCGGCGAAAAGGTGTTTCTCACCCTCTACGTGCGCGTCAAGGACGAGTGGAGAGACAGCGAGTATCTGATGAAAGAGCTGGGTTATGACCTCAGAGCTCTCAAAAAGGACTGATATACAAAATCAATTCAATATGAATAAATTCCGCCCGACTACGCATTCTAAGCGTATGACAGACAAAGAATTGTGGAAAATGTTTGAAAAGACGGGCGATATAGAGTGGTACGGCATGTACCGCTCCATGAAAGAAAGCAAAGAGGACGCAGACCGCAAATAAACACGGCGGCTTGCGTTGAGAGTATGCAAGCAACCGCGATAAAGGTAAAAGCCATAGCCGTGAGGGCAGTCCCGTACAAAGAGAGTGATATGATTGTCACTCTTGTCAGCGTTGAATCGGGAAAAATCACCGCGACAGCGAGAGGATGTCTCAAACCCAAAGCAAAGCTCAGATATTCCGCGGAACCGTTCAATTTCGGCGAATACGTCTTGCAGGGCAGCGGAGGCAGATATGTGATTACCGAGTGCAATCAGATAGAATCCTTTTCTTCGGTAACCGCGGATATCGAAAGGTATTATGCCGCATGCATGATACTGGAATCCCTCGAAAGGCTCTCCAAGGAGCCGCAGCCCATGCTGCTTGCAAGGTCGCTTTCGGCGATTTCTGATTTGGCGTATAGCGGCAAGGACGCGGACTGCGTGATTACTTCGTTTTTGAAAGACGTGATAAGCCTCAACGGATTGTCCCTCGATTTTTTGCATTGCAACGTTTGCAAATGCGACATAGAGGCAGATGCGTATTTCAGCGACAGGGACGGGATAGTATGCCGTCATTGCAAGAGTATTACGGATATTCCGATAGACGCTATGACGAGAGCATATTTAGGCGGCGGGACTGAGGACGCCCCGCACCCCATAAGGCAGAAGGCAAATATTCTGCTTTCAAATCTAGTATATCAAATGCTTGGTGTACGCATAGGCGCGCACTATTTTACGGAGAGCATATGAAAGGAAAGAAATTCATTGCAAAAATCGTCGCTATCGTAGCGGTTACCTCAACGTTGCTCGCCTCGTCCGCATTGCTGTTTTCTTGCAATAAGGATAAGGGCTATTCTCTGGGCGATATATTCAAGGCAGAGACGAGCGACGCCGAATTTACGTCGTCAGAGCTCGAATTTACGCTTCCGACAGGCTGGGAAATCTACCTCGATTCCAGAAAATCGACAACTTCCGAAAAGAACAAACCTACTTCTCTGTACAGCGACGTAGGCTATTCCAAATCGGCGAATGCGTTTATAGTCAAGCATACGGCTTCGGGAACGCTGTCTGTCGTAAAATGCGGCGATAACAACGAGTATTTTACAGGTCTTATGAAGGGCATGCTTTTCCCGATTTCACTGGGCATATCGGCGTTGCGTATAAAGGACGGACTTATAGTTTGCAGATTCAACGACAATACGCTTGGCGCTTTCGACTTGTACGGTAAAACCGTGCTTTCGAGAACTCATTTCAAGGAAGCGATGGATTCGGTGAATATCGATAATATGATAAAGATTCTCGACAGCGGACTGATTGCCGTGCATCATATCTACGACAGGAACGGCGCGCCCGAATTTACTTCTATATACCGTCCTACTCAGAACGGAGGAGAGATTGTTTGCAGAGTGGCGAACAACAGCAACGCGCTCGATAAGGTGAGAGGCTTCGACGGCAATTACGTTACGGTAGTCGGCAACGCTGTGGGCGACTGTATTTACCTTATTCCCAAGACGGCGAACGGCAATCCGCAAAGCATGAGCGGCACTTCCAACGGTAAATTCGTGGATATGGGACAGGACGACTACGAGTGCGAAATTACGTATATAGGCAACGGAAAATTCTTTATTCACGAGGAATGGACGGTGGATAAGAACGCCGATTATATGTACTATGACGAAGCGGAAAAGGACTATTTCAAGATGTCCCGCTATATATACACCCCCGACAACGACGCCATTTCGGATTATACGGCAAATTCCGATAAGGTGTTTTACAACTTGTCAAACGCTTATTACGACTCCGCGAAGAACGGTATAGACACAAGAACGTATCTCAACAATGGCTTCACCTATGTCGCCTACGGTCTGTCCATAGAGGAGGACAAAAAAGCGTATTACGACCAGTTTATTTTGGACGGCGATATGAATATCGTTATGTCGCTGACGGGCAATTACGGCATAAAGATAAAGGACCAAAAGAAGGATAAAATAGGATACTACGATTTGATTATGTCAAATGTGGACGGCTATTATTATATTCCTCTCTCTCCCAGTCAGGTGAATATTTACGACGGAAACGGAAAGCAGGTCGGCTTCAACGAGCGCTCCACCGTTTTGCGTCAAGAGCTGTCGAACAATATGATTGTAGCTTCCGTCACAGACCCCAACGATAAAAACGACGTGCTGTACGGTGCATTTAACGTTTACGGAAAGGAGGTTATTCCGTTTAAGTATACCTCTCTGTCCGCGTTCCGCGGAGCGTACACCGTAGGCTCGCGTTATAACAGCGACAACGTGGAAGAAATGTTCGTTCTGGGCGTGGACGGTAAGGAGATAGAACGGCTTTCGGACGGCTCCAAGCCGCTTGCGGACATAGCCTCAACAAATAAGGACCAAGAAGCTAAAAACCCCGTTAGCACTCTTATTTACAAAATAGGCTGCTATATGTATTGGGAAAAAATAGAGGGCACTTATTATTACGGCGTCAAGAGTTTCAATCCCAACGCTGAGAAAAACGTTATTATAGAGGCTAAAATGGCGGGCGGAAGCTTGCTGTACGCGCCGAGCAACTCGCCGAGCGACGTGTTCGTTTTTGAAAAAATAGGCGAAAAGAACAACGTGGTGTACTCCGTGTACAGGCTTGTATGACAATGACTACTCAAATCAAAAGTGCGAATATTGCGATTGACGAAGCCGCCGCGCTTATAAAGCGCGGCGAGCTCGTTGTATTCCCGACGGAAACCGTTTACGGACTCGGCGCCAATGCTTTTGACAAAGAGGCGGTCGCAAAGATATTCGAGGCGAAGGGAAGACCGCAAGATAATCCTCTTATTGTGCATATTTCCTCATTGGACGAAATAGAGAATATCGCCGTTGACATCCCCGACGGCTTTTACAGGCTGGCGGAGAAATTTATGCCGGGACCGCTTACTGCAATTCTCAAAAAGAGCCGCAAAATTCCCGATGCGGTTACTGCGGGAGGGGATACCGTGGGCGTGCGTATGCCCGATAACGAATATGCAAGAGAGCTTATCGCAAAGTCGTATCCGCTTGCCGCGCCGTCAGCAAACCGCTCTAAGCATATTTCCCCTACGACTGCCGCGCACGTTTACGAGGATTTGGCAGGCGAAGTGCCTCTCATTCTCGACGGCGGAGAATGCTCTGTGGGCATAGAAAGCACCGTGCTGGACCTGACTTCGGATATACCTACGATATTAAGACCTGGCGCGATAACCGCAGAAATGCTATTGGACATAGTAGGAGAGGTGAGCGAGAACGGCAGGGTGATAAAAGTCGCAAAAGCTCCGGGCATGAAATATACGCACTATGCGCCGATAGTGGATACTGTCAGTGCCAAGAGTATAGAAAGCGCGGTTTCGGAATATGACAAAGCCGAAGCGCAGGGCAGAAATCCCGTCATCATAGCACGCGATATATACAGGGATAAGATTTCTTCGCGCGAGCTTATTTCGCTGGGAATCACCGCGGAGGATTATACACGGAATATTTACGGAGCTTTGCACGACGCCGAAAAGAAATACGGATATATCATAATAGAGGAATTGCACGGCGGCGGATTGGAACAGTCCGTAATGAACCGCGTAAAAAAAGCCGCGGGCGGGAAAAGCGTATGAGAGTGCTGTTTGTTTGCACGGGCAATACCTGCCGCAGTCCGATGATGAAATTTATGTTTGAAAACTACCTCGCGGACGACGGACAAGTGACGGTCGACAGCGCGGGAGTTATGCGGCATAAAAAGCCCATTTCAAAGGAAGCTGCCGATGTGCTCGATAGGCATTCGGTACCTCATGCGGAGCACTTATCGCGCTTTTGTGACAGGCGGACGGTGCAAAGCGCCGACGTCATAATCTGCGCAGAGCGCAGGCACGCGGAGTTTATAGAAAGAGAGTACGGCAGGGTATTCGGCGTAGCGTCGCTTTCGGACATATGCGGAGCTGATTTGGAAGACCCGTTCGGATTAGGCGCTGACGCCTACGAAAAGGCTTACGTATTTATTTGCGAAGCGCTTCCGAAAATTTATGCTTATATCACGGAATAGACGTTTATAACGCCTATTCCGCTGTTTTAAATCGGTTTTTTGCATTTTGTCAGGTTATTTACAGGATTTTGAGTAGCTCCTTGAAGATGTTTATATGTATTTCCTCGTCGAGGATAATGCGCTCCAACAGCATTTTTACGCTCTCCTCACTGAGATTGAGTATAGTGCGTTCGTAATTCATTATCGCCGCTTCTTCCGCCATGATATTCTGCTGCAGATATTTTCTTGGGTCGAGGGTGTAATTTACAAAGCTGCCGTTCCAATACGTGCGCGCTCCCATTACGGGATAGCCGCCGAGCTTGCATATAGTCGTGCCCAGCAACTCGTGGTGGTGCATTTCCGTTCTAGCTATTCCGCTGATAGTCCGCGCTATATCGGGGTATTTGGAACCTGTATAGCTCTGAAAGCTGTACGTAAGTATGGCTGTAAGCTCGCCGCCCGCGCCTGCATAACTCGGCATCAACAGCTTTGACTGAGATATATTTTGCGAGACCTCTATTTCGGGATAGGGCAAATCGCTTGCGAATTTGAATATTTCCATACTGCCTCCGTGCTTTTTTGCCCATTATATGTAACGGGAGATATAATTGTGACTTTGTTTGGACTTTATATATAATTAATCGAAAAACGCTTGCAAAAACTTCGGCGTTATGCTAAAATCACAAAGTACTTTCGGAGGTAATTATGCTTGATACGTTAAATTCGGTTTTGCTATCGGCAATTAAATATGAGACAAGACAGGCTGTGTTGATGGCGTTTGCCATTATAATGACGATTGCCAGCATTGCCATTATTGTCGTTATTATGATGCAAAAGGGCACAAACGACAACGTCGGCGTTATTTCGGGCGCGTCCGACACCTTCTATGGCAAGAACAAGGAGAAGACAAAAGAAGGTATCCTCAAAAAAATTACCTTCGGTCTGTTTGCGTTCATCCTTGTGTGCGCCGTCATCTGTTTTGTTGTCGGCATAACGGACTGAAAAGGTAAAAGACAAATTCAGGCGGCTCGTAAATCGGGTCGCTTTTTTTATAATCGCTCGCATTGCGCTTGTAGAATGAAAAGAGAAAGAGTATAATCGTATATATGATAAAAATTGTAGCGACAAACAAAAAAGCATATCACGACTATTTTGTGGAAGATACCTACGAGGCGGGTATCGTTCTTGTCGGTTGCGAGGTGAAATCCATAAGGCAGGGCGCGTTGAATCTGCGCGACAGCTTTATCATGATAAAAAACGGCGAAGCGTATGTGCTCAATATGCATGTTTCTCCTTACAAAATGGGAAGCTATTTCAACGTGGATTCCAAGCGTACGCGCAAGCTGCTTCTGAACCGCGGCGAGATAAATAAGCTCCGCGGCAGGGTGGAACAAAAGGGATATACTCTTATCCCTTTGAAGGTCTATTTCAAAGATTCGCTTGTAAAAGTGGAAGTTGGGCTTTGCAAGGGTAAGGAGCTTCACGATAAGCGCGCCGCAATAAAGGAAAAGGAAAACAACAGGAATTTGCAAAGAGTGCTCAAAGAGTACAATTCCTAAAATCGCGCGGTAGCCGCGCTGTAAATACAGAATATCGATTTTGCATCATCGAAAGGTTATAAACTGAGACTCGGATAATTCCGCGGCGCGCCGACTCTGTTTCGGCGACGCGCGGCTCAAATACTAACTCTTATAGGAGAGAAGAATGAAAAGAATAGAGACCATTTGCGTGCAGGGGGGATATACTCCCAAGAACGGCGAACCAAGACAAATACCTATCGTGCAAAGCACGACCTTTAAATACGATACCAGCTCCGATATGGCGAAGCTGTTCGATTTGGAAGCGAGCGGATATTTTTATACTAGACTTCAAAATCCAACCAACGACAGCGTAGCGGCAAAAATAGCGCAGTTGGAGGGCGGAACCGCCGCGATGCTCACATCATCGGGACAGGCGGCAAATTTTTATGCCGTGTTCAATATCGCAAACGCGGGCGACCACGTAGTATCCACTTCGACGATATACGGCGGCACCTTCAATCTTTTCAGCGTTACAATGAGAAAGATGGGCATCGAGTTTACGTTTATATCTCCCGCAAGCACGAGAGAGGAGATTCAAGCCGCGATACGCCCGAACACCAAAGCGATATTTGCCGAGACAATCGCAAATCCCGCGCTTACGATGTTCGATATAGAGCTGTTTGCGGACGTGGCGCACAAAAACGGCGTTCCTATTATCGTAGACAACACGTTTGCTACCCCCGTGCATTGCAGACCCATAGAGTGGGGCGCGGATATAGTCACTCATTCTACGACCAAATATATGGACGGTCACGGCGCGGCTGTGGGAGGCGCGATAGTTGACGCAGGCAGATTCGATTGGATGGCGCACGCAGACAAGTTCGCGGGGCTCTGCACTCCCGACGACAGCTATCACGGCGTTACATATGCGGAAAGATTCGGCAAAGAGGGCGCGTTCATTACAAAGTGCACGGCGCAGCTTATGCGCGATTTCGGCTCTATACAGAGTCCTCAGAACGCATTTCTGCTCAATCTCGGGCTCGAAAGTCTGCACGTCAGAATGGCGCGCCATGCGGAGAACGGTCTGAAAGTGGCGCGTTTCCTTAGCGAAAGCGACAAAATAAGCTGGGTCGTTTATCCCGAACTCGAAGGGGACGCCAATTATGCGCTTGCGAAAAAGTATTGCCCGAACGGCACCTGCGGCGTCGTCAGCTTCGGCGTCAAGGGCGGACGCGCGGCTGCGGAAGAGTTTATGAAAAATCTGAAACTCATCGCAATAGAGACTCACGTAGCGGACGCGCGCAGTTGCTGTCTGCATCCCGCAAGCGCAACCCACCGTCAGATGACCGACGAGGAGCTTTATGCCGCGGGCGTGTCTCCCGACCTTGTGCGCCTGTCGTGCGGAATCGAGAACGCACAGGACCTTATCGACGACATAAAACAGGCGCTGGAAAGACTGTAAATTGCAAATTGCGGAGTTTATCTGCACAAATCTAAGGATAAATGCCGCATAGAGATGTAATAAGGATAAAATTATGCCGATTATCATACCCAGCGACTTGCCTGCATACGCAAGTCTGAAGCAGGAGAAGATATTTGTTATGGACAGCGAAAGGGCGTATAGACAGGATATACGCCCGATTGAAATTGCCATTCTCAATCTCATGCCTACAAAGGAGACGACCGAAACACAGCTTTTGCGACTGCTGGGAAACTCCTCCTTGCAGGTGAACGTGACGTTTATCAAGACGGATACGTACGCTTCGACTCATACCCCGCACGAGCATATGGACAGGTTCTACAAGAATCTCGCCGAAGTGCGCGATATGAAATTCGACGGAATGATTGTGACGGGTGCGCCTGTTGAGACTATACGATTTGAAGACGTTAAATACTGGCAGGAACTGAAATCGATTATGGATTTCGCGCAGAAAAACGTGACAAGCACGGTGTATATCTGCTGGAGCGCGCAGGCGGCGCTGTATCACAAATTCGGCATAGGCAAACGCGTTCTCGATAAAAAGCTGTTCGGCATTTTCCCCGCATATGCGACGGCGAAGAACGACGTTCTGCTCAAAGGTTTGGACGACGTATTTTATATCCCTAATTCGCGCCATACTGCGGTTGACGAGGCGGCAGTACGCAAGCATCCCGATATAGCGGTCCTCGCCGAATCCGACGAAGCGGGAGTCCTTATCGCAAAAACCAATGACAATCGCAGCTTCTTCTTTACGGGACACAGCGAGTACGACAGATTTACGTTGCAGAACGAATATCTGCGCGACCTGGCAAAAGGGCTTACGATAGAGCCTCCCGTCAACTATTTCAGCGATTCGTCAATGTCCAAGGTGGATATGAAATGGAAGTCGACGGCAAATCTGCTGTTCAACAATTGGCTTAATTATTACGTATATCAGGTCACGCCTTATCAGCTCTGAGAGAGGTATAAATTTGAAACACACTAGAAATTCGTTAAGTAAAGCCCGCATTGCCGCGGGCTTTACTTGATTATCCATATATTTATTTTCATCCATAAATTTTTCCATAAAATCATTGGGATTTTTTATACGCAAAGATTCCGAACAGTATAGAATGGAAGAGCGCGACAGCCGCTCCAATGAATAAAATAACTTCCGGCATAAAGCATACGAGTAGAATGAAAACGACAACCCGAGCTTAAACGAGAGGAGTACGTCGCGGCGCAGACCGCATAAACTGGGCGTTGCACGCAATCCGAAAGCGCAAATAACGAATATTTCAAATAAGCAGGTTCGATTCAATAGAAGTTAACATAATACAACTCAGCAAAATTAGAAAAAATACAAAAATAAAACCCGTCTTTTTGACGGGTTCTATTTTTAAGCCGATAAATCTTACAGTGTCTTCACGTAAAATCTTACAGTGTCTTCACGTAAGCCGCAAGCTCATTGAAGATTACGTCGAGACCGTGCGCGCCCGCGTCGGGATATCCGATACTGCGTTCACCGACCGTGCCCGCTCTGCCGAGAGTTGCGACGTGGGTCTTGGTTGCCTCCGCGCCCTCGTGCGCCGCCTGTGCGCCGATATCGAGGCCGTCTCTGAGCTTCTTGCCTGCCTTGGCGGCTTCCGTAAGCGCAATCGCGCAGGGCTTCAACGCGTCTACCAAAGTCTTGTCGCCGATATCCGCGCCCTTACCGAAAGACTTTTTGCCTGTTTCGTAAACGCCGCGGTTGGCTTCCGTGAAGAGGAGAGCGATATCCGTGAGATTGACTTCTTTCTTACCGAGCATGGACTTGCCTGCATACTTGAACGCCGAGCCCCAAATAGGACCGGACGCGCCGCCGCAGTATTCCTTGATGATTTCGGAACAGCTTACGAGGAACTGACCGATATCGCCTTTCTTGCGCGTCGCCCAGTCAGCTTTGAGCTGTTTGAAGCCCTTTGCGATAGACATACCGAAGTCGCCGTCGCCCATCTTGTCCGCTTCGCAGAAGGGAACTTCGTTTTCGATGATTACGTCAGCCATCTTGTCTACAATTTTCACGAATGCCGCAGTGTTGATAGTCTCGCTCACTACGGGAGAGCCTTCCACCTCATAAACCGCGTTTGCGTCTTCTTCCTCTGCCGCCGCCGCTTTTTTGGCTTTCTTTGCGACCGTTTCCTGAGGAGTGATGTTGAGCGCCTTGCCGATAGCCTTCACAGCTTCGAGAGCCGCTTCCGCCTGTTCGCTCATAGCCGCGCCCCAAGTGAGAGCGGGGGTCGAGACGGGGTAGTCGACAAGAGCCTTCAATTCCTCGTCAACGCGCAGAACCGTGATAGAAGCTCCCGCCATATCAATGGAGGTCATAAAGTTGCCTACGATTGTGCGGTGAATCTTTACGCTGTCCGCGCCGAGCGCTTTTGTGACGGAATTGTTGAGAATGTAAAGCTCCTGCATGGGAGTGCCGCCGAAGCCGTTTATGAGAAGCACCACTTCTTCGCCTTTTTTGAGAGCGAGGTCCTCTTCGAGGTCGGTGACGATTCTGCGTGAGAGGTCGTCGGAGAAGCTGCCCTTGGAGTAGTCGATTTTTTCACGATAACGACCGGGCTCGCCGTGTATGCCTACGCCGAATTCCATTTCGTCGTCGCCGATTTCAAAGGTGGGATGACCTGCCGCGGGAACCGTACAGGACGTGAACGCGAAGCCGAAGGAACGGACGTTGTCTATGACTTTGTTCGCAACGCGCTTTACTTCTTCGAGCTCCTTGCCTTGCTGAGCGGCCGCTCCCGCGCATTTGTGTACGAGCACCGTGCCCGCCACGCCTCTGCGACCTACGGTGTAGAGGGAGTCTTTGACTGCAATGTCGTCGTTGACGTAAACCGCGTCGACCTTTATGCCGTCTTCCTGAGCGTCGGACATGGCGTTGTTGAAGTTCATGCAGTCGCCGGAGTAGTTTTTGATGATGAGCAGTACGCCCTTATCCGTCGCACATTTCTTTATGGCATTGTAGACCTGAACCTGAGAGGGTGAAGCGAAAACGTCGCCGCAGACAGCCGCGTCAAGCATTCCTTTGCCGACGAAGCCCGCGTGAGCGGGTTCGTGTCCGCTGCCGCCGCCCGAGATAAGGCTTACTTTGTTGTCGTCGATTTCTTTTTTCTTGACTATTTTAAATTTCTCTACGAATTCAAGTTCTGGATGAGCCGCCGCAAGCCCGTGGCACATATCGTACACAAAGGTTTCGGGGGTATTCATAATTTTTTTCATAATCTGTCTCCTTATCAAAGCAATGAGCGCGTGAGCGCTCCTGCCAATTTTCCGATTTTGAGTTTTTTTATATCAGTAAGATACTCCTCCGCCGAAGCGGAAAAGTATCCGAAATTCAATCAGCAACACTCGCAGTCGCAACCGTACTTGAAATCGTGACCGAGTTTGTCCGCCGTCTTGATGGCCGCTTTGACCATATCTACCGTGACGGGGAAGGGCATGTTGTGAATGGACTCGTCGGGAATGCAGGTCTTTTCCGCAATCTGAGTGAGGAGCTCGTCGCTGACTTCGTCTGTACCCAAATCTTTGAGGCATACGGGCAGACCGACTTCGTCGCAGAAGTTGAGCACTTCGTAAAGCTCTTCTTCGGGGCTGTTTTCAAGGACGAGCTGGCAGATTGTGCCGAACGCGACCATTTCGCCGTGATAATACTTGGTGTGCGCGGGGAGCAGGGTGAGTCCGTCGTGGATTGCGTGCGCCGCCGCAAGTCCGCCGCTCTCGAAGCCGAGACCCGAGAGGAGGATGTTGGTTTCGACGATTTTCTCGAACGCGGGAGTAACGCAGTTCATATCGCAAGCCGCTTTTGCCTTCGCGCCGTCGGAAAGAAGGGTCTTATAGCACAGCTCGGCGAGCGCGAAAGCCGCCATTGTGCCGTAGCCGAGCATAGTTCCCTTTGTGCGGTTTGCGCCGCAGGGAAGACCCGCGTTGACGTTGGAGCAGGACTTTACGTTCGCTCTTGCCTCGAAGTACGTTGAAAGCGCGTCGCCCATACCGCTTACGAGGAAGCGAGTGGGAGCGTTTGCAATGACCGTCGTGTCGATAAGTACGACGCTCGGGCTCTGTCTGAAATATGCGTAATCGTCAAAGTGATGGTCGTCAGTGTAGAGAACCGCGGAGTGGGACGTGGGAGCGTCGGTTGCCGCGATTGTGGGGCAGATGATGAGGCTGTTGCCCGCAGCCACGCACTTGGAAGTGTCGATTGCCTTACCGCCGCCGAGACCTATCGTGCAAGCGCATTTGTTGGCTTTTGCGAACTCTTGCAGAGCTTTGACGGCGCCGCGAGAGCATTCGCCTTTGAAAAGGTCGCTTACTACAAATTCAACGCCGAATTTTTTCTGCGTCGCTTCGAGCTTGTCTTTGACAAGGTTGAGAGCGAAAGAGTCGGCAATAAGCAGCGCTTTTTTACCGAATGTTCTGACAAAATATCCGAGATTGAGGAGCTCGTCCTCGCCTTGGACGTACTTGGTGGGGCAAATAAATGCTTTTCTCATAATGTTCTCCTTATTTAGAGGTTTTTTGATAAATCAATTATATATCCTTAAAAATAAGATTTCAATAGTGAATTTGCTAAAAAATGGAATTTTCGGATGAAATTTGCGTAAAAAAACGGTTTTTGAATGGTCGCAAGCCACAAAAATACAAAAAAAATCGGTTTTTCGTTGAAAAAAGTTGTAAGAGGCGCAAAATGAGATATAATTATCGCGGCGGAGACGCGCTCCGCTTTGATATCATTTATGCGCATGTAGCGGAGGAGACGTATATGGACGTTGCTGTATCGGTGGAAAGACGAGTGAAATGGATAAAAGACTTGCTTGAACGCACGGGCGCCAAGGGAGTTATTTACGGCAACAGCGGAGGAAAGGACTGCACCCTTGTAGGAGCGCTGTGCAAACGCGCCACGGATAACGTGCTCGGAGTTATTATGCCCTGTCAGTCGAGTCTGAATTACGGAAGCGACCGCGACGACGCGATTGCTGCGGGCGAGCGGTTCGGTATAAGGCAAATCCAAATAGACTTGAGCGATACGAAGGAGGCTTTGATAAAAGCCCTCGGAGAAAGACTGTCCGAGGACGCCGCGGGCGAACATAACGTAAAAATGGCGGGAGTGAACATAAATCCAAGACTCAGAATGATTACGCTGTATGCGCTCGGACAGGCGAGAGGTTATCTCGTCGCGGGGACGGGAAATCTGGACGAAACCACGCTCGGCTATTTCACTAAATGGGGAGACGGCGCGTGCGATTTCAACCCAATATCCGACCTTACGGTGGGGGAGGTGTACGAACACCTGCGCTATCTCGGAGCGCCCGAAAACATAGTGAGCAAGGCTCCCTCGGCAGGACTTTATCAAGGGCAGACGGACGAGGACGAACTGGGTCTGAAATATGCGGACGTGGACGCTTATCTCCGCGGCGGAAGCGTTTCCCGAGAAATCGCAGGAAAAATCGAAAAAGCTCGGTCTTCGACCGCGCACAAAAGAAGAATGCCGCTCGTTTTCACAGAAGATAAATGAATTCTCGAATTTGATTTATTGCAATTTTAGTCGTTTAGAATATCGGTTTTATCCGCAAATATAAAACCGCCGCAAAATTTGCGGCGGTTTTCATATAAGTCTCCGCACACATATTTGCCGCTTAAAACGTATATGCCGAAGCATAATTTTTGGATTAAATCTCCTAACACAGTTCTATATATTTTATATTTATACTATTGCAAGTATTTCCCGAATGTGTTAGAATGACTGTACAAGCGTTTATATTACACGGAGGAACTTATGTCAAAAATCAAACTCACGACCGTTGCTTTCAAAGGCACGGCGGAACAAGAAGCGCAGTTGAGACAGGTTTTGGAAGAAATCAATTCGTCCGAGCATCCCAGCGTTATGACTGCATTGCAAAGAGCGCAGGCGATTTACGGCTATCTGCCCATTGAGGTGCAGACGATTATCGCAGAAGAGATGGGTGTGTCTCTCGAAGAGGTGTTCGGCGTGGCGACTTTTTACTCGCAGTTCACACTGAATCCGCAGGGCTCGTACGCTTTCGGCGTCTGTCTCGGTACGGCATGCTACGTCAAGGGCTCTGGCGACGTCGTCGCTAAGCTGGAGGAGTGTCTCAACCTCAAAGACGGAGAGACATCCTCGGACGGCAGGTATTCCATTGCGTCCACCAGATGCGTAGGCTGTTGCGGTCTTGCTCCCGTTATGACGGTGAACAACGAAGTTTACGGAAAGCTGACCGTCAAGGATATTCCCGATATTGTTGCGAAATATCAGGCGATGTGACGACCTATGAGAGAGGTTTCGCTGGCTTTGTGCGATGTGGCGCAGAACTCGATTGACGCGGGTGCGCGGACGCTTAAAATCAAAGTCGAGGCGACTGAGAGCAAAATTATCTTCACGGTCGAGGACGACGGTGAGGGTATGGACGAAAAGACGCTTTCGGCTGCGACCGACAGCGGTATGTCGACAAAGAACGGTGCCGGTCTCGGACTTGCTCTGCTCAAAGAGGAGACGGGGCTTGCGGACGGCAGATTGGAAATCTCTTCGCAAAAAGGGAAGGGCACAACGGTAACAGCCGAATACGGCAGGGTAGAAGGCGTGGTTCTGGGCGATTTGGGAGCGACTGCGGTCACTCTCGCGGACGACGGATACGACGTTCAGCTGACGGTCGAGATATTCGGCAGAACGAAAATAATGGATACAAAGAAGCTAAAATCCGCTTCGCCGACGGCAGAGTTGCAGTCACGCGGAGTGCTTCGCTTGATAAGAGAGGATATCAATAAATTCATCAGACAAAATGGAGGAGCAAATTTATGAAGAGCATCGCCGATATCATGGCAATCAGAGATGCAATGCGGTCGCACGTCGGTTTGCGCGACAATGCCGACGCCGAGAAGGAGATACATATCGTAGTCGGTATGGGCACCTGCGGCTTGAATGCGGGAGCGCGCACGGTGTTCAACACGCTGGTGGACGCGATTGAAGAACGCGGACTCGCGGGCGTTCGCGTGACGCGTACGGGTTGCCTCGGAAATTGCGAAGACGAACCTGTCGTGGAAGTTCACGTGCCCGAAAAGGACGTTGCGACATATAAGAACGTAGACGCCGCAAAGGCTCTCGAAATCCTAAATAACATACAAGCGTAAAAGGGAGGAAAACATAATGTACAGAACCCATATACTGGTTTGCGGCGGAACGGGTTGTCATTCCAACAACAGCGGCAAAATCCGCGAGGCATTTGAAGAGCAAATCAAGCAAAAAAATTTACAGGACGACGTGCTTGTGGTGGGCACGGGCTGTTTCGGTCTTTGCGCGGTCGGTCCTATCATCATCATTTACCCCGAAGGAGCGTTTTACAGCGGAATTAAGGTGGAGGACGTTCCCGAGATTATCGAGGAGCATATCGTAAAGGGCAGACTTGTCGAAAAGTTCCTCTATCATGAAAAGGCGCTCGGCAACAAGCCCGTAAAGGCGCTTTCTGACACCAATTTCTACAAAAAGCAGACCCGCGTCGCGCTTCGCAACTGCGGCGTGATAAATCCCGAGGCCATAGACGAATATATCGCGCGTGACGGTTATCAGGCGCTCATCAAATGTCTGACGGAGCTCGACCCCCAGCAGGTTATCGATATCGTCAAGGCGTCCGGTCTTCGCGGAAGAGGAGGCGCAGGCTTCCCCACGGGAGTGAAATGGCAGTTTGCAAAAAATCAGAATAATGACACAAAATACGTATGCTGTAACGCGGACGAGGGCGACCCCGGCGCGTTTATGGACAGGTCGGTGCTCGAAGGCGACCCCCATGCGGTGCTTGAAGCCATGACTATCGCGGGATACGCTATCGGTTCTCATCAAGGCTATATTTACGTGCGCGCGGAGTATCCTATCGCGGTCGACCGTCTGAAAATAGCAATCGCTCAGTCGAGAGAGTACGGTCTGCTCGGCGACAACATCCTCGGAACGGGATTCGCTTTCGATATCGAATTGAAGCTCGGCTCGGGAGCGTTCGTATGCGGTGAGGAAACCGCGCTTATGACTTCCATAGAAGGTCATCGCGGCGAGCCGCGTCCCCGTCCTCCGTTCCCCGCGGTCAAGGGTCTGTTTGCAAAG
Organism: uncultured bacterium; assembly: GCA_949432885.1. Taxonomy (GTDB): domain Bacteria; phylum Bacillota; class Clostridia; order Christensenellales; family CAG-917; genus CAG-475. The sequence goes on along the minus strand of CASQXY010000001.1, from coordinate 54,979 downwards.
CCGACGATTCTGAACAACGTAGAAACTTACGCGAACATTACTCAAATTATCCTCAACGGAGCGGAGTGGTTCGCTTCCATGGGTACGGAAAAGTCCAAGGGTACGAAGGTCTTCGCGCTCGGCGGAAAGATTGTCAACACGGGTCTTGTCGAAATCCCCATGGGTACTACCTTGCGTGAAATAGTCGAGGATATCGGCGGCGGCATTCCCAACGGAAAGAAGTTTAAGGCGGCTCAGACGGGCGGACCTTCGGGCGGATGTATTCCCGCGGAACACCTCGATATTCCAATCGACTACGATAACCTCATTTCTATCGGCTCTATGATGGGTTCGGGCGGAATGATTGTTATGGACGAGGACAACTGTATGGTGGACATCGCCAAATTCTTCCTCGAATTTACGGTGGACGAGAGCTGCGGAAAGTGCACTCCTTGCCGTATAGGCAACCGCCGTCTGCTTGAATATCTCGACAAGATTACAAGCGGCAAGGCTACTATGCAGGACCTTGACGATATGGAACAGCTCTGTTATTACATAAAGTCGAACTCTCTGTGCGGTCTCGGACAAACCGCGCCAAACCCCGTGCTTTCGACGTTGCGTTACTTCCGCGACGAATACGAGGCTCACATAAAAGAGCACCGCTGCCCCGCGCACGTCTGTAAGAGACTCATTCAGTTCAAGATTACGGATAAGTGTATCGGATGCTCGGCGTGTTCCAGAAAGTGTCCCGTGAACGCTATTTCGGGTGAAATCAAGAAGAAATTCGACATCGATCAGGCGAAGTGCATCAAGTGCGGACAGTGTATCGCAACTTGTAAGTTCGGCGCAATCATCAAAGAATAATAGAGGTGTACTATGGCATTGGTAAACGTAAAGATAAACAATATTCCCGTGCAGGTCGAGGAGGGAACTACAATTTTGGACGCGGCTAAGGTCGCCGGTATTAAAATTCCCACTCTCTGCTATCTCAAAGGCGTGAACGAAATCGGAGCGTGCCGCGTGTGCGTTTGCGAGGTTAAGGGCGCAAGAAGCCTTGTCGCCGCCTGCGTATATCCCGTGAACGAGGGTATGGAGGTGTTTACAAACACTCAAAACGTAAGAGCTTCGAGAAAAGCTACTGTCGAGCTGTTGCTCTCCAACCATAACAGGGCGTGCCTCAGCTGTGTGAGAAACAACAACTGCGAGTTGCAGACGCTGTCTGCGGACCTCGGTTGCGACGCTGCAAAATACGAGGGAGTCAAGACGGAGGCGTCTATCGACGGAAGCACTCCGTACCTCATTCGCGACAACAGCAAATGCGTGCTCTGCCGCCGTTGTACGGCAGTATGTAAGGAGTATCAGTCTGTCGCGGTTATCGGCGCGAACGGCAGAGGCTTTGACACTCATATAGCATGCGCATTTGAAAAGCCCCTTTCGGAAACCGCTTGCGTGGGTTGCGGACAATGTATAGTCGCTTGCCCCACCGGCGCACTTACCGAAATGGAACAGATTGACGACGTTCTCAACGTAATAAACGACCCATCAAAGCGCGTTATCGTCGCTGCGGCGCCCTCAGTGCGCGTCGGACTCGGAGAAGAGTTCGGAATGCCTATCGGAACGAACGTAGAGGGCAAAATGGTCGCGGCTATGCGCAGACTCGGCTTCGACGACGTGTTCGATGTCAACTTCGGCGCGGACCTTACGATTATGGAAGAGGGAACGGAATTCCTCGGAAGACTCAAAAACGGCGGAACGCTTCCTATGATTACGAGCTGTTCTCCCGCTTGGATTAAATTCTGCGAGCATAACTTCCCCGACCAGCTCGACCACCTGTCGAGTTGCAAATCGCCGCAGCAGATGTTCGGCGCGGTCTGCAAGACGTATTATGCGGAAAAGCTGGGCATTGACCCCAAGGATATGGTGGTTGTGTCCATTATGCCTTGCACGGCGAAGAAGTTTGAAAGGGGCAGAGGCAATCAGAACGCTGCGGGCGTACCCGATATCGACTACGCGCTCACCACGAGAGAGCTTGCCAAGCTGATTAAGCGCGCGGGCATAATCTTTGACGAATTGCCCGACGAGCAGTTTGACAGTCCTCTCGGCATTTTCTCGGGCGCGGGTCTTATCTTCGGAGCAACGGGCGGCGTTATGGAAGCGGCTCTGCGTACGGTGTACGAGGTCGTCGTCGGCAAGGAAGCTCCGTCTCTAGATTTCAACGAGGTTCGCGGAACGGAAGGCATAAAGGAAGCGGAATACAATCTCGCAGGACAGACTGTCCGTGTGTGTGTGGCTTCCGGTCTTGCGAATGCGAGAAAGATTATGGAAGACGTCAGAGCGGGTAAATCCAATTACGACTTCATCGAGATTATGTCTTGTCCCGGCGGTTGCGTAAACGGCGGAGGACAGCCCATAAAGAGCGCGTTTGTGCGTAACAACAAAGATATAAAGGGCGAGCGCGCAAAGTCTATCTACGCTCAGGACGCGGCTATGAAGATGCGTAAATCTCACGAGAATCCCGCAGTGCAACAACTGTATAAAGAGTTCCTCGGAGAGCCGAACAGCCACAAGGCGCATGAGATACTGCATACTTCCTACGTTCCCCGCTCCAAGCACTGATATAGGTCAGCAGAACGGTTTTGCGAAGTCTGCTTCGCGTCATAAAAGTCTAAAAAATCTGAACGCCCGAATCCCAAGATTCGGGCGTTTGTCTGCATAAATCGGCATAACGGACAATCATACGCCGGGCGGGGTGTCGTTTAGCGCTTATTTTGTTTGCATCCTACTCGGTCTTTTACTTTACTATTAGTATAAATGTAGGGTATAATTTATACATGGTTGATTTCAAGGCGAAATTAAAGGACGTGCCCACAGCCCCCGGCGTATATATGATGCTCGACGCTAAGGGGGAGATTATCTATGTGGGGAAGGCAAAAAATCTCAAAAACCGCCTGAAATCCTATTTTTTCAATCTCTCCAACCGTACGGCGAAGGTTATGGCTATGCTCGAACATGTGGATGATTTCAGATATATCATTTGCGCGAGCGAGGTCGACGCGCTTGTGACCGAAAACAATCTGATAAAAAAGCATACGCCGAGATACAACATTATGCTCAAAGACGATAAATCATATCCGTTTTTGCGTATAGATATGAAACAGTCCTTTCCGCGTATCGAGGTTGTGAGAAAACTGAAAAACGACGGCGCTAAGTATTTCGGACCGTATATGCAGTCCGTCAACGTGCGCGATATAACCGACCTTATTCACACGGCTTTCTGTGTGCGCGACTGCGGCAGGGATTTGAGCAAAACGTCGAGACCTTGTCTTAATAAGCATTTGGGAAGATGCCTTGCGCCTTGCTCGGGAGAGATTTCGAGCGAGACGTATAAGGCGGAGGTGCAAAAGGTTGTGGATTTCCTTCGAGGCAACGACAGAGAGGTGGAAAGGGTCCTCAACGAAAAGATGATGAGATTTGCGGAGGAGGAAAATTTCGAGGTTGCGCTCAACTATCGCAATAAGCTCCGCGTGCTTGAAAAAATCGTAAGAAAGCAGGTCAGCGCGCTCCCCAAGGAGTTCAATTTGGATATTTTCGCATTTGAATCCAACGGAATAATCTCAGCGATAAATATGCTTGTCGTGCGCGGAGGCAAGCTGGTAGGCGGCGAAAACTTTACGTCTACCGCGGCAGATGAGGATTTGGCTTCTTACATTTATCAGTACTATGTCAACAACGCTCCTCTTTGCGACGAGATTGTGACGGATGGGTCGGAGGATATTTTAAGCCTAGAAAACGCCGTAAACAAGCTGTGCTCGCATACCGTCCGCGTTGTGGAGCCTAAGCAGGGCGTGCGTAAACAGCTTCTCGAACTCGCTCATTCAAACGCCTATGACGCTATGATCAAGTACGGCACGCAGGACGAGCGCAAGGAGCTTCGTACAACGGGCGCGGTGAGACAGCTCGCCGAGCTTCTGGGGCTGAAAACCCTGCCGAACAGGATAGAGGGCTACGACATATCTCATATCTCGGGCACGGATAAGGTCGCGAGCATGGTGGTGTTCGAGGGCGGACAGCCGAAGAAGGCGCACTATCGCAAATTCAAAATAAAAACCGTAGAGGGCAACAACGATTTCGCGTGTATGCGAGAGGTGCTCACAAGACGTCTGCTCAAACTGGACGATGAGGACGAGAGCTTTTCGAGCGTTCCCGACCTGTTGCTCATAGACGGCGGAAAGGGACAGCTTGCATACGCAAAAGAGGCGCAGGCGGCGACGGGCAAACAGGACATAGAGATAATCTCGCTTGCCAAGAGGGAGGAGGAGGTGTTCCTCGGCAGCGACCCGACCTCTCCCGTCATTCTGCCCAAGGACAGCGTAGCTTTACAGCTATTGCAAAGGGTGAGGGACGAATCGCACAGATTTGCAATAACCTTCCATAGGTCGCTGAGAAGCAAGCACCTTAGCGAGAGCGTGCTAAGGAACATAAAGGGAGTTGGAGACAAAACCGCCAACGCGCTTATAAAGCGTTTCGGCTCAGTCGAGGATATAAAGCATAAGACGGCGGAGGAGCTCGCCGAATTGGACGGCATATCCCACAGCAAGGCGGAGTATATTCTCGAACAGCTTGCCGCGCTTACCGCAAAAAACAATGCCCCGAGCGACTTGTAATAGAAAAAGTTTTATAGTATAATATACAACGCTTTGCATTCGGCATAGAATGATTCTATGTCTGAAACGCAAAAGGAAATCGGCAGTATTATAGGAATATGCGACCGTGCGCAGGCGGAGTGCGCAACTCCGTATACGCTCAAAAGCGCTTGCGAGCTCACCACGTTCAAGGGCGGCGGCAAGGCGTGCGTATTTACTCCTCGCACCGAAAGCGAGTTGACGCGGCTATACAGGCATTTTTTGCGCTATGGCGTTTGCCCGTTTATACTCGGCGGCGGCTCCGACGTCATACTTGCCGACGGACTTTGCGCTTCTCCCGTTATTTCCACCAAGGGACTTGACAGGATAGAAATTCACGGGAATAAGGTCATAGCGGGAAGCGGCGCGAGGATAAGCGACGTTATAACGAATATGAGAGAGCACTCGCTCGGAGGTCTTGAATTTATGACGGGCGTGCCTGCCACCGTTGGCGGCATTGTGCATATGAACGCGGGCGCGTTCGGCGCGCAAACGGTGGATTACGTGCACAAAATACGCGTGTTAAACAGTGATTATGTAAATTGCGCTTATATCGGCGATATAAATTCAAACCATTCGCGCGGCGACATAATTTCCGGCGGAGATGTGGAAAATTTATGCGCCATAGCGGAATTCGACGTAGGGGAATGCGGCTTCGGGTACAGAAAGGGCGCGGGGGGAGTGATACTAGGCGCGGTGTTCGAGGGGAAGAGTGTTTCGGCACAGGAATCGCGGAAAACGGCTTCCGAATATCTCGGACTAAGACTTGCAAAGCAACCGAGACAGCCGTCCTGCGGAAGCGTTTTCAAAAACGGTGAGATTCCGAGCGGAAAACTTATAGACGGGTGCGGACTGCGCGGAACACGAGTAGGCGGCGCGATGATATCTGAGCTTCACGGCAATTTTATAGTCAACGTCGGCGGAGCGACAGCAAAGGATTTTATGACGCTCGTAGGACTTTGCGAAATAGAGGTATTTGCAAAATACGGCGTAAGGATACAAAGGGAATTTGTTTACGTAAAGTAATTGCAGACGGAAATGCCGTCACGCAAACGCGCCGAGTGCATAATAAGCTATGCCAATTTGAAACGGAGAGAAAAATTGAGGATTTCGGGCGACTATCATCTGCATACATTTTCGAGCGACGGAAGAGCTACAATCTCCCGTCATCTTGCCGCCGCAAAAAAGCTCGGGCTTTCGCAGATTGCGATTACGGACCACTCCTTTCAAACGCTGTTGTGCCGTTTGAACGAGAGAAAATTCGCGGCGCAAAGAGAGCGGATAGCCGAGCTGAAAAACGGAAATATCGATATACTCCACGGCGTTGAGGGCAATATAGTGGGGCATAGGCTTGACGTGCCGCATTCCGTAATCAAAAAATGCGACGTGCTTATTGCGGGGTTTCACAGATTTATCCTATCTGATTTCGCAGGCGAGGACGGAAAGTGGGTGCGAACAAACGGCTTCGGAAGCCGCGCAAAAAAGGATAAGCTGATATGTCAGAACACGGAGGCGTATTTGTTTGTCATGGAGAACTATCCCGTCGATATAATCGCTCACCTTGGTCATCTGGCGCCAGTGGATTTCGAGGCGGTTTGCGAGAGCGCGGCAAAGCACGGCGTTTATCTGGAACTTAACGAAAAGCATATAGACGCGCTAACTCAGGGTATAGACGCAGTCTTGAAATCGGAAGTGAAGTTTATCATCGGAAGCGACGCGCACAGCGCGAAGCGTACCGGTAAATTCGGCGGTGCGGAAAAGTTTGTGAAGGAACATAACGTTCCTATCGAAAGAATATACGGAATAGACGGCAGACTTCCCGTCTTCAAGGATAAAAGGAACTGGACGTATGGGAGCGACGTTTAAGGAAAACAGCAAAAGGGAATTGCTTACGGCATTGCCGAGCGATATGTGTTGCAAGATTGCGTTTTTGTCGGCGCTTTTCAAGGTCGGCGGAACGTTGGAAGGAACGGGACGTAGACAGACCTTAAACTTGTTGCTGGATACGTCGGAAGCGGCGCGTAAAATCGCGGATATGCTCGAAAGCATTTATCCCGTTGAATGCACGATTACGGCGCCCGAAACCGACCGCGTCGGCTTCGACAAAGAAAAAAGAACGTACAAGACGACCGTGCCTCAGGGCTTTGCAAAGCAGGCGCTTATAGATTTCGAGCTTATGAGCGTAAACGGCGAAGGTCTGATGAACTTCACGCGCGGACTGCCGCAACAGCTCCTTACGAAGCAGTGCTGTATGAGAGCTTACTTTCAAGGTTTATACCTCGGCTGCGGCGGAGTGTACGCGCCCGTTTTGGATGAGGATAAAAAGCAGGGCTATCATTTTGAATTGCAGCTGTACGACGAGGAATTTGCGGACGGAGTTATGGAATTGCTCAGCGATTTGCGGATAAAATCGCGCATGAGCGACAGGAACGGAGGCAAGCTCATTTACGTCAAGGATAAGGATGAAATCGTAGGCATACTTTGCACGCTCGGGCTGGCTGACAGCGCAAAACGGCTTCAAACCGTCATCGACGAGCGCGAGACGGCAAACGAACTCAATAGAGCGATTATTTGCGAAACCGCGAATCTTGATAAGACTTTCGCCGCATCAACAAGGCTTGTTATCGCAATCGCAAAGCTGAAAACCCGCGACGAATTTGAAAAGCTCCCGATTTCTCTGCGCGATACGGCGGAGGCGAGGGCGCAATATCCCGAGGCTTCCATGCAGGAGCTTGCAGATATGCTGGGCGTCACAAAGAGCTGTCTGCACCACAGACTGAAAAAAATCGAAACACTGGCGTACGGAGGCGAATAAAATCGCCGGCGCGCGCCGTCCGAATACAGAGAACTACAACCTGCGAAAACGGGCGAAGCCCGAAGAGGAGATATATGACAGATTTCGTTCATCTTCATCTGCACACGGAATACAGCCTGCTCGACGGAGCGGTGAGGATAATACAACCCGTGTCCAATCCCGACAATCCCAACAAGACAAAGAAAACCCATCCTCTGAGCGACGCTCTTAAAAGGATGGGAATGGATGCCGTTGCGATTACCGACCACGGCAATATGTACGGCGTGCATTCCTTTGTATCCACGTTGCGCGGCGACGGTATAAAGCCTATAATCGGCGAGGAGTTTTACGTTGCGGAGGATATGTACGTAAAGACCACGGACGTGCTCAAACAGCGCTATCATTTGATACTTCTGGCAAAAAATCAGAAGGGCTATGAAAACCTTATGAAGCTTTCGTCGATGGCGTTTGTGGACGGCTTTTATATGAAGCCGCGCGTTGACTTGGAGCATATAGCTTTGCACAGCGAGGGGCTTATATGCCTGTCCGCCTGCCTTGCGGGAAAGATTCCGCGTCTTATTCTCGCAGGAAAGTACGAGGAAGCGAAGCAGTATGCGATAAGAATGCGCGATATGTTTGCCGAGGGCGATTTCTATATAGAGATTCAGGACCACGGTCTCGAGGAGGATAAAATAGTCAACAACAGGCTCGTCCAAATTGCGAGAGAGATAGGCGTAAAAATAGTCGCTACGAACGACGTGCACTATCTCAACCGCGACGACGCGGAAATGCAGGATACCATGATGTGCATTACCCTCGGTTGTAGGAAATCCGACGATAAACAGAACTCGCCGAGGTTCCAAAACGACGAATTTTATCTGAAATCTGGCGATGAAATGGCTCAGTTGTTCTCCTGGTGTCCGGAGGCAATATCTACTACGCGTGAAATAGCCGACAAGATAGAGGACTTTTTCGTGCTCAAACGTCCGCCCGTCATCCCTAAATACACGAACGATGAAATGGGCGACAGGGACGAACAGCAGTATTTGCACGACCTCGCGTGGGAGGGGCTTGCAAGAAGATACGATGAGATTACCCCCGATATGGAGGCAAGACTCAATCACGAGTTGAAGGTCATACACGATTGCGGCTATGACGGATACTTCCTTATAGTTTGGGATTACGTCAACGCTGCAAAGCATATGGGCATACCCGTAGGTCCCGGCCGCGGAAGCGGATGCGGCAGCATTGTTGCGTATACGATAGGCATTACGGATATTGATCCTCTCAAATATCAACTGCTGTTTGAAAGGTTTTTGTCCGCCGAGCGCGTAAGTATGCCCGACTTCGACGTTGATTTCTGCTTTGTAAGAAGGGGCGAGGTCATAGATTATTGCATAGAAAAATACGGCAAGGAGTGCGTGACGCAGATAATTGCATATTCCACAATGAGCGCAAAAGCGGTGGTCAAGGACGTCGCAAGGGTCATGGATATTCCGTATGCCGACGCTGCAGCGTGGGTCAAAGAAATTCCGACGGGAAAAGCATTTCTGCCTCAGGTTCTGACTGCGGGAAGCGACTGTTACAGTGCGGAATTCAAGAAGCTGTACGATACGAATATGAGCGCAAAAGAGGTCATAGACCTCGCTATGAAGTTGGAGGGTATGCCAAGGCAGACATCCATGCACGCAGCAGGCGTCGTTATATGCCGCGACCCCGTGGAGAATTATTGCGCTCTGTCGAGAAACGGTCCAGTCATCACCACACAGTTCGATAAGAATATCATCGAGGACGTAGGTCTGCTCAAAATGGACTTTTTGGGGCTTAAAACTCTGACGGATATAGACGAGGCGATAAAACTGATCAAACAGGACAAGGGAGTCGAACTGGATTTCGATAAGCTGGGTTACGAAGACCCCAAGATTTACGAACTGATTTCATCGGGCGACTGCGAAGCGGTCTTCCAGTTGGAATCGGGCGGCATGAAACGGTTTATGGCGAGGCTTCAACCCGACTGTTTGGAAGACGTTATTGCGGGTATTTCGCTGTACCGCCCCGGTCCCATGCAGTTCGTAGACGACTTTATCGAGGGCAAGAAGCACCCCGACGACGTCAAATATGCGCATCCTATACTCAAAGAGGTATTGGAAAACACGTACGGATGTATCGTGTATCAGGAGCAGGTTATGCAAATCGCGCAGAAGATGGCTGGCTTCTCTTTCGGAGGCGCGGATATCATGCGCCGCGCGATGTCCAAGAAAAAGGCGGACCTACTCGAACAGATGAGAAACGTGTTCCTTCACGGCGGCGTACTCAAAGGCGACGCGACAAAGAAGAATAATATCGGCGCGATTGCAAACGGAGTGGACGAGGAAGTCGCAAACCACCTGTTCGACCAAATAATGAAGTTTGCCGAATACGCATTCAACAAATCGCACGCGGCGGCGTATACCTTTCTCACGTATCAGACGGCTTATCTCAAATGCTATTATCCGACGCACTTTATCGTTGCGGTGGTCAACAACCGCATCACAAATGCAGATGAATTGAAGCACTATATGAACTACCTCAAACGTACGGGAGTCAAAGTGCTTTCGCCTGATATAAACCGCTCGCGCAAGCTGTTCTCCATAGAGGGTGAAAACGTGCGTTACGGCTTGCACGGTATAAAGAATGTCGGCGAGCAGGCGGTGGAATATATACTCTCCGAGCGCGACGCGCACGGACCGTTTAAGGATTTGCGCGATTTGCTGGAAAGATGTTCCGAACAGCTTAACAAGCGCATGTTGGAGAGTTTGATAAAGGGCGGCGCTCTTGATTGCTTCGGAAAAACTAGGTCTACGCTTATGGCGTCCTACGAGCGCATAATGGACGACGTCGTCCGTTCCAAAAAGAGCAGAATGTCCGACCAGATGTCGCTTTTCGACGATATTTTTGAGGAAGCGGTCTCCTATAAGGACGTTTACGACGAGTTGGAGGAGTATCCAAAGCTTCAAAGGCTTTCTCTTGAAAAAGAGGTGCTTGGTATGTATATATCCGGGCATCCTCTCGACGATTACAGCGAGGTCAAGGGCGAATTTAATTTCGATACGGGCATGCTGTATATCGAGCAGCCCGACGACGAGGGCAATATAACCATGCAGGTAGACGAATCACTGTCCAACAAGGCGGTTAAATTCGGATGTATCGTTTCCTCCTTTGAAATCAAAACTACCAAACAGCAGCAGAAATTCGCGGTAGGGCGGTTGGAGGACAGAACGGGTTCGATAGCGTTTTCGATGTACGCCCGTTCGTTTGAAAGATTCGGAGCCGCGATAGGAGCCGACGCGCCGGTCAAGGTGTCGGGCAAGATAGACCTGAGAGACGAGAGCGAGCCGAAGGTAAATATCGACGCGGTGGAGCTTTGGCAGAACGACGGCGCGGCAAAGTTAAACCGTAACGCAAAGCAGTACAATCCGAACGGCGGAGTGCTTTACGTGCTCATAAACAGCGCGGCGGAAAAGGATACGGTTGCGGACGTTTTGGCGTTATACGAGGGAAACACTCCCTGTCAGGCGCAGATAACCTACGACGGCAGACCGAGGCTTTTGCAATATCCGCAGACGGTCAGAATATGCGAAGAACTGCTTGCAAGGCTCAGCGATTTGCTCGGCGGCGACCGCGTCAGATACGTGAGCAAAAAGTAATAAACAGCGCCCGTACGCTTGATTATTTCAGGTGCGAGGTGCTAATATATTCAATGGAAATCCTAGAAAGGAGAAAATCTATGGCAAAGAAATTATGCAATAAAAAATTGGCTGTGCTTACGAGCGGCGGCGACGCGTCGGGAATGAACGCCTGTATACGTACGGTCGTGCGTTACGGGTTGAATCTCGGCTTTGAAATGTACGGCGTCAAACACGGATATAAGGGAATGGTGAACGACGAAATATTCCCTATGGATTACAGCTCTGTTTCCAACAGCGTTCACGCGGGAGGGACTATCCTGCGTTCCGCGCGCTGTCTCGAATTTAAAGATAAGAACGTGATGCTCGGCGCGGCGGATAACCTGCTCAAACGCGGAATAGACAATCTTATCGTTATAGGCGGAGACGGCTCTTTCAGAGGCGTTGAGGATTTGCATGAAAACAGCGAGCTTAACGTTATCGGCATCCCCGGTACGATAGACAACGATATGGGTTATACGGATTCCACGATAGGCTACGATACGGCGTGCAATACGGTTATCGACGCCATATTGAAGCTGAGAGATACGATAACTTCTCACGACCGTATTATGATTCTCGAAGTTATGGGAAGAATGAGCGGTAATATCGCGCTCAATTCCGCTGTCGCGGGCGGCGCGGAATACGTCATAGTGCCCGAAGCTCCCGCCGACGTAGACGAAATAGCGCAGAGTGTAAAGCGCGGCTTCGACAAGGGCAAGACTTCGACAATAATACTTCTTGCCGAGGGCAAAAACGAGCTTAAAGACGAGCTCGTCAAGAAGGTGGCGGACGCGACAAATCGCAGAGTAAACCATATGGCGCTTGGATATATGCAGCGCGGAGGCATCCCGACCATGGCGGACCGCGTGCTTGCCGCGCGTATGGCGCAAAGAGCTGTCGACCTTATCGAGTGCGGACAGTCGGGCAGAGTCGTAGGCGTGCGCGGAGGCGATATCTATGATACCACCGTACTAGAAGCGCTGAAAATCCCCAAGGAGTTTGATGAGCAACTCTACAATCTTGCAATCACCATAAGCAAGTAAAAACCGCGCTATTAGGCGAATAACTGTGTCAGAGGCACTTTTGCTCACAGTCATGTATTTTATATACATTAGGCTGTTCGCAAAAGTGCCTCTTTCTTGTTCTTAATTTCAATATCGCGGTTTTTGTAATAATAGATTGATAAGATATTCATTCAAAATACACTTATTCGAGTATTTTTCACTATTGACAAGTTGTTCTATTATTTATATAATCATAATTGTATAGATTTTATATTTACGCGTACAGCAAAATCATTCGGGTGAAGGGCGCGCCGCGCTTTGAAGGACAATAAGTATGACCCGATGATATCAATAGCGGCTTAGTTTTATCTCGGTCGCGCGGGGTCGCGCGATATACGGCAATAAGTCTTGGGATTGGGCGAGGCAAGGCACATCGGAGGGTTTTTTATGAAAACCATTTTTACAAAAAAAGATAAAAAGGAGCTTACTCCTACTCAACAAAAGGTCAAAATTGCTCTGAATTGGACAGTCAATATTCTTTGCATTGTTTTGATTATTTTTGCTCTTATCGTGGCAATTTTCACGATAGTTCGTTCCACAAACGGCGAGAATATCACCAAGTTCGGCAATAAGTGCTATTTCAACGTGGTTACCGATTCAATGGCGCCCACGTTTTCACCCGACGACGTTATCATTGCGGACTATTATCAGGGCAACGCTTCCGACTTGAAGGTCGGTCAGGTTGTAACCTTCAAATCGTCTATCAGTAAAAACGGAACGTCGTACGAGTATTACAACACTCACCGCATTATCAGAATTACCAAAAATTATCAGGGCGCAGTGACGGATATCCGTACCCGCGGCGATAATCAAGATGGCTCTTGGCAGGATATTGCGGCCGCTATCAATAGGGGTGAAAATCCCAATATGGGCGAAACGGAAAAAATTCTCGCTTCGGATATCGTCGCTACTTGGGGCAGCGTTGATGACGAGGGCAATTTCACCTCTGGCAAATTGCTTAAAGGCTGCGGAGCGTTTTCCAATTTCTTGCAGGACCCCGAAAGCGGAAAAACTCGTTTCTTCTGTATCGTGGTGCTTCCTCTGATACTTTTGTTCGTGATTTATGCGTTCGTGCTCGTGCGCGCTTTGATTATTGCCAAAATCGAAAACAACAAGAAGGTAGCGGGCGAAACCGCTGTGACGGTGGACAGTCTTTCCGACGTGGAAAAGCGCCGTCTTGCGGAAGAGTATTTGGCGCTGTTGCGCGCAGAAGCGGATAATATCCCCTCAACGGACAGTACGGAAGAAGCAAAGACGGATATCGTTGATACGGAAGCCGACGATGCTGCGGGTGTTCCTGCCGAAGGCGATAGCGTCGAGGCGCCCGAAGCCGATATTGACGCGCCCGAAACGGAAAGTGAGTCTGCCGATAGCGAGGTTGTCGATATTTCAGACGGCGAAAATACCGAAAAGAAATAATTTTCGGTTAGGGGGATTTTTATCGTTCTTGCGCGTCGATATTGTTTTTTGCTCTATATCGCGCGTAAGAATATAAAATGATATAATTTAATATTAATAACTATGAATATAAATCTTGTATTTGAATTTCTGAAAGCGTTTTTAGGAGCGTTTTACGATAAGGGTATAGGAAGTATCTTCTGGGGTTTTCTGCATATTTTCTACAATGAAGGTTATTCGGACGCATTTAAGAACTACACCGAGTATTTCGGCGCGGGGGAATGGGCTGTCGCTATAATTTTCATAATTCTGATAGTCGCCGTTATAGTCGCTATAATTGTACTCATTATTTTGGGCATCCGCAAGTTGGTCAGATTGGGGAAATCCAAAGTTCTGCCGCAGGACCTTGTGGAAGAATGCGCCAACCTCAAAAAGCAGATTATAAAGATGAGCGCCGAAAAGGACCGTATACTCAGCATGCGCGTCAGCGATATAGGCAAGTATACGGGTGAAGAGGGCGAGGAAGGCGGAGAAGAGAGCGAGGAAGAAAAGAGTCCTCAGGGCGAATCGCGCTTCTATAAGCTTACCGAAATCGACAAAATTTACGAGAATTACGTTCCGCCCGTCTATGACGACGAAATTACGTTGCCGCAGTTGGTGGATAAGTTCAGAAATTTTGCGTGTTCGCGTATGAAGCTGTTCTATCAGCCGCGTATTATACGTTTGTTTATTGCAGGTATGTCCACTTCGCGTCTTATGATTTTGCAGGGTATTTCCGGTACTGGTAAAACCTCGCTTCCGCACGCGATGGGTATATTCCTCAATAATCCCGCGACGATAGCGTCCGTTCAGCCTTCTTGGCGCGACCGTACGGAGTTGTTCGGATACTTCAACGAATTTACAAAGCGTTTCAACGAAACCGAAGTCTTGAAAAAGATGTACGAGGCGACTTGGAATGACCAAATTTATCTCACCGTCCTCGACGAAATGAACATCGCTCGCGTCGAGTACTACTTCGCGGAAATGCTGTCCATACTCGAAATGCCGTCCCGCGACGAGTGGATTGTAGACCTCGTTCCGTCGGGCTGGGCGAACGACCCCAAGCATATAGAAAGAGGACGTTTCCGTCTGCCGCAGAACATGTGGTTTATAGGCACGGCGAACAACGACGACTCCACTTTTGCTATATCGGATAAGGTTTACGACCGTGCTATGCCTATAAACATAAACAGCAAGGGTATCGCGTTTGAAGCTCCTTGGGAAGACAATCTGTTTATAAGCTATAAGCATCTTGAAGCGGAATTTAAAAAGTCGCAGGAGCTGTACAAGGTTTCGCAGGAAAATCTGGATAAAATCAATCAGTTAGACGATTACGTTATAGAGCATTTCAGACTCGCGTTCGGAAACCGTATCGTAAAGCAGCTTAAAGAGTTTGTTCCGTCTTACGTAGGATGTGGCGGTACGGAACTGGACGGACTCGATTACGTGCTTTGTAATAAGATTTTCAGGAAGTTCGAGTCGCTCAACCTTTCTTACATACGCGACGAAATTGACGGACTCGTGCTTTATCTAAGCGAGCTTTTCGGCGAAGAGAATATGCAGGAGAGTAAGGAGTATATCAACCGCTTGAAGAAGCTGTTCTAAAATGCGCTATTTGCGCCCATATCGCGTCAGCCTTGCGTGCGCTCGCCGTCGTGTACGACCGAGCACAGGGCGGCTTACGCACTCGGCTCCCTGTCCGGACGCAAATAATCCCATTTTAGTGCAGCCAAATTTTGATACGGAGTAATATGTCCGATAGCAGAATCACAAGGGAGACGTACAAGCAGTACGCACATAAGATTGTCTCAGTCCTCAAAAACGAGGAGTTTTACGAGCAATTCAAAAAGCGCGTCGACAGAGGCTCGTCCGTTTTCAAATTGGCGAAAAAGAGGTTGATTCAAGATATTTCTATTGACTGGATTGACACAATAGAGGATGTCCTGCCCAATCTCGATACCATTGTCAGAAATCCGCGTAAGTTCATCGTTCAGGAAGAGGATATTGTCGACGTGTCTCTTGCGCGCAGTATTTCCACCGAATCAGTCAAATTCCTCGCGCAGCATACGAATATGATTTCCAAGGTCGACGAGGACGGCAGCGTTACGCCGAGTAAAATTCTTAATATAACAAAGGAAGAATCCTTTGAAATTTACGAAAACCGTTTTATTTATACCTTGCTCTTAAAGCTCAAAGATTTTGTCACTATGCGTTACGACAAAATCAAAAAGGCTTCCGCTACGCAGGACGTGCTGGAATTGGATATAGAGTCAAGGTTTAATCTTCCGAGCAAAAAGGTCACTTTCAGAACGGAGTATTTCGCGCAGCTAAGCTTCGACGAGGTTATGCGTCTCGACCCCGATACGCTTACCAAAATCGAGCGAATTGCTAAAATCGACAGGATTATCACCGACTTTTTATCCTCTTCGTTTGCAAAATCCATGCGCAATTCCGCGCCCGTGCGGCCTCCTATCATGCGTACCAACGTTATCCTTAAAGAGCCGAACTTCAAAAAGGCGCTCACGCTGTGGCAGTTTATCGAAACTTACAACGTCACGGCGGGCTTCTCCACATCCGACGAGGTGGAAAACTACGACATAGAAGACGAAGGAGAGGCGAACCTCAAAAACATGGTTACGCTCAATACCATGCTGTTCGAGAGTATCTACGACCAGTCCGAAACGGATATGGATATGGAGGATAAGGAGTTTGCCGATTTCCTGCGCGTAGGCGATATGGACTTTGAAAAGGATGAGATAAGCCGCGACGAGTATGCGCAGAAGCTGGACGAGGAAGAGCGTAACGACGAGGAAGAGGAAAACGTCGAGGAGGTTGCGCCCAAGGAGACCGAGGAGGCTGAGCGGGAAACCGAAACACCCGAGGAGCCGCAGAAGCAGACGGAAGAACAGCCCCAACCCGAAAAACAAGAAGAGAAGCAGCCCGAGGTCGAGGAAGTTGAAAAAGAGGTCGAAAAAGAGATTGTTACCGAGGTCGTGGAAGAAGTTCCCGTTGCCGTCGAGATTTATAAGGAGCTCGTGCCGAAGGCAGACCAAGAGGAAGTCGACCTCGAACCCGACGCGGAGAAATTCGACCAGCATCTTTACGAAGTGCGCAAACTTTACAAACGTTCTGACGACGATAAGCTCAAACAGGAGGATATCGCAAAGGTCAAGGACGCAATCGACCGTTGTCTCACGTCGTATCGCAGGATAAAGCAGGAAGAAATAGACGACAGAGAGCGCAGAGAGCGTATCCGCCGCCGCAAAGAGGATATGGAAAAGAGAGCGGAGGCGTTCAGAAAGCTCCGTGCAAGTTTGGAAGGCGAAATAGACAGCTCCTTCGGGACGTCAGTACACTACGGCATAGACCCGTTCAACTACCAGCGCGCCAAGATTGCCGCGCTTAAAAAGGAAGAGGAACAAACCGCGGAGCGACTTGCAAAAATTGCGGAAATAAAGCGTTTGTCAGAAGAAAAACTTTTGCTTGAAGACCGTAATTCCTCCGAAGAGATAAACAAATCCATAGAGGATATGGAAAGGGAGCGGGAAGAACGGCTCAAACACGAAGAGTATGTCGAAAAGACTGTATCAGAATTTGAACAAGCCTCGGGGAAAGCCGATGACAGCGTGTTGATGTTGGAGCCCGTGATTGAGAAAGCCGCGCCGAAGTCATCCAAGAAAAAGAGTAGCGGATCTGGCGCAAAGCAAGACGCGTCGGCCAAGAATGCCGATAATCAAACCGCCGAGAGCGGTTCGGATAAGCCTGCAACGAAGAAGAAGCAAAGCGCGGGCAAGCAGTCCGAAAAAGTATCTGTAAAAGAAAGCGAAGCAGTAACGGCAGAGGATGTAAAGCCTGCGCCGAAGCCTAGAAAACCGAAAAACATACCTTTGACGGACGAAAGCAAGGTCGCAGTGGGAGGTTTGCGTATTGCGAATACGCATAGCGTCGACGACCCGTACGGAACTAAAATCGTATTCGATAAACCTGAGAAGACTGCCGATAGCGCGCCAAAGCCGCCTGAGCCTCGTAATCCAAGAGCCGAAAAAGCTCCTCGGAACACCGCCGCAAACGAGGCAATCGATAAAGACGAGCGCAGCCCCGAGTCTGCTTCGCGGCAGGACATTATGGCTGTTGAAGCTCCCGAAGAAAACGGCGGAGATCGATAAGACGCATAAATAATTTCAATGAGCAAAAGCGAGAAAAAAAACCTGTCAAAAGCAAAGAAGATATACAATATCGTAACCACTGTCATAACGGCGGTGGTCTTTGTATTTCTCGTCGTTGTTTTGAGCCTTACGATAAGTCAGCGCAATAGCGGAGGAGACGCAAGCATTTTCGGTTACCACGTGTACGAGGTTATAACGGACAGTATGTCGGGAACTATCGAGGCGGGAGAGGTTATAATATCAAAAAAAGTCGATAACGTGAACGAGCTTGCCGTCGGCGATATAATTACGTTCGTAGCGCCGTCCGGTCCTCTTAGAGGAAGAAATGAAACCCACCGCATAATAGAAGTTGCGCGCAATGAGGACGGAAGCGTTCAATACTTTCGTACGAAGGGAGATAACGAGCAATACGCGGATAATTGGAAGCTGAATCCGTCTGCTGTCAAAGCAAAATTTCTGCGCAAATCGCCGTTTATCGCTGGTTTCAGAAGATTTCTGTCGCACTGGTACGGATACGTGCTGCTTATCGCGCTTCCTTTGCTTATTGTCGGCGTATTGATTATAGTCGGATATGTGAAGGATAAGGTTGCGGCTGAGTCTGAAGAGAGAAAGCAGCCTTCGCTTGACGGTATGTCGGACGAGGAAAAGAAAAAACTGCTTGAATCATATCTTGCGAGCGCTCAGAAGCAAGCGGTTTCGGAAACGGACGCAACCGCCAATAATGACGTAGAGGAAAAAGCCGAAAATAATAGTGATAATACGCAAATATAATTTTTAACGTTAAAATTTAAATTTTCGACATTCTAATTGCATAAACCATTTATTTTAACAGCTGTTTAATAAAAGTTGCAGCTTTAATTTTTATTGCGTTTTTCCGTCTTATATGGTAAAATTTACTAACTTTATACAGCGGTGGAGAAATATGCTCGCAAAGATAAAAAGTTATTCGCTCGACGGATTGAACGGTTATTCCGTAGACGTCGAAGTTGATATAAGCAGCGGCTTGCCCGGTTATGAGCTTGTGGGACTGGCTTCTACTGCGACTAAGGAGAGCAAGGAGCGCGTTCGTTCCGCAATCAGAAACAGCGGCTTTCAGTATCCTGCAAAGCGCATTATCGTCAATCTTGCACCCGCCGATACGAAGAAAGAGGGTCCCGTTTTCGACCTCGCCATAGCGCTTGGCATTCTCGTAGCCTCGGGACAAATCGAGAGTAAGGTTTATAAGGAATTCGTTGCGATAGGAGAGCTGTCGCTCGACGGAAAACTCAGACAGGTCAACGGCATTATGCCTATTCTTATCGCGGCTATGCAAAACGGACGCAGAAAGTTTATAATCCCTTCCGAAAATGCACGGGAGGCGAGTTATATAGACGGAATAGAGGTCTACGCACTGGACAGCTTTCGTGACGCGGTGGAATTTCTCAGCGGATTGAGCTGCGCGCCCATTGAGACTTCCGATTATGAGGCGAGCTGTCTGCAACACGGCTACGGAGTGGATTTTGCGGACGTAAAGGGTCAGACCGTAGCAAAGCGCGCGCTTGAAATCGCAGTCGCAGGAGGGCACAACGCCATTATGATAGGACCTCCCGGCGCGGGTAAAACCATGCTTGCAAAGTGCGTGCCTACGATTATGCCGGAGATGACCTTCGAGGAGGCTGTCGAGGTCACTAAGATACATAGCGTGGCGGGTATACTGGATTCAAATGTGGGAATCGTGACCACGCGCCCGTTCAGGACGCCGCACCACACCACGACTGTTCCTGCGCTAGTAGGCGGAGGCGCGAAGGCGAAACCGGGAGAGGTGAGCCTCGCAAACCACGGCGTTTTGTTCCTAGACGAGATGCCCGAGTATTCCAGACACGCTTTGGAAACTTTGCGTCAGCCCCTTGAGGACAGAAAGGTATCCGTGTCGAGAGTGAACAACACGGTGGAATATCCCGCAAATTTCATGCTTCTTGCAAGTATGAATCCGTGTCCGTGCGGCAATTTCGGCTCCAAAACTCAGATTTGCCGCTGTACGACTTCTCAAATACACAATTATCTTGCAAAACTGTCTGGACCGTTGATGGACAGAATAGATTTGCAAATCGAAGTTGATAATATTTCGTACGGCGAGCTTCGGGATAGGAAAGCCGCGGAGAGCTCCGCCGTGATAAAAGAGCGTATAAACGCCGTGAGAGCGTTGCAGCGCGAGCGGTTTAAGGATTGCGGTATTCTGACCAACGCGGAGATGGGCTCGCGTGAAATGGGAATCTTTTGCAAGATTGACAAGGACTGCGAAAGATTGCTCGAAAAGGCGTTTGAAAGGCTGAATCTGAGCGCGAGAGGCACGACGAGGATATTGAAAGTCGCAAGAACGATAGCGGACCTTGCCGGAAGTGAAAATATTCTGGCTCCGCATATAGCAGAAGCTATACAGTACAGGGGAATAGACAGAAAATATCAGTGATGGACAACAAAGACATGACATCGAAAGCTCTTCTTGCGCTTCAATGCGCGGATGAGCTGGCATACAAAAAGAAAGCGGATTTGCTTGCGGCGGTCGGTGACCCGAGCGCGCTGCCCGCAAACCGCGATATCGTAAGACGCGTATTGGGAGATAGCGGCGCGTCGGAGTTTTTCACGCGCTATTCGGAAATAGACTCGATTATCGACAGACTTCAAAAAAGCGAGGTTCATTGGGTTACTTGCCTCGACGACGATTATCCCGACGGCTTGCGTGAGATTTACGATAAGCCGATAGTGCTATTCGTAAAAGGCAACTATGCGGCTCTGAAAAACGACTGTATCGGCATAGTCGGCTCGCGCAGACCCACGCGTTACGGAATTAAGGTCGCGGAGGAATTTGCACGGGAATTTTCCAGAGCGGGCGTTACGGTGGTATCTGGATTTGCAAGAGGTATAGACGGAACCGCGCATAAGGCGTGCGTTGCGGGAGGAAAGCCTACGGTTGCGGTTTTCGCTTGCGGGCTGGACGTATGCTATCCTGCGGAACACAGAGGACTGCTCGACGGCATTCTTATGAACGGCGGCGCTATCGTAAGCGAGTATATGCTCGGAGTCAAGCCGCTTCAATACCATTTTCCCGAGCGTAACCGCATTATAAGCGGACTCAGCCGCGGAGTGTTTCTTGCCGAAGCTGCGAAAAAGAGCGGGTCGCTGATAACGATGAGATGCGCGATAGAACAGGGCAAGGAGATTTTCGTTGTGCCAGGCAATATCTTCGCGGCAGAAAGCGAGGGAGCAAACGAGCTTTTGCGCGAAATGCCGCACGCGCTTGCCATTACGCCCGAAGACGTGCTCGACGCGTTGCATATAAAACGGGAGAGCTTCGAGCAGAAAACTGTGGAGCTCAGCTTCGTTGAAAATCAGATATTGGACGCGCTACATGACGAGGAACTGCATTTTGAAGAGTTGCTTTCCGTCACGCAGCTTACGGTGAACGAACTTACGACCGCGCTTTTCAATCTGGAACTCAACGGATTGATACAAAATACCGGCGGAAATTATTACTCGCTTGCAGGCGTGTGACGCGCTAAGCGGGTATTTATTATACAATCAATACTAAAATAAATTAGACCTTAGGAGATTGAATGAAACAGCTTATTATTGTCGAGTCGCCGCACAAGGCAAAGACTATCGAAAAATATCTGGGCGGCGAAGCTACGGTGCTTGCGTCAAAGGGACATGTCTGCGACCTTCCGCAAAGGTCGTTGGGGATAGAAATCGACAACGGCTATAAGCCGCAATACGTCGTGTCGCAGGACAAGGAAGCTATCATAAAACAGCTTTCGCAGGCGGTTAAAAAATACGACGTCGTTTATCTCGCAACCGACCCGGACCGCGAGGGCGAGGCTATCAGTTGGCATTTGAAAAACGTGTTGGGCGTCGAGGGCGACAAGGTACGTATAGAGTTTAACGAGATTTCCCCGAAAGCAGTCCGCGCGGCTATGAAACAGCCGAGGGAAATAAATATGAACCTTGTGGACAGTCAGCAGGCGCGCAGAGTTTTGGACAGACTTGTCGGCTATAAGATTTCGCCCATACTGTCGAGAAAATTGAAGCCCGGTCTATCTGCGGGCCGCGTACAGTCCGCAGCGCTCAAAATGATTGTGGACAGAGAAAAGGAAATCCGCGCATTCAAGCCCGAGGAGTATTGGAATATAAGCGCGCTGCTGCTTAAAATAGGCGCAAAAAAGACAAAGGCGAATATCTTCAATGCCGCTTTGCAGGAGAGCAACGGTAAGAAGGTAAAAGTGACCAATGCGGACGAAGCGGCGATAATCACAAACTTTATGCGCGAATGCGAATACGCGGTGGACGAGGTTAAGAAGAGCGTGTCGACATCGAAGCCAGCGCCTCCGTTCACGACCTCCACAATGCAGCAGGAGGCGAGCCATAAGCTGAATATGACCGCCGACCGCACCAGCCGCGTGGCGCAGTCGCTGTACGAGGGCGTAAATATCGAGGGTGAAGGACAGCACGCGCTTATCACCTACATAAGGACGGACAGCGTCAGAATCTCGCCCGATTTTGCAAAAGCTACGCTAGGATATATCGCGGAGAACTACGGCAGTGAATACGCGCCCAAGTTGCCTAATGTGTATAAGACCAGCGATAACGCGCAGGACGCGCACGAAGCTATCAGACCTATCGACCTCAACAGAACTCCCAAATCCCTCGAAGGCAAGCTGGACAGAGACGCATACCGCCTTTACAAGCTCATTTATGAAAGATATATGGCGTCGCAGATGGCAAACGCGCTGTACAACACTATGCGCGTTCATATATTGGGGACCTGCGGTTCGGAGAGTCTCGGATTTGTGGTGAAAGGCAAGAGCGTGAAATTCAAAGGCTATACGGCGGTGTATTCCGCAACGGTCGAGGAGGACGAGGACAATAAGGAAGTGGATACCATGCCCGACCTCAACGAGGGTGATAAGTTAAGTCTTGAAGACGTGCTGTCAGAGCAGAAATTCACAAAGCCGCCCGCGAGATACAACGACGCTACGCTTGTCAAGGCTCTCGAAGAAAACGGTATCGGAAGACCGTCTACTTATGCCTCGATAATCTCCGTGCTTTCAAAGCGCGAGTACACGGAAAAACAGCAGAAGGCGATTGCTCCCACTCTGCTCGGCGAAGCCGTGAGCGAGTATATGGAGAGCAACTTCCCCGATATTATGAGTTTGGATTTCACTGCAAGACTTGAAGGCGCACTGGATAAAATCGCCGACGGAAATCAGCAGTGGGACGAGCTTATCGGAGCGTTTTATCCGAGGCTTAAAAAGTTTTTGGACAGAGCGGCGAAAGCAACCGGCGGAGCGCACCTCCCCGACGAGGAGAGCGACGTCGTATGCGATAAATGCGGAGCGAAAATGGTGGTTCGTCACGGCAAATATGGTCCATTCCTCGCGTGTCCGAACTATCCAAAATGCAAGAATATAAAGAAGATAGTCGAGGTGGTCGGCAAGTGCCCCAAGTGCGGCGGCGACGTGAGCAAGCGCATTTCCAAGTCCGGCAAGACCTTCTACGGCTGTACTAATTATCCTAACTGCGACTTTATAAGTTGGGATATCCCAGCGCCATATTTCTGCCCCGATTGCGGAAAAACAATGAAGGTTGTAAAGCGCGACGGAAAGACCTATTATGCATGTACGGACAAGCAATGTAAGCACAGGGAGCTTGTATCCGTCGAGGAAAACGAGACAAATGAATAATAGAACCGTCAAGGTTATAGGCGGCGGACTTGCCGGATGCGAATGCGCTTTGCAGTTGCTTGACAACGGCTTTTCCGTAAAAATGTACGAGATGCGCCCGAAACGCAATACGGGCGCTCATAAGACTGACAGGCTTGCGGAGCTTGTTTGCTCCAATTCTCTCAAATCGGAAGAGCCAGCGACCGCTTCGGGTCTTCTGAAAGAGGAGCTTAAATATTTAGGGTGCAGATTGCTTACGCTTGCCGAGAATGCTAGAGTGCCGTCGGGAAGTGCGCTTGCGGTGGACAGAGAGAAGTTTTCCGAGCTTACGGAGCAGGCTCTCCGATCTTACGACGGTTTTGAGTTGATAAGAGAAGAGGTAACGTCGCTTGACGATACGCCTACGGTGGTTGCAACAGGTCCGCTTACGTCGGATTCCATGGCAATGCGGATAGGTGAGATAAGCGGAAAACAAAGACTGTATTTTTATGACGCGATAGCGCCGATAGTGTCCGCCGACAGTATCGATTACGACAAGGCGTATTTCGGCGGCAGATACGGCAAGGGCGGAGACGACTATCTCAATCTGCCTATGCAGAGAGATGAGTACGAGGCGTTTTACAACGAGCTTGTAAAAGCGGAAACCGTCGTGCTTCACGACTTCGAGAAAAGGGAACTCTTCGGCGGATGTATGCCGATAGAAGAGATGGCAAAGCGCGGAAGCGATACGATTAGGTTCGGTCCTTTAAAGCCCGTCGGGTTGAGGAATCCGAAGACGGGAGAAAAGGCGTACGCCGTCGTTCAGCTGCGGCGCGAGAATGTGGCAGGCGACTGCTTCAATCTCGTCGGATTTCAGACAAATCTGACGTACGGAGAGCAGAAGAGAGTGTTCGCCATGATACCCGCTCTTAAAAACGCGGAGTTTTTAAGATACGGAATCATGCATCGCAATACGTATATCGACGCGCCGAACGTGCTGTCGGATACGTTCAGAGTGATATCAAGTAAAACGCCGCTGTATATTGCCGGTCAGTTGTCGGGTGTAGAGGGCTACGTGGAAAGTATTATGAGCGGAATGATTGCTGGGCAGGCGCTTGCGTCAGAGCTTAAAGGACTGGATTACGAAGTGCCTTGCGAATATACTTTGGTGGGGTCGCTGTGCAGATACGTTTCGTCCTGTCCTACGGAGTTTAAGCCTATGAACGCAAATTTGGGAATACTTCCGCCTATAACCGACGTAAGAGACAAGAAAAAGAGGAAACAGGCATATCACGACAGGTCTATCTCGTATATACCGATGCCGCTTTGCTGACGGGAAGTATGCGAGACTCACGGTCTCAGGACGATTGCGAATAGCGGATTTACGCGGCGCGCCCGTCGGGAAAAATGCAATAAAATCGAAAACATAAGATGTGATTCATTGTCGAAATTACAAAAAAAAGACGT
This sequence comes from uncultured bacterium, assembly GCA_949432885.1. Taxonomy (GTDB): domain Bacteria; phylum Bacillota; class Clostridia; order Christensenellales; family CAG-917; genus CAG-475. Next base: position 30,008 of record CASQXY010000001.1, on the reverse strand, counting down.
TTATCATATCGATTTGGAGGAATAAACATGGAATTTCGCGGAACTACAATTTGTGCCGTCAAGCGCGGCGGCATGACCGCTATCGCGGGAGACGGACAGGTCACAATGGGCGACAGCGTGATTATGAAAGGCAACGCAGTCAAGGTGAAGCGCATATACGGTGAGAAAGTTGTCGTAGGCTTTGCGGGCTCTGTGTCCGACGCGTTTGCGCTCTCGGAGAAATTTGAAGCGATGTTGCAAAAGTACAGCGGCAATCTTATGCGCGCGGCTGTGGAACTTGCCGAGCTTTGGCGCTCGGATAAGGGCGGCAGACGTTTGGAAGCTCTGCTGATTGCGGCGGACGCAAACGCTTTATTTGTGATATCGGGTACCGGCGAGGTTATCGAGCCCGAAAACGGAATCTGCGCTATTGGAAGCGGCGGAAACTACGCGCTCGCCGCCGCCCGCGCACTTGCGGCAAATACGGATATGGACGCCAAGGGCATAGCCCAAGCCGCGCTTAAAATCGCAAGTGAAATCTGCGTATTTACAAACGACCATATTACGGTCGAAACTGTGTGAGAGGTGAAGAATGGACAATAACGTTATGACCCCGAAACAAATCGTAGCGGAGCTTGACAGATATATTATCGGTCAGCACGATGCAAAGGTCGCCGTCGCAATCGCGCTTCGCAACCGCTATCGCAGAAGCAAACTTTCCGATGAGATGCGCGAGGAGATAACTCCAAAAAACATCATAATGAAAGGACCTACGGGCGTCGGTAAAACCGAAATAGCACGCCGTCTTGCCAAGGTTGTGAAGGCGCCTTTCGTCAAAGTCGAGGCTACTAAGTTCACCGAAGTCGGTTACGTAGGCCGCGACGTGGAGAGCATTATCCGCGACCTTGTGGAATCTTCTATCCGCATGGTCCGCGACGAAAAATACAAAGAAGTGCTGCCTAGAGCAACCGAGATAGCGGAGGACCAGATTGCAAATCTGCTTCTCCCCGAGCGTAAAAAAGCGTCCGACGCTTCCGAGAAGAGCGACGCGGAGCTGAAAGAGGAGCTTTTGAGGGAGCTGAGAGCTGGACATCTGGAAACGGTGAACGTAAAAGTGCAGATGCACACCCAGCCCAAGCCCATACAGATTCCATTGGGCGGAGCGGACAATTCTATCAATTTAGGCAACATATTCTCCGATATGAGAAAGAGTATGGCAGGAGGCACGGTTAAACTGCGTACGATGACGGTCAAACAGGCGAGGGATATGATGGTCGCCGCCGAATCCGAGAAAATGGTGGACGAGGACGCTATAACGCAGGAGGCGTTGCAACGCGCCGAGCAGGACGGCGTCGTGTTTTTGGACGAAATAGACAAAATTGCAAACGACAGCGCAGGCGCGCACCACGGACAGGACGTATCGCGCGAGGGCGTGCAAAGGGATATTCTGCCTATTGTAGAGGGAAGCACCGTACAGACAAAGCATGGCACAATTCGCACGGACTTTATTCTGTTCATTGCGGCGGGCGCGTTTCATATTTCGCGTATGGAGGATCTTATCCCCGAATTGCAGGGCAGATTCCCGATTAGGGTCGAGCTCGATAATCTCACAAAGGAAGACTTTGTCAAAATCCTCACCGAACCAGATAACGCGGTGCTCAAACAATATAAGGAACTGCTTGCCGTGGACGGAGTCAAACTGAGTTTCACAGACAACGCGATAGACGAAATCGCAAGAGTCGCGTTCGAGGAGAACGAAAACAGCGAGAACCTCGGCGCGCGCCGTCTGCACGCAGTGCTCGAAGCGTTGCTTAAAGACGTTTTGTATGAGGCGGACGACAACGTGACAAAAGAAATCGACATAGACAAAGCCTACGTTGAAAAGCATCTGGCTTCTACGCTTAAAGAGCGCAATCTGCGAAAGTATATAATTTAATCTAAAAATCGGGAGGGCTTTATGATAAGCATTCCAAAGGGCACGAAGGACATGCTTCCGTCGGACGCATACAAGTGGCACTGCGTGGAGAGCATAGCCCGCAGCACGGCGGCAAAATTCGGATTTAAGGAAATCCGTACTCCTATGTTCGAGCATACGGAGCTGTTTTTGCGCGGCGTGGGCGAGACGACGGATATCGTCACAAAGGAAATGTATACATTCGAGGACAAGGGCGGCAGAAGTCTGACCCTGCGCCCCGAGGGTACGGCGGGGGTCGCGCGCTGCTTTGTCGAGAACGCTTTGTCGCAGAGCGTTATGCCTATGAAGGCGTACTATCTCGCGTCTGTTTTCAGATATGAAAAGCCGCAGAACGGAAGACTGCGCGAACATCATCAGTTCGGCGTCGAGTGCTACGGCAGCGACAGTCCTTCCGCAGACGCGGAGGTCATCGCGCTTGCTTCGACTTTTCTTTCGGATGTAGGGCTCGATTCGCTGGAACTGAATATAAACAGCATCGGCTGCCCCAAGTGCCGCGCGGAGTATAACGCGGCGCTTAAACGCTACATAGGCGAAAATCTAGAAAACATGTGCGGTCAGTGTAAGGCGCGGTTTGAAAAGAATCCTCTCAGAATTTTGGACTGTAAGGAGGAGAAGTGCAGGAAGATAACCGCTGACGCGCCGCGTATCATAGATTTCCTCTGCGACGACTGCAAAGCGCACTTCGATAGCGTACAGGATTTGCTTGCGCAATACGGAATTCCGTTTAAGGTCAATGCGGGCATTGTGAGAGGACTGGATTACTATACGCGCACCGTGTTTGAATTCGTCTCCACCGATATAGGCGCGCAGGGTACGGTTTGCGGCGGCGGAAGATACAACAATCTGGTCGAAGAGGTGGGCGGAAAGCCTACGCCCGCGGTGGGCTTCGGATTGGGACTGGAAAGGCTTCTGCTGGTGCTTGAAAATACGGAAAAGCTGTCCGCTCCGAAGGAGAAAACCGATTTGTATATAGCTCCTATCGGGGAAAGCGCCGCGGCATATGCAAGAGGTCTTGCGATGAAGCTGAGAGCGCAGGGGCTTTGCGTGGAAACGGATATCATGGAGCGCGGAATCAAGGCGCAGATGAAGTATGCCGACAGGTCGGGAGCGAGATTCGCGCTTGTGCTGGGAGATGAAGAAATCAACGGCGGCAAAGCTCGGATAAAGAATATGAGCGACGGAAGCGAGAGCGAATGCGCGCTCACAACTATTGCGGATATGCTGAAAAATGCTTGAATGCGGCAGAGTAAAGAAGGTTGAGGGAAATCTCGCCACGATAAGTTTCGCCAGACACGGCAAGTGCGACGGATGCTTTATTTGCAGAGCTTCAAACGACGGGGCTGCTTGCGAGCTTTCCGTCGTCAATGACTTGGATGCTTGCGAGGGTGATTTTGTGAAAGTTGCGATATTCAAGCGTTCTACGAGGGTTTTGTCGGCGGCGCTGTATCTGCTGCCCTTGTTGCTCACCTCAATAGGAGTGGCTGTCGGCTGTTTTATGAGCGCGGCGGCAACGGCGATTATAGGGACGTCCTGCTTTGCGGTCGGGCTCGGGACTGCGATAGCACTGGACTTCCGCATTGTAAGAAAAATGAAAGGCTTTGCGCCTCGTATGACGGAGCTGTGCTCGGAATCAGAGTATGAAACGGGTTTTACGCATACGTCGGGCGCGTCCGCTATAAAATTGAAATAAAGAAACCAATATATAGGAGAATAATATGGAACTCATTTTAAACAAGCAGAATTTTGACGATACGGTGGCAAACGGCGTTACGCTTGTCGACTTTTGGGCTACTTGGTGTGGACCCTGCAAAATGCTTGCGCCCACGATAAAGGAGCTCGCCGACGATTATGCTTCCAAAGCGCAGGTTGCAAAGGTGGACGTGGACGAGAATCCCGAGCTGGCAGAGAAGTTCGGTATTTATTCTATCCCGACGCTTTTGGTTTTCAAGGACGGCGAGCTTAAAGAAAGACTTGTAGGATTCAGGGCGAAGAGCCAGATTTCCCAATATCTTGACAAATATTTGGGATAAGAAGCGATAGACTTAAAGAAAAATAATTTTAAAACGGAGTTTGGTTATGGTAGATTTGAAACTTATTAAAGCGGCGGACGAGGAACTTTTCGGCTCGATGGTTCAAGAACTCGAACGTCAGCAGTACAATTTGGAGCTTATTGCAAGCGAGAATATCGTTTCTCCCGCGGTAATGGCTGCGGCAGGCAGTTATTATACGAATAAGTACGCCGAGGGCTATCCCTCAAAACGTTATTACGGCGGATGTCAGTATGTGGATAAGGCGGAGCTGCTTGCGATTGAAAGAGCTAAAAAGCTGTTCGGAGCAAAGTATGCCAACGTTCAGGCGCACAGCGGCTCGAACGCCAATTTTACGGCGTATTACAGCTTGCTGTCGGGCGGAGATACCATTTTGGGCATGTCGCTGTCGGCAGGCGGACACCTTACGCACGGCGCCAAGGTGAGCTTGAGCGGAAAGGTGTTTAACTCCGTTTCATACGGAGTGGACGACAGCGGCTACATAGATTACGACGAGGTGCTTCGTATTGCGAAGGAATGCAATCCGAAACTCATTATCGCGGGCGCAAGCGCGTATCCCCGTGCGATAGATTTCAAGCGTTTCCGCGAGATTGCAGACGAGGTCGGCGCATATCTCATGGTCGATATGGCGCATATCGCAGGACTTGTCGCCGCGGGCGAGCATATGAGCCCGATGCCGTACGCTCATATCGTAACTACGACTACGCATAAGACGCTGAGAGGACCGCGCGGCGGACTTATCCTCACAAACGACGAAGAAATCGCAAAGAAAATCGATAAGACAACTTTCCCCGGCACGCAGGGCGGACCGCTTATGCACATTATAGCCGCAAAAGCTATAGCGCTGAAAGAGGCGCTCACTCCCGAGTTCAACGAATATCAGCATCAGGTTGTGCTTAACGCGAAGGCTCTCGCGAAAAAGCTTATGGACAGGGGACTGAACCTTATTACGGGCGGCACGGACAACCACCTTATGCTTATCAATCTTGTAGGGACGGGAATCACGGGAAAACAGCTTGAAATTCTTCTTGACGAGGCGCATATCACTTTGAATAAAAACTCTATTCCGAACGACCCCGAGAAAGCGACCGTTACGAGCGGAGTGCGTATCGGCACGCCCGCGGTCACAACGAGAGGTATGAAGGAGGAGGAAATGGAGATTATCGGCGACTGTATCGCGGATATAATCTACGGCAAAGAGCAGATGATAGAAAGCGTCAAGGCAAGAGCAATCGCGCTTTGCAAGGAGTATCCCATTTATTCAAACGATATATCGATGTAACTTGCACACTTATACGCACTTGGCGATATAAAGTCTGTTCAGCGCGCTTATAAGCGCATAACCTGCAAACGCAATCGGCTCGAATTTATCTTTTTTGAGCGGTTGCGTTTTTGTATTGCGTTCTTTTTGGGCGTCTGCCGCGTTTTTATTGTTTTCGTTTGCGGCAGGTTCGGTTTTCGTATTGTTCTGTTCCGACGGCTGTTGAGGCTTTACGCTTGCTGCGGAGGCTTGATTTCTTCCGCCCATCATATTCAAAAACATAGGCAAAAGCGACGACATCATATCCGAACCGCCGTCGGAAGATTTTGTCCCCGTCATCATTTCAAGAATAGACTGCATAGGATTTACGTTTTTTTGAGGCTCGCTTTTTCTCGGTTCGGAGCCGAATTCGACTTTCTGCCCCAAACCGTTTTGCATGGCGAATACGGACGCGCTGCTTTGACCCGAGCGGTTGTCGGTTTCGGCGTATTCACGCGGGTCGCGGCTTCTTTCATCGGATTGAGTCGGCTTCATAGAGCCCATCATTTTCATAAGCGTAGATAGAGTGTTAATGTCAAAATTCATAATCCACCTGTCACGTCTATAATATGCCGACATATATTGAATGTGACGGAGGACAGTATGAATTTTTGGGAAAGAGATAACTTCGACGTACATAACTCGGGCGCAAATACCGCAAACCAAAATCGGGAACAGGACCTAAAACAGAAGTTCGAGGAGTACAGTTCCAAGAGCGAGGACCAACTTATGAGCGAGCTTTCATCAATGGCGGAGCGTATGAAAAAAGACGGAACGTTCGATAAAGCCGCTCTTGAAAACATGTATAATACGGCGTCTCCATATCTCAACGAAATGCAGCGGCAGAGAATGAGACAGCTCATAAATATGTTGGTCGGCTGATATGGATAAACTTGACAAGAGTATCGTTGACGTAATGTGTAAAAACGTCAAATTCGACAGGCGTCTTGTGGGTGTGCTGGGTGCGGAGGAGGAAGCGCACGCACTGGTGCGAGTGAGGAATCCGCTTCATCTCGGCATGTTGGAGAGGAACTTTGACGTAACCTCGATATATCCGTTTATCAGGTCGGTCGGAATACGGTGTACGCTCCGTGACGCTATCAGACTGGAACGAATGCAGGAGGTGGAATACGTTTCGGCGCAGGGCAGGGTCTTCACGCTTGACGAGCCGTCGCCGCGAGACGTTTCATCAAACGAAGAGCAATTCAAAATGCGCAATGCCTCTCTGTTCGGACTGTCGGATGATTTGGACGGAAGCGGAGTTACTATGTGCGTAATGGACACGGGCGTTTCGCCGCACAGCGATTTGTCTATTCCAAGAGAGCGCATAGTGCATTTCGTGGATATGATAAACGAGGAGAAAGAACCGTATGACGACAACGGACACGGCACGTTCGTAGCAGGGGTCGCGTGCGGAAACGGAATGCTTTCCGGCGGAAAAATCATCGGCGTTGCTCCGAGAGCGAATATAGTAGGAATTAAGGTCATAGGCAGCAGCGGAGAGAGCGGCGCGTTCAAAATTATAGACGGCATGCAATGGCTGTTCGACAATTTCAGACAATACGGAATAAAGGTGGTATGCATGAGCTTCGGCGCGGAGCCTCTAAGCTATGCGGACCCATTGAAGCTGGGCGCGGATATGCTCGCAAGGAGCGGACTCATCGTTATCGCGGCTTCGGGAAACAGCGGCGAAAACTCTCTGAAATCTCCTGCGATAAGCTCGGAGGTCATAGCTGTGGGCGCAGTAAACCGCGACGATTCCGTCGCTTCCTTCACTTCGAGAGGGGAGTATATGGGCGTGATGCGCCCCGACGTATTTGCGGACGGAGTAGACGTCAAGGGACTCAGCGCAGGCGGAACGTATTCCACAATGTCGGGCACATCGGTATCTGCGCCGTACGTGGCGGGAGCGTGCTGTCTTTTGTGTCAGAAGTATAAAAACATATCACCCATACAGGCGAAAAACGCGATAATAAACAGTACGTCGTACGTGGACGGAAACAGGGTGTTCAGATTGAGCGGACGCATGACGAGCTAATATTGAATATTATCAATTATAGTTTGAATGACAGCGTATTATTAAAGCCGCCGATTATCGGCGGCTTTTGAGTTCTTTTAAAGCTGAAATGACAGGCGTTTATGCGTCGGCGTAAATTTTACGTGCAATGCTTTCCATAACGTTTGAGAAGTAAAGGATATCCTTTGCCGTCGTTTCCACGCCTAGGCTTATGCGTACGGCGCCTTGTTCCGTCGTTCCGAGAGCCTTGTGTACAAGCGGCGCGCAGTGCAGACCGCTGCGTACGGCGATACCGTTGTCGTTTAAAAGCTCCGCTATGTATGCGCTGTCCGTATTTTTCAGATTGAAAGCTATTACACCCGTGACTGTTTCGTCAGAATACAGGGTACAACCTATTGATTTGAGATTATAAAGTGCCGTTTGAGACAACTGATTATATTTTTTGCGAGTTGAATCGAGATGCTCGAACGACCATTTTGCGCCCTGATGAAGAGCGGCGATTCCTCCTGCGAACAGCGTGCCCGCTTCATATGCGTCGGGGAGCTGCGGCGGTTGATATACGCTGGAAGAGAACGTTCCTGTGCCGCCGTATAAGAGCGGCTTAATATCCGTTTTCCCGTCGGTTATAAGAAATCCCGTTCCTTGTACGCCGTGCAGCCCCTTGTGCCCGGGGCAGGCGAGCATATTTATCCCGAAGCCTGAAATATCGGTATCTATAAGCGGAACGCTTTGCGCGCCGTCGACAATCAGAATCGCTCCGTTTTCCTTTGCAATTTTCCCGACCTCTTCCGTATTTAGGGTCGCGCCTGTGACGTTGCACGCGCCGCTGACCACAATTATATCCTTGTTTTTCGCCGCCTCTTTGAATAATTTCAAATCCGCTTTTATGCCTTTGGTATCCAGCACCGTCAGAGATATGAGATTGCGTCGTTCGCATTCGTAGAGAGGGCGGAGTACGGAATTGTGCTCGTTTGTTGTAGTGAGCACTTTTTCGCCTCCTTTAACAGCTCCGAATATTGCGAGATTGAGAGCCTCGGTGCAGTTCTTTGTAAAAATTACCTCGCATCCGTCGTCCGCGTGCATGGCTTGTTTGAGATACTGCCTGCAATTTTCTATTTTCATACTTGCGTCGATGGCGTCGCGGTGTCCGCTCCGACCGCTGTTTGCCGAACGGCGCAAATCCGCGTTTATACAGTCGATAACCGTTTTAGGTTTGAATCTTGATGTTGCGGCGTTATCCAGATACAGCATACGTTCTCCTAAATTTGTATTCTCTGCCTACTTTATGCGAAAAAGCACGAAAAATGTGTGCGGACAATATATTAAATTATGGGCGGATACATATAATTGGAGGAAGCCATGAGAGAGTTTTTTATACCGTTCCGCTCGCGCTCGGAAGCAATATCGTTTTATGAAGCGTTACTGAGCTATCGTATAGCAGGCAAGCTTATCAATACTCCGTCGTCCGCAGGCATCGGCTGCGGTTTATCGGTCAAATTGTTTGCGAGAGATATGCCGCAAGCTAAGATAGTGCTTGAAAGAGGAAGATTTCGCTCCGCTGTGGGATTCTATTATTTCTCATCAAACGGAACGGCGATAAAGGTTTAATTGGAAGTCGCCGAAGCGCGCTTCGGCTTATATGCGGCGAGGCGAATCCGCACGATGTAATTATAGCTGAATCGCGCTCAGATTGCGCGTGTGCGCACGCGCAAAATTCTTGCCAAAAACGTTTTGCTGTGAGATAATACCGTTATGACGAAAGATAATGCTGAAATATACGGATTGCTTGACAGCATGCACAAAAACGCAGAGTGCGAATTGAATTTCGCATCACCGTTTGAACTTTTGGTCGCGGTCGTGCTTTCGGCGCAGTGTACGGACAAAAGAGTGAACGCAGTCACGCAGGAGTTGTTCAAAGACGCCAATACTCCCGAGCAGTTTGCGGCTATGCCTGTGGAGGAGCTCGAACGCCGAATTTTCTCCTGCGGATTTTATCACAGTAAAGCCAAAGCAATCAAGGAGCTCAGCGCAAGCATAATAGCAATGGGCGGTATGCCCGAGACGCGCGAGGAGCTTATGAAGCTACGCGGAGTAGGACGCAAGACGGCAAACGTAGTGTATGCGGTGGCGTACGGAGGCAGCGCCATTGCCGTCGACACCCACGTATTCCGCGTCGCAAACAGACTGGGAGTTGCGGATTCCAAAACTCCGGAGGGAGTGGAACAGCAGCTTATGCTTAATTTCGACGAAGAGCTTTGGGCTCATTTGCATCATCTGCTCATTTTCCACGGCAGGTACGTATGCCATTCACGCAAGCCGGATTGCGATATGTGTGCGCTTCAAGGTAAATGCAAATACTTTAAAGACAGTAAATCGGATATCGAAGACAGAATATGAAAAATTTTGAAATAGTGTCAAAAAGACGGCTCGCCGAAAACGTGAGCGAATATGAAATATATGCTCCCTACGTAGTAAGGCACTGCCTTGCGGGACAGTTTGTGATATTGCGCACCGACGAGGACGGCGAAAGAGTTCCTTTTACTATTTGCGACTATTCGCGCGAGCTCGGTACGGTGCGCATACTCGTGCAGGAGATAGGCTATACGACCCTCAAACTTTCCCGAATGGAAGTCGGCGACGCTCTGGCGGATTTCGTAGGTCCGCTTGGGAATGCCACCGACTTGTCGGAGTTTAAGAGCATATGCCTTGTCGGCGGCGGCATAGGTACAGCCGTGATATATCCGCAAGCAAAACAGCTTCGTTCCGAGAGGAAGAGCGTGGACGCGATAATAGGCGCGAGGAATAAGGATTTGCTTATGTATACGGAAGAGATGCGCGCCGCGTGCGATAATTTGTATCTCATCACCGACGACGGCTCTAACGGCAAAAAGGGATTTGTCACGGATATGCTCAGAGAGCTTGTAAACGGCGGCAAAAAATATGATTGCGTGTTTGCGGTCGGTCCTCTGCCTATGATGAAGGCAGTATGCGCGCTTACTGAGGAGCTCGGCATAAGGACCGTAGTGAGCATGAATTCGATGATGGTGGACGGCACGGGTATGTGCGGCTGTTGCCGACTTACGGTGGGCGGCAGGACAAGATACGCTTGTATAGACGGTCCCGAATTCGACGGGCATGAGGTCGATTTCGACGAGGCGATTTCGCGCAGCCGTATTTACAGAGAGCAGGAGCAGAATCACGTTTGCTCAATCAGAGGCTGATATGACGGAAATTATCACACGACATGAAATGCCCGCGCAGTCGGCGGAAAACAGAATAAACAACTTCGACGAAGTTGCTCTCGGATATACGCCGTCTATTGCGGAGGCGGAAGCCGAGAGATGCCTTAACTGTAAAAACGCCCCTTGCATGAAGGGATGTCCCGTGGGAGTGCATATTCCCGACTTTATAGGAAAGATTAAAGAAGGAGATATGCGCGGCGCGGCGGAAATACTTACGGGCGACAACAATCTCCCCGCAATTTGCGGCAGAGTTTGTCCGCAGGAAAATCAGTGCGAAAAATACTGTGTAAGAAAGGTCAAGCTGGGCGGCTCGGTGGCTATCGGCAATCTTGAAAGATACACCGCCGACTGGGCGATGCATAACGGAATCGAGGCAAAGCACAGGGAATCGGACGAGCGCCTGCGCCGAATGAAAGCTGCAATCGTAGGCTCGGGACCTGCTTCGCTGTCTTGCGCTGCGGACCTTGCGCGGGCGGGCGCAAACGTCACTGTCTTCGAGGCATTGCATAAGGCGGGCGGAGTGCTTGTGTACGGCATTCCCGAATTCAGACTTCCTAAAACCGTCGTGCAAAAGGAGATAGACCGCGTGCTTGCCTTAGGCGTGAAAATCGTGACAGACGTCGTTGTTGGCAAGACGCTGTTTATAGACGAGCTTCTCGAAGAATTCGATTGCGTGTTTATCGGTTCGGGAGCGGGACTTCCTTCCTTCCTCGGGATAAAGGGGGAGAATCTCAACGGAGTTTATTCAGCCAACGAGTATCTCACAAGACTCAATCTTATGAAAGCGTACGAGAACGGCGCGGTAACTCCCGTATTGAGAGGGAAAAAGGTCGTTGTGGTGGGCGCAGGAAACGTAGCGATGGACAGTGCGAGAACGGCGCGCAGGCTAGGCGCGGAGGTGCGTCTCGCATATCGCAGAAGCCGTGCGGAGATGCCCGCGCGCGCCGAAGAAATAGAGCATGCCGAGCAAGAAGGTATTATTTTCGATTTGCTGGTCAATCCTGTGGAGATTATAGGGGAGAACGGATATGCTTCGGCAATGCGTTGCGTACGCATGAGCTTGGGAGAGCCTGACGCAAGCGGTAGGCGCAGACCCGTCGAGATAGATGGAAGCGAGTTCGAGATAGACTGCGACGAAGTTATCGTAGCCCTAGGCACGAGCCCCAATCCTATCATTAAAAACAGCATGCCGAGGCTGGAAACTACAAACAGAGGTACGATCGTAGCCGACGAATACGGACGTACGAGCGTGGAAAGGCTGTATGCCGGCGGAGACGCGATCACTGGCGCGGCCACTGTCATACTCGCAATGGGCGCGGGAAAGAGAGCCGCCGAGGCCATGCTCAAAGACTATATAGAAAGGAAATAGCAGGTATTTTACATATGATGGACGCATTTTTGGATTACGTAAAGATAATTATAAAAGCAGGCGACGGCGGAAACGGTAAGGTATCATTCCACCGTGAAAAGTATGTTCCCAACGGCGGACCCGACGGCGGCGACGGCGGAAACGGCGGAGATATAGTTTTCGTCGCGGACAAGAATATGAATACGCTGATAGATTTCAGATATCAGAAATTCTATCGCGCGGAAAACGGCAGGGACGGCGAAGCTAAAAACTGTACGGGTAAGTCCGCTGAACCGCTTATGATAAAGGTCCCGGCGGGAACGGTCGTACGCGATACGGAGAGCGGAAAGGTCGTGTGCGATTTGTTTGACGACGGCGAAACTTTTGTCGCGCTTAAAGGCGGAAGAGGCGGCAAGGGGAACAATAGATTTGCACACGCCAAGAGGCAGGCCCCTTCATTCTCGCAGTTGGGTGAAAAAACTGAGGAGCACCGCGTTACGTTGGAACTCAAAACAATCGCGGACGTCGGACTTGTGGGATTCCCCAACGTAGGGAAATCCACATTGCTCAGCGTGCTCACCTCCGCGAAACCCAAAATCGCCAATTATCATTTCACCACACTCAGCCCTAATCTAGGAGTCGTTCAGATGTACGACGACAGTTTTGTCATAGCGGATATCCCCGGACTTATAGAGGGCGCAAGCGAAGGCGCGGGACTGGGGCATTATTTTTTGCGGCATATAGAGAGAGTGAGAGTTATCGTTCATCTTGTGGATATCAGCGGAAGCGAGGGCAGAGACCCTGCCTCTGATTTCGAGAAGATAAACGGAGAGCTTGCCGCATACAGCGATAAACTTGCGGAGATTCCGCAGATTGTCGTTGCAAGCAAAGCCGACCTAATGACAGACCGTGAAGCAGTTGAGTCGTTTGAAAAAAAGACGGGAAGGAAGGTTTTCGTAATCTCTTCGCTCACGCGCGCCGGTATAGACGAATTGCTGAAAGCTATAAAGCAAAAGGTAGACGAGCTTCCTCCTCCCGCTCGCATAGAGAGAGACGAGGATTTTGAGCTCGAAGAAAAGTCAGATCAGAAATTCTGGATTTCCCGGCTTCCCGACGGGTCCTTCCTTGTGGACGGCGGACTTGTGGATTTCCTTATTCAGAACGTGACGATTTCCTCCGACGACAGCTTTGCATTCTTCCAAAAGGTGCTGAAGGACAGAGGCGTTATTTCCGAGCTCAAAAAGCGCGGTATGAAAGAGGGAGACGTTGTCGTAATCGGGGATATAGAGTTTGAATGGATAGACTGAGGGTCAACTGTTTTCTATCTCGTCTAATGAAATCTGTACGTTTTGCTGTGATATCGCGTTTTCAAGTTCGTCTGTCAGCTTGACGGAGAAAATTGTTCCGTTGCCGAGCGGCGTGAGCGTAAGGATTGCGAAAACGAGCGATATGCTTCCGAGCACTATATAGTAAATTCTGAGCGGAGTTAAAAAGGATACCAGTATAAGAATCGCGCCCGAAAACGCATAGGATTTGAAATTTGAGCGGCTGAACATCGCGTCTATAAAAGCCCGTATGGAAAATTTGCTTTTTATGGGTTTTAAATCTGGCAGGGCGCGGTGCTTGCAGAGAAATTTGTATATCGTTTTGACTTTGACAAGAGTTATATTCACGTTTTGAAGCTGAACTATGGAATATGCGCGCCTGTCTATTCCCTTTGCTATCACGTAGACGCGCTTATTTTTGTATTTTTGCGCAAGCGAGCAAATTGCGCCCATATCCCCAATCGAAAGCATAGAAAATTTCACGGCGGTTATAATAAGGCAGTTTTTTAGGCAAAGGTAGTTGGTGCCGCTTTCCGTCACACCGTTTTTCAGCGCGCTTTTCAGCAGATTTACGACGTATTCATTGCCTTTTATGGCAAATTCCAGTTCCAGACGGTCGTATGTATACGGTCGGTTGCGCTTTGACAGCAGATAGCGGACGGTTACGATAACCGCGACTGTGAAGGCAATGGAAAATATCAAAGATACTATCCAACTTTTGAACAGCAGAGCAGACCACACGAAGGTGAGCAGAAGGAGCACGATTGTAAGCGATATATAATCGAAGGTTTTTGCCATACTTCTATTGTTGACAGCTTGCGGCGTTGCGAAACATATTTTGAATATCAACTTGAAAATATGCCGTGAAGACTGTATAATGAAAATATGTCGAGAACTTTGATTTTCGGAGGCGCGTTCGACCCGCCTCACTGCGAACATGTGGCAATTTGCAGAGCCGCAATGAAAGAGCTGGGCGCGGATAAGCTCGCGCTTGTTCCGACCTACAAGCCTCCGCATAAGGACGGCGGCTTTTTGAGTTTTGAGGAAAGACGCTCGCTGGTCTGCAAGGCATTTGCAGATTTTGACTTTGTTATAGACGACCTGGAAAGGGAGAGAGGCGAGGACAACTGTTCGTATAAGGTGCTTCCTATTCTCAAAGAAAGATACGGAGATATCGTTTATCTTATAGGCGGAGACAGCGTAGCTCATTTTGAAAGTTGGAAAAAACCCGAGGAGGTCGTACGCATTTGCTCGATTGCGGTTGCGGCAAGAGAGGGCTACGGCGACGTCGCATGCGGAATCAAGGCGTTGCAAAACAAGTACGGCGGCGACTTTACGCTTATACGTTATGAGGGTAAGGATATCTCGTCTTCATTGCTGAAAGCGAGGCTGCTGCTTGGGGAGGATGTTTCCGAATTGCCGAGCGACGTTTTGAAAGAGATAAGAAATAGAGGTCTCTTTGAAGAGTACGGGCCGTGGATTGAAAAACTTAAAGAGTATCAGTCCGAGGAGCTGTTCGAGCATAGCAAGTCCGTTGTCAAAAGAGCGGTACAGCTCAATTCAAAACACAATTTGGGACAGGACTTTGTCGGCGTGTTCACCGCGGCGCTGCTGCACGACAACGCCAAACAGCGCCCGTCCACGGACGGCTTGCCCGTTCCCGAGAACAGCTTGAATACGCCCGTACTGCATCAGTTTTTGGGAGCAGAGAAGGCGAAACGGGATTTCGGCGTAACCGACGAACAGGTTTTGAGCGCGATACGCTATCATACCACGGCAAAGGCGGATATGAGTACGCTGGAAAAGCTTATATATACCGCAGACAGCGTTTCTGACGACAGAGAGTACGAGCCGATTCCGCGCTTGCGGGAAATCGCTGTAAACGACTTTGAAGAGGGCTTCCTAGCCGTGCTCGCATATACCTACGGTAAGTTGACGGCAAGAGGCGGAGGAATATATCCTCTGACACGCGAAGCGTACGATTTTTATATAAATAAAGTAAGAGAGTAATTCGCCTTTTAAGGCATACTAAATACATAAGCATAAAACGGAGGGGATTATGGAATCTTCTGAAATGAAAAGCATCATATGCCGCGAGCTGGACGAACATAAGGCGTTCGATATCACGGTGCTTGACGTAGAACATCTGACGGTTATGACGGACTACTTTGTAATATGCACGGCAAAGAGCAATAAGCAGGTTAAAGCGCTCGCCGAGTTTGTCGAGGAGAAATTGGAGGAGTACAACATAAGACCGTCGCATACGGACGGCATGACGGAAGGGAAATGGGCGGTGCTCGATTACGGCGGAGTCATTGTTCACATTTTTAACGACGAAACGCGTATGTTCTACTGTCTTGAAAAGCTGTGGTCGGACGGCGAGAATATGAAAAGGTACGAGGAGGAAAAGAACTGACCCTCTTGCTGTAAACGTATAACTGTGTAAAATTAAAACGACATAATATGATTTTACCGCAAAGTATTATCATATTATGCCGTTTTTAAAATAGTAGCTCTATTATTCCGAGGCTGACGCGATAGTAAAAAGCCGTTGCTTTTGTTCGTCCGTCATGCTTTCGCGTATATTTCTGTATACGCCAACGTCAAATGTGACGGTTAAACGCTTAGCGTTTGTCTGTTCGGAGATATCGCTGAAAATCTCGTCCTTTGCCTTATCCCTTTCGCTTTTGAGATAAAACGGAGTGGTAAGCACCGCTACTACGATTTCTCCCTGCCATTCAAATGCTCGCGCTCCTATTACTGCGCCGTGCGACAGAGCGACGGATATTACGTGGTCGACTGACGGCTGCATGAAATCCTTATCTATTTCTTCGTTCATGTCGACGTTCGGACTGTTTTCAATATTTGTTGCGTATGTGTTTTGAGTATATAATTCCGTATACATATTTCTAGTATCCGCCTAAATTCGATTTTTCACACAAATTTCACAAAATAATTGACAAGTCGCTCGCTCGGGAATAATATATAGTTGCTTCGGGGCGAGGTGAAAATCCTCACCGGCGGTCAAAGTCCGCGAGCCTTTCAGGCTGATTGGGTGAAATTCCCAAACCGACGGTATAGTCCGGATGAGAGAAGCGGACGGATATGTATTCGGCTATTGCGGCCGCGTATAAATTTATTTGTAGCGTTCGTCCACGTATGCCTCGGGGTGCCGAGGTTTTTTCATGGAAATTAATTTCAAAAAAACTCTGAAAAAGTTCGCTAACCCCAAATTTTCGGCGGCGTATGTCGCAAAACTTGCCATTTTGACGGCTATTGCTTTTTTGCTTTATGCTTTTGTCAAATTCAGCCTGCCGTTTATGTTCCCGTCCTTCTTGGATATGCAGATATCCGAGCTTCCCGCATTGCTTGCAGGCTTTTCTATGGGACCGGTGAGCGGCTGTCTTGTAATTGTTTTCAAATGTCTGCTCAAATTCCCTATGTCGGGAACGTCGTACGTCGGAGAAATTACGGATATACTCATGGGTATTTCGCTTGTGCTTCCCGCGTCGCTCATATATCATATCAAAAAGGATAAAAAACACGCTTTTATCGGACTTGCCGTCGGCACTGCGATATTCGTCGCTATGGGACTTGTTATAAACAGGTTTATATCTATTCCTTTTTACGCGAAGATGTTCGGATTCGATACGATTGTGCGTATGCTGAGCGCGCTTTACAAAAATATAACCGCCGATAATTTCTATACATATTATTTACTGCTCGGAGTGTTGCCTTTTAATGTGCTCAGATGTATAATCGTATCGTTGGTTACGTTCCTGCTATACAAGAGGCTGAGCGTACTGTTGCATTGGGAGGGCAGAAGCTTGCATAGTTCAAAAATATACGGAGAGCATAAAATCGCCGATATAGACGAAACATATGCGCTTGCTTCCAAAATCGCGGATACTTTGGAGGGAGGAGAAATTATTCTTCTTTACGGCGAGCTCGGCGCGGGTAAAACCACCTTCACAAAGGGTCTTGCAAAGGCTTTGGACATAAAGGAAGAGATTACAAGCCCTACGTTCACCTTACTCAATGTTTACGAAAGCGGTCGTCTTAAACTCAATCATCTCGATATGTATAGGGTCGAGAGCGCGGACGAGCTTGCCGAGCTCGGCATAGAGGACTGCATAGGCGAAGACAGTGTGACCGTAATCGAGTGGAATAAGTTTGAAAAGCTGGACGGAAAGGTTATAGAGATATCGATTACGTCGGACGGAGACGGTCGGATTTTCAATATAAGCGAGCGCAACGGCGATTGCGGCGACGAGGAGGAAGCTGTCGCGTTAGAATCAGAAGAAGGGCGTACTTGCGAAATCGAAGAGGAGCGGACGGCAGACAACGAAGTAGCCGAAATCAAAGTTGCCGAAGCTGAAAAAACCGAGTCCAAGGATAACGTTATTTCAGAGGAGAATGTTACGGAATTATGAATATTCTTGCAATAGACACCACAAATACGCGTCTTACAGTCGTGCTTATAACAGAGCACGGCTGTTTTTCGGAGGAAACGGAGGTGGGTAAGTCGGGTCATTCCGCGTTGCTCATGCCGACCGTAGACAAGGTTCTGAAAGATGGCGGCGTAAACGTGACATGCCTGAATGCGGTCGCGGCGGTCGTGGGACCGGGGTCGTTTACGGGCATACGTATAGGGGTCGCGGCGATGACCGCGCTTGCGTTCGCTACGGGCGCGCGCAGAATTGCGGTCACTTCTTTCGAGCTGATTGCATACAATAGGCGCAGTGTGTTGGCGGCAGTGGACGCAGGGCACGGCAACGTATACGCCGCCGAATGCGAAAACGGCAGGGTGACAGCCGCGCGGTTTATATCGGCGGAAGAGAATTTTACTGGTATAGACGAAGCGGAGTATAAGCCGTGCTGCACGTTTAGCGAGGCGCTCGCGGGCGTTGTGAAAGCAAAAGCGGAAAGCGGGGAGTACTGCGAAGTGCTTGCGCCTTTTTATATGCGCAAATCGCAGGCGGAGAGGGAAAAGGATGAGATTTGATTCCCTCAAAACCAAATATCTTCCCGAAATCGCGCGGATTGAGAGAGAGTCGTTTTCGGCGCCTTGGACGGAAGCCATGTACGCTCCCGACGTAGAGGATGAAAACGCCGTATATGCTGTCGGAGTCGACGAAAGCGGGGCGGTCGTTTGTTACGGCGGATTCCATAAGGTGTTGGACGAAGCGCATATCACAAATATAGCTGTGAGAGCATGCGACAGAGGTAAAGGCTACGGTTCGGCGCTTATGGCAAAGCTCATCGAACTGGCAAGACAATCGAATATCGCAAGAATGACGCTCGAAGTCCGCGACGGGAACGAATGCGCGGTCGGATTGTATAAGTCGTTCGGTTTCTCGGTTGAAGGCATACGCAAGAGGTATTATGAAAATAGATTCGACGCTCTTGTTATGTGGCTGACAATCGGGGAGGAATCAAATATCTTCTGAAATCAAAAATAGCGGATTAGAATCCAGATTTTTGTACATTAACGGTCATAAAATTCATTATATAAACTTCGGTAGCGGAGAGGATGTCGTGCTGCTTCACGGTTGGGGCGCGAGCGTCTCCGCTTTTCTATTTGTTGCAGAAAATTTGAGTGAAAAATACAGGGTAACCGCGCTAGATTTCGCGGGCTTCGGGCAGAGTGAAGAGCCTTCAAAACCGTACGGAGTGCCCGATTATGCCGATGATGTGCTTAAACTTGTCGAAAAACTCGGTATATTCAAAGCTGTATTTGTAGGGCATTCCTTCGGCGGCAGAGTTTGTCTCGAAATCGCCGCAAGGCGACCCGATATCGTGAGTAAGCTTGTGCTTGCGGACAGCGCGGGCTTGAAGCCTAAACGCGGAATCAAATATCATTTCAGGGTGACGGCGCATAAAATACTCAGAAAACTGGGCTTCAAAGGCTTGGGCGGGTCTTCGGATTATAGAAATCTGCCGCCGACAATGCGCGAGACCTTTAAGTCGGTTGTAAATTATGACCAAACCTATTTGCTTAAAGACATAAACTGTCCTACCGCGATTTTTTGGGGAGACCGAGACGAGGAAACGCCTCTTTATATGGCGCGGAAATTCGAGAAGGAGATTGCCGACAGCAAGCTGTTTATGCTTGACGGAGGTCATTTCTCTTACGCGGACGACCCGAGAAAGTTTTTATTGATATTGCGCGCCTTTATCGGCTGACGGTACGAAAGACCATTAAGTGTATGGAGCAGACTATGGTATTGTTGCGTGGAGATTGGTTTTATGTACTGCTGCTGTTTGTAGACGCGTTTTTTATGACGCGGCCGTATCTGTATGCGATACAGCAGGATAATTATCGCATACGTGAAATTTTCAAAAACAGGCGGCTCAGATTCGTATTTTTAATGGACGTTTGCGCGGCGGCGTTGTTCATAGGGATTTGGTGCGTCTTCTATTTTTTGCAGACCAGAGCGTTTTGGGGATTCCTCACAGTGCTGTTTTTCTTTATAGCGGAGTTTGCCATGTACTTTATGGAAGACTTGCCAACTCGGAAAAAACCTCTGAAATATACCAAAAGAGCAGTCAGGTGTCTGCTTGCTATGTCGGCGATAGCTACGGTAACGGCGACTCTGGCATTTGCGGTCGGAAACGCGCATATCGAGGAAGCGTATTTGAGATATCTGGTGCTATTCGGATTTCCGTTGATTTATCCGCTTATTTTCATCGTCTTCGGCTCTGTTATCAATGCATTTGAACGGCTGAATAATTTTAGGTATGCGCGCAGGGCTTCAAAGAGGCTCGCCGCAAGCAAAGGGCTTATAAAAATTGCAATTACGGGCAGCTACGGCAAGACTTCCGTAAAAAATTTCCTGTATGAAATGCTTTCTGAAAAATACAACGTGCTTGTAACGCCGGCAAGCTACAATACACCTATGGGTATTTCCAAAACCGTAAACAGTCTCGACGGAACGCACGACGTATTTATTGCCGAATTCGGAGCGAGACGAGTCGGCGATATCAAGGAGCTTATGAGATTGGTGAAGCCTCAATATACGCTTTTGACGGGGATAAACTCGCAGCATCTTGAAACATTCCGAACTCAGGAAAATATAAACAGAGAAAAATGCAGGATTCTCGACGTTGGGGAAAACGGCTTTTGTATTGCGAACGTCAGCGCGATGGAGGAAGCGGAAAGTGCGATAAAGAACAAAAAGAGTCCTCCTAACGTAATATTCGCAGGAATCGACGGAGTTTGCGATTTTTCCGCGCGGAACATTTATACGACGGAAGAGGGGACGCGCTTCGATTTGATTATAGACAAACAGGAGTATCCCGTAAATACGTCGCTTATAGGTTTTCATAATGTGGACGACATTGTCCTTGCTGCGGCAATGGCGTACAAATTGGGTGTGGAAATACCTTTTATATTGGACGCGGTGGAGAGGTTAGAGCCTGTTCCGCACAGAATGCAGCTTATCCGCGGTAACGGAATAAAAATTATAGACGACAGTTTCAACTCAAATCCCGACGGTGCAAAAGCGGCTCTCGATACGCTTATGCTGTTTGACGGCAGAAGAGTGGTACTTACGCCCGGGATGGTGGAGCTCGGCGCGCGTGAAAGCGAAGAGAATTATAAGCTTGGAGTAAATCTTGCAAAATCCGCCGATTTGGTTCTGCTCGTAGGGATGAAACGCACTGACCCTATTCGCCGCGGTCTGCTTGAAAGCGGATATGGGGGAGAGATACATATTTACAATTCTTTGTCCGACGCGGAGGACGATTTTGAAAACAGGCTGCACGTAGGGGACGTGCTGCTTATTCTCAACGACCTTCCCGATATATACGATGAGAAATCGTAATAATGGTGAAATTAATAAATAAGTATTACAAATTTGCAATATTTTGAGAAAAGTATTATTGAAATCTTTCGATTTAGTAATACTTTCTCAAATTACTCGGACGCACATATTTTTGTTATACGGCATAAAAGTGTATGGTGAGGTGAGTTATGCGTAAAAAGGTCGCTTTGTTTTTCGGAGGCAGGTCGCTTGAAAGCGATATTTCGGTTATAACGGCAATGCAGGTCCTGTCTAACGTTGATAGGTCCGAATTCAATATTGAGCCCGTTTATATGCGCGACGGGGAGTTTTACGTAAAGGGATTGGATAAGCTTGACGCGTTTACAGCGTTCAACCCTCTCGACCATGCAAAGGCGGTTTTACACAAGGGAGAGCTGTACATAATCAAAAAAAATGCTTTTGTGAAATATTTCAAACCCGAAGCGGCGCTAATTTGCTGTCACGGCGGCGAGGGAGAAAACGGAGTGCTGCAAGCCATATTGGAGTATAACGGGATTCCTCACACCAGTCCGTCAATGATTTCTTCGGCGTGCGGAATGGATAAGGCGCTGTCGAAGCAGCTTTTTGACGGGATGTTGCTCAATACATTGCCGCATGAAGTCGTATATCGGGACGAGTTTGAGAAGGACAAAGAACGCTGTCTTCAAAGAATAGAAAGTATACTCAGCTATCCGCTTATAATAAAGCCTGCCTGTCAGGGAAGCAGTATAGGCATTGGGGTTGCCGATAATCGGGAAAGGCTGGAATTTGCGCTGGAAGTCGCTTGCAAATTCGACAGTAAGATAATAGTAGAACACAAACTGACGGATTTTGTTGAAGTAAACTGCGCCGCGTTTAGGGATAAGGACGAGATTGTGGTTTCCGACACGGAACAACCGCTTACGCTGAACGATTTTCTTACTTTTGAGGATAAGTATACTTCGGGAGGCAAAATGAGCGGAGGAGGACATATTATCCCTGCGGAAATAGGTTCGTTGGAGCTCATAGTAAAAGCTAATACGGAAAGGATTTACAGAGAATTGGATTTGAACGGGGTCGTGCGTATGGACTATCTTGTGGATAAGGAACGCAACAAGGTATATATCAACGAAATCAATACCGTTCCCGGTTCTATGGCGTTTTATCTGTTTGAAAGACAGGGCATAAGTTTTGAAACGCTTATAACCAAACTTATAGAAAGCGCGGCAAGCTATAAGGAAGCGCACGGAGCGTCTACCGTATATAAGACGGACGTGCTTTCAAAATTCAAGGGCGGAGCAAAGTCATCAGGTAGAAAGATTTAGCTTTATGCGCCGAAGCAAATCGTAATTTGATTATGGCGGCATTGCGTATAATATGCCGCAAATAGCAGGTGAAAAGCGCCGCAATCGCGGCGCTTTTGAATTGAGCCGATAATTTCAGTAAAGTAAACCAGTAATTATACTTATATGTTCGTTTAGTCATGTCTGTTTGGGCATTCCTAAATGCGTCCGCAGACCGAAACCGAGTCGTTCTGCGGCAATATTTTGAATCGATGTGATACTTAATAGTTCAGAGGATTGTAGTTATCGACAACGATATCGTATTCGGATACCTCTATAATGCCGCGGTATTTCTCGGGGATAGTAATAATAATCTGTTTCTCTACGCGGTAATCGTTGAATACGAAGAACAGCAGTTTGTCAAGCGCCGTATCGCGCTCGGGCGCCTTTCCGATTTTGATTGTGACGGTTCCGTCCTTTGACGGATAAACTCTGAAATCGTCGTCGAATTTCTTACATCCGCTTATTTTGATTTTCGGTGTATAAGCGTTCTCCTTGGAATAGACAACGACGATTTGTTTGTCTCTGTGTTCGTTTTCTATTGCGGAGGCGTCGATTACGATATTTCGTATGGGCTGTTTGCCGTTTGAAGTATCCTCGATTTCGTATTCGAGCGGCTCGTCTTTGATATCCGCGTAGTAGCCTTTGCTTTCCTTATAGTCGCCTATCGCTTCCACCCAGTTTGCGCGGTTTATACAGCCCAGCGCCGCGGATATAATCGAGAATACCGATCCCAAAGCAAGCAGAGCCAATGCGATATTGGATACCGTAAACAATCTTTTTATAAGAGGTTTTTCGTCAGATGAGTCGGAGGTGACTATACGCTTTGTTTTGTTGTTTTCATCGACCAACTTCCGTCCGATTTTTTTGGAATAAAACGCATAGTATTTTTTGTATGCGACCACGAGTCCCAGTCCCGCTCCCGCAAGAATGAGCGCTGCTCCGGCCACAATCATAAATATCATTGCAGATTTGAACGCCGCCGCGCTTACGAACGCATAGAAAAGAAAAAGCAAACCTCCTCCGAAAAACGCCGTCATGAGCAGTATAAGGAGTGCGAACGGAATGTATATGAGCGCGCGTCTCGCGGCACTATGCTTCTGTGAGTCCAACTTATGCATATTCGATATTATATCGCTATAAAGTTATAAAGTCAATGAAAAGCATTTTTAAGGATTTCGTACTAAATGAAACGGCGGCGAATAAAATTTGAACAATAGACGAGATTCGACAAAGCGCGACATAATCTTATCAAAATCGTATGCATTACGAATATATAATCGAGGTGAACTTGTGTTTATAACAATCGGTAGGAAAAATTTGGTAACCGTTTTGGCAGTGGCAATCGCGGGTATAATACTCGCCTGCGCGCTGGGCGTAAGCTCGACGGCGAGCGTATTTTTCGGAAAGAGCTCGCGTAAAATTCCCGTCTACGGCGTGGATACGGGAAGCGAAGATAAGGTCATTGCGCTTACTTTCGACGCGGCATGGGGAGCGGATAAGACTCAGGGCATAATCGATATTATGAACAAGTATGAGGCAAAGGGCACTTTCTTCCTTGTGGGCTTCTGGATTGATAAGTTCGAGGAGGAGACGAAAGCCATAGCCAAAGCGGGCTTCGACATAGGAAACCACTCGCGCAATCATCTGAATATGCCAAAGCTGAACGACGGCGAAATGCGCTCCGAAATAGAATACGTCAACGACAGGGTGTGCGAGCTTACGGGAATCAGTCCCAAATATTTCAGAGCCCCGTTCGGAGATTACAGCGACAGGCTTATGACCGCGCTCGAAGAGATGGATATGGTCGGAGTGCAGTGGTCGATAGACAGTCTGGACTGGAAGGGACTGAGCGCAAAGGAAATATACGACAGAGTCGTACCAAAGGCGAAGAGCGGAGATATAGTTCTTTTCCACAACAACAGCGACCATGTGCTTGACGCTCTGCCTCTTGTGCTCGCGGCGCTTAAAGACGCGGGATTCAGATTCGTAGGACTCAGCGAGCTTGTGGCTACGGGAGGGTATACCGTGGACAACAACGGGATACAGCACATAACGAGATAGAAAACAAAATACAAAACGGCGGTCGGACGACCTAGGATTTGCGGAGGAAATATGAGTTTTGAACAAATGCAAAACAACAAAGTATGCTTGACGGGCAGAATAGCGAGCGAGCCTGAATTCTCGCACGAAATAATGGGCGAGGGATTTTATGACCTTACTATATCCGTCAAAAGATTGTCGGGACAGGAGGACTTGATTCCGCTGACGGTATCGGAGCGGCTGATGGAAGACGATAGCTTCAAAAGCGGCAATCTAATCGGCGTAATCGGGCAATTCAGAAGCTACAATAAGCTGGTGGATAATAGGAGTAAGCTCGTGTTGCGCGTGTTTGTACGCGAAATCGCGGCTCCCGACGAGGACGAGCCCAACACAATAGAAATAGACGGATTCGTTTGCAAAGCGCCCGTGTATAGGACGACGCCTTTCAAGCGCGAGATATCCGACATGCTCATTGCCGTCAACCGCGCATATAACAAGTCTGATTACATACCGGCAATAGCTTGGGGAAGAAACGCAAGATATGCGGGAACGTTCGAGGTGGGCGACAGAGTGCATATCATAGGGCGTATACAGTCTCGAATATATCAGAAACAGCTTGACGACGGTGTAATCGAAGAGCGCACGGCTTACGAGGTTTCCGTGTCCAAGCTGGATTTGCCCGATTGAGAAAGCAAAATATACAGTTAATTTATGAAAAGCGGTTTATGCCGCTTTTTTTATTTATCTTTTCGGCGACTTTAAAAACCGTTCAGAGCGGTTTGGAATATGTTGCAAACATATATCGTTCGTACGCTTTATTTTCCGCTATGCTATTTACAATCTTGCGATATTGGTGTATAATTAAATATCTTTATAGACGTCATGAGGGATAAACATATGAATCTTAAAGATTTTACTTTGAAAATCACATATATCCGCGGCGGAAAACCCTGTATAGAAACCGTCGACGGGGAAAGCATAGACGGCTATCAGTGCGAGAAGTTTTCGCTTGTCGGACGCATATCCGACGACAGAGTGAAAATTTTGCTTATTAGCGAGCAGCCCGTGGAACTTAAACTTGCCGAATTAATTTACGACAGGTATTTTGAGAACAACGACAGATTTTATGCCAACGGATTTCAGTCTTGGACTACCTCGCGCGAATATAAGCGCGGAGACGAACAAAGGGGTTTGCATCCGCTTGCGAAACTGCCGTTTGCAAAGCCTTTTGCGGTTGCGTCGGGCGATTTTGATTTCGCGCAATTCGGCAAGGATTTGTTTCATTCCGTCACGTATTGTTATATACGCAGCGGTGAGAAAGTGGAGTTGCTCGGTTCGTTGAACGAAAGGACGGGATATACGCTCTTTTACGCAGATATGAAGGAAAACGTTTTCGCCGTTGTCAAAGAGCTCGAAGGCGCGCAGGCGGACGGTGAATACGAGTTGTTCGACCTTATGAGAGCGCAGGGCACTTACGATGAAGTTTTCGACGCGTATTTCGAGGCTTATCCGCGCAAGCATACGGGAAGAGTGGAGCACTTTGCAGGGTATACCTCGTGGTATAATTATTATCAGAACATCAACGAAGCGGTTATCCTGCGCGATTTGAGAGGTCTGAAAAGAGCGGGCGAAGCCGCAAATATATTCCAAATCGACGACGGCTTCGAGACTATGGTCGGCGATTGGGACATAGACGTTAACAAATTCCCCAACGGACTTGCCCCAATAGTTGAGAAAATACACGAACAGGGACTGAAAGCGGGGCTTTGGCTCGCTCCGTTCGCGGCTCAGTTCAAGGCGAAAATCGTAAAGGAACATCCCGATTGGTTTATCCGCGGAAAAAACGGAAAGATGCTTATCAGCGGTATGGCTTGGGGCGGCTTCTATGCGATGGATTATCTCAAAACAGAGGTCAGAGAATATGTAAAAGCGCTGTTCGACAGAGTGTTTAACGAATGGGGCTTCGATATGGTCAAGTTGGATTTCCTTTACAGCACGGCAATATTGCCCCGCGCGGGAAAGTCGCGCGGCACGCTTATGTGCGAGGCTATGGATTTTTTGCGCGAGTGCTGCGGAGACAAAATCATACTCGGATGCGGAGTTCCGCTCGGACCTGCGTTCGGAGTCGTCGATGCCTGCCGCATAGGCTGCGACGCGGAGAACAGCTTTAAGGACAAGTACTATGTGAAAATAACCAACCAAGAGGTTATTTCTACGAGGAACGCGATGAACAACGCGGTATTCCGCCGTCATCTTAACGGCAGAATATTTGCCAACGACCCCGACGTATTTTTCCTGCGCAACGGCGGCGTAAAAACCGCGAAGTATAACGATACTCAGAAGAGTTTGCTGGCGAAAATCAACCATATTTTCGGTTCGGTGCTTTTTGTGAGTGACGATATTGGGGAATATGACGAAAATCAGCTTGCCGTTCTTCTTGAAAGCTACAAACCGTTCAAAGGAAAGGTGATGAAAGCGGAGTACATAAGTTCAGATAAGATAGCGATATCTTACGCGGAGGACGGCAAAGCGCATAAGCTGGTTTTCGATACTTTCACGGGGGAGTATAACGTCAAATAAGATGATTCTGTACGGCAACATGCGAAGTTTACGCGAGGAAGTGCGGGCGTGCGGACGGGACATAACCATTGTCGCGGCTTGCAAAACTCAAACCCGTGATACGGTTGCGGAGCTTATGAAGTCCGCACCCGATTTCGTGCTCGGGGAAAACAGAGTTCAGGAGTTTATTGAAAAGTACGACGAAAAATTCGCTTGGCATTTTATCGGACGTTTGCAGACGAACAAGGTTAAGTATATTATCGACAAGGCGGAGCTCATACACTCGCTTGACAGAAGGGAGCTTGCCGCCGAGATAGATAAGCAAGCCGCAAAACGCAAAAAGGTGCAGGGCTGTCTTGTCGAGGTCAATATGGGCGGAGAGGAGTCCAAGGGCGGCATAGCGGCGGAGGACGTAAGCTACTTTATCGAGAGCTTGCGGGATTTTTCGCATATAGAGGTGCTAGGCATTATGTCCGTTCTGCCCAAAACCGACGACGAGAAGCTGTTGCATACGCTTTACAAACGGCTATACGGGGTATATGAAAGCGCAAAGACCTTAAACGGGGAAAGAGTGGATATAAAATACCTTTCCGCAGGGATGTCGGGAGATTACAAAATCGCGCTTGAACACGGCGCAAATATGTTGAGGCTCGGAAGTTTTCTGTTCGGGCAGAGACGTTGAATATATTCAGAACAATATCGCATACAGGTGAGCTATGGATGAAAGAAATTACAGAATGCAATCCGATTCTGGCATCAGGGACGGCAGTCGTATAGGCAGGCTTTTCGGCAGAAATCCGCAGGACGCGGGACGCTCCGCGCGTTCCGACGAGCAGAGACAGGCAGGGGCGTACAGCTCTTACTCGGGCGGCGCAAGCGCTTATACAGGCGGAAGCGGCGTTGTCATCAATTCGCCCAAAACATACGAGGACGTTCAGCTTTTGATTGACCATCTCAAACTGCGCGAGCAGGTCATTGTGGATTTTTCCACGGTAAATCAAGCGTCCGTGTACAGGATACTGGATTTTATGAGCGGGGCGGTTTATGCGTTGGGCGGAAGTATACAGCGCATAACCAAAAACATCTTTCTTTTTGCGCCTGCCGGTGTTACTATCACAATTCCGCCTCAGCTTGGCAGGAGATAAGATATGGGCAGATTTAAGATTACAAAACGCGACGTCAAGGAAATTCTGAAAAAACGCTGGTGGGTGATGCTCATAGAACTAGCTGTCATAGGCGTTATTCTCCTTGTGGATTTGCTTACGAAAGCGCATATAGAAAAGACGATGTCAATCGGTCAGTCTCATACTCTCATAAAGGGCTTTATCGACATTACCTTTACGGTGAATACGGGCGCGGGTTTCGGCATTTTTGCGGGGAATACGACGGCGCTCACAGTCGTCACGGCGATAGTGCTCGTTGTGGTTTCCTGTTTTCTTGCGGCGGCGCAGAAGGAATCGGAGTGGCTTCGCGTGTCGCTGCTGTTTATTGTCGGCGGAGGGATTGGCAACCTCGCGGACAGAATAAACCCCGGCTATGTGCGCGACTTTATTCAATTCGCTTTTTGGGAAGAATTTGCCATATTCAACGTTGCGGATATCTTCGTCACGGTGGGCACGGGAATGCTTATCGTCGTGCTTATCGTCATTATGTTTAAGGAAGGGAAAAAGAATAAGAAGGAATTCGATGAACAGCAGGCTTCCGCAGAGCAAGCGACTATGCAAGACCCTCTCGAAGCGCCCGTAAACCTAAATCCAATGTTGAAATCGGAAAACGATTATACATTTGTCCAATCGTCGGACAATGGCGGCGAAGTCGGCGAGACTGATAAAGAGGGCTGTATAGGCAATGAAAATTCCGCCGAATACGCGTATTCTTCGTCCTTTACGATAAGCGAGGAGTCGGAAGACCGGTCGGCCGGCAACGAGAATACGCAAGATAAAACCGCCGACTCGGATTGCGGCGGGGAAGCGAATAAATGAAATATCCCTGTATGGACGACAAAATCAGACTCGACGTTTTTATAGCCGAAAAGTTTGCAATATCCCGCTCTTGCGCGAAGAATGCCATAGAAGAAGGCAACGCGTACGTCAACGGAGTCGCGCGCCTGAAAAGCGGTTATGAACTGCGTATGGGCGACGTTGTGGAATTTACACCGCCAGAGCCGCGCGAGCTGGATGTCAAAGCGGAAGATATTCCGCTCGATATAGTCTATCAGGACGAGTATTTCGCAGTAATCAACAAGCCGCAGGGTATGGTGGTTCATCAGGCGGCTTCCTATCGTAAAAACGATACGCTTGTGAACGCTTTGCTTTTCAATCTTGACAGTTTAAGCTCCATAAACGGCATAATCCGCCCCGGAATCGTGCATAGGTTGGACAAGGATACTTCGGGGCTTATCGTCGTGGCAAAAAACGACGAGGCGCACAAAAGTTTGGCTTCGCAGATAGAGAAAAAGACCGCGAGGAGGATATATTTGGGGCTTTGCGACGGCAATTTCAAAGAGGACGACGGCACTGTCGATTTGCCTATCGCTCGCAGTAAAAAGGATAGAAAGAAAATGGCTGTCGACAAGGACGGGCGAAAAGCGGTTACGCATTTCAGAGTGCTTGAAAGATACGGCAGATATACGCTCGTCCGCTTTGAGCTGGAAACTGGTCGCACACACCAAATAAGAGTGCATTCCGCCTGTCTTCATCATCCGATTGTGGGCGATTCGACGTATGGCGGTTCCGTTTCACTGTATTCCAAGGGTCAGCTTCTTCATGCCGCAGAGCTTATACTCAGACATCCGCACACCGGCGAAGAAATGCGTTTCGAGTGTCCGTTGCCGCCGTTTTTCCAAGATATTGTTTCAAAACTGAACAAAACGATATAACAATTATCCTCAATAACGACTCAATAAAAATTTGCAGTCAATAATCATTCGTATTATAGTGAAAATCCGCTTTATTTAAAAGCGGATTTCATATTTTCAAATTTTGAATCTGCAAATAGAACGTTTCAGTGCTTAATCAAATATTCTCCGTGCTTATCGGGCTTTGC